>JAHJUE010000004.1 GCA_018829205.1 Bacteroidota bacterium
TGTGATTTTATTAGTTGAGAAAGAATAATTTGAGCACTATCTGGCATTGATAATTGTGAATATGCTATTGCCAAATATTTTGCAGCTTGTTTTGAATCCGGATTTTCAAGTAATTCTTGTTTGAAATACTCTATAGATTTTTTGATTTTTTCTTTATCATTTTGATTATTAACAAAAAGTATTTCACCCTCTTTTAAATAATCCACTTTTTGTTCCATGCAACCAAAAGACAAGACAAGCGAAATAAGTATAAAATTAATTTTAGTTTTCATATTACTCCATTTTTTGGTGTATAACTTATATTTATAAAGAAAATCCCAATATCAGGTGTAACCGTCAATTATTCTCAACCTCTCTCTCAAAACTATCTGCAAAAGTAAATCTGTTTGTTCTTTAGTTGTGTTTATATTTTGTTCTAATTTATCTCAGAATTTCTCAGGGGTCAAATCATGACCCTAGCCATTTTAGGGAGTCACACTGTGAAAGTCTTGGAAACTTTACAACTCCACAACCCTCAAAGATTCAATCCCCCTATCATCCACTATCTTTACTGCTATTCTAGTATAACTGCCTGCAATAAAGGGAAGTGATACGGTGCCTTTATAAGCTTCAATTAATTCTTCATCAATTTCCGCTTTTAGGTTTTTTGCAAGTCGTGCCCAGCCGTCTTTTTCTCCGGCCATCGGGAAGAATACCTGTCGAGGGAATAAACTTCTACCGTCGTAATCAGTATCAAGCATCCACATTGCAATGTTTTTCTTTCCGCCGGATTCTAAGTTGCCTGTTTTTGTATTGAAGTAATCGAAGCCGTGAACTTCAACAGAATATGTCTGCGTTTCGCCTTTCTTCACTTTATCTTTTTTGACGCTTATATCAGGCTGACCGATTAACCAGTAGCTTTCATTCGAGGAACGTTTTTTCTTTAAATCATCGGTTAATAAATCCGTGTTCATCTGTGCTTTTAATATTGTTACACCGGGCCAATTTAATTCATCAATATCTTTTGCAGCTTCGGGATCAAATTGGAATGCAGTGAATATTACGAGTTTGGGCTTAGGCACAAGGGTCTGCGCTTCTTCAATTGCGAGCGCAACCTGCCTTTGTTCAAGGGGTGAATGTTCCGGTCCGAATGATATTACAACTCTCTGCGGGCTCTGAGAAACGTATTCGCCATCAGGTTCTTTTATTTTGTCAGCTCCTTTATCATTTGCAAGTGTTTCGCCGTCGGCATGAAGCCAGCGTGTTCCGGGCAAAGGTTCTATGCGGCTGAATGTTATATACTGCCCCGCTTTGCCGCGTATACCGGTTTTGAGAAGTTCATCTCTCCATTCCGCTTGTCTAAGTGTTTCACCGGAGCGTGCTATAGAATTATCATTTGATAATTGCTGGCCTTCTGTAGTTGGTTCAATAATAACATCAATTGATTTTACAGCTTGAGAAGGAACAGCCTCAACAGTAAACGGACCTGTGACACGAGTTTTTGTATTATCAACAAATGGCTGATCGTACAAAGTTTCAGTTGCGGGCGGTTCATTGTTTGCAATTGATTTTAATGTTATGTGAGGAACGGTTTTATATCTGAATCCGCTGCCTATTCCCTGCTCGGGGTATGCAAGTTCGTAATAATCAAATAACGACGTCATTAATCTTTGTTTTGCAAGTGTTATGGCAACGCGGCTTGTATCGCAAGTTATCCATCTGCGTCCCCATTGCTCTGCAACGTTTGCAGTTGTACCGCTGCCGCAAGTTGGATCGAAGACTATATCGCCAGGATCGGTAGTCATTAATATACATCTTTGCAAAATCTTTTCGGTTGTTTGTACTACATATACCATATCTCTCTGTCCCATCGTATCATCCCAAACATTTGTTATTTCTTTCACGGGGAAATCATCATAATATCTAATATATCTTAGGGTTTTTCCTTCTGCACTTAATCTTTTTTTAGTATTTAGATTATCTAAACCATTTGGACACGATGTTTTCCATCTTTGGTAGTATACTTTTTTATTAAATGTATATTCTGCATAAGGATTTGCAGATTCAAGTGATGTAGTCACAAATAATTTTGAATTCTTAGGTATAGAAACTATACCATCTTTTTCTTCTTTAGTTAAATTTCTTCTCTCTCCTGTTTTCAATTCCAAATATTGGTAATCTTTAGGATCAACACTTCTATTTAAATACAATTTTCTGGACTTCACCTTACTTATATCTTTGCAATACCAAATTAAAATATCATAAGTTCTAGGTAGAAATGATTGAACTAACCCACCTGTTTTTTGTACAATTATTTCAGTAACAAAATTCTTCTTATCAAACACTTCATCTAATATTTCCCTCACATGATGCACATTCTCATCACTTATCTGCACAAACACACTCCCGCTTTCATGCAGCAGTTCCCTTGCAAGTAAAAGCCTGTCACGCAAGTAGGATAGATAAGAATGTATTCCAAGTTCCCAAGTATCGCGGAAAGCTTTAATCATTTCGGGTTCTTGATTAAGATCTTCGTCTTTGCCGTCTTTAACATCGCGCTTGTTTACAAACGGCTGAAAGTTACTGCCGTATTTAATTCCGTATGGCGGATCCATATAAATCATCTGCACCTGTCCGGCAAGACCTTCTTTTTCAATTAAAGAATTCATAACAAGTAAACTGTCACCGGCAATTAAACGGTTGCTCCAATTATGCTTATGTTTGTAAAAATCTACGGCATCTCTTAAAGGCGGGTTTTCATCGGAACTGCTGAACAAAGACATCTGTTCGTAGTTACTGCCGTTCTTTTTTCTTACAGCTTCTATTATACTTCGCGGGTCTATTCTTTCATGCACATGCAAAGAAACGGTATCAACATCAAACGAAGTGTGTTCGGCTTTTCCAGCCCAAACTAATTGCGGGTCAAGGTGCGGATCATAATTATAAGTTTTTTTCTTTTCGTCGTAGTCTGTGTCGGGAGTAACTAATCCAACCGGCGGGTTATTTGTTCTAAGTTTGTCTTTATGTTCGTATTGTTCAATCGGTTTCTTTTTAACGGGCTGGTTTACCTTTCGAGATTTCGCCATCAGTCTTCCGGATTTTATTAAAAGTTGCTTTTTACAAAATAATACAAATCAACTTAAAAATAAATAATACAAATAAGTATTTATTTTTTGTTAACCAGCTCATTTACCGAACTTTATAAGCGTAAAATTTATTTAAAAATCAATAGACAAAATGTCAATTATTTTTTATATTAATTTCAAATGGCTTATATAATAAAAAATTATGAGCTAAATATGAAAGACGAAGAATACAACAATTACAATTTTGACATAGAAAAAATATTAAATCACTTAAACCGCATTCCGGATAATAATAAAAAAGCAAGTTACATAAGGCGGCTTACCTTAGAATTTGACCAGTTTATTAAAGCAAGCATAAATGGAATAAACTTAAAAGAGCCGGGGCAGGAATATTACGGTCAGCCCCCCGAAACACAAATCCCCTTTCCTTCCGATGATTTAAACAATTTAAAGCAGATAATTGAAAACGGCATAAATATGCTGAACCCGGATAAAATTTATCGTTACGGAGATATAAATCCCGGCAATTTAGGAATTTACAGGATATTTATAAAATCGGGGATAAGCGATATTGTAAGAATATTTGAGTCAATGAAGGACAGCGGCATAATAAGCAGGAAGACTGAAGTATTAAAAATCGCGCGTTTATTTTTTCATTCCCCTATAGATAAATCAAAATTTGTGGCAAAATATAATTCCATAAAAAGAGAAATTAATTATAATAATAGAAATTCCAACAGTCGTGAGCTGGCGGATTTTGTAAAAAAGCTGATTACAAAAAATTTTAAAAATAAGCGAATTATATTGGCGGATATTTCAAATCATTTAGACGTGCTTCAAAAAAACATTATATAACTAATATAATATATTTGCCCTTTTTTCTTATTTATATTAACGCCGGATCATTTATAAACCAAAAATGAGGTGCGTTATGAAAAGGGACGCCGAAGAAGCAATAATAAACCTGCTTGAGACACTTGTATCACTTGAAGAAATTGATGAAGCCAAACCGTTAAATTCAACCGAAGCGGCAAAGTATTTAAGCATTGCTCAGTCCACATTATATAGATTAACAAGCGCGAAGAAAATTCCGTTTCATAAACCGAACGGTAAATACCTCTATTTTTTCAGGGAAGAATTGGACGATTGGATAGCGGGTCCGGATACGACGGAAGTTGTAGGATTTAATTAATTCCTAGGCGGTTATCTAATGTCAATGTACGGCTCTAAAAAATATTTGGGGAACCCCGCAATTGCGGAATAACAGCCAAACAATGTCACGGTACGACCGTGACATCCTTGTAATTACGGTCATATAATGTCACGCTACGGCTCACAAAGATATTTCGGGAACCCGCAATTGAGGGAAAACAGCCATACAATGGCACGGTACGACCGTGACATCCTTGTAATTACAGTCACATAATGTCACGCTACGGCTCACAAAAAAAACTCGGGACAAACAAGGACAGCCATGCAATTAATAAAATGTAATAAAACCCCCGGAGAATGTGCAAACCTCCGGGGTTTTTTCACTGCTAAATGCGGCAATATAGGCAATAAGAGAAACAGTTATAATTTAACTCCAAACTTTGAAAGTGTATAAATCATCAAATAATAGAAAACAATCATAATAAGAATTGAAATAGGGAGCGCAAAATAAAAACTAAGTTTCATTTTAAGCAGCAGGGGCAGAATAATAAACATTGAAAGAGAAGGAATTACAAGCCAAAAAACACTTGTTGAAAACTGTGATACCTTTTCAATACTTTTAGTATCAATATAAAGCCATATCATAGCAAAAACCGAAACAAGCGGAACAGAGGCAAAAATGCCCCCCATTAATGAACTCTTTTTAGATATTTCTGAAATTGCGACAATTAACGCAGCCGAAAGCGCGACTTTAATTATGTAATAAATCATATTTCTTTGCCTTTGCCAAATTTATGAAATAGACTTGGAACAACTATCATATTTAAAACTGTTGAAGTAAATAAACCGCCTAGAATTACAATAGCCATTGGCGCTTCAATTTCTTTGCCCGGTTCCCCGCCGCCAAGCGCAAGAGGAACTAAGGCAAGTCCCGCTGTTATAGCGGTCATCAATATAGGATTTAATCTTTCTATTGATCCCTGGATTACAGCCTGAGTAAATTCTTTGCCTTCTTCGAGCAGGTGTTTATAATGCGAAATCATTAATATCCCGTTTCGAGTAGCAATACCAAACAAAGTTATAAACCCGACAAGGGAGGCTACGCTTATAACTCCGTCAGTAAAATATACAGACCATACGCCGCCGATTAATGCGAGAGGTAAATTAACAAGAATAAACAGGGAATATTTAAAATTGCCGAATTGCAGGTACAGTATTAGAAAAATTGCGCCTACGGAAACCAAACTAAGCAAGGTTATAATCCTGGTGGCTTCCTGCTCGCTTTCAAACTGTCCTCCGAACTCTACAAAATAACCTTGCGGAAGATTAATGTTTGTTTCAATATTGTGCCGCATTTCATCGACAACGCTCCTCAAATCTCTGCCGGAAACATTAGCCTGCACAACTATTTTTCTTTGAACGTTCTCGCGGCTAATTCTATTCGGGCCTTTCTCATTAACAATTTCAGCCAATTGTGATAGCGGCACTTTAACGCCTAAGGGAGTATCAAACAATGCATTTTGAATTTTATGAATACTGCCCCTATTATTCTCATTAAAACGAACAACAAGGTCAAAAGTATTTTGACCTTCTCTAATTTCGGAAGCTGTCTCACCGTTAAATGCAATATCAATATCTTCGGCAAGCCTGCCAACGGTAACGCCGTAACGGGCCATAGCAGTGCGGTTAAACTTAATTTTCGTCTGCGGCACTTCTACTTCCTGATCAACGGCAACGTCGGCCGCGCCTTCTACATTTAACATTTCATTTTTTACTAAGGCCGCTATTGAACGGAGCTGCTGCAAATTAGTTCCGAAAACTTTCACTGCGATATTAGCGCGGGTTCCGGAAAGCATGTGGTCTATTCTGTGACCTATAGGCTGTCCTATCGTAACATTTGTACCGGGTAAAACAGCAAGAGAATTTCTTAATTCATTAATAAACTCTTCCTTGTTTTTACCGTTAAGTTCAAAACGTACATCCAATTCTGCGCCGTTTACGCCTTGCGCGTGCTCATCAAGTTCGGCTCTTCCCGTTCTTCTGGCGGTCGATTTTACTTCCGGGTGAGAAAGAATAATCTCCTCTGCAAGGTTTCCCATTTTGTTGGCTTCATTCAGAGAGGTACCCGGAAGCGTAACTAAACTTAAGGTTAAAGATCCTTCGTTAAATTCCGGCAGGAAGGATCTTCCCAAAAACGGAATTACAGTTAATGTAATAATTAACGCGATAAGTGATGAAGAGATGATGGCTACCGGACGTTTTAATGAAAACCTTAATGTCCTTTCATAAATACCTTTCAATTTCGCGACAAGCCATGTATCCCCCTCCTTTTTCATAAAATCGGCATTTGATAATAAATAGTACGATAATACCGGCGTAACCGTAAGAGCGACAAATAAAGACGCAAATATTGAAGTAATATAAGCGAATCCCATAGGTCTCAATAGTCTTCCTTCAACACCGCTTAAAAAGAATAAAGGCAGGAATACAACAACAATAATTAAAGTCGCGTTTACCATAGGCGCGCGTATTTCTTTTGACGCTTCATAAATTACCGCCAGTGTGTTTCTTCTCTCGTTTTCTGGGAAGCGGCTGTTTTCTTTCATTCTGCGGAATACATTTTCAACATCGATAATTGCGTCGTCAACAAGAGCGCCGATCGCAATTGCAATTCCGCCGAGTGTCATAGTGTTTATCATAATATCGAATAACTGGAAAATTATAATTGTAACAACAATTGATAACGGGATAGCAAGAACCGAAATAAAGGTGGTTCTGAAATTCCATAAAAAGAAAAATATCACTATGATTACAAGTATTGCTCCGTCGCGCAAAGCATCTATAACATTTCCGATTGAAATATTTATAAAATCGGACTGTTTGAAAATATTTGTATTTATTACAATACCCGGCGGAAGGGTCTTTTGGATTTCGGCCAAAGAAGATTCAATTTTACCGGTAAGTTCAATAGTGTTAGTCTGCGGCTGTTTCTGCACTGTTAAAATAACCGCAGGTTTAGCGTTTGAAGAACCGTCTCCTATTTTAATTGCCGGACCGATTTTAACTTCGGCAACATCTTTCATAAAAATAGGAACGCCGTTCCTTGTCGCGACAACACTGTTTTTTATATCTTCGATTGTGTTTACTCTTCCGATTCCGCGGATTAAATATTCGCTTCCCGAATCCATATAAGAACCGCCGGAAGAATTTTCATTTGATTCTTCAGCCGCTTTTAATATTTCGTTAATCGATAAATTATACGCATGCAGCTTTTCAGGCGAGATCATTATCTGATACTGTTTAACCGCGCCGCCGATTGGTATTACTTGCGAAACTCCGTTAATGGAAAGCAGTCTTCTTCTTATTTCAAAATCGGCAATTGTTCTTAAATCCATTTCCGTAAGGTTACCGGAGTTATTCTTCTCATCAATACTTAAACCCACGAGCATAATCTCGCCCATGATAGATGAAATCGGCGCAAGCTGGGGACTGTCAATTCCTTTAGGCAAACCGGCCGCGGCTGTCTGCATTTTTTCATTAACAACCTGTCTTGCCGTGTAAATGTCGGTTCCCCAATCGAACTCTACCCAAACAATCGAAATACCCGCCGCGCTTGATGAACGCACCCTTCTAACATCCGTAGCGCCGTTTACGGAAGTCTCAATAGGAAACGTGACCAGCATTTCAACTTCTTCGGCAGCCATGCCGTGGGCTTCGGTAATTATAGTAACGGTAGGCGCCGTTAAATCCGGGAATACGTCCACAGGTAAATCCAAAGTAATATAGGTACCTAAAATCAGCAAAAGTAACGCTGTTATAAGTACAATCAACCTTCGGTTAAGTGAAAATTGAATTAATTTATCAAACATTTTTTCTCCTCAAACTTTTAATGAACATGACCTTGACCAATAGCCGATTCAGGCGAAAGCGCGGCGAGCCGAACTTGATAAGCGCCCTGTGTTACAACTCTTTCGCCAACCTTCAACCCTTCAAGTATTTGCACATAACCTCTGTCGGTTATCCCTGTTTTTAAGATTCTTTTTTCAAACGCTTCTCCTTCAGCTTGAACGTATGCGGTATGCAGACCGTCTTCGTCGATAATAGCGCTTTCCGGTATTGCCAAATATTCATTTCCGGAATCGATCATTAAATATACTTCCGCATACATCCCGATTTTTATTTTGTTTTGAGGATTATTGAATTCAAAATAAACAGGAATCGTTCTGTTTGCCTCGTCCAGCCCGGCGGCAACAGATATTTTTTTACCGTTAAGATCGCTGATTCTAAAATCACCATTTATGCCTTCAATAAAAAAAGAGGCGTTATTAGAATTTACCGCGGCTTCAATTTGAGTTGAAGGAACATTTGCTTTTAAGATCAGCCTATTTGGATTTATCACGGTGAACAATTCCCGGCCGGAATTAATCTGGTCGCCGAGATTAAAGTTTATCATTTCAATATATCCGTCAATAGGAGAAATAATTGAATATCCGTTTTCGGTTATTTTTATTTGATCTGCCAGGGAATTATAACTTAGCTGTTTTGATTCAAAATCAAATTTTGCTTCATGCAAACGTTTTTGCGGAACTGCCTTTTTCTCATACAGGTTTTGAGCTCTTTCATATTCTGATTTAGCAAGAAGAAAATTGTTTTTAATTTCCTGAATGTTTAGGCTTGCATCGGCCGAAGGAGAAATGTTTAATAAAACTTCCCCTTTTTTTACAAAGGCGCCTATCGATTTTAAATTCGAGTTATTTTTATTCAATACGATACCGGATAGCGGCGATACAATTTTCGCGAAATACTCTAATTTTGGTTTAATTTCGCCAGTCGCCAAAACGGACTTCTGCATTATTCTTTTTACAACCGGTTCATTATCAAAGTCAATTTTCCATTGCTGTTCTTTGAGAAAGGATATGCCGGCTGAAGCAGTTTCCTCTTCATGAGGAATTTCGTTTTCGTTTGAATAAACCTTTACATCGTTAACAACAATATTATCGTTTACCTGTTTACCTTTAAGAGTAATATTCATTGTATAATTTCCCGGCTCCGGGAATTTTATAATCGGCGTATAAATTCCGTCTCTTACGGGTTTATCTTCAGTCAACGATAATTTTGTTCCACTGCCGTTTGTAAATACAACCGTTAAAATTCCCTGGGTTACGGCTTTGAAATTTTTTAGATCGGTTAAGTGGACAAGAAATTTTGCTTCGCCATTTACGACAAGAGCCGGATATTCCATAAATATTTCTGTTGAGTCAGTATATTGAGTTACGGATGTGCCGCCGTGTTCATGTACTTCCGCTTCATGATCATGTTCATTTGAACAAGCGCCTAAAAAGGCAAAGACAACCGCAAAAAGTATTATATATAATTTTTTAAACATTTTATTCGTTTAACTCCTTATTATTTCTCTAAAATTGTTAGTGAAATTCCAACCGCCTTTTCAAGCCGGGAATAATTTTTTAAAAGATTTATTTCTAATTCACCGCTCAATATTGATCCGTCAATAAAAGCATTTATGCCGTCAATAAACTCAATTAACGAAATTTCTCCCTGTTCATAAGAATAAGCCGCCGAGTTGAAAATATTCTCCAACCGGATTTCACTTCTTGCTTTGTATAATGATTTGTTCACGATATAGCTTTGATATGTTTCCGAAACTTCGGTTTTAATTTTATTAATTAAGAATTCTGCTTCCTTTTCAAGGAGATTAAGTTCTGTTTCCGATTGCTTAACGGCTAATTGTCCGCGATTAAACAAAGGGACTTCAAAATCTATCTGAAGTACCGTTCCTTTTAAGTCGTCGGTTTGTTTTTTGTATCCGGCCGACAAACTAATCTCCGGTATTATTTTTAATTGATTGTGTGATAAAAACAAATTCTCACTTTCAATTAACATTTGCATCGATTTGAGATCATTTCTGCTTTTAAGGGCATTAGCTACAAGTTCTTCTTCGGAAAAATCTAAATATGTGTTCAATTCAGCGGGCTCTGTTAGAATCTTTTCAGATGAGCTGTATCCGATAAGAAGTTTTAAATTATTCTCAGATCTGGTTTTTAGGAATTCTATTTCTGAAGCTGCCGATCTTATTTTATTCACTTCAATGAGTATTCTTTGAAATTCATACTCGGAAATATCCCCTTCATTCAATCTATTTTTCGCGGACTCCGCTAACCCGGTTAAACGGGTAAGCGTATTATTTAATCTGCCGGACAAATCAGAATATTTATTAAGAGCGAAATAACTTTCACGAACATTAGCAAGGACATTTAATTTAAGAGATTCATAAAGAAGTTTCTGAGCTTCAAGAGATTTTTCTTTTGATTCTACCTTGCTCCAGCGGTTCCATAAAAAGTTTAACGGGATTGAACCGGACGCGATCCATTCCTTATAATTTACGGAACCGGAATTTAAGTCTTCGCGCGAATATGTAAATACGGGATTCGGGAGCCGGGCCGATTCTCCCAAAACATATTCTGCGTTTTTTATTTTTGACGATTGTTTTTGTAACTCTATATTATTTTGATAAGCCGCGTTAAGTGCTTCATCAAAAGATATTTTCTGCTGAGCTTTTATAAATACGCAAGGTATAAATAAAAGTATAACCAGGAGACGAAATAGTCTCACGATACCTCCGTAAAAATATTATAAAAATTATTTACACTAAATTGATTTAGATTGTTTATGCAAGCGGCGGCGAAACATTAGCGGCAAACCGGACACACTTCTCCCTCTGAATTTTAGTTCCGGGGGAATTTTTGACAACCAGAATAGAATTATCTATCGCGCTGTCGGAAGAATTATAACTAATAATTAATACGGCGGAAATATAATTGAATATTTTTTGCGTAGAGTTTAAGCCAACTGAATTGATTTTAATAAAATGCTGCTGATGATTGGAAAAATCATCAATTGAATGATGATCTTCATGTTCTTCAGTTTCATGCTCATGCAATTCATTCTCGAGATGGGAATGATATTTTTTATTTCCTAATGAATTATGTTCAAGAAGACTGTGACTATGAAAAAGAGGGAATACTAAATAAAAATAGAGATAAATAATACTTAGTACTGTTAATAAGGTTTTATATTTGCGATTCGAGTTTATCATATTTTATGAAGCAAAATATAAATGAAGATATCATTTATTACAATAAATTAATTGGCTTTTATTTATAATCTTAAAGATCCGCGTTTAATAGAAATCGAAAAGTCCGTAATTGAATTTATATTCGGACACCGCAGCACCATAAGTTAACAATCTTAATATATCCTAAAACCCGCCTAATCGATATCAACCTGCCTGCCTGAAAGTATGAATTTGAAATAGGTATATTAACCTCCGTGGTTTTTTTTATCTGATAAAATAATTGCATATTTTAATTATCATTATTATTGATAACAATTTAAACGGATATTTAGGTTTGAACACAAACAAAAATCACTGGTATGACGGCTGGTTTTATGATAGAATGATCGCTCCTAATCAGGATACACTTTTCGCGCAGATATTAGATATAATTGAAAAGCATAAAACCATAATCGACATAGGAACAGGCACCGGACGTTTCCCTTTTCAGGCGGCTGTTAAGAGCGGATTTATAACGGGTATTGATTTATCGGAAAGAAATATTAATATGGCCGTGAAAACTCTTTCAAAAAGAGGCGATAAAAATATTTTATTTGAGCATGCAAGTATTAATGAAGTAATAAAAAGCGGAAGGCATTTTGATTACGCGGTTATGACGTATGTAATTCACGAAGTGGACGAGGACCAGCGAATAGAGCTGTTAAAAGAGAGCGCGGAGGTCGCGGATAAAGTAATTATAGGTGATTACCTTGTACCAAAACCGATTGGGTTTTGGAGTATATTAAACGAAATTGTTGAATTCGCCGCCGGCTCGCGGCATTACAGAAATTATAAAAATTATACGGCAAACGGCGGGATACATTATCTAGCGGAAAAGGCCGGACTTAAAATAATTTCCGAAATAAAAAACAGGCCTTCAACAAGTCATTTAGTCGTATTGGAAAAATTAAACGGTAAAAATGCAAACCAATAAAAAAAGAAAATAGAGAGAAAATAATATGAAAGCAGTCCAGGATTTTTATCCCGAGGAATTAAGTCACTGTTACGGATGCGGCAGTTTAAATGAGCACGGCCACCAGATAAAAAGCAGCTGGGACGGTGATGAAAGCGTGGCCGAATATACACCCAAACCTTATCATATAGCGGTGCCGGGCTATGTTTACGGCGGTTTAATAGCGTCGCTGATAGACTGTCACGGCACGGGGACGGCGGCATTGGCTTCATACAAAGCTGAAGGAAGAGAACCCGGTTCACTGCCCCCTTTCAGGTTTGTAACCGCTTCCCTATTGGTTCAGTATTTAAAGCCTACTCCGCTGGGCGTTAAGCTTCAATTAAGAGGAAAGGTAGTCGAGCTTAAAGGTAGAAAGGTAATCAGTGAAATATCTGTTTACGCCGACGGAGAAATTACGGCGCGGGGCGAGGTTGTAGCAGTTCAAATGCCGGAGGCTATGCTTAAGTCCTTATTATAAACTTTGACATTCAGCGAGTGATTAACGAACGGGAATTTTTTCTAACGTTGATATTTTTTTAATTATAAATATTTGTTATAAACGGATTCACATAGTGACTTTAATTTTATAAGCGAATATTTAATTCTTCTTTGAGAGGATTTTCTTTTAAAAAGTATTTTTATAAATCTTGAATAAAAATCCGTATGAATTAGATGAAGCTCCAGTTTCAATAGAGTCCCTAAGCCTTTATTTATCATTTCAAAATACAGCACCGCATCGAGTCCTATAAATTTACTTTTTAGTTTTTCTACATAAGTTTTATTATCACTTGATAAATAAATAGACTCATAATCTATAACGACCGGTTTAAGAAAAATATCATTCATAATGCATCTGTGTTTAGCGCCAATTTGCGGTATTGTTTTTTCATCGTATGAAATATTGTTAAGAATGGTAATCCAGTTGGGTTTAAATTTGAAATCTGTTATTATATCTTTTACAAATACCGGAGGAGCATTTATATAAATGGAATACGTGATAGGATTTTTTTCTTTCAGCCGCGGCAGCATCGGATGATTATATGTTATTTTTTGTTTGAGAAATGATAAATCATAAGTATAGAATTGAACCGTACCGATATGCTCGTATTTAATACTGCCGCCGGTCAGTGCTTTATCATTATCGTATTTTGTTTTATCGCCGTCGCTTTGAGCGTTTAAGTATGTATCCGTAAGAAGTATATATTCATTTTTATCAATATTATTTTTTAATAATTTATGAGAAAGTATGATATCGCTGCCGAATAATTTGTTGTGGTTTTTAATTATTACAGGGCTCACTTTCCCGTAGTGAACAACAAACTTAAGCGAGAGGTTTTTCGCATTACTGCAGCATTTGCAGCCGCATAATTTATTGTTTTCAAATTGTATAAGATAACTGTGAAATTTTATGAACATAACTTCGCACTGCTCAATAATTTTTCCCAAAGGCGGCTGTTTACCGTATCTATAAAATAAAACCGCATCTCCCTCAATTTCGGATACCGATAAACCGAGAATATCATTATCTAAAATTAACTCAATTAAATCGGCAATAATATACCTGCAATGCATGTTCTCGGAAGTATTCATGTATTCCGTAAATCCGCTTATATCGGGAATAAGAATTAATGACGGTTGAATTGCGGAGGCATTATTCTCACTTTTAATTAGAGTCTGCATAATATTCCTATACCGGGGAAGAAAAGGTTATAACCGGGATTAATCTACTGATACTTAAAATTATCACTCATAATTCTATTCAAAAGAAATAACAAATTACATTTCGCAATTACAACGCGAGACATATTTGATTCAATTTTTATCATGCTTCCCGGTTTCAAATTTACTTTTTTGTGATCGTCAAAAACTAATTCCCTTTCGCCGGAAGTACAAATAATTATAAATTGCACTTTAACTGAATATCAACATAATTGTTTAATACATTGAAATATTTGGGGACTTATCAAATTAAAACTTTGCCGTAAATCCGATAATAGGCATAATTCCAAAATCATAACGCGGCTCTGCGTTTATTGTGCCATCTTTAGAAGTTTTGAATGAATATGAAACGACATTATCCCTATTGTAAACATTCCATAAATCGAGGTAAACGGAAAACGACCAGCTATCAAAGACAAATTTTTTATCAATTCGAAAATCCAACTTGTGATAATCTGGATAACGCGAGGAATTATTCTCGCCGTCAATTACATAAAATATATTATCTATTACTTTTACACCTGTTACCGGGGTGTAAGGGTTGCCGGAAGCATATTGAAACTTTGCTCCAATCTGCCAGCCCGATCCGATCTCAAGACCGAAAATCAAGTTAAGTATATGGGGGCG
This sequence comes from Bacteroidota bacterium, assembly GCA_018829205.1. Taxonomy (GTDB): domain Bacteria; phylum Bacteroidota; class Ignavibacteria; order Ignavibacteriales; family Melioribacteraceae; genus JAHJUE01. The sequence continues at coordinate 14,648 of JAHJUE010000004.1, forward strand.
ATCATACTCAAAATAATACAATGCGCTTGATTCAGAATCTCTTCTTTTTGAAATTGAATACGAATAAGAAGCGCTACCTACAAAACCACCGGTAAATTTCTTTTGAAGCGAGAATTCAATACCTTGCGCATAACCGCTCCCTGTATTGATTAAAAGTTTCGAACTATCCGGATCAACTATCAAGCTAGAAAGCTCTTTGTGATAAATTTCAATTCCCGCTTTTGTATCCAATCCCAAACGGTATTCAACGCCGGCAATGTAATGATCTGCATAACTGCTATTTAATGAAAGATTCCGTTCATCAGGCGCTACTTCGTAATTCGCGGGAGTCTGATAATATCGTCCCAAGGCAAGGTTAAGCCGCGTTCTTTCGGATAAATTATACGAAAGAGAAATACGAGGACTAATATTATTTTCATTTGTTAAAGAAAAATAATCGTATCGCAATCCGGCAGAGATCATCAACGGATCAACAATACGGAAAGATGACTGCAAAAAAAACATCGACTTAAATTCGGCATCGGGTTGATATGAAATTATACTAGCGGGAGTAATTGTTCCGTTCCGGGTTGTATCGGCAGGGCTCCATGATTCATTTTGAGAATTAATCACTTTAAATTGACCGCCAAGTTTCAGATTTAATTCAGGGGATATTTGATAATTAAATTCAGTCTTCAAACTGAATTCATCTTCGCGAATATCCTCGCCCAGTAAATCACGGCTTAATTCCGTACCTTGAATCGTATTCCAGCCGTTGCTTGTGTAGGAAGCCGTAACTAACGAGAATGCTTTTTCGGAAATGAGCGAGCGCCAATTAATTCCTATAGCCGCGCCGTAATCATCACGGGTCAAATAATTAAATCGATTCCAACTATAAGTTTCTCCTTTCTCAATTCCTGTTCGTTCAATTTGATCTATATAATAAAATCCCACAAGACTTATCCTGTTGTTTTTATTCAAATCAAAAGATATTTTCCCGACTGCGTCATAATAATTCGGAGCTACGGGTTTATCCAAAAGCGAAGTGATCAAATCAAAATATCCGCGTCTAAGTGAAAATATCATATTAGTATTTTCGGCAACAGGTCCGTCCATTGTTACGCCAAAACCGGCAATATTTAAATTCGCATCGGTATTCATTGTTTCTTTGTTTCCCTCTTTAAGAGTCATATCAAAAACAGATGACATTTTATCTCCGTACTTGGCCGGGAAACCTCCGGTCAAGAAATCTACTTTTTGAATTAACGCGGGATTAACAATGCTGATTACCCCCATTGACTCTCCAGTTCGCGCGAAATGAATAGGGTTATAGACTTCGATATTATCAAGCAGGGTAAGATTTTCTTCCGGACTACCGCCACGGACAATTAATTGCGCACTTTTTGTGCCTGCGGTCGCAACGCCGGGCATTGACTGCATAACTCTAAAAATATCTTCGGCCGAACCGGGAGATCTTCTAATTTCTTCGGGCGATATTGTTCTGAGACTAACGGGGTTCTCATCAGGCTTTACAAAATAATCAGATGTAACTTGAACTTCATTTAATTCCAAGGACGAGGCGCGGAGTTTAAAATTTACCGATTGATTCCGGTTTGGGTTAACTGCCAAATCAGTATAAGTAGTCGATTCATATCCGATCATTGACACTTTCAAAATGTAATTTCCGGGGGGAACATTTTTTATAACGTAATAGCCGTTCTCATCGCAAGCGGCTCCAATATCCGTATTCAAAATTATTACATTAGTGCCTGGTAGCGGCTGCTGCGTTGCCGCGTCTCTTACTTCACCGGAAATTATTCCGGTCGAAGTTTGACCAACTATTTCGGTCCAGAGAAGCATAAATCCCAAAATGGTTAATAAAATTAAGTATTTGGTGACAAAAAACAATTTTATATACAAAAGATATACTCCTTTTACGATCTATAAATCATTTGCCGCACCAGTTGATAAAAATATACGGAGTATGCGGTTTTGCTTGTAGATATTCTCAAAGTCATTTACAGCAATCACTTAATTTCTCTTGCGCACGAGTCTCAAATTATTAACAATATTTTCCAATAATGCATCTATCTTAAAAACTATATTTTAATTTTGTGTATATCATATCGTTTTTATCATATCTCCCGAACTGCCCTTCATTTCCGAGAAATAAATTAGCACCCAACATTATCTGAAAGCCGTCAACATAATCATACGTTACTTTAGGACGAATAAGCGCATCGCCATTGTTCAAACCGATGTAGGAAAAAAATTCTACATTAAGAGTTTCGCGTAAAAAATCCATACTTGCTAAAAACGTCATGGTGTTTTCAAATTCATCGTTAATTAGAGAATCGTCGTAATCCATGATTGCCTGCTGAATAAATTGACTGCTCAATTTTAATTCTCCAATGCTGAAATCAACTCCCAATAAATAGTGGAGATAATTTTTTTCACTGGTTCCGCCGGCGCTCAAAGGGCTTGTCGATTGAAAATGTTTCCCATTATAAAAAGCACCTTCTCCCCTAAGAACTACAGGTCCGATCGTTGTACTAAAACTTCCGCCCAATGTAGCCAGTCGGTGATGTTCGGGTTTAAGTAAAATCGAATCAGCAATACCGGTTGAAGTGTTTATTATTTTCTCTGAATGAAAGGCCGGGTCATCATCCCAAGAGTATCCGGTCATAATTTCAAAATCTATTTCCGAAGATAGAAGTGAATATTTAGCAAATAATTCACTGTTGCCTAATTTATTTTTCACATCTGAATTTGAGTAATCAATACTGTAAGGAAGCGGATAATTCGGATTTATACTCCATATTGAACTAGCTTCGGGCATTTGAGTGGGGGTAAAAACCGGAATCCATACAAGTTCGAAGGTACTGTTTTCCAAGTAGTAATTGAATTTAAGAGAAGTGACGCCAACACGAATTTCACTGAATTCCGGCAAAAGAAATTCTCTCATATCTTTCGGAGAAACAATATCGGTTATGAATACTCCGTCTCCTTTCCCCCAAACAATCTGCTGTTTTCCTATTCTTATATCGAAGGAATCAAAGTATAAATCCATATACACTTGTCTAAGTCCTAATTCCAAATTTTTGTCTGAATAATGATAAAGAAACGGATTCACTTTGAAATAAACATCTCCTCTGCTGTGCTCAAAATTTAGATCGAAAGTGTTTTGTATAATTGAGTATTCACTTTCACCCGTTGTTAGCGCGCCTAAATATGTTCTGGCATAACCGCTTAGAGATAAATCCTGCGCGCTACTAATCGTAATAAATAACAACATCAAGGGAATAATTATTATTTTGTTAAACATTTTAGATACCTCGCTTCATCATTCTCTCTGTGAACATATTATCATCAATACCGGTATTGAGTTTTAAATCTTTCAGCTTCATTATAGTTCTGTGATTTTTTTGAATATTGTGCATTTCAGAATGAAGTATTGTCCAAAAACCGTCAATCTTATCATACTTTTTTACGGTAAGGTTTTTAAGATGATCTCCGTCTTCGTCGTAAAACTCTTTTTTTAGTCCTATCCATTTGTCTTTACTTACCCATACAACTGTTTTCGAATACATATAATCTTCTTCTTTCGAAATGCTTTCGACAACGTAACAATCATCTCCGTTAATTGTTTCTTCACGTAAAAGTTTATGGATATCTTCAGAAGGATGCCGGTCGCCGAGATCATCGTAAGCAAAGTCCGAGCCCATAAAGTAATCGCTTTTGCTGTCACTTGAAATTCTCTTTACTTTTTTAAGCGCAGGGAGATAAATCCACTGATCGTCGTCTCTTCCTTCTTCATCATAACTCCAGTTCATAAAAGAAGTATTTCTAACATCGGCAGGTGAAAGAAAGAACATTATGCTTTTTTCGTCTTTACCATAGTCTTTGCTGAATTGCTGAATTTCACGGACTCTTTCATCACCGCGCGAATTAATTAATGTCATAGTTAAATCCGATGTGGCATCATCGCCTGTTGGGCGGTAATAAACATTCTCAATGATTTTTTTACCGTTTAACTCTTCTTGAGCATACAAACTTATACTAAAGATAGCTGCCGTTAAAAGTGTTAGTGTTAATACATTTCTGAGTTTCATTTTAGAACTCCTCTTTTTTTATTTCATTTTCAATAATGGTCAATAATTTATTCTTAATATCGTCGTTTAGTTCTTCATTGAAGAAAAAGATAACTTTACCCGCAGCATCTACCACAATAATATTTGGATTATCTTCGGATAAATTCCATCCATTTAGTAAAACTTCATCTTTATCAAGCACGTATGATTTGGTTGTATCTTCTTTAGCTCTTCCTTTTACTTTCCCCTCGATAATGCCGTTTGGAATCCAGGTAGCTTCGGTATTAATTATCATAGTTACTTTTATGGATTCGCGAGAATAACCAGCACTATCGATTTTATTAAGTAACGGCTCAACATCCTTTTGCTGACTCGGCGCTACATAAAAAACTATATTTAGTATGTTTTTAAGATCGGAGCTTTTCCATTCGTTACCGTTAATATTACCTCCTTTGTCATCGCGCAAAACTATATCCTGAAGATTTTTGTTTATTTCTATTTGAGCGTTTAACGAAACTGCAGCGAATAGAGCAATCATGAAAAACAGAGATCTAGTTATGATGCTTCTACTATTCTTATTTATTCGCATCTTCATTCCTTTTCTTTTTGAAGTACACATTTGATTTATAAAGCACCAAGAACATTATTGTGACGGTTCCCAGAAAGCTTGTAAACATGTTCAGGGAAATTAATGCACCAAGAGATCTGTTGGGCGGAAATACGGAAAACAATAGAACTAAAAATCCGGCAATGACTACTATAGCATTAAAACTTATTGCTCTTCCGGAATGATGCATAGTCTCTTTTATAGTTAATTCTTTATCGCCCGATTCGAGAGCATATATTTTATATCTTTCTATAAAGTGAACTGCATAGTCTATTCCGATACCGACCGCAATGCTTGAGATTAATGCCGTTGTTGTACTTAAAGGTATATTTAATAAGCCCATCAGTCCAAAACTGATGACTGCAGTTATTGTGATAGGAATAGAGCCGATTAAGCCTATTGATAGTTTCTTGAACATAATTGAAAGAAGCACAATTATAAGCAACAGTGAAAGGAGAAGACTTTTAATTTGACCTTCCAAAATAAGATCGGTAAATACGAGAGCCTTATACCCCGATCCGGCATATTCAATATTTACGTTATGTTTTGCGAATTCAACTTTATACTTATCTAGTTTTTCAATTGCACGGTTCACTTCTTTCGAATTATCGCTCTTAAGTTGAACATTAATGTTTGCTTTCTTGTAATCGTAGTCGACAACCTTCCATAGATTATCCGGGTCGCCTGACATTTCATAAAGAAGTAGATATTGAGCAATTAAATCTTGTGAATTCGGGATTATATTGTATGCATCATCGTCAGCATTCATTACTTTGTTCATTCTTTTTATATAATCAGCAAGTGAAAATGAATTTCCCACAACATCTATCGATTCGACGTCGTTCTGCATTTTATCGATTAAACGCTGCACTTCCGGTTCTTTGAATTTGTCTTGTTCATCGGAATCGAGAATTACATTTAATGTATTTGTACCTCCGAAGTGTTGATTTATAAACGTATCCGTTTGAACTATATCACTGTCTTTTTCAAATTTGTCGAGGAAACTTGAGTTAATCCATACTTTGTTTATCCCGATAACCGAGACAACAATAATAATGGCGGTGGCCGAAATTACGAGCAGCTTAAATTTTACCGTCCACTCAGCAAACTTATATGAGAATTTTCCGCTCTCCTCTTTTGATTTTTCTTGATGAACTTTTCTTCTCGGCAATCCGAATACGATTATTGCCGCAGGAATTAAAACAAGCGAAAAGACCATTGCCATCATAACGCCAAATGCCGTGAAAAGTCCAAAATATTTTATAGGGTAAACATCGGAAGTTAAAAGCGAAACAAAACCGACAGCAGTAGTTACCGAAGTCATAACAACCGGTTTCCACATCCCTTTTATCATATCTTTTGCTGCATCTAATTTTTTCGCATCAGGATGTTCAAATAGATAGAGATCAAGATGGCTATAAAGATGAATGCCGTCGGCAACTCCGATGGCAATAAGCATAACGGGAATCATTGTAGATAAAGAATAAATCGGGATATCCAGCAAAGCCATCAAACCGAACGACCAGATTGTACTGAATAAAACAACCATTAAAGTGAAAATAGTGTTTCGCACGCTTCGCATTACGAAATAAAGGACTAATATTATAACCGCTATTACAATAGGAACCATTATCATCATATCTTTCGGCGCTAAATATGCAAGAGTTCCTTCAACTATCGGAACACCGGCTACATGAAGTATTTCAGGTCCCTCGTAAGATTTTGCCAAATCCAAAATAGCGTGATAGAATTCAATTGTAAAAACATCGTCATCTATTGCCGCTACAATAAGCGCTATCTCTTCATTTTCAGATACAATTCTTTTAAAGACCATTTCATTGCTACGAACATCATCTCTTAATTTCTGCAAAGCTTCTTCGGTTTGAGGAATCTTATTGTAAAATTCATTTACATCCAGACTTCCTTCCGTTCCAACAATATTCTCCGCTGTATAAAGTGAGGTAACATCATCTTTATTGATCTCCTCCATCTTTTGAAGTTTGCGGGTAATATCTTTTATCTTTTTTAATGTAGAGGGATTGTATATACCTTCTTTATTTTCGACCGCGATCAATATTCCGTCATTGATATTAAATATTTCTTCGGCTTGATCACTAAAAATAAATGCAGGATGATCATACGGCATGTATTCATCAAGATCGGTTTCCATTCTCGAATTTTCAACCATTCTACTCATAAAAAAGAGCGATACAATGAGAATTAGTATTAGAGTAATTACAGATCCGATTAAGTGTTTGTTTTTTGGGCATTTCATATTTCACTCGTTTTAGTTTATTGGAACCAAATTATAGTTTAAAAATCTCTTACCTTTCTTAGTAAGAGCGCCGTTTAGCACTATCTTCAACAGATGATCAAGCTCCCACTCAAAATGCTTAGTATTCCTTTTGGTAACTTCGTTTATTGCACCGTAGATTAATTTGAGATAAAGTTCCGCCGGATGATCGTTCAGCACACCTTTATTTATACCGCTCGTTATTAATAAACGAAGCAGCGGTATGATATTGTGTTTTCGAAAGCGCGCCACCTTAACCCAGATTCCGGGGTAAGTTCGTTTCAACTCCGCAAGCGAAATGTCATCAAAAGCTTTTAGATTTTTTTTAACAATATCAAAAATCATGTAGAACTTTTCGACAAAAGGAGATTCGTTTGAAACGATATAAATTGCATTACCGTAAGCTTCATTGAGCATATTCATTATTGTACTATCTACTAACATCTTTTTATTATCGAACTCCGCGTAAATAGTTTTCTTACTAATTTTAAGCTCCGATGCTATCCTGTCAACATGAATATTCTGAAAACCTTCCGCTAGAAATCTAACTGATAGATATTTTTGTATTTCGTTTTTAGTCATTGCATTATTTTATTGGTTAACGTTAACTAACTTATTTTGTAAAAAAATTACTTGCCAATCATTTCTATTATTGCGCTAATAATTTTATCCCCCTTATTCGAGAGATTAAAACCGAACCCACCGAGCCGCCATTCTAAAACTGTTAAACGGATAAATCCCAAAATCATCGTCACAATATTAGTTGTTTCTATATTTTTAAAATCATTCTCGGCTTTTCCTTGATCGACAATTGATGTAAGTAAACTTTTTCGGTATTTAATTATCTTCATTAGTTTTTGTTTCAAAATATCACTTTGTTTAAAGATATCTTCGGAGAATAAAACCGAGGTCATTTCTTTGTTTTTTTGAAGAAAATCAAAGTGAAATTGAATAAACCTTCTGAGTTTTTCAACCGCGGAATCTCCGTGTGCTAAATTTTCTTCAAGTAAATAATCAAACTCCCCAATACGGGATAAAATACCAAGTATTATGTCTTCTTTATTCAAAAAGTGCCGATAAATAGCCGGTTCACTTATTTTAACCTTACCGGCTAACTCACGAATTGATAACGATTCATATCCGCCATTGTGAATTATATTTATTGCTTCATCAATTATTGTTTTTTGTCTTTCTTCTGTACTAAGTCGCGCCATAATTTTCTAATTCCATATTGTTTGTTAACACTCACTAACAAATATATTGTAATAATTTACTTTTGTCAAGTCCTTTATGATTTTTTTTATTTATTTCAACAATATTTATTTCAATTAGTCTGACCAGAAAGCTTTTCGCCGAATGATTTAATCTTTTTTTATCCTACTAATAATAAGTTATTGTTTTCAGTCTTTTAATATCAGAACGGCGCCGAGAAGAATAAAAAGCACGGCAATTGTTTTTTTAAGAAGGTTGGAATCTTTAAATATTTTACCCCCTATTATAGTAGCCCACAAAACGGATGTCCGTTTTACGGCAAGGGTTAAAGCCACAGAGGCTAAACTGATTGAAACGATCTGCGTATAACGGTATCCGATTGTAAGAATAGAAATTAAAACAATCCACCACAAATCTTTTTTATTAAAATTGATATGCTCAAATTTCTTTACGCCGCCGTATAATAAATAAATCATCAAAAACAGTAATGCGAAAAACAGATGCTGGAAAGCCGTTAATGAAATTGGAGTAAGGTTTAATTTAATTAACAAAAGCTTATCCATAATTGATGAGGCTGTAAAAAGCAGCAAAGCCAGAATAACATAATGATGATACTTCGATTTAAGGAAAACATTTAAAGGCGAAAGGATTTCTTTTAGGTTTTTGCTTTCAAGAATATACGTGCCGGCAATTAAAGAAATTAATCCGATTACTTCGGTGGTCTTTAGCGACTCACCTAAAAATATAAACGCGAATACGGCTACAAATCCGGGCGTAAGAGCCAGCAGCGGAAGCGCGTTGCTAATCTGCAGATTTTTAAGCGCGGTCATAACGCATAAAAAAGCAGAGACGCCTATGATAGATTTAATAAAAAGAATGAATAAGTTATAGGAATGAATTGTGCCGTAATCTATAAAAAAGAAGAACGGGATTGAGAATAAAAGATTTACAATCGAAAGAAGAAAAGAAAACTCCAGCGGACCACGGTTAAACAAAACCTTTTTCTGCGTAATAGCGGCGAACGCGGAAAGGAATGATGAAAGCAGAGCGATGAAAAACCATTGCATAATATGCCGTTGAGTAAATATTAAATGATAATCCTAAAATCCGATATTTAATTTAAGAAAGATATTTCTCCCCGGCTCAACAATTATATTTCCTCTTGTTGATGATAGAAAATTTCTGTACTCGCGTCCGAATATATTTTCAATTCCTCCCGACAATCTTAAATCAAAAGAATAGAGATTAAAAGGAGCGGCATTAAGATATAAATTAAAATATACATAACCCGGAACCGGGGATTCGCCCGCCGCGGTATTGTTCTGCGGCAGAAAATAAATTGAGGATAAATCCGCTTCAAGATTATCTAATAAGCTGAATTTTAAACCCGTGTTTCCGTTTAGAGGAGGTATCTCGGGCAGATTACCGACGCTGGTTACATCATCCCCATTAACGTATGAAGCGGAAAAATAAAAGATATAATTATTATAAAAATTATAATCGGCGCGGAAATCAAAACCGTATAAACGCGCCTGTCCTATATTTGTTTTTATAAACGCCTTTCTTGATTCAAATGTACCCGGAATTTCGGCTACCAGATCATTAAAGTAGCTGTAGAAAATACTTGATATAATTTTAAGATCGGGCGAATAATAACGTAATCCGAGATCGGCTGATTTCCCTTTTTCGGGGTTTAAATCCGGATTGCCAACGCGCACATAACTGCCCTGATCAATGTATTGAAATCTTTCTTCCAGCGAAGGCGAGCGGAAAGAAAGTCCCAGACTTAATGTAAAATCAAGATCGGGATTTAATGAATATTTTATCCCGGCGTTTCCGCTGTATGAATCGTTCTCCGCGTTTATTTTATTCCATATAATACTTTGGTTTGAAGGAGAATAATTAATTACACCGTTTACAACTTCGTATAGAGGATTAAGCGTAGATTCTCCGCTAACGTTTATTTTATCGTAGCGCGCGCCGAGCGACAATGATAATTTATCCTTTATCAATTCGTTATCGTTTTGGGCGAATACACCGAAGCTTTTATATTTTGAATCGGGCAGCGGTTTTTCGCCTATGATTTTATTAGTTGTATTAACTACATTTCCCGAAGGATTAAGAACTTCAATTAATTGATATTTTTCCCTGTGCCCGTCGTATTTTCTGTCCCAGTAATCAATACCCAACACAAGATTATTATTATCCCCCAATAAAAAATTACCGTGAATTTGGAAATTGCCGCTTTTATGTTCGGCGCCGGGTGTAATTTTTAAAACGCTTACCCTTCTGGCGGGAGAAACATCATTTGCCGGAATATTCTGAACGATATGCGGAATATTTTCCACGTTTCTTTCTATAAACTGGTAGGAATATTTTGCGGTAAGTTTATAGAATACTTTGGATATGTTTCGGATTTCATAAAGACCGGAGATTAATTCTCTTTTTTCGTGCGGGTAACGCACATCAGCAGCGTCGGGGAAAACAGACGCGCCGGGAATTCCAACATTCTCGGCTTTAAACAACTGGTAATCAATTTTCACGGTATTATTTTCAAAGGGGATTATATTCAAAGCGCCTGTAAAACTATAATCTTCAAACATACTGTTTTTTAATTCCCCTGCGGGAGTTTGAATATTGCCGGCCTTTCTATATGAGCCCGATAATTTTGTAGACCAATATGAATCGCCGCTATATAATGTGCCCGACCAGGCGGATAAATTATTTACCGAATTATAACCTGAAGATAAATTCCCGGATATTGAAAAGTTATCGTAAAGCATAGGCGCTTTGGTAATAACGTTTATTATACCCCCCGTCGCGCCGGAGCCGTAAATTGAAGAGGACGCTCCTTTAATTATTTCTATTCTGTCAATGTCGTTAATATTAATCATTGAAAGTCTGGCCGAAATATCGGTTGATGTAGAAATCCTGCTGCCGTCGATAAGAGCTACTATATTTTCGCGGTTAAGTCCGCGTATGCTTATATCTGTCCCCCATACTCCGTCGCGCATAACCGAAATACCCGGTTCATTGTTTAAGACGTCGGGAAGCGACTGAAACGATTTTGTTTCGATTTGTTTTTTATCGACTAAAATTTCCGAGTACGGAGAATAACGCTGGAATTTACCGGTTCTGTCGGTGCTTACAATTACTTCATTTAATTCAATAGGCGACGGTTCAAGCAGAAAGTCCTTATACGTATTGATAGAATCAACATTAATATTTGCCGAAATAGGTTTATAAGATAGACCGGAAACTTTAACATTATAAATCCCTGCGGGTATATCTTTTATAAGGTAACGCCCTTCATTATTCGAGTAAGCCATATAATTATAAGAGATAAAAACAACTGCGCCTTGTACGGCATTTCCGCTTTGTGAATCTTTTATTACTCCGGATATGGAATAATTCTGCGCGCTTAAACTGTTAATTAAAAAGAGCATCGAAAAAAAGAAAATTTTAACATTCATTATGTTCACCGGAAAAGGATTATTTTTTACGTTTATTAATTGGAAAAATCAATACCGTGGAAATATTTTTTTAATTCTAAATCGTGACAAATTTTAGAAGCGGATAAATTTATTATTACGAATTTCTGAGTAGCGGACGCAGAAATTTCATCGCCGGATTTTATTACTGCCTTAAGCAAAAACATTCCGTGTCTATATTCGGCCAGCTCCATTATTCCAACCGTGTTATCAAAATATTTAATCTGCTTTTTATAAAAGATTTCAGTACTGGTTACCACCGGGTACAAATTGTTATTAAGCAGCTCTTTAAAATCACATATTTTTGATACAAGTTCCGTTCTTAAATCCTCCAGCCAGCGGACATGAACAACATTATTGACATGGCCTGCAATATCAATATCGTATGTGCTTATATTAAACTTTCTTTCAACAAATGTATTTAACGGCTTATTTTTTTTCGCCGATGAACTGTCATTCATAATTATTCCCCTATTTAAGTGAAACAGAATAAATAAAAAATCATGATACTTAAAATAAGAAAATTACGGCAAAAGAATTGCCGCGGCAAGAACAGTTGTCCACAAACCTTTTTTATCTCCTTCTGCGGTTTGTGTAACATTAAAAGTTCTTACAATTTTGCCTGACATTTTAAATACCTGCTCTCGTTCATTCCAATCGGTATCCGAATCGAATTTTACGCCGAGAGTAGTAGCTAGCATCTGCGCGGCTAGGTCTTCGGCATAATCCCCGGCAATTTTTTCTTTTACACCGTAAGGATGATATTCGGAAAGATAGCCGTATTGTTTTCCGTTAGCCGGAACGGCGACTCCGATTGATGAAGCGATTAATCTGTTGGGTTCGTTTGTAGCGTTTCGCGCCATAACGGCGAAAGTAATCTGACCTGCTTTAATTTCTTTTAATCCCTGCAGTCTTGAAATTTTTCTGCATCCGGGCGGATAAATACTGCTTACAGTAACAAGATTGCAAATTTCAATACCAGCGTTTCTTAAAGCCGCTTCGAAAGAGCTGAGATATTCCTTATGTCTCCCCACGCCTTTTGTAAAAAATACTCTTGTCGGTACGTACAATTGATTGCTCCTCTTTTCTAATTTGGAAAGTATCATTAATTACATTTAATTTTATAAAGTAATAATCTAAATCTAAATTAACTTTGTGCCTTTGTGGCAATTTCATTTCTTTTTTTCTGCCACAAAGGTACTGTGTAAAAAGTCAATAAAAATATAGAAAAAATTATAAATAAAAATTCATCATATATTAACGGCTAAAGCTTGATTGTAATTAGGTATATAATCAATATTTTTTTTGAAAATAGTATAAA
>JAHJUE010000034.1 GCA_018829205.1 Bacteroidota bacterium
AATGAACAGAGTACTTAAAAGAAAATGGAAGAATTATTACACTAATTATTCTTTGCTAAACGAAAATAATTTATTGTCTTTAGTGGAGTAAGTCTTTAGTTTTTATTAGATAAAAGAGTCAACCTATTTCAGGACTATACAGAAAGAAGAATATATACCAAATTATAATGTTTATAAATCTGTTGATCTTATTGATGTTTGGCTAAGAATTGATAGACGTAATAATCTCAAGAAACTAAAAGCACTTGAGGAAGAAATTAAATTAAGATTTAGCATTTACGGTGAAATAAATTTAAATGATGAGTATGTTAAATCCCAAATTATATTAAAAATTAAAGAAGAAGATCCAGATAAAGTTTACACATTATTACACAAGAAGGATTATTTTCTCTTTAAGAAACTTATAAATATTTATACAAACATATTTTTGATACCTGTATTATACTTATATTTCTCGGGACAAATGAGGATAGCAACATTAGTTTTGATATTTAGTGTATCACTAATTACCATTACAAATCTAATTATAAGTGTCAGAACGGGAATAATTTCAGATAAAATTAGTGATGTTTATGAAGACAAAGAACCTAATAAATTTTTTATAAACCAAATATTTTATTTTTTATGCTTTTTATTATCCGTTACAATTGCATCTTTAATTTTACTTAATGTCATTTCAATATAACATCTTTAATAAGTAAAGAGTCAAGAAGAAAATAAGATATCGCTACAGTCCGTTAAAACGGATGCAAAAGAATAATTGTTCTTTGAATAATTGTAAAAACCAGAAAACACTTTATGCCAAATAACTGTAAGATTACCGTATAGGCAACCAAACCTCTTTTCGGACATACTGTTAAATTAAATAACAGTTCTATCATAAAAGATAGTATCCCAGATATAATTAAAGGCATACGCGTTACTTCCCAACCTGCCTGCCGGTAGGCAAGTCCAGCGCAGCGATAGTCAAATATCAGTTATGCGTACGGGTTTGTAACGCGTGGCCATTGAAGATATTTTTTGTGTTGTAATTCAATACCCTTAAAAGTGTTGTTGAAGTTTGTTTTATCTTTGAGTACATAAAAAACAATACGAGCTAATTCTTTAGCAAGAATAGTTTTTGCAACTATTTTTCTTTTCTTACGGAGTTTGGAGTTGTAAAAGTTCTTAATAACTGGGTAGTGTTGTACAGCTCTAGTGGCAGCATCAGCAAAAACAACTCTAAGATATTTGTTCCCGTCTTTAGAAGCACGTTGTTTTGATTTGCCACCGGAGTTACGAGCAGAAGGAGAAAGACGACAGTAAGAGAAGAAGTTTTTAACATCATCGAAACGGTTAATGTTATCAACCTCGAGCATGATAGTAAAAGCGTTCATCTTACCAATGCCTGGAATCCAGAGAAGACGTTGCACATCTTCATTTGGTATTAAATCGGGATAAAGTTATTTCTCAAGCATTAGGGCTTGATCTTTTAGAAGAACTTCAACGACGGCTAATTGTTGATATTGATATTTAGAAATACCAATAAGCTCCTCTGGAGAAGAAATATTATATGTAGCAAGCAGAAGATGCATGGAGTTAGTTACCGAAGTATGTCGCTGAACGATTTTAAGCCTAGCTCTTAGAGCATCACGAAGAAGTCGTTTATCGTTAGAAATTTTATGAGCAGTAGGTATGTAATCGAGACGAAGTAGTTGAGCAAGAGTTTGAGAGTCAACTTTATCAGTTTTAACTTTAGCATAAGCAATGGCTTTAACAAATTTAGCATGAGCAAGAACAAGAGGAATATTCAAGGAAGTAAGAAGATCATTAAGCCAATACCAAGTCATAGTAGATTCAACAACAGCTTTGTGATCGTCTTTTAGATCTGAAAAATACTGGACAAAATTATAGTCAATGTTTTTAATGTTAGCTTGCTTAACGATACAGCCGTTTGAATCAATGGTAGTAAGATAGGATGTGATTTTGTGTAGGTCGATGCCAGTGTATAACATTTGATACCTCCAATTGTTGTGATGTTATAAATAACATAACTAGTTTTTTACTTATTGGAAATATCAAGCAAATCAACCCGTTATGTTAAAAGTCAAGGGTTGAACGCAAATTGTTCTTAAACATAATGAACTAAAATAGAATCAATCCGTTATTAACCATTCGCGATAAAACGCGATGGCAGACTGTCAAATTAAATTGATCAAATGGCGGGGCTGTACTCTGACCGATAACTCACTTTACACCTACAAGTTAGTGTGTTGGGACTACGAGAGCCCGTTAGTGAGCATGGTTGATTAAACAGTCCCCGCCTTAAAAAACAATTCTATTTAGTTTTGTTCTTATACATATTGAAAAAAAACTTAAGCAACTTTGGAAAGCAAGTATTTGTCGTTGTAAATCCAAACGTGCCTAATTCGTTTTAGAAGTTTTTTAGCGATTCGGATAATAGCTTTTTGCTTAGGCATAATTTTACAGAGTTTGTGATACTTCAGCATTAAGGCTGGATCTTTTTTCACAGCAACCCAAGCAAACTCAACAATAAGTGGACGAAGAAACTTGTTGTGCCGGAAAGAAATACCCTTTGAGTATTCTGTAAGTCCGGAAGAGTGAGTAGAAGGAACAAGACCAACAAATGAGCAAAGGCTGTCGAAGTTACTGAAACGGTTTATGTCAATAAGTTCAGTATATAAAGACATAGCTGTAATGAATTCAATACCGGGCACGGAAGTAAGCGAGTTAATGATAGGAGCAATGTTTTCGTTTTTCGCTTCGGCCCTCAGCTGCCTAAGAACAGTTTTGTGATGCTCTCTAATTTGCTGAAGTTGTAGGACAAGGTTTTGCAGAGTGTAAGTTCCGGCAGAAGATTCAAAAGCGACAGAGTTAAGCCAGTTAATAAAGTAAACTGACCAACGTCAGCTTGAATTATATTGCCTCTGTGGTAGAAACGTCAGCCGGATTAACAACGATTGGGCTTCGTGAAATTTCTTTATATTAATTCTTATCTGTTAATGATTTTAATATCAAATATTAATTTATAAATTAAATCAAATTATTTATTTTCTCTACTATGATATCTGCCAATTATTTTTTTAATATTATTATTTTACAAAAGGCCAATTGAATGGAGAATAAATATGAACAAAATAAAAAACAATGAAAGAGAGATTCCTAAAGAAAAATATGAAGAACTATTACGGATATTAAAAACTCGTTTTATGGCAAACATGAATCGTCATAAAAATATTGAATGGGTAAATGTAGAACTGAGGCTTCTGTCAAATAATAAAAAGCTATGGTCACTTAATGAAATGGAAAATACTGGAGGAGAGCCTGATGTGGTTGGTCAAGATAAAAAGTCAGGCGAATATATATTTTATGATTGTTCATTGGAAAGTCCAAAGGGTCGCAGAAGTCTTTGTTACGATCGTGAAGCACTAAATTCTAGGAAAGAGCATAAACCAGAAAATTCAGTTATTGATAAGGCTGAGTATATTGGTATAGAACTCTTATCAGAGGATCAATATCGTGAACTGCAGAAACTTGGGAAATTTGATTTGAAATCATCAAGTTGGGTAAAAACACCTCCGGATATTAGAAAACTTGGTGGAGCAATATTTTGTGATCGTCGCTATAACAATGTTTTCACTTATCATAACGGAGCAGAATCTTATTATGCAGCAAGAGGTTTCCGGGGTGCACTTAAAATCTAAATTTATTGCATACATAAAGTGCACACATTTTACATATTTCAAAAAATTAATCCGAAAATTAAATCTCCTAACAAATAAATTAATCGAACACTTTGGACAAAAATCAACTGAGAAAGATTTTCTCGATGACTATTTCTAATCCGCATGTATATTTGAAATCAAAAATCAAAACTATTCTATGAAATTTATTTATAAACTGTTTGGTACTTTTTAGCGTTGGTTTATTTATTGAATAGATTATGCGTTTAGTAACTTTTATAAGTACTTACAATCTCAGAATTCAATAAATTCAAATCAGTTTTACCGCAGTTTATAATAGTCATTATATCCGTATAATTAAAAATAAAATTTATATTCAAACTTATTCGTGCTTTTAATTAAAATGAAAGATTCTTAATTTATTGCTCTAATTTTGATAAATGTGTAATAAAAAAATCATATTATATTGTTGATATTATTTAATAATTAAGGGAATCTAAATGAATAATTATAAAATTATTTGGACCAAGATTGATGAAGCACCTGCACTAGCCACTTATAGTTTATTACCAATTGTAAATGCGTATGCAAAAGGAACAGGAATTGAAGTTGAAACAAAAGATATTTCATTAGCTGGTAGAATTATTGCTAACTTTCCGGAAAATCTAAAAGAAGAACAAAAAATACCGGATTATTTAAATGAACTTGGAAAAATAGCTAAAACTCCTGAAGCAAATATTATTAAGCTTCCCAATATAAGTGCCTCAATCCCTCAGCTTCAGGATGCAATTAATGAACTGCAGTCTAAGGGTTATGACATACCAAATTATCCTGAAGAACCAAAGACTGAAGAAGAAAAAACTTTACAGAAAAGATTTGCGAAAGTACTAGGTTCTGCCGTTAATCCTGTTCTACGCGAAGGAAACTCAGACCGCAGAGCAGCTGCATCAGTTAAGAAATTTGCGCAGAAATTTCCCCATAAAATGATGAAACCTTGGCCGGAAAATGGATCTAAAACAAGAGTTGTACATATGAATGAAAAAGATTTTTACGGAACCGAAAAATCAATTACATTGGACAAAGAATGTGATGTGCGAATTGAATTTACAGATACGAATGGTGAAAAAACAATACTTAAAGAAAAATTATCTCTGAAAAATGGCGAGGTTATTGATGCCTCTGTAATGAATGTAAAATCCTTAAGAAAATTTTATTCAGAACAGATTGAAGAAGCATCAAAAGACGGAGTACTTTTATCTCTTCATCTAAAAGCTACAATGATGAAAGTATCAGATCCGATTATGTTCGGGCATTGTGTGTCGGTTTATTACAATGAAGCATTAAAAAAGCATGCTGAAGTTTTAAAAGAAATTGGCGCAAATGTTAATAACGGTTTAGCAGATGTAGTTTCAAAATTAAATAAACTTCCTGCCGATAAAAAAAATGAAATTGAATCAGATATATTGAAAGTATATGAAAACCGTCCAGCTCTTGCGATGGTCGATTCACGAAAAGGCAAAACTAATCTTCATGTCCCAAATGATATTATAATCGATGCTTCAATGCCAAACGTAGTGCGTGACGGCGGAAGAATGTGGAATAATGAAGATCAGCTTCAGGATTGTATCGCAATGATTCCTGATAGATGTTATGCAACCATTTATAAAGAAATTATTGAAGATGCCAAAGTTAACGGACAATTTAATCCCGCAACAATGGGGTCGGTATCAAACGTAGGTTTAATGGCGCAAAAAGCGGAAGAATACGGTTCGCATGATAAAACATTTGAAGCAAAAGCTGATGGTATAATTCGGGTAATAAATGTATCCGGAGAAATTCTTCTTGAACAGGTAGTTGAAAAAGGTGATATCTTCAGAATGTGTCAGACTAAAGATGAAGCAATAAAAGATTGGGTAAAACTCGCTGTAAGAAGAGCAAAAGTTTCGAATACTCCGGCGGTTTTCTGGTTGGATGAAAAGAGAGGACATGATGCCGAAATAATTAAAAAGGTTAAAAAATATTTGCCTGAAAATGACAGCGCCGGATTAGATATTCAAATATTAACGCCGGTTGAAGCTATGAAATATACTCTTAAAAGAGTAAGAAAAGGATTGGATACAATCTCGGTTACAGGAAATGTTTTAAGAGATTATCTTACCGACCTTTTCCCGATACTCGAATTAGGTACAAGTGCCAGAATGTTATCAATTGTTCCATTACTAAACGGCGGCGGATTGTTTGAAACCGGCGCAGGCGGGTCTGCTCCAAAACATGTTGAGCAACTATTAAAAGAAGGTCATTTAAGATGGGATTCTTTAGGCGAGTATTGCGCAATAGTTCCTTCTCTTGAAATGATTGCTGAAAAATCAGGAAACTCAAAAGCAAAAGTATTAGCAGAAACTCTGGACATTGCGATTGGCAAATATTTGGAGAACGCTAGATATCCGTCGCGTAAGGTAAATGAAATTGATAATCGAGGCAGCTCATTTTATCTTGCATTGTACTGGGCAGATGCTCTATCGGAACAAAATAATGATATGGAAATGAAAAAACGTTTCGCTAATATATCGGAAGAACTAAAAAACAATGAAGAAAAAATAGTTGAAGAGCTTATAGTTTGTCAGGGTAAACCTGCTGATATAGGTGGTTACTATTTACCGGATCCGGTAAAAACAGATAAAGTAATGCGTCCAAGTAATACTTTTAATAGTATTATTGATTCTAATTAAAACATTATCGAAATAGTTTGTAAAAGGGGATATCTGCAATTATGAATCCCCTTTTTTATTTTAAAATAATTGTTCTAAATTAAGTTTCACTATTTTGTTGTTTTTATTATTGCAATATTTGTAATAAAAAATATTGTATTACTACCTGTTGCCGAAAAAATGAATTTTGATACAAGAATATCAAAATGGAAGAATATATTTGGCCGACTTATCGGGCAAGGTATTTATCCATATCAATTAGCCTTTCTTCTTGATACTCCAATTCGCAGAATAGTATTATCACCTAAAACTCTTGTAGACCGACTTAATCTTTCAGATAATTCAAAAGTACTTGAAATAGGCACGGGCCCCGGATATTTCAGCATTGAGACAGCAAAAAGAATTCCGGAAGGAAATATTGTATTATTTGATATTCAACTGGAAATGCTGCTTAAAAGTAAACGTAAGATTGAAAGAAATAATATTACAAATGCTAAACATGTACAAGGTAATGCTGCGTTTCTTCCTTTTAAGAATTCTGCATTCGACAATGTCTTTTTAGTAACAGTTCTTGGTGAGATTTCAAACCGAATTAATAGCCTTATAGAAATTAATAATGTGTTAAAGTTAGGCGGAATACTTTCAATCACGGAAATGTACGGTGATCCCGATCTTATTACGGAAAACGAATTAGAATTACTATTGTGTCAATCCGGATTTGTAATATATAAAAAGTATTCTTCTTCAAAAGGATTCACTATTAATTTCAAAAAAGTTAAGGATCTGTAATTTTAATTAATATTGAAATAACATCTAATAAATTCGAATAAATTATTTCTATCGGATTTATTCGAAGAAAAATATTATTAAATAAAATTAAAAATAATGGAGAAATATCGGCATGAAACAATGGTATGAAAAATTATTTGAGAATTACGGTAAGAAATATGATGAAGAAATTTTTACTAAAGGAACAATTTGCGAATGCGATTTTATTGAACAGGAAATTAAGTCTAATAAAACTCTAAAAATTTTGGATATTGGCTGCGGAACAGGGAGGCATTCAATTGAATTAACAAAAAGAGGATACAATGTTACTGGAATTGATCTATCCGACTCCCAGCTAAATCGCGCAATGGAAAAAGCTGCTTTAGAAAATCTTAGTATTGTCTTTTTAAAATACGACGCTAGGAATCTTCCTTTTAAAAATGAATTTGATTTAGCAATAATGATTTGCGAAGGAGCCTTTCCCTTAATGGAATCTGACGAAATGAATTATCAAATTCTTCAAAGCGCTGCAAATTCCTTGAAATCAAATGGTAAAATAATATTTACAACTCTTAACGGATTGTTCCCGTTATTTCATTCTGTTAAAGATTTCCTGGCTTCGCAAAATAAGGAGGGGAATGCAAGTTATAAAAATAACACATTCGATTTGCTCACTTTCAGGGATCATAATGTAACGTATTTTGAAGATGATTCGGGAAATAAAAATGAATTAATATGCAACGAAAGATATTACGTGCCTTCAGAAATTACATGGCTTCTAAAATCATTGCATTTTAAATGTATCGAAATTTTCGGCGCTAAAATTGGCGCCTTCAGCAGAAATGATAAATTAACAACGGAGGATTTTGAGATGCTAGTAGTTGCCGAAAAATAATTGTTAAAAAGATAAATATTATCTGTCAATAAAAAGAAATCATCTTTTCACCTTTTAAATAAAAAGACATATATTTGTAATAGTTAAGAGTAAAAATCAATTCCAATTAAATATTTAGGGGGCTGTTTTATATGAATAAACTTCCCAAGTTTTTTTTAACCGCAGTAATAATATTTTTATCTATTTATTCAATTTCGGCACAAAACAAAACGTCCGATTCATTATTTTCAGAAAAAACTTTTGACGGTTTAAAATTTAGAAACATTGGTCCAGCTTTAATGTCGGGAAGAATTGCGGATATAGCGGTCCATCCCGAAGATAAAAGTTTGTGGTATGTTGCTGTTGGTTCCGGCGGTGTTTGGAAAACTGAAAACTCCGGCACAACATGGAAATCAATTTTTGATAAAGAAAAATCATACTCAACCGGATGCGTATCAATTGATCCTAATAACACAAATATAATATGGGTAGGGACTGGTGAAAATGTCGGGGGCAGGCATGTTGGATTTGGCGACGGTGTTTATAAAAGTTTAGACGCAGGAGAAAATTGGGAAAATGTTGGACTGAAAAAGAGTGAACACATTTCCGAAATAATTATTCATCCCGAAAACTCTAATATTGTATGGGTTGCTTCTCAAGGACCGCTTTGGTCAAAAGGTGGTGACCGCGGACTTTTTAAAACTATTGACGGCGGTAAAACTTGGAAATTAGTTTTAAAAGATAATGAATGGACTGGCGTAACCGATATCGCAATTGATCCGCGCGATGCGGATATTTTATATGCAGCAACATGGCAAAGACATAGAAATGTCGCATCATACATGGGCGGAGGTCCCGGTTCAGGTATTTGGCGTTCTGACGACGGAGGAGATAATTGGAAAAAATTAAAAGAAGGTCTGCCTAAATCTAATATGGGTAAAATCGGTATCGCAATTTCACCTCAAAAGCCTGATGTTATTTATGCGGCTATTGAACTTGAACGTACAACCGGCGGTGTGTATAAATCGGAAAATAGAGGTGAAAGCTGGACAAAACAATCAAATGCTGTTTCGGGCGCAACAGGACCTCATTATTATCAGGAACTTTATGCAAGTCCGCATAAGTTTGATATGTTATACCTTGTTGATGTAAGAATGCAGGTTTCCGAAGACGGCGGAAAAACTTTTTATAGAATGAAGGAAAGTTATAAACATTCTGATAATCACTCAATTAATTTTGATAAAGACGATCCAAATTATCTGTTGGTGGGAACCGACGGCGGTATTTATGAAAGTTTTGACAATACAAAAAACTGGCGCTTTGTCGCAAATCTTCCCGTAACTCAATTTTATAAAATAGCGGTTGACGATAAAGAACCTTTCTATACTGTTTACGGAGGTACACAGGATAACAGCACTCAAGGCGGACCTTCAAGAACGGATAATCCTCAAGGCATATCAAACAGAGATTGGTTTTTAACTTTATTCGCAGACGGACATCAGCCGGCCACTGAACCTGGAAATCCCGATATAATGTACAGCGAATGGCAGGAAGGCAACCTTGTGCGAGTCGATAGAACAACAGGAGAAATTGTACACATTCAGCCGCAGCCTGGTGAAAATGAAAATTATGAAAGGTTTAACTGGGATGCGCCTATACTTATTAGTCCTCATTCACCGACTCGTTTATATTTCGCATCTCATAGAGTATGGAAAAGTGATAATCGAGGTGATTCGTGGAAAGCAATTTCGGGTGATTTAACAAAAAACCAGGAACGTATGAATTTACCTCTAATGGACAAAACTTGGAGCTGGGATTCGCATTGGGATTTTGCGGCAATGTCTAATTATAATACTATAACTTCTTTGGCGGAATCGCCGTTAATGGAAGGTTTAATTTATGCGGGCACTGACGATGGATTAATTCAAATTACAGAAAACGGCGGAATAAACTGGAAGATGATTGAAGTCGCAAGTTTGCCCGGCGTTCCCTCTACGGCTTTTGTTAACGATATTAAAGCTGATCTATTTGATGCAAATACAGTTTATGCTGCGCTTGATAATCATAAGTTCGGCGATTTTAAACCTTATCTTGTAAAAAGTACAGATAAAGGAAAAACCTGGAAATCTATAAAGGGAAATATTCCGGATAGAAATTTGATTTGGCGCATTGTTCAGGATTATGTTAATCCGCAGTTGTTATTTGTTGGAACTGAGTTCGGAATTTATTTTA
Source organism: Bacteroidota bacterium (assembly GCA_018829205.1). Classification (GTDB taxonomy): domain Bacteria; phylum Bacteroidota; class Ignavibacteria; order Ignavibacteriales; family Melioribacteraceae; genus JAHJUE01. The sequence goes on from JAHJUE010000034.1 coordinate 10,266, forward strand.
CGGTAGATGGCGGAAATAGATGGACAAAATTGACAGGAAATATCCCTACAATTTCATTCCGTGATTTGGCAATTCAGAAAAGAGAAAATGATTTGGTGGCAGCTTCATTCGGACGGGGGATATTTATACTTGATGATTACAGTGCATTAAGAAATTTGTCTGAAGATAATTTAAATAAAGAGGCTTTACTTTTTCCTGTGCGTAAAGCATGGTGGTATATTGAAAGACCTGTAGTTGATTTTGAAAAAGAGACATCTCAAGGAGCCGCTTTATATACTGCTCCTAATCCGCCTTTCGGAGCCGTATTTACCTATTACTTATCCGAAGAATTAAAAAGTAAAAAAGATCTCCGTAAAGAAAATGAGGATAAACTTGTTAAAGAAAATAAGAATGTAAAATTCCCAGGATGGAGTGAAGTAGAAGCGGAAAGAAGAGAAGAAAAACCTTCTGTATGGTTAACTGTTAAAGATAATATGGGTAATGTTGTAAGAAGAATTGAAGGATCAACCGGAAAAGGATTTTATAGGACTTCCTGGGATTTAAGATTCCCGTCATCCGACGCGATTGATCTAAAAATAAAAAATTTTAATAATGAATCTAAAGGAAGATTAGCGCCTCCTGGGGAATACACTGTTACGCTTTCTAAAGAAGTTGAAGGAATTGTTACCGTAATTTCCGGTCCGGTAAAATTTATAGTTGAAAGATTATATAATGGAGCTTTGCCTGGTGCGGAATTAAAAGATGTTTCGGCATTTTTAAAAAATATCTCCGATCTTGAAAGAGAATTAACCGCTTCAAGAATTGTATTAACAAATGCGTTTAAGAAAATTGAAGGATTCGAAATTGCATTAAATCGTTCATCCGTAAATCATGGCGATCTTGATCTAATTATTTACAATACAAAACAAAATCTGTATGATCTTGATGAACAATTAAACGGTAATAAATCTAAAAGAGAAATCGGACAAAACGAAAAGCCAAGTATTTATAATAGATTGTCAAAAGCTAAAACAGGTATCGAATACTCTACTTATGGTCCTACAGAAACACATAAACAATTGGTTGAAATTGCCGAAAAACAATTAACCGATTTTAATAATAAATTAAACAGTATTATAAATATTGAGTTTGTAAAAATAGAAGAACAATTAAACGTCGCAGGCGCACCTTTTGTTAAATAAAAAATTTATATAACAAAATTTATTTTAGGGAACTAATATGAAACGCATAATATTTTCCGTTTTTATTTTATATGCATTTTCTTTTAGCATCGCGCAGACAAATGATAATGCAAAAGATTCATCAGCCATATATTCGGTAAATAGCTGGATTAAAATTATTGATGAAGGGAATTATGAAAAAAGCTGGGATGTAAGTTCGGAATTATTTAAAAGGGCGGTTACAAAAGAACAGTGGGTAAAAACTGTATCAACTTCAAGAGAACCTTTTGGTAAATTGCTTATAAGAGAAATCAAAACAAAAAAATATAATACTCAATTGCCTGGTGTTCCCGACGGCGAATATTACAGTTTCGAGTTTAATTCTTCCTTTGAAAAGAAAAAAGAAAGTGTTGAAACTATAACTGCTATTTTAGAAAATGGCGAATGTAAAATAATCGGTTATTTTATCAGATGATTTGAAAGGTTAAAAATGGAATATACACAGCTTGGAAAAGCAGGCGTAAAAGTAAGCAAGTTATGTCTTGGTACAATGAATTTCGGCCCTTATGCAAGTGAAGAAGACAGTTTTAAAATTATGAACCGTGCAGTTGAACTGGGAATTAATTTCTTTGATACTGCCAACGTTTACGGCTGGGATAAAGGCAAAGGATTAACAGAAGAAATAATCGGACGATGGCTTAAAAAATCCGGGAATAGAAATAAAATTCTACTTGCTACAAAGGTTTACGGCAACATGAGTGATATGATTAATGATGGTAAACTTTCAGCTTATCATATTAAAAGAGCCTGTGAAGAAAGTTTAAGAAGACTTCAAACCGATCATATAGACTTATATCAAATGCATCATATTGACAGGCAGACTCCATGGGAAGAGGTTTGGCAGGCAATGGAACAACTTGTTCGAGAAGGAAAGGTTACTTATATAGGCAGCAGTAATTTCGCTGCATGGAATATAGCCGAAGCTCATTTCACTGCAAAAAACAGAAACTTTTTGGGCCTGGTTTCAGAACAAAGTATTTATAGTCTGCGTAACAGGAATATAGAACTGGAAGTTATTCCGGCCTGCAATAGATTTGGATTAGGACTTATACCCTGGAGTCCGATGGGCGGCGGCATTCTTTGCGGCATTTTGGAGAAACAAAATGAAGGAAGAAGAACACGTGAACCTCTGTTAAAAGCCGCGGAAAAGATACGTCTCCAAATTGAGAATTATGAATCATTGTGTAAAGAGATTAATATTGCTCCGGCTGATGTTGCGCTAGCATGGGTGTTAAACAATAATGTTGTAACCTCTCCTATAATTGGTCCGCGTACTATTGATCAGCTTGATCAGAATGTGAAAGCTTCCGGTCTAAAGCTTGAAAAAGACATACTTCAAAAGCTTGATGAAATATGGCCTGGTCCGGGTAATCAAGCGCCAGAAGCATATGCATGGTAAATAATATTTTGTTTTCGCATCCTGTAAATTAAAATGTATCTATTGTGCGAATTAACAAAATCCGTTCAATTTTGAAATTACTTTATTAAAAATCTCAAAAAATCATTTTATATATTGCTGTCTATTTTTAAAAATAGTTTAACAGATTCTTTTTAATGAAAAACAATAAAAATAATATTAGCCGATTCCCGTTTTTCTATGGTTACATTATAATTTTTACCGGAACAATTGGTGTTCTGATGAGTGCGCCTGGACAAACAGTTGGTATTTCCGTCTTTACCGATTTTATAATTGATGAATTAAAAATATCCCGAGAAAATCTAAGTCTGGCTTATTTAATTGGTACTCTTGTTAGTTCCTTTTTTCTTACCAAAGCTGGAAGATTTTTTGACAGATTTGGAGCCAGGGTAACTTCGGTTTTAGCAGCCGTATTTTTAGGTCTATCTCTTTTCTATTTATCTGAAGTTTCTTTTTTAAGCGGTATAATTTCTTCCTTTGTCGGTATTGAGTATTGGTCAGCTATAGTATTTATACTCCTTTCATTCGGATTTTTATCTACAAGATTTTTCGGTCAAGGTGTTCTAACTATGTCTTCAAAAAATATGGTTATGAAATGGTTTGATAAAAGAAGGGGAATGGCAAGCGCTTATATGGGAATTGCAATTTCATTCGGGTTCTCATATTCACCAAGAGTTTTTGACTGGTTAATTAGTTTATTTGGCTGGAAAGGGGCTTGGCAGGTGCTTGCGTTATTAGTTGGAATAATATTTATGTTATTTGCTGCCTTAAGTTTCAGAGATAATCCTTTTGAATTCGGTTTGAAACCTGACGGCAAAGAAATAATTCCGAAGAAAAAAAATGTTCCGATATACCATCCTGAAAAAGATTATACATTAAAAGAAGTTAAAGCTACATATAGTTTCTGGGTATTTAATTTATCGCTTGCTATGCATGCACTTTACGGTACCGCAATAACTTTTCATATAATAGATGTTTTCGCTAGCGCGGGTTTATCAAGAGCAGATGCGATTATGATATTTTTGCCTTCGTCAATTGTAGCAGTCTCTTTTCAGCTTGTAAGCGGTTACGTTGCAGATTTTATAAAAATGAAATATTTATTAATTGTTGAAATAATCGGGATGATGATTTCAATGATTGCATTAACATTTTTAAGTGAAGGATTTCCCGTTATACTTTTAATATTGGGGAATGGTATTGCCAGCGGTTTATTCGGAGTAGTATCAAGTGTTACGTGGCCAAGATTTTACGGATTAAAGAATCTCGGTGCTATTACCGGATTTAATATGGGCTGGATTGTTGCAGGAAGCGCAATTGGTCCTTATCTATTCAGCCTGCTTTATAATATTAATCAAAACTATTCAATTCCTGCCTTGCTTTGTTTTGTGGCAACTATAATTCTATTATTACTCTCCTTTAAAGCAGATAATGTAAATATTAATAAAGATCAAAAAATATAAAAATGAAAATCAATAGTTTATGATAAAACAAATAATAAATATGACTAATAAAATTATAGTATTTATCATAATACTTTCCGGCCAAATCTTTTGCGGCAGCACCGAATTTAAAAAAGGAGTTAATCTCGCAAGCTGGTTTCAGGAAAATGATGTCAGAAATATTCAGTTTACAAAATTTACCAAGGATGATTTTATTGATATTAAAAGTCTTGGGATTGACCATATCCGTCTGCCGTTGAATTTAGAGTATATGACAAACGGTTCCCCCGATTATTTTATTGATCCTTTATTTTTCTTTTTACTTGACGAAGTTATAAATTGGGCTGAAGAGTTGGAGCTTCATTTAATTTTGGACAATCATACATTTGATGTTACCAAATCTACTCCGCTAAATTATGATGAAGTCTTAATCCCGATTTGGAAGCAGATGGCGCAGCATTTAAAAGGCAGATCTAATTATATTTATTATGAGATATTAAATGAACCTCACGGAATCGACGATGTTTCATGGAATAATATTCAGTTAAAAGTTATTGATGAAATTAGAAAAATTGATGCGAAGCATACTATTATAGTTGGGCCCGCAGGATGGAACAGTTATAATAATTTAAACGCTATGCCGGTCTACGCCGATACAAATTTAATCTATACATTTCATTTTTATGATCCCTTTCTATTTACGCATCAGGGAGCAAGCTGGACTGTTCCTTCACTTGAGCCACTTATAAATGTCCCATTTCCTTACAGCGCAGAAAAGATGCCTGCATTTCCTTCCGAGTTGAAAAACACATGGGTCGAAGGAAGCTTTTATAACAATTATAAAATTGACGGTAAAATTTCTTCAGTTACCGCTGCTTTGGATATCGCAAAAAAGTTTAGTGACGAACGAAATGTTCCCGTTCATTGCGGCGAGCTTGGAGTTTATATGCGTAACTCAGATAACAACAGCAGAATCTGGTGGCACTCAGTTGTTGTCCCGTATTTGGAATCATTAAATATTGCATGGACAATCTGGGATTATAAAGGGGATTTTGGTTTTTTTGAAAAGGAAAGTCAAACCCTTTTTGATTTTGACTTGAATGTTAAATTGCTGGAGGCAATGAAATTAAATGTTCCGCATCAGAGAGAATTTAATATTATTCCTGATTCCTCAGGGTTTGATATTTATTCAGATTATGTGGGCAGATATATCAACATTAATTCTTGGTCAGGTTCACAAATAGATTATTATTCAGTAGAAAGTGTTAATGAAAACGGATACGGTATTTATTGGAGCGGAGCTTCTCGTTACAACAGTATCCGTTTTGATTTTTTACCTGATAAAGATATTTCATACTTAGTAAATAATAACTATGAAATTGATTTCTGGATAAAAGCGAAAGGAAATGTTGATTCATTAGAAATAAGGTTCTTAGATACTAAAACTAATACGCCTGGTGATCGCCCGTGGAGAATGGGTTATTTGTTGTCGCCTTTTGATTATCAGACCGATAATAATTGGTATCATTTGCAGATACCGCTGAAATATTTTTCTGAAAAGGGTGCATGGGATAATAATTCATGGTATAATCCAATTAACGCTTTTGATTGGAAAGCTATTGAGCTATTTGAGATTACAAGCGAGTACAAAGATTTTAATGGAGCGGAAATATGGTTTGATGAAATAAAAATTATTAATCCAAATGCGGTTTCAGTTAATGAAGAAGTTATTCTTGATAATAAATTCCAATTGTCTCAAAATTATCCGAACCCGTTTAATCCTGTAACTACTATTAGTTTTTCAATCCCATATGTACGTGATTCAAAAATTGCTGCCGCGACACTAAGAATTTATGATGTACTTGGAAGAGAAGTCGCTGTTTTATTAAATGAAACACTATTACCCGGGAAACATGAATTAAAATTCGACGCTTCAAACCTAAGCAGCGGAATATATTTTTATCAACTCCGTAACGGAAATTTTATTGATACAAAAAAACTAATTTTACTGAAGTAATGTTAAGCATCAATTTGATGAATTACCTCTTCAACCCATTCATTTTCACTGATTTGTTTTGTTTCTAATTTCTCTATTAAAATATTCAGGTTTTCGGAAAACTTCTCTTCGTCCGTTCTCAAAACGGCCTTTAAAACTGACGGCGTTTTTAACATTTTTTTTGTTTGCAATATTTCGCTTAATGTTTCTTTGCTTAGAAAATCATTTTCTCTAAGCTGTTTTATTACATAGGCTATTTCAAAAACATTAATTCTTCCGTCGTTCAATTCTTCAATTAGTCTTTCGATAAAATCGGGAATAAGAATATTGTCGATATCCTTTACATCAAGCCATAACTTTAGGACTTTTCTTTTTCCGTTATGAATTACCGATGTAAAATAGAAATATACTTCGCCGCGCTTTAATTTTTCTAATTTCTCTTTTATGTCCGGATCTTTTACTTTGTTGAAATGAAAAAAGACCGGTTCGTTATAATATAAGCTTGTTAAAAAACCAAATCCTTTGTCGAATATTTTTTTTACCCTGCAGAAATCGAGCAATTCTTTTTCATCCATAAAAATAACGGCTGTCCCGGTTTTAGAAGTGTTTAATAACAAAAAATGATTACTTCAAAAATATAAAAAATAGTTCACTTTTTGTAACAATTCTAAGAATACTGATCCGGCTCTCAATTTCATTTAATTGTTGAATTAGAAATTTCTATTAACACAGTCATTTATTTTTGTACTTCTTTTAAGTCGGTAAACAATTATTATTTATTGTAGGAAATTTATTGAAGGGGGGAAATTGAAATATTTTAAATACATATCGGTATTATTATTCTACATTTTCATAAGCTGTTCTGATAATAGTATTGTAAATATTGATGAAGTTAATAACAATACTCCGCCATATATAGCGGAAGATATCCGCAAGACGGTTGAATCAGTTAACATCGACTCACTTAAAACATATCTTGAGATACTTACAGGCGCTGCTCCTTTTATTAACGGCAGTGATACTGTAGTTATTAAATCAAGAAATTCATTTTATGAGGAGAATGAAATAGCAGCTGATTACCTGGAATCTAAATTAAAGGGTTTCGGTTATACTGTTATTAATCAAAATTTTAATTCCAACGGCAGAAATATTTATGCAGTACTTAACGGAAGCGGAAGTAATAATGAATATTATGTTAT
>JAHJUE010000005.1 GCA_018829205.1 Bacteroidota bacterium
AAAAGAATAGTGAGTAATTTCTTTGTGACGATATCATTTGTTTTATGTATCTAGGCACGAACCGCTCTACTATTCCTTAAGCCAGTATTTTTTAGAACAAATTAACTTTTATTTCGTATTACTAACATACGAGACACGAAGTCACTAAGAAAATACTTAAAATATATTATCATATTTTATATTTAATCTTAAGGTTCTGCCGGGTTCAAAAACATTAGCCCCGGAAGCGAAAGGATCTCTCAAATATGAAAGATGCTGGTAATACAATTGGTTGGTTAAATTTTCAACTTCCAAGGTCAAGTAAAGATGTTTATATAAATATGAAATTCCAATATCAAATTTATTCCAGGCTACTGTTGAGTTTTCACTTAGGCTAAAATCAACTCTAGTCTGCGCGTCGTTATAAGTATGTTTTATAAATCCAATGAAACCTGAATACTCCGGACTTAATAAAGTTGTTGTAATTTTTAACGGTGGAATTTCAGCGAGAGGCGAATCATTGGTTTGATTTTGAGCGTATGTATAATTGGCATTAATATTTAAATATTTCCATTCGGCATCTAAATTAATTCCAAGCATGTAAGCGTCAACATTTTTATAAGTTACATTCGGTTTTCCGTTAACGGTAATTTGTGTTTGGTTAACATAATTCCATACATTTGTGCCGAAAAATTCTACTCTAATTCTATCATAATTTATTGAACCGCGTATAGTAGTCTTAAACGACTGATTCAATTCCGGATTACCGACCCAATTTGGATTATTCATCGGGCGAGTAACTGCGATATACAATGTCTCAATTTCCGGCGCTTCGGATGCTGCTTCAATTAATAAACCGGCGCCTAAGTTTTTATAAAAAGCCGTTGAATAATTTACGGAAATTCCGAAAGTCGGGAATAACCTGTTTTCCTTTGCACCGGGATAAAGTGTTTGGTAAAAGGTTAATTGATTTTCCTCTCCGAGCGAATGACTAACTATACCTACCTTTCCGGAAATCAAAAATGAACTGATTGCCCATTTTTTATTAACTGCCGCTGAAAACAAACTTAAATTCGGTATAAGTTTATTTTCAACTTTTGCCATCGGCATAATAATTTGATTATCAGCATTCCAGTTTCTGTAAACTACTTCGTAAAAATTACCAACCGCACCGATTGTTAAATTTTCAGCGTCTGTTTCCATAAACATAGGACTTACTCTTAAGCTGTTGTTCATAATATGGCGCGTGTAATTAAAATAAATTTTGTTTTCTTTATAGCTTAATGACGAATTAAAAATTCTATTAATTCTTTCATCCATTTTTAAATAAGGAAAAGAAATGTCGTCACTGTAAGTGAAGGCCGCAGAGTATTTAATATTTCCTGACTTCCCATGAAAAGAAACTTCATTTAACATATAATTGAAATTTTCTTTGTAGCCGTAATTGTCCTTAAAGTTTCTGCCTTCTGCGTCCTCATAAGGTTTACCGGAAGCATAACGAAAAGTTAATCTATTTTTATATCCTTCAAATAATACTGCCCCGTCAATACTTTGAGAGGATTCACCGGTACCTGAAAGTCCGACCTTAATTTTCAAATTTTCTTCGGGTTCGGAGCGGTGGAACTCAACTAAACCACCCAGACCGCTTTGCAGTAATCCGGATGTTTTTATTAAATCTACTGTTGATAATTCAATTGGATTTACACGACTGATTGGCGAGTCCATTCTATTTGGACAAGCACTGTGATATCTTTCGCCGTCAATAACAACGCTAATATCACTTTTTTTGAAGCCATCGCTGTAAATATCCTGAGCAAAGAAAACACCTTTACGGATTAAAGAGAATCCGCTTTTATTTAAAATGCTTGAAAGGTTTTCTTTTTCAACAGGCATCTCCGTATCGCCTAAGTTCATGCGACTTGATTTTATTTCGATCTGGTTTAACCAATAATTTTTTACGCTGTCTTTTTCCTGTGCATTAATTTTCAAAACAAAAACAAATAGAATTAATAAGGGAAATAGACGAGCGGACTTATTAATTTTCATAATAATCCCTATAAAATTTTATACTATTTTTCCAATATGTTTATCAATATTATAATTGAATAATAAAGAGAAAAAAATATTTTAAAAGGATTATTTAGGAGGAGGAAGTAAAGGTTTTATAAAGTTCGACAAAATATTTACCGTAAATGAAGCAAATATTTTTTTATCAGTTGAGAGATTGACATAATCAAAAAGGGAATATTTTTTTGCGTTAAAATGGGACTCAAGATTTTTAGTGTTTACAGATGCGGGTGTTGATTTAGAGTTTTCTTCAGCTTCTTTTTTTATTTCTTTGTTCAAATAACAATGCCCCATGCATAAATTTTCTTCTTCATCTTTTTGTTCGCATAAATTTTTAACAATGTAATCAAGGTTGGTTTGATATATCAATTCGGGTATCATGTCCTTGAAAATGAGAAAGCAATAAACGTTTATTAAAAAAAATGATATAAACTTTTTCATTTTTCCTAAAACTATTTTAATTCACGGGGGACAATTTTTAAAGTGCCGGCAAAAGTGTTTTCCATAAGCCAGTCCTGTACCGATATTCTTTCTTGAGAAACAACAGGATGATTTAGAACAAATTTTCCGTTAGGGAGTAAGATTCTTGCTTTCAGATTATCTTTGAGAGAATTATTCAGAATTTTTTCGATAATTATTTTTTTGCATTCGTTATCTTCAATAGGGAATGTAGCTTCAACCCTTCTGTCTAAATTTCTTTGCATTAAATCAGCGCTGCTTAAATAAATGTCTTCAACGCCGTTATTGTAAAAATAATAAATACGGCTGTGTTCAAGAAACCTTCCAATGATACTGCGCACGTAAATATTTTCACTTAATCCCTGAACTTGAGGAGTTAAACAGCATATACCTCTAATTATTAAATCAATTTTAACGCCGGCATTGGATGCTTCATAAAGCGCCGCAATAATTGTAGGGTCAACCAAAGAATTCATTTTAAAAATTAAATTAGCTTTTAACCCGGCTTTAGCGTTTTCAATTTCCCTTTCAATTAATCCCAAAATTTTATCTCTGGTATTAATAGGGGATACAAATAATTTTCTGAATTCCTTTTGATCCGAGTACCCAGTTAAGAAATTAAATATTTCAGAAACGTCCGCCGCAATTTTAGGATTAGTTGTGAAAAGACCCAAGTCCGTATATAGTTTGGCTGTTGAAGCATTATAGTTCCCGGTTCCAAGGTGAACATAACGTTTAACGCCGTCGGCTTCCTTTCTAACAACAAGTGTCATTTTTGAGTGTGTTTTTAAACCGACCAAACCGTATACAACATGCACTCCTGCTTTTTCAAGTTCTCGTGCCCAGAAAATATTATTCTCTTCGTCAAATCGAGCTTTTAATTCTACTAGAACCGCGACTTGTTTTTTTCTTTCGGCAGCTTCAATTAAATATTTAATAATAGGCGAGTCGGAGCCAACGCGGTAAAGTGTCTGTTTAATCGCGAGCACGTCAGGATCTTTTGAGGCTTCTTTTATAAAATTAATTACTGGAGCAAAAGAATCATACGGGTGATGTAGCAGAATATCGCGTTTTCTTATTGCCGAAAATATATTTTCCGCTTCTTCAAAATCAAGCGGTGTAACTGGATGAAAAGGTTTTTCCTTTAAATGGTGCAGGGGAAGATCATATAAACTTATAATCGGGCTTAAACCAAGGGGACCATCAATAACATGTATATCATTATTTGTAATTTGTAGGTTTTCTGTCAATGTATCGAGCATAAAATCGGGCATATTTTTATCAACTTCCAATCTTGTAACCGATCCGAATTTACGCTGTTTAATATTTTCTTCAATTACTTCAAGCAAATCATCTGCTTCGTCTTCCTGAATTTCAATATCGGTATTTCTTGTAATTCTGAACGCATTGGCGTTCAATATTTCAACACCCGGGAACAGTTCATGCAGATTGTGTTTAATTAAATCTTCGAGCCAAATAAATCTTGCGCAGAATGTACCGTTACTAGAAATCTTTGAACCTGGAGTAACAATATTTTCGATTCGTAATAAACGCGGAAGAATGTTGGGTACTTTTACCCTGGCAAAATGTTTTTCGCCGTTTTGTTTTTTTATAAGAATCGCGAAACTCAAACTTAGATTTGAGATATACGGAAATGGTCTGCCCGGATCAAAGGCAAGCGGTGTAAGCACAGGGTAAATTTCACGGTTAAAATAATCTTTTAGATGTTCCTTTTCGTCATTATCAAGATTATCAATAGACGCGATAAAAACACTATTATCGGCAAGTTGAGGCATTATAACTGATTTCCAAAATTCATATATCAAATTCAGCATGGGCTGAATTTCTTTTTCTATTTTTACAACCTGTTCAATAGGCGTGGATCCGTCAATAGAAGGTTCAATTACATTTGCTCTAATTTGTTCCTTAAGTCCGGAAATACGGATCATATAAAATTCGTCAAGATTGGAAAAAAATATTGAAAGGAATTTTATTTTATCAAGCAAAGGTAGATTGGGATTTAATGCTTCTTCAAGAACACGGCGGTTAAAATCAAGCCAGCTCATTTCTCTATTAAAGAAATTTTTTGGTTCAAAATATTTGCTTAAGTATTCTTTAGTTAACATTATTTTGTTTCTTATTATTTAAACGGCAATATATTGAAAAATACGGATTTAATCTCCGCCATTATTTTTTTTCTTTTGAATCTTTAAATTTTCTGGCCGATGAAAAACTGTCAAGATCATAATCAATTTTATTACCGGGCATTGGAAGTCTTGTAATTTTTACTCCTCCGATGCTTAAAAATTCTTCTGCTTGTGTAGCATGATAATCAGAGAAAACAACAATTTCTTTTATGCCTGCGGTAACCAACGATTTAGCGCAATTGGTGCACGGCATATTTGTAATATATGCAGTAGCGCCTTGAGTACTAATTCCATGTGACGAACATTGAAGTATAGCGTTCATTTCGGCATGTATTGTCCGTATGCAATGATTATCAACTATGTAACATCCGTGATCTTCGCAATGAACATCTCCGGGAATAGAGCCGTTATAACCGGTAGAAAGAATTTGTTTATCTTTTACCAATACGCATCCGCAATGCATTCGAGGACATGTAGCTCTTTCCGAGACAAGCATAGCCACTTTTAGAAAATATTCATCCCATGACGGGCGTTTAACATATTTTTTAACTTTTTTCATTGTTGTACTATTTTTATTAAAAATAAATATTGATATTACTAATCTTCGTATAGAATTACAACATTATCCGTAACCGGGTAACCAACACAGGTAAGACAATATCCTTTTTCGATTTCTTCATCGGACAATGCTGTTTGGTCAATAAGTTTTAATTGACCAGATAGTAATTTAGCTCTGCATGTACCGCAGCTGCCGTATTGACAGCTGTTCGGTAAGTCAAGTCCCGCGTTCAGAGCCGTTTGTAATATTCCAGCACCGGGTTCAACGACTAAATTATGTTCTTCATCCTTAAAAATAATTGTTACATTTCTCGGCAATTCTTCAATATCTTCATCCTGATCAACAACGGAAGTAGTATAAATTTCCCTGTTAATTTTATCTTTTGGCACGCCGAATTCATTTAGTGCCTCGATAACATTTTTCATCATTTCATTTGGTCCGCATAAATAAAAGTCCGAAATATCAATGCAATCTTTAAAACTATTGTTTAAAATTTCACATGTTAATTCTTTTGTAATGCGACCTGTAATTCCTTTCCAATTATATTTGGGACGTGAAAGAACATGCTGTAGTTTAAAATTATTCGGATATTGGCCGCTTAATTTATCGAACAAATTCTTATAAATAATTGATTCTTCGTTTCTATTGCCGTAGTACAGGAATATATAAGCATTTGGGTCAATACTTAATGTATATTCTATCATAGAAGTTAATGGAGTGATTCCGCTTCCGGCGCCGAAGAAAACAAGATTTCTTTTTTCACCTGTTGGAGGTTTAACAATAAAATTTCCTAATGGCGGTACCGCGTTAATTATTTCTTCTTCTTTAATCGTATCAAAAATATGATCCGATACGAATCCGTCTTCAATTTTTTTAATTGTGACTCTTAGTTTGGGGAGCGACAAAGGAGATGAGCTTATTGAGTATCCTCTTCTAATTTCTTCTCCCATTATATTGTATATAAAGGTTAAAAATTGTCCCGGTTTAAATTTTATTTCTTTCCCTTCGTTTTCAATTAATTCTAAAGTTATTGAGTCATTCGTTTCTTTTGTTAAACTTATCACTCTTAATTTTATATGTGTGTCCATTACATCCTTTCGGTAAATTTATATATGAATAAACAAAATCTATAGATTACAGTTCCAAACATATATCTTTTTTATGAAAGTTGCGTATTGGTTTTAGAAGGGCTGCCGCAGTTGAGGGCAATCTGCGACAGCTTGTTGGATCTTAAAGGAGGATATATAAAAATCTAATTGTAATAGATTTACATTTAATGAGCCAACAACTATGCCATATTTTTATTATCAATTTTAGGGAAAAGAAAGGAATCTTGAGCAAAATAGTTTCTATTTTGGGAATAGTTATTAAAACCTATTCTTGATTTTAGGAAAGTGAACAACCTAAAGTAAAAATTTATGATTTGGGGAGCAGTATTTTAAAAGTTGTTCCTTCGTTTATCACAGAGTCTTTTACGAAAATTTTACCTTTATGGTACTCTTCCACAATTCTTTTTGAAAGGCTTAAACCTAAACCCCAGCCTCTTCTTTTTGTGCTGTAGCCGGGTCTGAATATATCTTTCCGTCTGTTTAAATCTACTCCTTTTCCGTTATCGGTCACATCAATTTCAACATATTTGTGTCCGGTAATAATCTCAAAAACAATATTTCCTTTTGAAACCTCGATTGCGTCCAATGCGTTTTTAATTAAGTTTTCAACAACCCATTCAAAAAGTTCTGCATTAAGAGGAATAGTAATATCGGTTTCGCCTTTAAGAATAATATTTACATCTTTTCCGGTTTGAGGGAGTCTTTTTTTGAAATATTCAATAACTCTAAAAACTACATCATAAATATTTTTAGGTTTTAATTCAGGTTTTGAACCGATTTTTGAAAATCTATTTGCGATTTTATTTAAGCGTGTCAAATCATTCATCATTTCATCAGTTAAGTCGAGTACCTTTTGATGATCCTTATAATTCAATTTTAACAGTTCATTCCATCCCATAAGACTAGATATAGGGGTACCTAATTGGTGGGCGGTTTCTTTTGACATACCGACCCAAATATTACTTTGTTCGGTTTTCTTCATATAATTAAAACTTAGGTAAGCAATTAAAAGGAATGCTACCGCAAAGAAGATTTGGAGATAAGGATAAAATCTTAAATTTCTTACTAAATTTGAATCGCCGTAATAAATTTTTGCGAGAATTAGAGAGTCGCTGAATGTAACGATAATTGGGTTGTGTTCTTTTTTTAGTTCTTGAACTTTTTCAGAATAAAATTTTTCTAATTCTTCCGGAGAAAGCGTAGTATCAACTTCCAAATTTCTAACATTGCTCGTACTTCCCAATGTTACCTTGTCATTTGGGTCAGTAAGCATTAATGGAAAGTTAATTCTTTGTATTACATTATCGAGGATAAATGTATAATCACCGTCCTGCGCGTCGGAATCGGCAAGGAACTGCAGGCTTTTCGCATATAGTTCAACCGTTTCTTTTTCTCTTTCCTGCAATCTTAATACAAGATTTTGAGTGTAGACTAAGGTACCGAGAGCAATTAATACAGCAATAACGATCAGAATTACTTTTATTCTAGAAGAATTTGGCGAGCCTATAATATTCATATAAATATTTTCAGATATTTATTCCGGTTCGAAGTTAATAATTTCCGGTCAAATAATGCAGTAAAAACAAAATACCTGTAATTCTACAATTCTATTGTTTGATTTCGTTTTGGTCCGACAGAAATAATACTAATCTCAAACCCGCATTGCTCGGACATAAAAGATAAATATTCCTTTGTTTCTGAAGGAAGATCTTCATATTTGGTTATACCGGTAATATCTTTTTTCCATCCTGGTAATGTTTCGTAAACGGGAGTAACACTTTCGAGTCTATGAGCATTTGTCGGGAATGAATTTATTCTTTTACCGTTTTGCTCATAAGCTACGCAAACTTTAATTTCATCAAGGTTACTTAATACATCAAGTTTAGTTATAGCGGCTCTTTGAATTCCGTTTATCATCCGTGAATATCTTACGAGAGCGGCATCAAACCATCCGCAACGGCGCGGCCGGCCTGTTGTGGCTCCGAATTCAGCACCCCATGTTCGTAAATTTTCACCTAGTTCATCAGTTAGTTCGGTTGGAAATGGCCCAAGTCCTACACGTGTTGTATATGCTTTTACAATTCCTATAACATTACTAATCTTTGTGGGAGGTATTCCGGTACCGGTGCATGCGCCTCCGGAGGTAGGATTAGAAGATGTTACAAAAGGATAGGTACCGTGGTCAACATCAAGCAAAGCGCCTTGAGCGCCTTCCATTAATATTTCTTTCCCTTCGTCATCAAGAGCTCTGTTTAAGTATGCAGGAACATCGGTAATATATTCGTCAATAGCTTCGTCAAATGCGGTGTATTCATCTATAATTGTGTTTACATCTAGTTCTGCGTGATTGTATACCTTTTTTAACAGATTATTTTTTTCTTCAAGGTTTACTCTTATTTTAGCTTCAAGTTCTTTTCTGTCAAGAAGATCTACTATTTTTATTCCTTTTCTTGCGTATTTATCAATATAACATGGTCCAATTCCTCTTCCGGTAGTGCCAATTTTTGAGGAACCGCTTTCATTAATACTGTCAAGCAGTTTATGATAGGGCATAATTAAATGAGCGTTCTGGCTTATAAGCAATCTGCCTTTCATACTAATTCCGTGGCTTTCAAGCAATTTAATTTCATCTAGAAGCGCTTTGGGATCAATAACTACTCCATTGCCGATAACGCAAATTACGTCTTTGCGCAGAATTCCGGATGGAATTAAATGAAGAATATATTGCTGATCACCAATAACAATGGTATGTCCGGCATTAGCTCCGCCCTGATACCTAACAACTATATCAAAACGATCGCTTAAAATATCAACAATTTTTCCTTTTCCTTCATCACCCCATTGGCTTCCTACAAGAATGGTAGCGCTCATTATTGCTCCTAAAATTTTTTTATTATTTGGGTTTTAAAATAGGCAAATAAAAACTCCGGATATTTCTATCCGGAGTAATTCAAAAAATATATAAAAAAACAGAAATTTTATTTTCCGAAACTTTCTACCGCTTTATCAACAGATTCAAAATGTTCAAAAATAGTAATAAGTTTAGTGATAATAAGAAGACTATTAATTTTTTCCGTAGCATTAGCTAATTTTAAAGAACCGCCGCCGTTTTTCATTGTTGTAAAACCGCTTATTAACATTCCTAAACCGGAACTGTTCATGAATTTAACATTTGCCAAATCAACTACGATGTTCTTTTTTTCATCTTTTAAAAAGTTGTGTAATAAATCGCTGAATTCCTGAGCTTCAGGACCGCCCATTACATTTCCTTTTAATTCTAATACAACGGCACCGTATTTTTCGTGCTGTTTAACTTTCATAAAGTCTCCTTGAAAATTATTTCTAAATTGTTATCGCCAAATTTTTCGAATAGAAATATACTGAAAAAGAGAAACTAATTGGATATAATTGTTTATAAATAATTATATTATGAGTCAAGTTATAGAATCTAATTATAAAAATAAAGATATATTTGGGCAAAAAATAAAAATGTACTTTTAATTAATTCCCTTAATTTTAATTTGGAACAATATTAACCACTTATCGTCTAAAATGCAGGATAAAAAAGAAAATTCAAATATTCCGGAAATCAGCGAAGCTGAATTGTTAAAAGATGAAGATTTCGTCCTAATCAAGAAATTTATTGACGGTCACGAATCAGCTTTTACTACTCTTGTTGTTAAGCACAAGGATAAGGTAAGAAACCTTGTTTTTTTAACGTTGGGGGACTCAGAATTTGTTGATGATATTTCTCAGGATGTTTTTATAAGTGTTTTTCACAAATTAAAAGATTTCAGATTTCAATCTAAGTTTACAACCTGGCTGTATAGAATTACAGTCAATAAATGCAGGGACTATTTAAGAAAGAAAAGGGTAAGAAGTATTTTTGTTCCTATAAAAGATTCAACACACGAACCAAGCACCAGGATGAGACCTGAAAGTATAGATATTCCTCAGCTTGTAAGAAGGAGCATTGAAAAACTGCCCGAAAAATTAAAAGTTCCGCTTGTTTTAAGGGACATTGACGGACTCAGTTATAAAGAAATTGCTGATAATCTTGAATGTGAAGTAGGTACCGTAAAATCAAGAATATTCAGAGCAAGGGAAAGTCTTAAAATAATTTTAGAACCGTATCAAAAAGAATTATCATCCTAAATGGAAAATAAAAAAAACATAAACTTCCTTCCTAATAAACTTAGAAATTACATACCATTTGCAGCAATTTTTGTTTTAACCGCCGGATTGCTTTTTTACTTCAAAGAAAATAAACAAAGCGTAAACGATTTTATAGAAAGCGGAAAGAATAATTTAATAAGTTTTTATACACAAAATCTTAAACCTATTTTATTTAAAACCGATATTTCGAACGAAGATGTTTTCAATTTCGCTTTATATCAGAATCTGCCCATTGATAAAAAAGAAAATAAAATATTGCAGATTGGTTACGACAAAACAAACAGCAGCGAATATTTTGAAATCAAACCTGCCGAAATAAATGAGAATACGCAAAATTATAAAAAGTTTTCAGAGTATCTGAAATTAGACGGTAAGCAGCAGCAGCAGCTCGATTCAGTTTTGGAATCCTATAAAGATGCTTTATATACATCCGTACTTTATAACGATTATAATGCAATAGCCGTTGATTCAAAAATTACATTATTAAGAGAAGCAGTATTCGCTGATTTAATGGCCTTTGCTCAAAATATAAACAGTGAAGAATTTGAAAAAGCAGTTTCAAAAGATTACAAGTATAATACTTCAGAAATTAGAAACGCCATAAAAGATATTAAAGAATTTAAAGAAAATGATTTGAATGATTTCGTAATCTTTACCCCCGATTCAATTTTTAAAACTGAGTTTAGAATAGATAAGAAAAAATTTAAAAAAGAAATGAATGCCTTAAATTGGGATTTGAAGCGTGTCCGAAGCGAATTAAAAGATATTGATTTCAAAATTAAAATAAATCCGATGGTTGAGTTTGACAAAGAGAAATTATTGTCGGAAAATTCCGAAATAAAACCTGATTCGAATTATTATAAAGCATTTCTTTCAGAAGACTTTTTGATGAATAGGATGAAAGATTTTGTTGATGTGAAAAAGTTAAGAAACAATATTGAAAAACTAAATTCCGATATTGAGAAAATTAAAATTAATGTTAATACTTCCCATGCGGATAAATCTTTTATTGAGTTGAAGAATATAATCAATGCCGGATCTAAAGGAGAATTGGTTTTTGATCTTAATTTAAAAGGCTTAGACAGTTTAATTGAAAAATCAGTTAACAGATTTGAAATGGAAGATATTAAGGATTGGGAAGAGTTCGGATTTAAGATGGATTCACTTGCGAATTCCTTACAGTTTAATTTTAGTGATTCGGTGCATGTAAAATTCGATAAGGAAAAACTTAAGAAGGAAATTCAAAAAGCAAAGAGTGAATTAAATAGAAGAAAGAATAATTAAATTTTGAAACCCGCCTTTTAAATTTTTTTATTCTAACTGCAAAAGCTTTTCTTTACAATAATACTATTTTGATTTAATTTTACTTCATAATTTAAATTATTATAAATGGCAGCCACCATTAAAAAGATCAATAATACCAAAAAACTTGAAAACACAATTCTGGCGTCAATTGTGTTATTTGTTTTCAAATTAGTATTCTTTTCCAGCGATTCATTAATTATAAATATTATAAATGAATTTGTTATTCTCGGTACAATTTACTTATGGATCGATTATGTAATAGGATTTGTAAAACCGAGAACATCAACTCCTCTTTCTATAATTCTAAATACGGGAATTCTTACCGCGATAATATTTTTTATACTTTCTGTTTCTACATCCTTTTTAAGTACCGAAATATTTACAAACGGTGAAACAGATTATATTTATATAATATTCGCTAACCTACTGATTTTTGTTTTTATCGGATGTGTCACTTATATATTCGCTGCATTTAAAGAACTTTCTTTTTACCGGCAAAAAACAGACAAAAGCAAATATTTTAATACACTCGTTTTTTTTATAATTATTACCGGATTATCAAAATCAATTACTAAAATTGATCCTACTTTGGATTTTATTGAAAACGCTTTTTTTGTCGTTACTATTTTATTAATAGGTATTAATTCAATACGTGTTTCGTGGATTGCCTTCCTAATTAAAAAACAAAAAGTTTATTTACTTGTTATCGCAATAGTTTTGTCAATATTATTCGGATTTAATTATTCATTAACGATTGGCGACGGGGTAATTAATCAGCTGTTATATGCTTATTCACCGGGATTGGTAGCATTCTTGGGCTTGCTGATGATATACGGCTCAATTTATTTTGGTGTAATATTTTTCACTACATTGTTCCATCTTCCTACCGCTGAAGCATTTGACAGGAAAGCCGAAGAAGTTTCTTCTTTGATGGATCTTAGTAAACTAATTACTCAGGTCTTTGATTTTAAGGAATTAGCGGACACAGTAACATCAGTAACAACAAAGGTATGTAATTCAGATTCGGCTTGGCTTGTAACAAAAAGAGAAGATGACTTTGAATTAAGTTCGGTAAGTAATATCGGATTTGTAGAAGCGGATAAAATTACTACTTCTCTGCTTGAACATCATTCATATAATCTAAATGAAGTTGTAACAATTAACGACAGTCCGATAAAAATTAGAATAAAAAACGACGTACGCACTTTTAATTTTAAAGCTATTGCAGTAGCGCCGTTAAAAGTGCATAACAAAAACAGCGGATTTTTATTTGTTGCAAGGAAAAGAGATTTCTCCTTTGATGAAGATGATATTAAAGCTATCTCGGCTTTTGCCGATTATGCGGCAGTTGCTTTGGAGAATGCTAAACTTATTGAAGAATCTCTTGAAAAGGAAAGACTTGAAAAAGAGCTTGACGTTGCGCGCGAAGTACAGTATAAAATTCTGCCTGACGGTGTGCCTAAAATTGAGAACCTTGAAATTTCAGCATTGTTTGTTCCTGCTTTTGAAGTAGGTGGTGATTATTATGATTTTTTTGAAATATCTGATAATAAACTTGGATTTGTAATTGCCGATGTTTCAGGTAAAGGTATTCAAGCTGCTTTTATTATGGCCGAAATTAAAGGCGTGTTTGAATCACTGTCAAGAATAATAACAAGCCCTTCCGAATTATTAATAAAAGTAAATGAAATTCTCATTAAAAGTTTGGAAAAGAAAAGTTTTGTAACGGCTGTTTACGGAGTTATTGATACAAAATCCGGCAAAGTAAATTTCTCAAGAGCAGGTCACAATTCGATTATGTTATGCAGCAAGGGCAAGGTTGAACATTTTACCCCTCCTGGTATGGGATTAGGTTTGGATAGTGGTGATAAATTCCGGCTTGTAATAAAAGAAATGGAAATTCAATTGGATAATAACGATATTATCATTCTTTATACCGATGGTATTCCTGAATCGCAAAATTCAAAGTACGAAGAGTTCGGATATAAAAAATTTGAGAAAATTTTAATAGAAAATTGTGATGAAGAAGTGAACAAAATATCAAACGAAATTATGAAAGCTGTTACAATTTATTCACAGGATAAATCACAGCACGACGATATTACTCTTGTAATATTTAAATGGAAATTTAATAACAAAAAATCTGGAGAGGTTTAATGGCAGATTTCAACGTCAATGTTAGGGGAGTTGGGTCTGTAAGCGTGATCGATGTTAAAGGATACCTTGACGCGCATACTGCTCCTGAGCTTGAAAATGCATTCAATAAACTTATTAACGATGCCAAATTCCAGGTCGTTGTTAACTTTAACGACTTAAGTTATATAAGTAGTGCCGGCTTAGGTGTATTTATGGCTTATGTTGAAACAATGCGCGACAACAGCGGAGATATAAAATTCTCCAATATGAAAGACAATGTTTATAATATTTTCGATCTGTTGGGCTTCCCTATGCTTTACGAGTTTTTTGATCAAGAAACCGAAGCAGTAAATAAGTTTAACGATAAAGGATAATTTTTGAACGTTATCAATAAAAAGTTCGAAAGAGAACTGATTGTAAAAAGCTCAACGGATAATCTTTCGATTATTAGAGAGTTCACAAAAACTGCTGCGGTTGAAAGCGGTTTTTCTGACGAAACAGTCGGTAAAATTATTCTTGCAGTCGACGAAGCATGCACCAACGTAATTAAACATGCTTACAAATATTCCCCCGAAGGCGAAATTTTAATAACTATTAATTTCGAAAACCAAAAATTTACAATTTCTATCACAGATGAAGGCACCAGGTTTAATCCGGGTAATGTACCCGACCCTGATTTGAAAGAATATCATAAACAAAAAAGAATAGGGGGACTTGGAATGTTTTTAATGAAAAAATTAATGGATGATGTTAAATACATCAATTTATCAGAGAATAAAAATCAAGTTGTTTTAGTCAAATATATATCATAAGCTTATGCTTAAAGCCGATAATAACAATGCCGTTCGTAATCTTTCCGCGCTTGTAGATTTCAGCAACCTTATAAATTCCAGTTTAAATGTTGAGTTCGCGCTTAATAATATCTTGCTGACATGCTTTGGAAAGTTTCATACTACAAAAGGAATTATTGCTTTAGTTGATGACGGGATTCTAAAAGTTAAAGTATCAAAAGGATTAAAAGAAAATATAGTTGGTAATTTCCCATGTATCCCATTCGGAAAAAATAACACCGACCTGAAAATATTTTTAGATGAAAATAATTTCCCAATTTGCCGCGAAATATCTTCTCAAAATAAAATTTTAGGTGTTTTAATCCTCGGTGAAAGATTTACTAAAAAACCTTATGACGATGACGATTTAGAATTCCTGAATACATTATTAA
Source organism: Bacteroidota bacterium (assembly GCA_018829205.1). Lineage (GTDB taxonomy): Bacteria > Bacteroidota > Ignavibacteria > Ignavibacteriales > Melioribacteraceae > JAHJUE01. Next base: position 15,160 of record JAHJUE010000005.1, read on the forward strand.
ATATTGGATCAACCGCAATTGAGAATTCATTGATTGTAGCCGAATTAAAGGATGTTAATAGAAACCTGGATTCCAAGGTAAACCAGCTTAGTTCTCTTTTTGATTTAAGTAAAGAATTCAGCGGAATATTAGAAGAAGAAATGGTTGGTAAATTATTGGTGTACTCGATTATAGGACAACTTTTAGTAACCAAATTTGCGGTTGTAACCTGCAGCGACAAGAACATTCAAATACTTGAAACTAAAATTCCTGAACAGCAGTTAAGAGATGCTATTACAAGCTGCGAAGTAAATAAGTTTAACAAGGCGATTGTAAAAGATGAAATTGAAAACAAGTTTGAACCTTTAGCGAAAATCGGGATTGTACTTGTTATTCCTATGCAGATTAAGGGGGAGACAAAAGGGCTGATTTTACTCGGCAGCAGATTAAATAAAATGCCCTTTTCTCAATCAGATATTGAGTTTGCTTCATCGGTAGGGGGATTGGCAATAATCTCAATTGAAAACAGCAGGTTATTTAAGGAAGCATTGGAAAAACAGCGGCTTGAGAAAGACCTTGAAATAGCGAGAAATATTCAGAAAAATTTACTTCCGGATATTATTCCCAAATTAGATCATTATGAAATTGCCGCATTTAATCAATCGGCACGTCAGGTAGGCGGTGATTATTACGATATAGTTAAACTTGATAACGGGAACACTGTAATTGCAATTGCCGATGTCTCCGGTAAAGGTGTTCAAGCGGCTCTTCTAATGGCAAATGTACAGGCATTCTTAAAATCAATATGTAAACAAAACATAGATTTAGATAAAGCGTCTAACCTCATAAATGATTTAGTTTCGGAAAACACAACCGAAGGAAGTTTTATAACATTTTTTTGGGGTGTTCTAAACAATGAAACTAAAGAACTTACATATGTAAACGCCGGACATAATCCTCCTATGTTAATTAGAGATAATGAAATTATAAAACTGAAAACCGGCGGTATGATTTTAGGAGTTATGCAAACAATAATTCCTTATCAGTCGGAAGTTGTTAAACTGCATACTGGCGATGTTATATTTTTATTTACAGACGGAATTACAGAAGCAATGAATATTAATAACGAAGAATATACCGACGAAAGACTTGAAGAACTAGCTCTTAATATTAGCGCGAAAACTCCTAATGAAATTTTAGAAACAATTAAAAATGATGTGTCGGAATTTACAACCGGTGCGGTTCAATCAGATGATATTACCTGCCTTATTCTTAAAGTAAGATAAGTTTATAAATGATATTAAATCAACATTTGTTCCCTCAATACAGGAAAGAATTTCTTTCCATTACCTCAATTATCCTAATTATTATCGGAATTATTAATCTGTATTTTCTTTTTAATATAACACCGCGTTCAAATGATGAATGCCTTTGGATACATGAAAAAACAGATGATGGCAAAAGAGTTCTTACATTTAGGGTAGTGAAGTTTGAAGGGGTAACTTGGAATGCCGGAATAAGAGACGGAGATAGACTTCTAAAAATTAATGGAAAAAGAGTTTATAATCCTCAGGACGCCAGCTATATTTTCGATAAAATTAAAAAAGGAGATACTGTAAATTATACAGTTTCCCGAAACGGCCATGTATTCGAAACAGAATTTAAAGTAAAAAAATTATTACAGTTCGGAGGAATTGGTTCGGCGCTTCTCGGATTAATTTGGGTTATAGTTGCTTATGTTGTTATACTTGCTAAACATCACGGGGAAACACAAATCCTTTTCTTTAAAATTGGTCTTGGATTTACACTTCTAACCCTCGCAAATTTGTATACGGGAAATACTGTTGCCAATCCGATATTTAATTATAGCTGGCTGCTTATAGTGCTCGACTTATTATCATTGGTGGGAGCGGCTTTTGTACCGTTTTGGCTAATTAAATTTTTCTGGAAGTTTCCCCGTGAATTTAATTTTGCAAAAAATATTATTGTAGTAAGAATTTTAAATATTGCTCCAATTTTGATTTTTTTAATCTTTTTAACTTATAAGGTTATTAACATTTATACCGTTGACCCGGCCTATATCTCAGTTCAATTTGTTTATTTCGGGTTGATAAATTTTTTAAGCGGAGCCGCAATTTTTATAGGACTAATTTCATTATTTATAAATTATTTAAAACTTAAAACCCCAAAAGAAAAAAATCCTATTTTTATAATATTACTTGGCTACACCATGGGAATTGCCGCGGCTGTTTATACGGGTACGCTTGCAAATGTTTTTTCCGATACTGTATTTAATTCCCCCGAACATTATATGCCTATACTTTTTGTTGCGGTTATACCTGTTTCTTTCGGATATTCAATATTCAGATACTCATTGATGGATGTTAGTGATGTTGTGAAGAAAGCCATTATTTATGGCGCCGCTACTATTTCAATCGCGGGGTTATACTTTTTTTCAATTTATCTGATCGGACAAACTGTTAGCCAGGCAATAGGGACTGAATATCAGGGAGCTATAGCCGGAATAATCTTTATTTTATTTGCTACTGTATTTCAATCGACTAAAGAGAAATTTCAGGATCTACTAACACAGAAATTTTATCCCGAGCAATTTGCTTATCAAAAAGTGCTGCTTCGTTTTAGTAATGAAATCTCAAGCATTGTCGGACTTCCGAATATACTTAAAGAAACTCGAGAGACTTTTATTGAATCATTAAATCTTGATAGATTCGGTATTCTGTTAAAAAAGGAAAATTTGTTTACACTAAAAAACGGACACGGGTTTTTTAACAATTCATTAATTCTTAACGATAGCGGCGATCTATTAGTAAATTTTATTGAAACAAAAATAAATCTAAAACAACAGCCTGTAATTGAAAGACCGGACTTCGAAAAGGTTTTTCCGGAAGATGTTAAAGTTTTACTGGATGAAGGAATATATACTATAATTCCGTTAAGAATTAAAACAAAGATAATTGGTTTACTTACATTCGGACTAAAATATTCGGGTTCTCAATTTGCCGGCAAGGATTTGGAATTGCTTGTTGCGGCATCTAATCAAGTAGCCGTTTCAATTGAAAATGCGAGACTTTACCAATCGGAAGCTCAAAAATTGAAAATGGAAGTAGACCTGGAGAATGCAAGGAAGATTCAGGAAAATCTACTACCTAAGGAAATCCCGCAAATTAATAATTTAGACCTTGCCGGTATTATGATTCCAGCGCAGCATGTAGCCGGAGATTATTATGATTTAATAAAAATATCGGATACGAAATTATTTGTAGTAAACGGCGACGTTTCAGGTAAAGGTTTGGCTGCTTCGTTTTATATGACTAAACTTCAAACAATGATAAGACTTTTCTGCAAAGAAGATACATCGCCTAAAGAAATATTAGTAAAATTAAATAAACTGATGTTTAATGAGATTGGAAAAAATTGGTTTATAACAGTTACTATTGCATTATTCGATACAGAAAAAAACAATGTGAAATTCTGCCGTGCTGGTCATACTCCTATTATGCATTATACAAATTCGGCAGTAAAACTTTATCAGCCTAAAGGTATAGGCGTCGGATTAGAGAAAGGGGATATTTTTGATACTAATTTAGCCGAAACAGAAATTCTTTTGAACAAAAATGATGTCTTTCTGTTTTTTTCAGACGGAGTAAATGAAACAATGAATAATGAAAACGAACAATATGATTTAAATAGACTCAGTGAAAATTTAACCGATGAATATAATCATTCCGCCCAAGAAATTATTACTTCAATTCAGGATTCTCTGGATAACTTTAGAAATAATATTGATCTTAATGACGATATAACAATAGTTGCCGTAAAAGTAATATAAAAAGCTATAATTCAAATTAGTTTTTTAAAATGTCATTCCTTAACTTTGCCCAACCGTTTACGTTTCCATAAAATAATTACGGAGAATCTATGGATGATTTTTTACTTCCGCTGATAGGCGAACTTAGTGACATTGTTTGGGGAGTCCCGACAATAATATTATTAGTAGGCACAGGACTTTGGCTAACGATAAGATTAAAGGGAATGCAGTTTTCTAAACTTTGGCATTCACTTTATCTGGCATTAATTAAAAGAAAAGAAAATACTGATCAGCCTGGGGATATAACTCACTTTCAAGCACTGATGACAGCCCTTTCGGCAACTGTAGGCACAGGCAATATTGCGGGTGTTGCAACTGCCATAGCGGCAGGTGGACCGGGAGCTTTGTTCTGGATGTGGGTTACAGGATTGGTCGGAATGATTACAAAATATTCCGAAGCTTTACTTGCCGTAAAATACAGAGAACAAGATAAATTAGGAAATATGAGCGGCGGGCCTATGTATTATATATCTAAAGGTCTGGGCTGGAAATGGCTTGGTGTTCTATTTGCGGTATTTGCTTCAATCGCCGCATTTGGTATCGGCAACACTGTTCAATCAAATTCTGTTGCGCATGCATTGGAAACTTCATTTAGTATTCCTACATGGGTTACTGCAATTATTTTAATGGTAGGAACCGGCGCAGTAATACTTGGGGGAATAAAATCCATAGGTAAAGTAACTAGTATGCTTGTTCCTGTTATGATTGTATTTTATATGGGGGGAGCAATTTTAGTATTACTCTTAAACATATCTGCGGTTCCTGAAGCTCTTAGTTTAATTTTCACCCATGCCTTTACGCCTACAGCGGGAGTTGGCGGATTTTTAGGATCGACAGTAATGTTAACTATTAGAATGGGTGTCGCAAGAGGTGTATTCTCAAATGAATCGGGACTTGGCAGTTCTCCAATAGCGGCTGCTGCGGCGCAGACTAAGAATCCAGTAACACAAGCCTTAGTATCAATGACTCAAACATTTATTGACACACTGGTAGTATGCACATTAACAGGTCTTGTCATAGTTATCTCTGATAATTGGCACAGCGGTATGACCGGCGCAGAATTAACTTCAGTTTCATTTACAGAAGGATTGGGGAGTGTTGCAGGCGAATATATTGTTTCAATTGGACTTGCATTATTTGCATATTCAACTCTGTTGGGATGGTCATATTACGGTGAAAAATCTATTGAATATTTAGCCGGAGAAAAAGCAATTAAACCATACCGGATAGTATTTACAATATTTGTGGGAATAGGCGCCGTAGTAAATTTGGACCTCGTATGGGGAGTTGCTGATATTTTTAACGGCCTAATGGCTTTCCCGAATTTAATAGCTTTACTAGCTTTAACTCCGGTTATTATAAATGAAACCAAAAAATATTTTGATAATGAAGATTATAAAAGTTAGATATTAAAAACGAATTTTAAGCAAAAAAAAGTCGATAGAATTTTCTATCGACTTTTTTAAAAAATCTAAAACTGAAATTAAAATTGAATTTTCTTTTTGTACTTTGTTGCATATTCCAATACGAAAGTACTTGCGACAAATATTGAAGAATAAGTACCGACAAGTATACCGAAAACTAAAGCAAATGCGAATCCTCTTAAAACTTCACCGCCGAAGATAAGCAATACAGTAACAACAAATAATGTAGTTAAACTTGTTACAACAGTTCTTCTCATTGTTTTGTTAATTGCCGAGTTTATATTTTCTTCAATAGGTGCGGTTTTATGAATTTTTAAATTTTCACGTATTCTATCGAAAACAATCACCGTATCGTTAATTGAGTAACCGACAAGAGTTAAAAATGCTGCTACAACACTTATTGATATTTCAAGGTTAAGGCCCGGTACAATTCCATGGAGCAACGAAAAAGCGCCCAGAGTAATTAAAACATCATGAAACAAAGCTGCTACAGCGCCAACAGCAAAAGCGAATTTAAATCGGAAACCCAAATAAATAAGAATTACTAATAATGCTAAAACAACAGAAATAACAGCATCCCTTTTTAATTCTTCACCTATTTTTGGTCCAACTATTTCTTCTTTTAAAATTTGGAATGAATTGTCAGGAAATTCGCTTCTAAGATTTTCTTCAATCCAATCGGCAATACTTATACGCACAATAATATTAGTATTATCATTTTCTCTCTGTTCAAGAGTAGACTGATACCCAAGTTCAAATAATTTATCATTAACATTATCCGCTGTTTCGGAGTCACCAAATGAAAAAGTCACAGAACTTACCGTACTGTCAATAATACTTCTTTGAACACCAGGGTTGTATTTATCAATCGCGTTATTAATCGCAGTTAAAACTTTAGGGAAAATATCAGCAGGTATCTGCTGTAATTCTGTTCTTAACAAAACCCCTGTTTCACCGCCAAAAGTTTTTACTTCAACGTTTCCTAAACCAATTTTATCTATATCATCTCTTACTTTGGAAATATCAATTGGTTTTTCAAACTGAAGGGCAATTTGAGTGCCTCCTTTAAAATCGATACCTAATTCAAGTCCTCTGAATAATAAGCTTATAAGCCCAAGTAGAATAAGAATTCCTGAAATAGCGTAAGCAATTTTTCTTTTTCCTAAGAAATCAATATTAAGATTTTCCAACAGTTGCATTTATTCATTATCTCCTTAAAAATTATCCTACTTTTATTTTTGCGCCTTTTGCAGCCATAATATCAAAAACTACTCTGGTAACTACCAAAGCGCTGAATAGACTTGAAAGAATACCTATCATAAGTGTAAGTGCGAATCCTTGAATTGGTCCGCTGCCGAATTGATACAATATTATTCCCGTAAAAAATGTTGTTATGTTTGAATCGAAGATAGCCGAATATGAATTTACAAATCCGCTGTCAATAGCTGCTTTAACAGTTTTACCGGTCGCTAATTCTTCTCTAATTCTTTCATAAATAATAACGTTGGCATCTACAGCCATACCAATTGTTAAAATGATACCTGCAATACCCGGTAAAGTTAGAGTAGCGTTGAACCCGGCTAATATTCCCATTATAAACATAATAGTAAAAAATAAAGCTAAGTCAGCAATTGTTCCTGCTTTTTTATAATAAACTATCATAAAAATTGCGACTAATAAAAATCCAAGCATTGTTGAGTTAAAACCTTGTGAAATTGAATCCTGACCTAATGAAGGTCCTACAGTTCTTTCTTCTATAATTTCAACAGGGGCGGGAAGCGCGCCGGCTTTAAGTACAATTTCAAGAAGTTTAGCTTCATTTAAATCGCCCATTCCGGAAATTCTGGAACTTCCCGAAGGAATTTTTTCCTGAATAGTTGGCGCAGTATAAATATATCCGTCCAGCATTACCGCGCAACGTTTGCCTACGTTTGAACCTGTAATTCTTGCCCATTCTCTCGCGCCGTCTGAGTTCATCTGCATATTAACTACAGGTTCGGTAGTATTAGGATCAATTGTAGCCTGTGCATCTGCAATTACTCCGCCGGTAAGTTCTGGTCCTTTGTTCACTAAATATAATGTGTAAAATTCTTCGCCGTCTTGAGAACCGAATGGTTTTGCTCCGAATGCAAATTCAACATTATTCGGGATAACATTTTGAACTTCAGGTCTGTTCAAATAAGAAAGTAATCTCTGTCTGTCTTTATCCCTAACAACAGCATCAGCCGTTCTGCCTTGAGGATCAATTAATCTAGCAAGCGAAAAGAAAGGATTTTTTTTAGCAAATTCTTCTTCAGATAAGTTCTCGCTTGTTGAATCATTTTGGGCAAGTGAAGTGTCATTATCAACAACTTCGGAAGAATCAGAAATTAAAGAATTAGCAAGAACACTATTTACTTGATTCATAATTTGAAATGTAAATTCAGGATCGCGCAGAAGTTTAAATTCCAATAATGCGCTTCCTTGCAATAATCTTTTTGCTTCTTCTTCTTTGGCAATTCCCGGAAGTTCAACAATAATTCTTCTTGCTCCCTGTTTTTGAATGCTTGGTTCAGAAACACCGTATTGGTCAACTCTGTTTCTAATAATTTCGATAGCGCGTGTAACAGCATCTGATTCCTGTTCTTGCAGATTCGAAATTATATCAGCATCATCTTCTCTAATTGATCCGAAGTATCTGCTTAATCTAACATTTCTTTCCTGCAATTTTCTTGCTAAAATAGAAACAAGGTTTTCGTCAGAAAGTTTTGACTCTTCTTCGGCTTCTTTAAGGACTGTTTTATATAATTCATCTGAATCTTTCGCAAGTCTTTCTAAAAGCTTGGATGTATTAACTTCCATTACAATATACATACCGCCTTGAAGATCCAAACCAAGTTTTACTCTTTTTTCCCTGTCTTCTCTAAAGGAAGGATCGGAATTAAACAAGCTGTCCTCAAATAGTTCCGCTTGTTCTTCAATTTGATCAGCTTGGGCATTTGGATTAGCTTGAAAAAAAGTTTCTTTATAACTTGAAACCTTTTCTTCAATGTCTTTCGTATTTTGATAATCCGCAAAGGTTGGATAAAGCAGATAAATACTCAAAGCTAAAAATCCCAATATAACAACGATTCTAAATCTAAATTCCTTCATTCTGTAGTTTTAAACTCCGGTTAAATTATTGGTTAATTTTTATTCAGACTTCAAATATAGACAGTAAAGTAAAAAAAGTCAATGAAAAGCCTGTTTATAAGTTATTCTAAAGGGTTAATTTATAATGCTTTATGAGAATTATTAGAATAAAAAAAGCCCCGTTTAACGGGGCTTTATATTTTTTTAAAAATACAAATTATTCGCGTACAACCCATGTTTTAACAACGGCTGTAACATCGTGATGCAACTTGATGTTTACACTATAAATTCCTAAAGCCTTAATGGGTTCGGATATTTCAATTTTTCGTTTATCAATATCATAACCTTTTTCTTTTAATGATTCAGCAATCATTTGAGAAGTAACGGTACCGAACAATTTATCTTCTTCACCTACTTTTACCGGAATAGTAACTGAAACACTTTCCAATTCAGCCGATAAAGATTGAGCTTCCTGAAGCTCCTTACTCAACTTTTTAACAACTTGTTTTTTTTCTTCTTCTAAAGCACGAATACTTCCAGGAGTAGCATTATAAGCAATTTGTCTCGGCAAAAGAAAATTGCGGGCATATCCGTCTTTAACTTCAACAACTTCACCAATACGGCCAAGCTGTTCAAAATCTTTTCTAAGTATTACCTTCATCTCATCTCTCCTTACTTAATTGCTTCAGATATATAAGGCAGTATAGCTATTTGTCTTGCTCTTTTAATAGCTTTAACCAATTCTCTGTGTTGTTTAGCACTTAAACCTGTTATTCTTCTAGGGATAATTTTTCCCTGGTCAGTTATAAATTTAAAGAGTTTTTTAGAATCTTTATAATCTATATAATCTTCAATAACTCTTCTAACTTTTTTCGTTTTCATTATTTTACTCCGTTAATAATCTTTAATCTTTCATTAAATCGGACTCTTCGTCAGTCAAAAATTTATCAAAAGAATTTTCGTGGTAATCGCTATTGTCTTCACTTTCGGTAACAATATCAGAATCGTCTGAGTCTTCATCCGATTTATTAAATTTATTTAAGAACTGAATTCTTTTCGCTTTTATTTCAACAATGGTTCTGTTTTTACCGTCTTCTGTTTTAAAGGTTCTGCTTTGTAATTCACCGTCAATTAAAACAGCACTACCTTTTTTCAGCCTGTCTTTGCAGCTATCAGCAAGTTTGTTCCAAGCCACAACTCCAACATAACATACATCTTCTTGCCATTGATTACTGCTGTCTTTATATCTTCTGTTGGCAGCAACATGAAAATTAACTACAGGTGTGTTATTTGATGTTTGTCTGAATACAGGATCCTTAGTTAAATTACCGGCAACAATAACACTATTTAATTCAGGCATTTTCAAATCGGCCATTACAAACCTCCATCTTAGTCAAATAAATTAATTAATCATTTTTTTCTTTCGTTTCAGATTCTTCCGCCTTAACAGCAGGTTTGTTTTCGAGTTCTTCAGTTTTTTCGGCTTTATTTTTTAGTTGAGCGAAATGATCCAAAGCGTCGCTGTCCAATAAAACAGTTAAATACCTGATTATTGTTTCGTCGAGTCTAAGGTCTCTTTCAATTTTTGCGACTGCATCGGATGGGGAAAAATATCTGAAAATTACATAAAAGCCGCTTTTAGATTTGTTAATTGGGTATGCTAATCTTTTGCGTCCCCACTGATCAACATCTTCAATTTCTCCGCCGTTTGTTTTAATGCTTACTTCGATACGGTTAATAGAAGAGTTAATTTGTTCATCTTCGAGCGCTGCATTAATAATTACAACACACTCATAATGATTTTGCTTCATTTACACCTCCCTTTGGACATTTGGTCCCCAAACATTATTATCTGGGAACAGGGTTTAAAAAATATCTTTTAATATAATATTATTTGATTAACGGTGCAATAACTAAAGATACCACAGACATTAATTTAATTAATATGTTAAGTGATGGTCCAGAAGTATCTTTAAAAGGATCGCCCACTGTATCTCCAACAACAGAAGCTTTGTGAGCATCAGATCCTTTACCGTATTTAAAGCCGTCAATAGTAAGTCCGCTTTCAATTAATTTTTTTGCATTATCCCAGGCGCCTCCTGCGTTTGACTGGAAAATTGCCATTAAAACACCGCTGACAGTCACACCTGCCAGCAAACCTGCCAGCATTTCTTTGCTTAAAAACCCTACTATTACAGGCGTGCAAATAGCCAGCAACCCAGGTAAAATCATTTCTCTAATTGCGGCTTTTGTTGAAATTTCAACGCATTTTGAATATTCTGCTTTTGCAGTTCCTTCTCGTAGTCCAGGAATTTCTCTGAATTGTCTTCCAACTTCAATAATCATTTCTTTTGCGGCGCGTCCAACCGCTCCCATTGACATAGCCGAAAATAAAAAGGGGAGCATTCCGCCTATAAACAGACCGCCCATTATTATAGGTTTTGATATATCAATTACACTTATATCTGCTTGATACATATAAGCCGAAAACAACGCTAATGCAGTTAAAGCAGCAGAACCAATTGCAAATCCTTTTCCAATTGCAGCCGTTGTATTTCCGACCGCATCCAATTTATCCGTTCTTTCTCTAACTTCTTTTGGAAGCTCCGACATTTCTGCGATTCCGCCTGCATTATCCGAAATGGGACCGTAAGCATCAACAGCAAGCTGAATTCCGGTTGTAGAGAGCATTCCCAATGCAGCAATTGCGATTCCATATAAATTGGCAAATTCAAACGCACCAATTATACTTGCTGCGATAATTAAAATTGGAATAGCCGTAGACATCATTCCAACACCTAATCCAGCAATTATATTTGTCGCAGAACCTGTTATTGATTGATTAGCAATTTGTTTTACGGGTTTATAATCCGTTCCGGTGTAATATTCGGTTACTAATCCGATTAATGTTCCGGCGGCAAGACCAATTAATGTAGCTAAAAAAACACCGTTGCTTGTATATTCAAACCCTTTATATGTCCAGCTTACAGGCAGCATATAATGAATTATAAAATATGCCGCAACAATCATAACTCCAGAAGTACCGAACTCACCTATATTTAAAGCTTTTTGGGGATTACCGCCTTCTTTAACTCTAACCAGAAAAGTTCCTAAAATTGAAAGAACAATTCCTGCTCCCGCTAAAAATAAGGGCAAAAGAACAGCTTCTAATCCAAGTTCCGGAACTTCCGGTATTGCGAAAACTGCGCCTAATACCATTGCGCCGATAATGGCACCAACATATGATTCAAATAAATCGGCACCCATACCTGCAACATCGCCCACATTATCACCAACATTATCTGCTATTGTAGCGGGGTTTCTAGGATCATCTTCCGGAATGCCTTCATAAACTTTACCGGCAAGATCAGCTCCAACGTCCGCAGCTTTAGTGTAAATTCCTCCGCCTACTCTGGCAAATAGGGCAATTGATGATGCCCCTAAAGAGAAACCCGATAATACATTAATAACCTTGGTCAGATCCCATTCCATATTCATGTAGATCAGAAACAAAGAACTTAAACCAAGAATACCAAGTCCGACAACGTTCATACCCATTATCGAACCGCCTGAAAAAGCGATTTGTAATGCCGGACCCAAGCCAGTTCTAGCTGCATTCGCAGTTCTTACGTTAGCTTTAGTAGCGGCTTTCATTCCTAAATAGCCTGCTAAAGCAGAACAAGAAGCGCCGATTAAAAATGACAACGCAATCAAAGAAGAAGAATCTTCTCTTCCGCTGTTCGAAAATCCCAACAGTATTGCAACTGTGACAACAAATATTGCCAATACTTTATATTCTGTTTTTAAGAATGCAATTGCACCGTCACGTATATAGCCGGCTATTTCAATCATTTTTTCAGTGCCGGGGTCCTGCTTGTTAATCCACTTACTTTTTATAAACGAATATATTAATGCCAATAATCCCATTAGGGGAATAAGATACATTATTGATTCCATATAATTCTCCTAGTTACCCTCATTGTTATTTGTTGTTTTGGAGATGGTTGATGATTGCTTATTAATTTTACTGAAATAATTTAAAGCCGTACTTAAACCGCTAACTAAAAATTGTTCGATGATTTCAAGAGTAGAGTTAATAGCTGGAGTAATAATTTTTTGATCCTCGATTGAAAATTTTTCTAAAACAAAATCGGCCATTCCGCCTTTTTCAAAATCATTACCTATTCCGAATCTAATACGGGGAAACTGATCTGATTGGAGGTGATATATTAATGAGGCAATTCCATTATGCCCGCCGTCGCCTCCGGATTTTCTGATTCTAATTTTTCCCGGCTCTAAGTTGATATCATCCGCAACAATAAGTAAATCTTCTAATCTTACTTTATAGGAATCCAAAAATTCTTTTGCAGCAATACCGCTTAAATTAACATAAGTGGCAGGCTTAATCAAAAAAAAAGGGGAAGCGTTAAAATCGCTCCCCGCAATAAAATATTCCCCCTTAGAGGGTTTAAAATATAATTTATGTTTCTCGGCAAATTTATTTAAAATAATAAAGCCGATATTATGTCTTGTATCTTCGTATTTTTTACCGGGGTTACCGATTCCTAATACCGCACGCAATTAAAAAATTAATCCTCTTCTTCTTCAGATTTTCCTTTACCAATTACTTCAGGTGCTTCAGGAGTTTCAGTGCCTTCGGCTACTTCATCAGTAACAATTTTCGGCGCAGCAACAGTAACAATAACAACATCTTCTGGAGTAAGAATTTTTACATTCTCTATTTTAATATCACCTGCGTGAATTGAATCTCCTATTCCCAAATTTGTAACAGTAAGTTCTATATGATCAGGAATATCTTTAGGTAAACATTCAACATCAATTTTATGTAATTGTACTTGAAGTTTTCCGCCTTCTTTAATACCCACCGCGTTTCCAATAATTTGAACTGGAACTTGGATTTGAAGAGTTTGACCTACAGTAACGCCGTATAAATCGACATGAATGATTCTGTCGGAAACAGGATCAAATTGAATATCTTTTAATATGCATCTTAGCGGTTCATGACCTTCAATTTCCAAATTTATAAGGTGAGTTTCAGAAGTATATACAAAAGGTTTTAATGCAAGTTCTGAAACGGTAAAAGAAATAGGATCGACTCCTTTTGAATAAAACACGCCGGGTACGAAACCTTCTTTTCTCGATTGATTAACCGCGCCTTTAGTTGTTAATTCTCTTTTTTTTGCGGGTAATTTAATGTCTGACATTTTTTATGATCTCCAAATAATTATTCAATTCTATCCTTTATCAACATCGAAAAGAGAGCTAATCGATGTATTATTATGACTTCTTATAATTGCCTCTGCAAAAAGCGCAGAAGCCGTTCTGACTTTAATTTTCTTCGATTCTTTGGTTAAAGGAATTGTATCGGTAACGTAAAGTTCATCAAGCGGAGAGTCTTCAATTTTAGATACTGATTCTCCCGATAAAAGCGCATGAGAGACAGAACCCCAAATTTTATTTGCGCCTTTTTCCTTAAGAGCTTTTATAGCTCCAATAAAAGTTCCGCCGGTATCAATTAAATCATCAACCAAAAGAACGTTTTTTCCTTCAACTTCACCAATAATATTCATAATTTCAACTTTATTCTGTTCAGGTCTTCTTTTATCGATAACCGCAAAAGAAGCATTCAATCTTTTTGAATAAGATCTTGCTAGTTTTATTCCGCCAATATCCGGAGAAACAACAATTAAATTATTGTTTAATTCTTTAAATAAACTTGTAAATACAGGCGAAGCATATAAATGGTCAAAAGGGATATCGAAAAATCCCTGAATTTGAGCAGCATGCAAATCCATAGTAATTACTCTGTCGGCGCCGGCTTCTGTTATTAAATTCGCAACAAGTTTAGCTGTTATAGCAACCCGGGGCTGATCTTTTCTATCCTGTCTCGCATATCCAAAATACGGAATTACTGCTGTTACTTTTTTAGCCGATGAACGTTTTGCCGCATCAATCATTATTAAAAGTTCCATAAGATTTTCTGCGGGCGGCTGGGTAGATTGAATAATAAAAACATCTCTGCCTCTGATGTTTTCCTGGTATTTAACCCAAATTTCACCATCACTAAATCTTTTAATGGAAACTTCGCCAAGTTCCAAACCTAAATAATCAACTATCTTATTTGAAATAGCCGGGTTAGAAGTTCCGGCAAAAATTATAGGGTCTTGATCCATTTGTCGTATTTTTCTTTATATTTTAAGACAGATAACAAATATAAACAAATGTTCTAAGTATGTCAATCAAAAGGATTTAGGAGAAAAGATTGATTTTGAGGCATTTCCTAAGGAATTAAATTAAGTTTTTTTAAATCTAAACAAAAAATATAATACAACAATAAACACAAAAATTCCGGAATAATATATCCAGGGCGGAGTTTCATTCAACCTGAACGGCTCAAACTTAGCGGTTAATTGTTTAATACTGTCGGCTTCATTAATAGAAAATTCCCATTCAAGTTTATTTTGAGATAAGGAATTTGCATTATGAAATAAAACCCTGCCAGGTAAATAATATGTAAATTTCATTGTGAAATTTTGTGAAGAATCCGGGGTAAATTGGAAATAATTTACATCCTGAGAGAATATGTACTCATCTTCATTATTTTTATTAAAAATAAAATTATAATTTCTGAAAGCCGGAATTTTATTTAATGAGTCAATATTAGTAAATATAAATTTTACTTTTGCATGTATTGTACTGTCTAAATAATCGTTGTACACTTCCGTAAAATCAATTGTTGTAAAAGGGGATATGTATTTGTTCGCTAAAGAATCTTTATTAAATATTCCCGAATTATAAATTAACAAGCTGTCGGGCATCTGCGAAATGTTTGTCCAATAATGAATAAACATTTCACCTGAAGCGTCTTTTTTTATAGTTGTAATTTGTTCGTAATTAAGACAGCCGCTAAACAGAAGTGAAAAGATAGCAAATATAAACCGGGAGTATTTTTTTATTAGCATAATGTTAATATATTGAAAATAGATGAATAAAAATAGATGTTTATTTTTATATATAAACTAAATAACTTTGCTGACCTTAATTTAGAATAAACGGAGTGAATGAAATAATGCCTAATTACGATTACCAATGTTTAAGCTGCGGACATGTGTTTGAAGAGTTTCAGAAAATGTCGGATGAATTGTTAAAGGAATGTCCGCAATGCGACGGACCTTTAAAAAGATTAATCGGCGCCGGAAGCAGCCCCATCTTTAAGGGCACAGGTTTTTATCAGACTGATTACAAAAATTCGCCAGCAAAAAAAGAAGTAGCAAAAACTGATAGCCAAACAAAGGAAGCAACTAAAAAAGAAAATCCTTCAAAGGTTGATAATACTTCTAAATAATAAGTTGTATTAAAAAACACCCCGATTTTCCGGGGTGTTTTTTTTAGAAGTCTGTTCCAAGAGAAATATAATATCTGGGTTTGGAGAAACCTTCAACATTCCATTTCCAGGCAACGTCAAATCTTAATAACGCGAAAAGTACAAATGCTCTGGCACCAAAACCGGTGCCGATCAATAAATCATCGGTTACCGTATTGCCATTTAAATCCTTAGTGAAGAAACGTAATTTATCCGAATTATTCCAGGCAGAACCTGCGTCAATAAAAGCAGTTCCAAGAATATTTTGGAATAATAGGGGAAGCGGACCTGTTAAAAGATAACGTATAACCGGCATCCTTAATTCTAAATTTAACAGTGAATACTTTGTTCCTATTTGTTCAGCATAGTCATATCCTCTTAGGGGAAGAGCAGGGCTGAGGAAGGCAAAATCAGAAGCGTTTTCCAAAGGAATATCACCTGTGGAAAATGTTCTGTTGATCCAGTTGTCCGTTCCGCCCACAAAAAATCTTTGCGGATTTGCTCCGCCAGAAAATCCACCGGAAACTCTGAAAACGAATGAGTTATCATACCAAAATCTAAAATAAGTTCTATAGTCCCATGTTAAAGAATAAAATGATCTTTTTGAATCAGCAATTCCGGGATCACCAAATGCGGTTATATTATATCTTGTTCCCTCAATAGGAGAAGTATAACCGTATAGAACATTGTCGTGTACAAAACTAGCCGTTGGAATTAGGTATGATCTTTTATCTGTCGGCTCGGCAATATTATCTAAATTTTCTGAAGATACATTTAGATAGGCAAGGCTTCCATTTACTCTATAAAATGTGCTGAAAGGATAACTTATGGAAACAACACCTCCGAAGTTTCTAAATCTAAAAAGATTTGATCCTCCTCCGCGTGTCAAATAAACAAACCTTGCAGTATGAAATCCTTCAATTCCGAGGTCCCATCTTTTAGGAAGATAATAATATGATAATCCGTAATCGCTATTTTTCAAATCAACTTGAAGACTTGTAATTCCTATTATTCTATGATTCCCCAATACATCCGAAAAAGATAATACGGTTGTGCCCAACACTCCGTATAAAGTACTGTATCCTGCGTTCGCATAAATTAAATCGGGCGAAAAATTAATTTTATATTTATTTACTAAATAATTTCCGTTGTCGTCTAGTTTTTGAGTGAATAAATCTTTGCGGTCTGAAATTTTAACTTCCGATTTTGTTGAATCTTCATCAACACCGAAAATATAATTGCTATAATCTTTTTTAGTTGAATCTTTTTTGACCGAATCCTGATCTACATATTGTCCTGTGTAAAAAACAAAATTATTATCGCTGGAATCTTTCTTTGAAGTTATTGGAACATTCTCAAATTCTTCAGCTTTTTCTTTTCCCGAATTATCTTTTTCATTTGAATCTATTTCTTCAACTTCTAATTCATCAATTTTATCAACCGAAGCAATCTGGTTTAGTTTGCTTTCTTCTTTCATTTTATCAATAAGACTTTTCATAAAAAGAGTTTGTTCTAATTCATCTGCTGCCGGTTCCATTTCAAATGGATTATCAAGCATAAAAATGTTGTATCCCAGTTTATAAAGAGATGTAAACACCAGCTTTTTACCGTCCTTAGTTATTGATATTTGGTCAATTCCATTTAACGAATTAGTTAATGGAACGGCGTTAATATTAACAATGGAAATAGCGTCGTTTTTCGATAAATCAAGTCTCTTTTTGTAAATATTGGTAATACCGTTATAGTCGGATGTAAAAATTAATTCTTTCCCGTCAGGTGAAACTCTTGCAGATTTTTCATCACTTAGCGGCCAGTCAGTTATTCTCGCAATCTGTTTATTACCCAATTCAACCGAGTACAAATCAAGTTGACTATAATTATGATCAACAAGTTTGAAATTATCTGCAATCGCCATTTTTTCGTTTAAATAATTTCCACGATCAGATGAAAAATATATTTTTTTACCTTCGGGACCCCAGGAAGGTTCACCATCAGAAAATATATCATTAGTAATATTTGATAATTCACCCGTATTAAAATTATAAATATAAATATCAGACTGTTTTGATGAACTGCCGTTAAATGCAATCATTGAGCCATCGGCCGACCAGGAAGTAGATTCAATTCCGTTAAGTTTAAATGGCAGCTGTTCAATTTCTTCTGTTTCGGAATCGATAATATAAATTACGTCATAACCGTTGAGTTTACCTGATAGTGCAATTCGTTTATTATCAGGCGCCCATGTAAGGGCAGGAAACAGTACGTTTAATTCTTCGAAGTTGTTTGTTTGTCCGCTTTCCAATATTCGTTTGATTACCTTTCCTGTATAGGCATCAAGCAGGTACAAATCCATAAAAATATCTCTGTCTGACAAAAACGCAATCTTATCCCCTTGAGGTGATATTGCAGGACTAGTATTATAGAATCCGCCGGTTTCTTCATTTTTTGTTAACCTTTTTGCGAATTCATCAGGATCAAGTCTATCTGCTATTGAAGGCCAATATTTTTTCTTCAAATCTTTTTTCCATCTTTCATTTAGCTCTTCAAGTGATAAACCAATGGTCGCTTTAAGTCCACCTTCAAAATTTCCTACTCCCTGTATTTTACTTAATAGTTCACCGACTTTTTCTTCGCCGTAAGTTTCACCGATATAGTGAAACACAGATTGTCCGCCTCTATAGCCGAAATAACCGCTCAATCTTTCTATATCCGGCAGGAATTCATTAATAACTGCATTGCTTATGAACATATCGGAGTTAGTTTCCCAGTCGCTTGAAAGATATTCGGCCATACCTTCATGAAACCAATGAGGGAGCTGAAGAGTAATACCCTTGGCAACAATGTTCTGAACTGTTCCTCCGTAAAGATAATCTCTCATAACCGCATGAACCAATTCATGATGAATAACATGACGATATTTTTGCCATGAGCCTTCGAAAGGAAAAACTACCCTGTTTTTAAATGGTTCGGTAAATCCGCCAATTCCCTGCGACAAATATTCATCAGTTGTATTTGTTTCCTGGAAGTCATTATGAGAATTATAAATAACAAGAGTAAGCCTGTTATTTATTTTAAAATTTAATTTCCGCTCAATTGAATTTAATGATTCTTCGGCTACGTTTGCCGCAAACTCCGCAGCTGTTTTACCTTCTTCGTTAAAATATATATCAAAGTGAGTGGTTTGAATAAAGAACCATTCATACTCTTTATATTGAACCTTATTTTTTCCGAATTGCCCAAAAATATTTGAGACAAATAAGGAAGTAAAAAGAAGGGAAAAAAATATTCTTCTCATTTATTTATCCAATATTTTGTTATTAATTAAATTTATTTTCGACAATAGCCAAATCAAGTTCGCGTCTTTCTTCGTTTACGCGTGTGATTTTTACAGTAAGTTTATCACCAAGCCGGTATTTCTTTTTTGTTCTTTGTCCGACAATACAATAATTTTTTTCATCCAGAGAATAATAGTCGTCTTCCATGTCTCTTAGTTTTATTAGTCCCTCGGCCAAGGTATCGCACAGTTCAATAAATATACCGAAATTTGTAACTCCGGAAATAATACCGTGAAATTCTTCACCGACTTTATTTTTAAGAAATTCAATCTGTTTTAATTTAATAGAAACTCTTTCAGCGCCAACCGCATTTCTTTCCTGAGCAGAAGAATGATCACAAATTTCTAGCAAAGCATTATAAGTGTATTCTGGTTTCTTTCCGTTTATATAATTAAATATTAACTTATGAACAATTAAATCCGGGAAGCGGCGGATTGGCGAAGTGAAATGTGTATAGTACTTAAAACCTAATCCGTAATGTCCAATGTTATCCGGTTTGTAAACCGCTTTAGCCATTGATCTAATTGCCACATCATTCACAAGAGCCTCTTCTTCTTTACCTGCAACACTTTCCAAAAGACTTTGAATTGCTTTTGGGTTTTTCGCCGAATCAATAGAAAAGTTATATCCAAGCGAACTTACGAAAGTTGCAAACTCTCTTATCTTTTCCTCTCCCGGCAAATCATGTATCCTATAAACAAACGGAATACTGTTTTTGTTCTCTTTTGATCTAATATGCGCCGCAACTATCTGATTTGCGAGCAGCATGTATTCTTCTATCAGCTGATGACTGTCAAGAGTCTTTTTAATATTTATTTCAATTGGAGCACCCAATTTATCCAGTTTAAATTCTACTTCGGGAGTTACAAAATTAATGCTTCCGGCTCGCACTCTCTTTTTTCTTAATACTTTTGCCAGATTATTTAACTGAACAAGTTTGTTGTAAAAGTCGCCCTGTTTTTGATCAAGAATATCCTGGACTTCTTTATATGAAAATCTTCGTTTACTGTTAATTACGGTTTTGTCAATTTTATAAGAAACAACCTTACCTCGCTGAGTAATTTCAACAATAACCGAAAAAGTAAGTCTATCTTCATTAGGTACAAGCGAACATATTTTGTTCGAAAGTCTTTCCGGAAGCATCGGGACAACACTTCCTACAAAATAAACACTGGTGCCCCGCTTATATGCTTCATTATAAATTGAAGAATTATTATCTACAAAATGACTTACATCGGCAATATGAATTCCGATTTCATAATTTCCGTTATTAAGTTCTTTTATTGAAACTGCATCGTCAAAATCTTTTGCATTATCAGGATCAATGGTAAACACATCTTCATTTCTAAAATCAACTCTATTTTTAAGTTCATTTTCCGGAATCTCTACCGGAATTTTTTCAGCTTGTGAAAGAACATCTTGAGGAAATATATAAGAAAGATTGAATTCTCTTGCAAGGGCAGAAATTTCAGCATCATAGGAACCTGCTTTACCTAGGATTTCAGTAACTTTTGCTTCCGGATTTAATTTATCTGTTTCCCAATCATGGATTTCAACTACAACTTTATCTCCGCTAACTGCATTGTTTAAATTTTCCGGCCGTATAAAAAAATCGACGTGAATTTCTTTTTCATCGGGGATGACAAAAAAATGCGACTTATCTTTTTTAAGAGTACCAACAAATTCCGATTTATGGCGTTCAACAATTTTTAATATTTTTCCTTCAATACTTTTTCCTTTCTGTTTATGAAGCAATTCTATTTCAACAATATCGCCGTTTAAAGCTGTTGATAAATATTTCTCCGGAATAAATATGTCTTTAGTTTTAACATTATTTTTTCCCGGCTGATTATTTAATGAAACGAAGCCATAACTTCCACCTTTAATAATCTCAAGTTTACCTTTTAGTCCCTCAACATTGGCTTTGTTAAGAAAATATCTTTTCCCGTTTTTGGAAAGGAAACCTTCCTTTTCCAATTTGAAAAGAACATCCTTTAACTTTGCATATTCGTTTGGACTTTGCAGAAATAATTTTTTTGCTAGTTCGCGGGCTTTGATCCCTGACGTAGGGTTCCTGCTAAAAAATGCTTTTAATTCCTTTTTCATTAAAACTCAAATTTATATTTTAAAACAAGTTCATTAATTTTTTCTTCTACACCTGTAGACTGCACAACAGGATCTTTACGTTCAAGACTAATTAAAAAATTAGGATTAAATAAATATTCAAAACGAAGATTAGCGCGGTTGATCGGGATACTTCCGCTTTGGGCGTTTCCAAAATTATAACCCAGACTGTAGCGAATTTTTTGAAGTTTACCCGATACACTAAAATTATATCCGCCTTCGCCTCTTTGATTAAGCTGAACGTCATTAATAAAATCACCGACAACCGAGTTGGTAAAATTAGTCAGCACAGGTCCAAGGAACGTTGAAGCCGTGTTCGCTCCAATTTCTGTGGCGGCAGTTGTTTTATCATTTGTACTAAGTGTGTTATCTGATAAAAATTTTCCTAATAATATAAAAGAAACTGCATCACTGTCATCGTATCTCGGGTTGGGGGAATTATTTTCTATATTCTGAGTACCCACATAAACCGCGATAAAATTTTCATCGCTTGAAATGTTTTTTCCTAAATTGCTTAACGGACTATTAATACGGATTTTTACAGCCACTTCCTGATTACTTGCATCTCCCTCATAGTTGTTTCTATATGTAGCAACAACATTAATGAACGGGTCAGAAATATCCGTTTCGAATCTTAACAAACCTTCGGCTTTAAAGGTTTTAAAAAACTCAAGTTTGGAATCTCCTACGAGTGTAAATTGACCCAATGCGCGGGGGACACCGTTAAATTGGCTGTATCTGAAACTGCCAACTGCTTCGGCCGTAAGTTTAAATGCCTGAGCAAAAATAAACTTAAGTTCCGCGTTTTTATTAACTTCAATTTCTATATCATAATCAAAACTAGATTTAATTTTGCTTAAATCCGTAAAATTATTTTTTTTAATATTGTTGTTTGCTACCAATCTATCAAATTTAAGTTTTTCTAAATCAATTTTTGACGAGTCGACTACAAACTGATAAATAAATTCATTTTGAAAAGTACTTGTAGAAACCTGAGCCGAGGTATAAGTAAGATTTGTTTCTTCGAGCAATACTTTTCCTTCAACAAAAGACCTTTCGTTTTCATATTTATAAATCAAATCCCCTGCAGTTGAAATAAAAAGATCCCCGAAAAAATTCGGATTAACTGCTTTAGATTTATTACTAAGCAAAGCAATGTTTCCATTTAATGCAACATTAATTTTATCAATTGAGAATCCGGCCAATTCTATATTGCCATTTCCTTTAACTGTCCCTGAAAATTTCTCGTCTGAAGAATTAGATACTTGAATATTATTAATAATTATTTCGTTTCCCTTGCTTGCCAGATCAATTTTAAAATTATAATCAAGATAATTAGTTAATGATTTAAAACTTCCGTTTTCAATTTTAACAGAGCCTTCGTATGTCATTTTATTAATATACCCGCCAATTTTTAAATTGGCAATTAATTCACCTTTTTGGTTTGTAACTTTTGGAATTAAATTTCCCAATGAGCTTAAATTAAAACCGTTTGATATCAAAGACAAATCAACAAATTGTGAAGGATCTATTCTATCTTCTATTGAACTAAAATTTAAATCAATAGGAATTTTCCCGTTCATTACAAGAAGAGGCTTATTAATGTTATATGTTGAATCAATAAATAATAAATCAGAGTAAATATTTTTATCGGAATATTTAACATCGCATATAAGATTTCCAAGTTTTACATTATTATAAGCAAGGTTATTCATTACTAAGTTAAAGTTCATAATCGGTTCATTGAATTTTCCTTTAATATTTCCTTTAACATTTAAATTAGTCTCTATGTAGTCAATGTCGCTATCTAATAAGTATTTACTAATAATATCGCCGGTCAGGTTATCAACAAGTATTTTAAGATTTTGAGAACCGTCGGAATAAGTTGTTCCGTCAAATGAAAAAGAAGATACTCCCCGTGTAAATTCAAAGTTTTTGAAATTTACCGAGTCGGGAGATATTGTTAACGTCATCTGGTCTTTATTGTTCCAGGAAATCCCTTCATAATTAATTTTAAGCTGGTCAAATTCAATTTTCTGCTCACGGGGTGACATAGTAATATTTCCTTCCGCTTGAGCTTTTAGGTAATTCTCAAATTCGCCTTCGAGATTAAATATCAACCTGCTTTGGTTAAAAATTAAATCCGCATTAACAGAATTTAATTCGCTACCGAAATATACTCTGTTGCCGGTTAAAGATAATGTTCCGAATAGTTTGTCAAAGTCAGATGAACGGTTATCGCGACTGAAATTAATTTCCGCATCTACTTTGGATAAATAAATTATTTGTTCATCATCAATATTTAAAAAATAATCCAGGTGCATTTCAGATGATACGGTAAAATGGGTTCCTGTATTTTCGATTTTGCCTTCACCGTTGCCGTTAATATCCAACTTGTCGTTGTTTAATATTAATGCAATTAATTCAAAATCCTTAAATTCAAATTCATAGTCCAACACTAAGTCCGATTTAATAAATTCCGGAATTGATGACGATTCATCAACTAATTCGCTTGAAGAATTAATAATATTAACAGGGTTTAGCTCATCAACTTTATCAGATATAATTTTTGAAATTGTAGCAGCCTCATACGATATAATATCAATTGCCTGAGACAATAAAAAATCGCCTGTAATTTTAAAATCAACAAAATCGGAAACCAAGTTTATTTCTCTTTCATTTTGAATTTTATTCAGATCTAACTTTAATGCAGATTTCTCAATTAACTTTTCTCTATAAAGAGAGGAATCAAGCTGGATATTAAAAACACCGCTCATCGAATCAATATCCAAATCTTTTCCAACCGCATTAAAAGCAAAATTTAAGGAACTTTGAAAAGTTGAGTCCTCCAAGAATAAAGCTAAATTCAGCTTTCTTATATTTCCATTTAAATCGTAAGCCGGTTTATTTTTATCTGTAAAATCAAGTTTACCCTTTACATTTGCCGATGCGTTATTGATTACCGTTTTTAAATTTAAATCTATAATTTTAGCCGCGCCGTTCGAAGTTACAGTAAGGCTGTCAATATTGTATCCGTTAAATACCGATTTAGTGGCAATAAAATTAAATGTAGCTTCAAGTTTAGTAGGGTCAAAACTTTTACCTTTTATAATTCCGCTGGATGAAATTTTTGAGTCAATGTTAATTATTGGTTTTAGGTTTATATTTTTGGTTTTAAATTTTACGTCATATTCAATCTCTTTTTTCTGAAAGTTTAATAAAGCATCTAGATTTATATTTCCCTGGGGCAAGTCTCCCATAAGCGTAGCTTTAAATTTTGTCGGTTCGCCTTTATAGTCGATATTCAAATTATTTATAAAAAGGTTTTCGAAATATGGGAGATCAAGAGAGGGGAGAAGCTTTAAAACATTGGAATAATCTACACTTGAGTTATTAATTATAAAATCAAAATACATTTTTTCGGGAGAATTTAAATTATATATTTTCCCTGAAGCGTTTAGAGCAGTGTTTTCATACTTCATGTTTAATCTGCTTATATCAAGTTCACCGAATTTGCCTGAAGCTTTTAAGTACACTTGAGGGCGTCCTTTTAGAATTTCAGTGCCTTCAATAAAAGCTGAAAGATCATTAAAATAAAATGGGGAGGCTGTAAATTCCATATTGAAAGGGTAGTTTTCTAATTCTTCCAATACAGTTTCGCCAAAAATATTAAATCCGTCCAATTTTGCGCTTAGTTCAATATTGCTGCTGTCGGAAAGAAAAATTAAATCTTTGACGCTTAGATAGTTCTGGGTTACTTCAAAAAAACCTGATAAACTTTTTAGATTAAAATTTCCAAAATTGGGACGGAACGAAATCTGTTTAAGTAAAACTGCATAATTGTTATTATTGATATCAGCCGCCAGACTGGCATTGATATTTAAATTATTAATGATAAGATTATCGAAATCCAATTTGGGCGGTTCGGCATTATTATATTTATTAACGAATGTTTTTCTAGTAAAATTTATATTTATTAAGCTAAGCTCATTTACCTGGATGGTGAAAGGAAGATCGGAACTTGAAGAATCTTCATCCTCGGGTTCATCCTTAATTAATTCGGATAAATTCCACTTACCGTTTTCATTTTCTAAAAGATTTATATAAACATCTGACAATACAACTTTTCTTATATATAATTTTTTAAGAAGAAGCTGCATTGGACTTATTTTTAATTCCAGGTTTCCTAGATTTAAAAGAGTATCATTTCCATTTATAACCTTAGTGTTTTTTAAAAATAAAGAAGTAAATATAGTACCTTCAATTTTTTCTATTAATAATTCTCCGTTAATAGAGGAGTTAACAGCCTCGGTTACCTTTGTTTTAAGCAGTTCTCTGAAAGAAGAGGTTTGAGTATATCCAATAAATATTAAAATAAGCACAACTATGGAGGCAAAGAGTGCAATAAAAAAATTCACAATCTTTTGAAATAGAGTACGCTGATATTTTTTTTTAGTACTCAAATTACCTGCCGTATCTTTCTAAAACAGTCTCAATTATATTAGATGTAGATTGAAAGTTAATAAATTCAATTGTTATGACTTTGCCCCCGTTATTTTCCACCGTATCTTTACCGACAATTTTATTAATATCCCAGTCGGCTCCTTTAACTAAAATATCCGGGACCAGTTCTTTAATAATTACTTCAGGCGTATCTTCGTCAAAAAATGTTACGTAGTCAACCGGTTTAAGATTTGCTATAATAAATGCACGCTCATTTTCGTTAACAATTGGACGCTTATCGCCTTTAATACTTTTCACAGATATATCACTGTTAAGCGCTACAACCAGTATATCTCCTGAAGCTTTTGCTTTTACTAAATAGTCGACATGTCCTGCATGAAGAATATCAAAACAGCCGTTTGTAAAAACTACTTTTTTATTTTCTATTTTAAAATTATTCCTAAGCTTTAATAAATCATCGCGGTTTAAAATATTATTCATTTTTCTTTACCAACTGTTAAGAACAGATTATCTAATTCAATAGGAACAATTCCAACTTCTTCACAAACAAGTCCGCCAGCGTAATTAGCAAGATAACCGGCTTCGTATATATTTGCTCCAGCTGTCAGCGCGATTGTTAAAGTAGAAATTACCGTATCGCCGGCGCCTGATACATCTGAAACTCTTCTTGCCTTGGTAGGAACGCTTATCATTTCTTTCCCTTTTTCAAAAAGCGTCATTCCTTTTTCTCCGAGCGTAAGCAGCGCATATTTTGGATTTAACTTTTCCAATAGTTTTTTGCCTACTGATAACAATTCATCTTCATTTGTTATTCTTTTACCAAATGCATCTTGGGCTTCTTTTCTGTTTGGTTTAAATACAGTAACATTTTTATATTCAAAAAAGTTTTCAAACTTTGGATCAACGGTGATTATAATATTGTTTTTGTTTGCAAGCTCAATTGAAGTATTAATTATTCTTTTTGTTAACACTCCCTTATTATAATCTTCTAAAATTATTCCGTTTAGAGTATCCAGTTGAGAATTGAGAAAATCAATAATCTTATTTTCTACATCTTCATTTATATATTCTTTGTTTTCTTTGTCAATTCTAACAACGTGTTGCTTGCCGGCAATTACTCTTAACTTAGATGTTGTAGGTCTTTCATTGTCAATAATTATTCCGCTGCTGTCAATACCGGCGCTTAGCATTAAAGATTTAAAAGTATTGCCGTCGTTATCATTCCCGATAATACCAATTGGTACAGGAATTCCTCCAAGTTTCAATATATTTAATGCGACATTTGCGGCGCCTCCGAATCTAGAAAATTCATTGTCTACTTCAACAACCGGAACCGGAGCTTCAGGGGAAATTCTTTTTACATCACCCCAAAAATATTGGTCAAGCATCATATCTCCGATTACGGCAATTTTTTTGCCTTTAAAATTTTCTTTTAGCTGTATTAATCTTTCCGGTGTAATTTCAACCATGTTTAGTTTCCATTTAAATTAGTTAGATCATTTGTTAGCTCAATTCTAAAAGCGCCGGAATCTGTACCGACCCACATATTTTTTCCATCAAAATAAAGTGATAAAATAGTGTAAGGCAGAATTTCGTTTCTAATTTCTTTTACTTCGTTTGTAATACTGTTAATAATTGCTAAACCGCGTCCATAAATATCTTTTGTATTTTTCCCGAATTGGTAAATACCGGCCCAAATATATTTCCCGGTACGTTCAAGACAAAATATTCCGTTTCCCGAGAGTCCTGTTTTATCGTCAAACTTTGTCCACTCATTTTTCCTGTTAAATTTGTATAAACCGCCTAAATTGTATTCAGGATTATCAGCAGTAATAAACTCGTCGAGACCAATCCACAAATTATTCTGCTCAACAAGAACTGCGGATATTGAAACCGATTCACCTTCTCCGTAAAAATAATTAAATGAGTTATCATAAAATTTAAGCGCCTCATCATAATCAATGGAACGGGATTTATCATATTTATGCAAACCTGCTTCTGTCCCGAACCAAACCAAACTGTCGCCATCGACCTTAACTGTTTTTATGGTATTTGTTTTCATATTTTGGTTTTGGGTTAAATCATAATCATAAAATCTTTTGTCTTTCATATCAAATTTTGTCAGATACATAAATCTTCCTATCCAGACCGAATTATCATAAGGATCATATTCAACAGAACGTATCCAATTGCTCAACTGACCGCCTTTTCCGAATTTTCTTTTTGACCATCTGTCGCGCTTTTTATCAAGAATAAATAATCCGTCTGTTGAACCTGCCCAGACATAATCTTTATTTGATGTAAGACAATAAAAAAAATCCATTTGAAGATTATCTAATAAAGTTGAATAGTTTGATAGATTATTAGTCTTCAAATCATATTTATAAATTCCTTTCCCGTTTGTGGCGAACCAAATATTTTCCTCATCGCCGCTTATATCGTTGACTTCAATTCCGCTAATTATTTTTTCGATCTTAAATTCATTATCCTGCCCAAAAAGATTTAACGAAATAAATAAAAAGAAAACAGCATAATTAACATTAGGACAAAAATTCTTTATGGTCATATTCATCATATTTTTAATAATATTTTTTACAAAAAAGTAAGATTACGCCAATTAAACTAACTAAGATAATAATTTAATTTTCTATTTACTAAAGTGATTTAGTTGATTTAAGAATTCACGGGATTTATACAGTAGGGAGGTTAATTTAGTTCGAAATTTATTACATCATGTTCTGATATTTGGTCGGCAAATTCAATTTCAAATTCTATCCGGAAACCATTTATTAAAGAGGATGATAGTTTATTATAATCTACCGGCTCATTTAATATAGTAGTAATCTCTGTTGTACTGTTCTCTAATTCAATTTTAAGTTTATTGATTTCGGAAATACCTTTGTTTAAATAGTCTGCCAGATTTCTGTGATATTGGCCGCATAATATTGAGCCGTGCTGAAGAACGACATTATTTAATTTTCTTTGCGCGCTGCCGATAATTTTTTTGCTGTCAAATTTAACTTCATTTTTTGCCGTACTGGCAAAACATAAAACACCGGAGGATTTTTTTAACAAGTCCGGAAAGTTCGGCTGAATACTTTCAAGTTCTGCTGATGTCAGTTTCGGATTGTATTCTGCTAAACCTTTTAACAGAGCTTGAGAAATTTTTGAATAAATTTGTTTTGGTGAAAGTCCGAAACTTAGAGGCAAAATTACCGAATAAGTTATTTCTTCGGCATGTAAAATGGCTCTTCCGCCGGTAGGTCTTTTAACTACTTCAATACCGTCATTCTCCGCTTTTTTAAGATTGATGTCTTCAAAAAGCTGATTTGCTCCAAGCGAAATGCAGTATGGATCCCATCTATATAACCTGAAATACGCATTGTTGTCAGCGCATGATTTTGCGAGGTCTATATCAATTTCCATATTTAAGCGACCCGGATTAGAGCCGCTTTTAATTAAGTGCCAGATCATTTTCTTAAAATAGAACGAGTACTTTTTTCAAAAAAGTTCAGGATTAAATCTACATGTTTATTTCCAACAAATTCTTGTTTCATTTTCTGTTTTGCGGCGGAATAATTTAAACCGGAACTATAAAATATTTCATAAGCTTTCTTAATAGAACCAATTTCTTCGTTTGAAAATCCGCGTCTTCTTAAACCAAGAACATTTAGTCCTTCAAATCTAAGCGGCTCGCGTGCTGCAAGAATAAAGGGAGGTACATCTGTTGTAACTTTAAATCCTCCGCCTATCATTGCGTGCGCTCCAATTTTACAAAACTGGTGCACTGGGGTCATGCCCCCAATTATAACCCAATCATCAAGAACAACATGTCCGCCGAGTTGAACGCCGTTTGCCATTATACATCTGTCACCAACAATGCAGTCGTGCGCCACATGCGTATAAGCCATTAACAAACAGTTTTTCCCAATTTTTGAAACGCCTGTTTCAACTGTACCTCTGTGAAGGGTTACACATTCTCTTATAACTGTATCGTCGCCTATATAAAATAATGTTTCTTCACCTGCGTATTTTAAATCTTGAGGTGAATTAGATACCGAAGCGGATTGATGAATTATAACTCTTTCTCCAATTCGAGCTCCGTCATAAATAACGGCGTGGGGACCAATATTACATCCGTTTCCAATTTCCACATTGTCGTAAATTATTACATATGGTCCAACAGTAATATTATCGCCTAATTTTGCTTTAGGACTAACAACTGCGGTTGAGTGAATATTATTCATTTTATTTTCTTTTTATGATGGATTATTTTCTCTGTCAACAATTGCCGCAGTCATTTCAGCTTCTGCAACAATTTTATTTCCTACATATGCTTTGCCTTTAATAATAATGATTTTGCTTTTTTTATTAACAAGCTCAACTTCCAAAGTTAATTGATCGCCGGGTACGACCGGCTGTCTGAATTTTGCATTATTTATTGCCATAAAATAAACAAGTTTTTCAGATGGATCCATTATAGAGTTTAGCATTAATATACCGCCGCATTGGGCCATTGCTTCAACTATTAATACACCGGGCATTACCGGCTGACCGGGGAAATGACCTTGAAAAAATGGTTCGTTAATTGTGACTGATTTTATTCCTACAACTCTTTTATCCATTTCAAGCTCAACAATTTTATCAACCAAAAGGAATGGATAGCGGTGAGGCAGAATTTTTTGAATCGCATTTACGTCAAAAACAACGCCTTCTTTTTTTACATGCTGAAATTTTTTCTCAAGTTTTTTCTGCTGATATAATTTCCGTATTTTTTTTGCAAATTCGACATTGGCTTTATGTCCGGGGCGAGCTGCCAAAATCTGAGCTTTAAGCGGAACGCCGATTAATGCTAAATCTCCAATCATATCAAGCAGTTTATGTCGTACAGGTTCGTTTTTAAATCTTAAAGAATTGTCATTTAAAAACCCTGACTGGCCAATAACCATTTCACTTTTAAGACCGATTTTTTTTCTTAAATCTTCGAGACCGTCTTTATCTAATTTATGGTCAACAATCACGACGGCATTATCAAGATTGCCCCCTTTGATTAATCCTTTTTGAGCTAATGCTTCAACTTCACTTAAAAAGCAAAAAGTTCTTGCAGGCGCAAACTCTGTTGCGAATTCTTTTTCTAAATCAAACAGGCCTGAATGCTGGCTTCCCAAGGCAGGATTTTGATAATCAACCATAACTGTAAGTCTGTAGCTGCTTAATGGCAAAGCTACAATATCAACCTGTTCTTCTTCATTATGATGCATTACAGTATCTTCAATAACAAGATAATCCTTCGGTTCTTTTTGAGTTACAAATCCTGCTTCTTTTAATTTTTCAACAAACGCAAGTGAGCTTCCATCGCCAACCGGGGGTTCAATTCCGTTCAGTTCAATTCTAATGTTGTCAATTTGAAGTCCGGCAACAGCAGCAAGTACGTGTTCGACAGTATGTACTTTAATATCGCCAATGCCAATAGTTGTACCTCTAGAAACATCAACAACATAGTCAACAAGCGCAGGTATTTCCGGGTTTCCGCCTAAATCGGTTCTGACAAAACGTATTCCGTAGTTTTCAGGTGCCGGTTTAAATGTTATGGTACAAGTTGTACCTGTATGTAAGCCTGTACCTGAAACAGAAACAGGATTTTCAATCGTTCTTTGTAATTCGAGCATTAAGCTTCATCCCTTGATTTGTTTTTTAAAACATGGGTTTTAAGTTCTTCAATTTCTTTTTGAAGTAATTTTATTTTTTCAACGTAGGTTGGCAAATTTCTAATGTGCGACTCAAGTTTTAAAGCATTAACCATTTCTTTTGCCGGAGAGCCGAAATATTTTCCGGGTTTAGAAATTCCTTTAGATACGCCTGACTGAGCAGCAACAATAACTCCGTCCGATATTTCAATATGTCCAACAACGCCTACTTGTCCGGCTAATATACAGTTTTTTCCAATTTTAGTACTTCCTGATACACCGGTCTGCGCTGAAAAAACAGTGTTTTCTCCAACAACAACATTATGGGCAATCTGAACAAGGTTGTCAATCTTTACGCCTGTTTTAATTAATGTTGAGCCTATTGAAGCACGGTCAATAGAAACATTTGAACCGATTTCAACATCATCTTCAATAACTACATTTCCTATTTGAGGAATTTTATGGTATACGCCTTTTTCATCCGGGTTGTATCCGAATCCGTCAGAACCTATAACTGTACCGGAGTGAACAATTGTTCTTTTCCCGATTACACAGTTTTCACGCACCGTAACATTAGGATAAATTAAAACATCGCTGTCAATCCTAACGTTTTCCATAATCACGGTATTATGAAAAATTTTCGTGTTATCGCCAATTTTGCAATTATCGGATATAACAACATTTTTACCTACGGAAACATTTTTACCAATTTTTGCCGAAGGGGAAATATATGCCGAATCATCAATTCCAATTAAAGAAATTTCATAAGAAAAATATTTGGAGATAATTTGCTGGAAGGCACCTTTAGGGTCTTCAACTTCAATATAACAGATATCATTTCTTGATTTATTAACTTCGGGTTTGATTAAAACAGCTGAAGCTTTAGTGGAAGAAAGAAATTTTTCGTAAGAGGAAAGGTAAAAAAAAGTAAGATCGCCGGGATTAGCGTCTTCAATTTTTGAAATTCCTGTTATTTCAGTTGAGGGATCGCCATATAATTTGCCGCCGAGAATATCGGCGGCTTCTTTTACTGTTATTTTCATTAAGAATCATTTTAATTTTGCGAGGACTTTGCTTGTAACATCATACTCATCTTTTGCATAAAGAAATAATATATCGCCGCTTCTGTCAAAAACAAAATCTAAATCTTCGTCTTCGGCTACTTCTTTAATAGCTGTAAAAATTTTATTTTGAACAGGTTTCATAACTTCATCCTGTTTTTTAAAGAGTTCTCCGTTAACGCCGAATTTATCTTGTCTGTATTTTTCAACTTCCTGTTTTATCTTATCCAGTTCGCGTTGTTTCTGAGTTTTTAATTCATCACTCATAATTAATTTTCTTTTTTCAAACTCGTCAAGCTGTCCTTTGTAATCTTTTTCAAGTCTGGCTAGTTCATCCTGCCATTCTTTAATTATATTATCCAGCTTTGTTTGCGCGTCCTGAGCATCCGGGAGTTCTTTCATAATTGTATCTGAATCAACATATCCAATATTAAGCTGAGCTATTATATTCCCGGAGAAAAAAGGGAGAAGAAATAATGCTAACAAGAGTTTTCGCATAATTGAACCTATTTAGTTTTTATTTATCTTTTTTAAGTAAATCTAAAACTTTATAAGTAATATCAAACTCAGCATCTCCGTAAACCATAGTGCTTACATTTTCAGTTTTGTCGAATACAAATGTAAAGCCTGCATTCTTGGCAACATCTTCAATTGCTTTTAAAACTCTTTCTCTGATAGGTTTAAAAAGTTCAATTTGTTTGAGGTAAAGTTCGCCGTTCTGCTGACCGAATTTTGACTGTTCAAACTCTGTAATTTTTTGTTCGTTCCCCGCTAACTGCTGCTGCGCAGCTTTTTGTTTGTCGGGTGTCATTGTCTGAGCTTGTTTCTGATATTCCTGATATTGGTTTTGTAATGACTGAACCATACTGTCTCTGGTAGCTCTCCATTTATTAGCCAATGCTTCCAAATCACTTTGAGCTTTAATAGCTGGCGCATATTGATCATAAATAATTTCTGAATTTACAAAAGCAGTTTTTTGTACAGTTTGTGCGAATAAATTAACAGTACCGAATACAAAGAATATAATTAGAACTAAATTTTTCACTTTTACCTCATTTTGTTGTTATTAAAAACCTCTTCCAAATTGGAAATGGAAAATCCATTGAGGATCTTCACCGTCAACGGATGGTCTATCGAAACCATAACCGTAATCAAATCCTATCAAACCAACAGGCTGTATTAAAAGCCTTGCCCCTAATCCGATAGATCTTTTTAAATTAAAAAAGTCTGTTTTGCGTAAATCTAAAAAAACATTACCTGCTTCAGCGAAAGCCAAAATATAAATTGGAATTGGCTCTAAAGCTAAAGCAGCTCTTAGTTCAGCGCTGTATTTTAACATGACCCTGCTGCCTACAACATCGCCGTTATCTTGCTTGGGTCCGATGCTTCTATCGTCGTAACCTCTAAGCGGGGTTGTAGCGTAAACTAATCCGTTTCCGCCCATCCAGAAAAACTCAAAAGGCTGAATAGTTGTACCGGAAACGAGTTCGTCAATATAACCAATTTCTGAACTAGTGTAAAATGTGATTCTATTTGAATTAAATAATCTTTTATACCATTCTGTTTTAAAATTTATTTTAAGATAGTCGACATTTCCAGGCAGGAAAGGACCGCCGGACAGTTCAACGTTTAACATCAAATTGGAACCGTTAGAAGGGAAGATAGGGTTATCAATATTTTGTCTTGAAATTGTACCGCCGATTGTATACTGACGGGAAAGACCTTCTTCGTAAAAGTTAGCGCCGTCAATAATATTATTGTATTGAAACCTGAATAATCCCTGAACGCTAAAATAATTATCCGGCCATGTTAATCTTCTTCCGACTCTTACCGTACCGCCCGATTGTCTCAAGTCATACACATATCTTTGGCGCGTATCAAAAACTTCGAATCCTAATAAGGTAGGTGTATTGTTAAACCAAGGCTCTGTAAATCCAAGTTTGAAAGTTCTGTAAAAGTTACCAACGCCGAATTGCCAATTAAAATCAAGTACTTGTCCTGCACCCATTTGAAAAGGTTCAGCGATTGAAAAGTTAGTAAGAGTAACTCCTACCGCGCCGCTGAATCCGAAACTTCCACTGTAGCCTACGGATGCATTCAAATAGTCGCTTGACTTTTCCTCAACGGCAAAATCAATTGCAACCGTACTGTCATTCATTGGTCTGGGATTAACTCCTTTGGCATATAACTGTTCCACATTAAAGTAGTTAAGGTTTGCCAACTGTTGTATACTTCTGAATAAACTGCTTCGGCTGAAATAATCGCCAGGGATTGAGTATAATTCGCGTCTTATTACTTTGTCCTTGGTTTTAGAATTACCGCTTATATTTACTTTTCCAATTTTGAATCTTTTGCCTTCATTAATTCTGATATTAAGATCAAGAGAATCATCCGTTATTTTTTCTTCCTTCGCATTAATATTAAATCCCAGATATCCTTCATCCTGATATAAAGAAGAAACATCGGATTGTTTTTCGTTAAAGTGAAGGTTTTGATTAAATCTTTCCGTATCGTAAATGTCGCCTTTGGTAAATCCTAATCTCTGGGATAAAATTTCATCTTCATAAATCGTATTACCTGTCCAATTTATGTTTCTTACTTTATACTGGTTCCCTTCATTTACACTAATAAGTAATTCTACATCTTTTCTGTCCTCTGAAAAAATCAAGGTATCGCCGAGAACTTCAAAATCGATATAACCGTTTTTATTGTAGAATTTTTTTAATAGTTTTTTATCTTCTTCATATTTTTCTTTATTTAATTTAGCGCTGCTCCAAAATTTCCACCATTTACTTTCTGAAGTTTCATCAAATTCGCTTTTCAAATCATCATCGTCAAACTTTTCATTTCCTACGAATTCAATTTTTCTTACAATTACTTCATCGCCTTCTTCAATAACAAACTTTAATAAAACTCTGTCTTGAATTCTGGTTATTAAATTATAACGGGAGCTTGGACTGTAATCATATTCGGTTTTGTATTCATCTGATAAATCTTTTTCATTACGCCATGTAACAACAATTTGATCATCAAGAGTATCAGCCCAGAAGAAATTATACCTAACAATATTAATTAAAGCATTTAGATAACCTTCTTCATCATATAATGATTTGAATTTTTCTTTTACTCTATGGACTTCCTGAGGTTTTAACGTCTGGCCTGAAATGAAATTAACTTCTTTTTTCAAATCATCGGTAGATATTTCATCGTTACCTTCAAAAACAACATCCTGAACTCTTGGGTATTCAACGACTTTAATAGTAATAAAAACGCCATTCTCAATTTTTTTATCTACAAGAATCTGTACATCTTCAAAAATACCTAATGCCCATAATCTTTTTATCGCGCTGATAGTTTCATCGCCGGGGATAGCTAACTCATCACCAACTTTTAAGCCGGTATTTGCAATTATAGTATTTGCATCGGCTGATTTATTGCCCTCTACATTAATTCCTAATATTTGATAATTTACCCTATTAACCTGAGAGTAAACATTTACGGACATCAATATTAGTATAAGGAGGCTGAGATTAAACCATTTGTTTGGTAAGTTTTTCAACATTCCGGGTATTTTTGTGGCTATTTGATATTTGTTCGCTAATGAGACCAAATCTTCTTTCCCTGCTTTGATAGTCTTGAAGAGCACATTTAAATTCATTTACGCCGAAATCCGGCCAAAGAATGTTTGTTACAAAAATTTCAGAATAGGCAATCTGCCATAAGAGAAAATTACTAACCCTAAATTCGCCCCCGCTTCTTATAAGCAAATCGGGGTCGGGCATATTTTCAGTATATAAATTTTCAGATATTGTATCTTCGTTTATAGAATCAATTTCGAGATCGCCTTTTTTAACCATCTCCGAAATTTTTTTGACGGCATTAACCATTTCTGTTCTGCCGCTGTAACTTAAAGCCAAATTAAGTACAAGTTTATCGTTATCAGCTGTTTTGGTTCTAGCGTCTTCCAGCTCTTTTTGAACTAATTCGGGTAATTTATTTGTTTCACCAATTGTTGTAATCTTAATATTATTTGAGTGCAGTTCATTGGTTTCATTCTGCAAACTTTTAACAATCAGCCTCATTAATGTAGAAACTTCTTTTTGTGGCCTGTTCCAATTCTCCGAAGAAAATGTATAAAGTGTTAAGAATTTGATTCCCAGATAAACACAGCTTTCTACCATTAATCTTACAGATTCAACACCCTGCTGATGGCCTGCTACTCTTGGCAGCCCCTTTTTACTTGCCCATCTTCCGTTACCATCCATAATAATTGCAACGTGCAAAGGGATATTTTTCTTCTTCTTTACTTCATCAAGTATAAGTTTATCTTTATCTGTAAGTCTTCGTTTCAAATTACTCTCATTAAAAAAATATTTAGACTTTCCAAAATAAAGGACGACTCCCTAAATGTCAAGGAAGATAAAATCGGGAAATTCTTTATATATATCCGCAACGGGGGATTATACAACCGGTTTTTAAATTTGTGTCAGGAATTCTTTAGGAATTTATTTTTTTTTGAAAATAGTTTTTAAAGGCAGGATTAATTTAATACGTTTTCGTCAACGCCAATTAATTTTATGTTTTTTTTCACTGATTCTTCGAGTCCGGAGACAACAAGTCGGGCTTTATTAAGCAATGTTCTTGGCACTCCAACGAATAAAGTAACATGTTTGTTTGAGTATTTTGTTTGTCTGGTTGCCAGGTAATTTAATTTAGAATATACCTGAGGATTATTTAATTCTTCTTCAGACAAAACAATACCAAGGGCAAATTTCTTTTTTAATTTTCCCACTGCATCAATTTCATATTGTCCAATTGGTTTGGGTTCAGGTAAAAATTTCCCGTATTTTCTGCTTACGGTTAAATAACCATTTTTCCAGAAATGCGTAATTAAATCATCTACTCTTGCCTGATATCTATTGTCAGCCATAAAAATCACCTTTTAATTTAAAGAAGCTAAAATCGGGATTATAGGAGAAAATTTATTATTTAATACTTTTATGTTGAAAATTCTTTCATATTCAAACATTTTGACTTCGTTTGAATTATTAACTCTGCCGAAGATTACTTTTTTACCTGTTTTATTTTTTGCTATATAATAAGGTTCCAATTCAATTTCATTTAATCCGTATAAGAACCTTAATCTATTTCTACTGCTAATTGCTGTGTTAAAGATATCTGTTTTCATTTTTAAGCCTCTTAATTGTACCAGCGAAATACGCCAATTACTTTACCTACTATCGAAAAATCCTCTCTTTTATTTAGAGAGATTATCGGATATTTATCATTTTCGGGAATTAGTTCCATCTCGTTGTTTCTTTTACCAAGTCTTTTTAAAGTAGCTTCATCACCTAAAAGAGCAACAATGATTTCTCCGTTATTTGCATCGCTTTGTGGATTTATAACAACCGTATCTCCTTCAAATATTCCGGCGTTTATCATACTGTCGCCCTTTACTTTTAACCCGAAACAGCCTTTAAATTTACTTATTAGACCGGAATCAAGGGTTAATGTTCCCTCAATATTTTCCTGAGCTAGAATTGGAAATCCTGCGGCAACACGGCCGACGACAGGAATTTCTACTGAATTATCATGCGAGATTTTTGAAACCATACTATTATTATTAATAACAGATAATGTACGGCTGAAGTTGCTTTCGGAATTTAAACAGCCTTTTTTAATCAAAGCGTCAATATGGCGTTTTACTCCGAATGTACTTGCAATTCCAAAGTGTTTGCCTATTTCGCGATAGGATGGAGAATAATTATTTAGTTCTATAAACTCCTGAATGAAGTTTAAGATATCCTGTTGTTTTTCCGTTAATTCATTTTTCATATCTAGTGCTCAATTGTTCACTACAAATATAGTGTACATGTGTGCACTTGTCAAGATATTTTTAATTTTTTTTTCAAAAAAAAAGACCGTCTATTTGACGGTCTTAAAAAACGTTTTTTTATCACTTTTATTATTCAATATATTTAAGCCAACCGTATTTATCTTCAACTCTTCCATATTGAATATCTGTAATTGCTTTGTAAAGTTTAGTCCCTAATTCGCCGGCTTCTTCATCGTTGAATTTCATCAGAAGATCTTTATACTTCAATTTACTTAATGAGGAAATTACCGCCGCCGTTCCTGTTCCGAAAATTTCTAAAGGTTCTCCTTTTTTATAAGTTTCTGCGACTTCTTCAATTGATATATCACGCTCAACCATATTTAATCCCCAATCCTTAAGCATTTGGATTACTGACATTCTTGTCACACCGGGTAATATTGATCCTGTTAATTTTGGCGTAACTACTTCATCTTTTAGACTAATAAAAATATTCATCGTCCCGACTTCTTCAATAAATTTCTGTTCAATTGCGTCAAGCCAAAGTACTTGAGAAAAACCTTCTTTTTTGGCTTCTCTTTGAGCTAAAAGACTCGATGCATAATTTCCTGCGCATTTACATGCACCTACACCTTTTGCCGCGGCGCGCACATATTTATCGGTAACCATTATAGGAACAGGTTTAAAACCTTCTGGATAATATGGTCCAACAGGACTTAGCATAATTACAAACTTATAATTTTCGCCTGGACGAACGCCTAAAAACGGGTCGGTGGCAAACATCACCGGACGAATATAAAGCGAATGCCCGGCTTTTGTCGGTATCCAATCTTTTTCGAGTTTTACAAGCTGAATCAAGGCATCCATAAATACTTCCGGATCAACTTTCGGCATACATAAACGTTCGGCTGAATTGTTCATTCTTTCAATGTTTTTATCGGGACGGAAAATGGCAATTCTTCTGTCTTCAAGATTAAAAGCTTTTAGGCCTTCAAAAATTGCCTGCCCATAATGTAAAACCATAGCTGCCGGACTTAATTCAAGATTGCTTAATTTTTTAATGATTGGAGTGTGCCATCCGCCAAGATTTGAGTCATAAGTCATTTCAAATACATAATCCGTAAATGTCCTGCCAAAAATTAAATTTTCAGGAAGCTGAACCTTTGATTCTCTTTTTTTTGTTTCAATGACTATGTTTTCCATTTTTTCACCATTCCTTACTTAAGTATTTAGTATCTTCTTTCTTATAAAGCCGAGTTAAATATAGAAAAAAATAATTTTTTATCAATATAAAAAAGCTTTACACAGATTAGATTAAATCCTATTTTTTTGAATAAAAATAAAATTTTAATGATGATTTCATTTGCGCAAAAAATAGGAAATAAAACTTTAAATTTTCTTGAAGAATTCGGTCAGATTTCAATTCTTTTATTCAGAATTATTAAATTTTTTCCCAATGTATTTAAGAACAGGAAATTACTCCTATCTCAAATGGAACACATTGGCGTAAATTCGCTTCCGCTGGTAACAATTATTGCCATTTTTACCGGAGCGGTAGCAGCCTGGCAGGCTGCATATCAGCTTAAAGGAATAGCTCCATTATCCTTTCTTGGAACGGCTACCAGCAAAGCAATTATAACGGAACTTGGACCGGTATTAACCGCAATAATTATAGCAGGCAGAGTCGGGGCTTCTATTGCCGCCGAACTCGGTTCAATGAAGGTAACCGAACAAATAGACGCTCTTGAAACTATGGGTATTAGTCCCATCCGATATTTGGCTATGCCGCGTTTTTTAGCGTCGGTACTTATGATGCCTATACTTATTATTTTTGCAAATGTTATCGCGGTATTGGGCGCATATTTAATATCAAACTATTTCCTGGATATATCTTTCTCATTATTTTTTGAGTCTGTTAAAAGATTTTTTGAAATAAGCGATTTTCTTTTCGGGATGGTTAAAGGTACCTTCTTCGGCGCGGTTACTTCCTTGCTTGGATGCCATATAGGATTTAAAACCGTGGGCGGCGCAGAGGGGGTAGGTCTTTCAACTATACGGTCTTTTGTACTAACTTCGGCTTCAATATTAATTTTAGATTATCTTTTATGGTCATTAGTATTTTAATTGATAATCTAAAAATTAATCCTATAAATATAAACTAAGATGCCCTTCAATCCTCCTTCTAACTTATTTATTCTAAATACTTTAGATAAATAAAAAATTAATAAAAAATATTATGAATTTTGATTGTCATTTATTATATTAATTGAAAATTGAGTACAATTAAAGAGGTGAAATATGAAAACTTCTTTATTCTTAATACTCTTTTTCCTTTTCTTATCAAATGTTTATCCGCAATTATACGATTCGTTTTCTGACGGTAACTTCACTTCAGATCCAGTTTGGAGCGGGGATACTGCTCACTGGGAAATAACTCAAAAAAATAGTTCAGGGACAAACGGAGATGGAACTACAAATACATTAAGATTGGCGGTTAATATTTCCGAATCCGGTACCAAATATCTTTCGTCACAAAAAACCGGTTCATGGGGGAATGAACAAGCATGGTCATTTTGGATGGGAAGAAAAACTGGATCGGCAGCATCTTCAGATAATCAATCTATATTTTGGCTTTGGGCAAATGAGTCAAATCTTTTATCTAATACTGTTGACGGATATATAATTAAATTCGGAAAAACCGGAGCGGACAATATTATTCTTCAAAAAGTTACTGACGGTGTAGAAACAACAATTCTTATTTCCGACTCGGCTGTTATCTCAGAAGATGATATTAGTTTAATGATAAGAGTTACGAGAGATAATGAATCACTCTGGAGTTTGTATACATCAATTCTTCCAGCTGCCGGCGGTGAAGGCCCGGCTTCTACTGAAATTCCCTCTTTCGAAAATACAAACTTGCCGCAGGGGAGTGTTACTGATAACAGCTATACATTATTTGATAATGGATATTTAGGAATTATGGCGGCTCATACCTCAGGTACTACTGCGTTGGAAGGAGCGGAATTTGATCAAATCTATTTTGATACCGACGCATCATCATTATTACCGGTGGAACTTTTGAATTTTAATGCCAAAGAAACTAATAATAAAATTTTATTGACTTGGGATACCGCGACTGAAATTAATAATTATGGTTTTGAAATTCAGAGAACTAATACTAATTCTTCTTTTTCGGAAAATGAGACGGGGGTTTGGCAAAGCATTGGTTTTGTTAATGGATATGGAAACAGCAATTCTTTTAAACACTATACGTTTTATGATAATGAACCTAAAAAAGGAATCAATAAATACAGACTGAAACAAATAGATTTTAACGGCGCTTATGAATTTAGTGATCCTGTTTCAATTAATTTTGTTATATACAGTCATTTAAAACTTGAGCAAAATTATCCCAATCCCTTCAATCCAATCACTAAAATTTCTTTTATTATAAATGAATTGCCTATATCAATTAAAACAAATTCACTAACATCATTAAATATTTATGATGCACTTGGGCAATTAGTTGAAGTATTGTTAGAAAAAGAATTACGGTCCGGGAGATATGAACTAGAATTCAACGGTTCAAAATTATCGAGCGGATTATATTATTACACACTAAAAAACGGACTTTACTCCGATACTAAAAAAATGCTTCTTATAAAATAGTATTTTACAATAATAACTATTAATGAATAAATTAAATCTTATTCATTTCATTCTCGAGTTTAACAATTACCATTTTTTTTATATATTAATGCAACAATATGACCTATATCGGCATAGGTATAATAATTTAAAACAATATTTGGTTGAAAAATGGAAAAGAAAAACATAATAATTATTAGCGCCGCTGGATTATTGGTAATATTGATTGCTGCCTGGTTTATATTTGATCCATTTGGAAACGGCAATAATTCCACGGTAAAAACTCAATCAGCAGTAAACGAACAGCCTGCTCCACCTCCGGCTGAAATTAAAAAAGATACTTTAAAAGCAGATACCACAAAGCAAGAGAAGAAAAAAGCTGTTCAAAACGGAGAAAGCGGAATCTATATTGTTAAAGATGGAGATACACTTCAGAAAATTTCAGTTGATTTTTTTGGTGAAACAAAATACTGGATTGATATATTCGCCGCCAATGAACCTAATATCGATTGGTATGATAATATTAAGCCGGGAATGGAATTAATAATTCCAGAAATTAATTAGCGGTTATCATATCCTTTGATAAGAAAGAAATAGTTCTACATTTTACTTGCTTAAATTTACTACACATGTTAGATTAAAAGTGCAAATAAATAATCCGTCGTACCAGAAATAAATTAGCTGGTAAATTGTAAGGAATTTATTTTGTCACAGACATTTATTCTTACCAAATTTAGTTTATCTTTCTTGCAAACTTCCGACAACCTTGTCATTTATTTATTTCATTCTCCATTAACCTCAGAAAACAAAAAAGCATTACACTTAATTCCTCCTTTAATAATAAACTAATTAAAAAATCATTATTCGGAGAAAGTATGTCTGATTATGTAAAACAATTAATGGCAGAAGTAAAAGCAAAAAATCCAAGTGAACCTGAGTTTCATCAGGCGGTTTTTGAGGTTGCCGAATCGTTGGTTTTAGTTTTAGAAAAACATCCTGAATACCGTTCCGAGAAAATATTAGAAAGAATAATCGAACCTGAACGTGTAATTTTATTTAGAGTGCCTTGGGTTGATGATCAAGGTGAAGTAAGAATTAACCGTGGTTTTAGAATTGAAATGAACAGCGCTATTGGACCGTATAAGGGAGGTCTAAGATTTCATCCCTCGGTCAATTTAGGAATTCTAAAATTTTTGGCCTTTGAACAGGTATTTAAAAACAGTTTAACAACATTGCCGATGGGAGGAGGTAAAGGCGGATCCGATTTTGATCCTAAAGGTAAAAGCGACGGCGAAGTAATGAGATTCTGTCAAAGTTTTATGAGCGAACTTCAAAGACACATAGGCCCTAACACAGATGTACCGGCCGGTGATATTGGTGTCGGCGGCAGAGAAATCGGGTTTTTGTTCGGTCAGTATAAAAAATTACGCAATGAATTTACAGGTGTTCTTACCGGGAAAGGACTGAATTGGGGCGGTTCATTAATTAGACCTGAAGCTACCGGTTACGGGGCGGTATATTTTGCGGCTGAAATGCTCGGAACAAAAAACAAAACAATGGAAGGAAAAACATGCCTTGTTTCTGGCAGCGGCAACGTAGCTCAATATACTATAGAAAAAATTCTCGATCTTGGCGGCAAAGCCGTTACAACATCGGATTCAAATGGGTATATTTATGATGAAGAAGGTATCGACAGAGAGAAATTAAAATTTATAATGAACTTAAAAAATGTACGCCGCGGAAGAATTAAAGAATACGCCGACAAATATAAAAATGCAGTTTATACACCGCTTGATCCGAATGCAGCCTTTAACCCGCTTTGGGATCATAAAGCCGATTGCGCATTCCCAAGTGCGACTCAGAATGAAATAAACGAAAATGATGCGGCTAATCTTTTAAAGAACGGTATTTATGTTGTATCCGAAGGCGCCAATATGCCAACCACTATCGAAGGTGTAAATTTATTCCTCGATAAAAAAATTCTTTACGGACCCGGAAAGGCGGCTAATGCCGGCGGAGTTGCGGTTTCAGGTTTGGAGATGGCGCAAAACAGCATGAGATTCGGCTGGACAAGGGAAGAAGTAGATAACCGTCTTGCTATGATTATGAAAAGTATTCATAATACTTGTGTTGAAACCGCTGATAAATTCGGTACGCCTGGCAATTATGTTAACGGTGCCAATATAGGCGGATTTATTAAAGTTGCCGATTCAATGCTTGATCAAGGGATTGTTTAATAGATTTGATAGCATATTAATTAAGGGCGCTTTGATGCGCCCTTGATTAATTATGTTATTTATTATAACGACTCGCCAAAATAATTTTTATCTATTAATAATATCCGGATTCTATTAATGCGCAAATCTGATATAAAATTTGATAAAGAAATAATAAAAAAAAGTCAGTATAAAAAATTTCAAGACTTTCATAACTTGATGCGTTTCAGAATCAGGGATATCCTTTTAGTTTCAAGCCTATATGACTCATATATTTTTGAAGAAGACAATCGTCTGTATGAATTAATTAGAAGAGAATATATTGACCTAAATCTTAGTCATTCTCCGGAATTAATACAGGTATCAAGCGGAAAGGAAGCTATTGAGCTTGCTAAAAACGAAAAAAGATTTAACCTGATTATTGTTACCCAGCATATTGAGGATATGCCTACAATTAAGTTCGCTAAAAAAGTGCGTAAAGCC
Source organism: Bacteroidota bacterium (assembly GCA_018829205.1). Classification (GTDB taxonomy): domain Bacteria; phylum Bacteroidota; class Ignavibacteria; order Ignavibacteriales; family Melioribacteraceae; genus JAHJUE01. Next base: position 59,798 of record JAHJUE010000005.1, read on the forward strand.
GGGATTGATATTCCAATTGTACTGCTCGGTTACGATAACCGTGAAATGTCGGAATTATTAAAACAGGAAGAATCAAAGGTATTTGATCAGATATTTATTTGGCAGGGAGATTACAGAATCATTTTAGGAATAATCAAATTTTTGGAAGACAGGTTTAATGTTGATTATGATACTAAAAATGTTGGTGTGCAGGTAATTATTTTAATAGAAGATAATATAAAGTTTTACTCGTCCTATTTGCCGCTTGTGTATATGGAAATTTTAAAGCAGTCGCAAAGTCTTTTATCCGAAGGCATTAACTTATCTCATAAATTTTTAAGGATGCGAGCGCGCCCCAAAATTCTTCTTGTTTCTACTTATGAAGACGCGATGAAATATTATAAAAAATTCGAAGAAAATATTTTAGGAATAATATCAGACGTTGATTTTCTCCACAAAGGGAAACAGGATTCAAGAGCCGGAATAAAATTCGCGAAATTTGTAAGAGAACAGCATCCCGATATTCCGATTCTGCTTCAGTCTAATGTTTCTGAAAACGAGGAAGTTGCGAATTCTATTGGTGCCTCATTTATTATGAAAGATTCGCCTACACTGTTGCAGGATGTGCGTGACTTTATGAAAAAAAATTTCAGCTTCGGCGATTTTGTATTTAAAACTTTTGACGGAAAAGAAGTCGGACGCGCCAAAAATCTTACTCAGCTCGAAGAACAATTAAATCTGATTCCCGAAGAAAGTTTATTATTTCATTCCGAACGGAATCATTTTTCAAACTGGCTTAAAGCAAGAACAGAATTCTGGCTTGCTCATCAGCTCCGTCCGCGCAAGGTTACAGATTATGAATCGCCAGAAAGACTTAGAGAAAGTTTAATTAATTCGGTGCGTGATTTTAGAACCGGCAGACAAAGGGGGGTAATTTTAGATTTTAACAAAAATACATTTGACGAAAGCACTTTTGCGAGAATAGGCGGCGGTTCGCTCGGCGGCAAAGCACGCGGATTGGGTTTTGTTAATAGTCTTCTAAGTAATTTTGAATTAAGAAAATATTTTCCAGACCTTGAAATATTTGTTCCTGCATCGGTTGTAATTGGTACCGAAATGTTCGATGTATTTTTAGAAGAAAATAATCTGCTTGATTTTGCTCTAAGATGCGATAGCGACGAAGAATTATTAAATAAGTTTTTAGAAGCGCAGTATTTTCCTTCAGAATTAATTCAGAACCTTTTTGATTTTCTTGAACTTGTTGATGAGCCTTTAGCTATAAGATCTTCAAGTCTGTTAGAAGATTCCCAAGGGCAGCCCTTTGCCGGCGTTTATGATACATATATGCTTCCTAATACTCACCCTGATAAAAGTATTCGTCTTGTTCAATTATTAAATATGATAAAGCTTGTATACGCGTCAATATTTATGCAGAAATCAAAAGATTATGTTAAGGTAACATCATATAGACTTGAAGAAGAAAAAATGGCAGTGATTATTCAAAAAATGGTTGGTGCAAAACACGGGAATAAATTTTATCCCGAGTTTTCTGGAGTTGCTAAATCATATAATTTTTATGCGTCGTCTCCGTTAAAATCATCCGACGGAATTGTTTCGGCAGCTTTCGGATTGGGCAAAACTATTGTTGAAGGGGGAAGCACTGTCAGGTTCTGTCCAAAATACCCTCAGTATCAATTAAACTATTCTACAATTGACGATACCTTAAAATACAGCCAGCAGCAGTTCTTTGCGCTGAAAATTGATGAGGGAAATGATGCCACTCTAATTACGGAGGATGTATTTGTAAAACAGTATGATTTAATTGAAGCCGAAAACGACGGCACACTATCAAGTGTCGGCTCAACTTATTCAAAGGAGAATGATAGAATTTATGACGGTACGGCAAGATCCGGCGTTTCTTTATTTACACTGGCGCCAATTCTGAAATATAAAATTTTTCCTCTGCCCGAAGTTATTGATATACTGCTAGATATGGGAAGCTGGGGAATGGGCGCGCCAGTGGAAATTGAGTTTGCGGTAAATCTTTCCGAACCAAGCGACAAACCTAAACAATTTGCTTTGCTCCAAATGAGACCGCTGGTCGTAAATAATGAACTTGAAGAACTAAATGTTGAGGGATATCAAAAAAACGAAATTATTTGTCAAAGCGATAATGTTTTAGGCAACGGCGTAACAAACGATATTTACGATATTGTTTATGTGGATATTAATCATTTTGACCGTTCTATGAGCCGAGCGGTTGCCAGAGAAATCTCTGAAATTAATTCTAAACTTGTAAATATTGGAAAAGGATATTTACTGATTGGAGTTGGAAGATGGGGAACATTGGACCCGTGGTTGGGTATTCCGGTGACCTGGGAAAATATTTCCGGCGCAAGAGCAATTGTTGAATCTAATTTTAAAGATTTTAACGTAACACCTTCTCAAGGCACTCATTTCTTCCAGAATTTAACTTCATTTAAAGTGGGATATTTTACAATCAACAATTTTGTGAATCAGGGTTTTATTGACTGGACATGGCTTGAGGAAAGACCAGACGTAGAAATGCATGAATATACGAGGCATGTAATGCTAGACAATCCAATAACTATTAAGATAAACGGACAGCAGAATAAAGGGGTGATTTTAAAGCCTGGTACAAAATAAAATATTAATTATAGATATAAATAATGTAATTAAGATATTAAATTTCAGCGGTTTCATTTAAAATTTAAATAAGTATACTTATTTTGATACTGGTTTAATAAGAAATTTAAATCTTTAAAATAGTTTAATACACTGTCCCTATTATCCGTTATAGCTTTTGATCGCATTTCGGAAAAAATTATTGATGCTTTTGCTTCCATTCCCATAATATCATTAAGCAGTTCTTTATTATCTATTTCCTGGAAGGCTTCAATGGTATTATGCAAAACATTTTCATCTCTCATAAAGCACTCCTTTTATAATTTTATATTAATTAAATAATGAACATTAATAATTCAGCTTGTTGAATGTTATTAAAAGTAACCGATTTTAACATCGTTATTAATTAATTCAGAATGCTTGTTAAATATACTTGAAGGCTTTTTTTTATCAGCATTGTATTGGGAAATATCCCAAGGTACCATAAAACGGTAAGCGGGATTTTTTTCCTCAGATACAAGCTGTAGAATATTATTATTGCATACCGGGCATCTGCAAGGTTTTACTTTGCCTTCAAAAACAGTAATCATATTTCCACATGAAATACAAATATACTTTTCACTTTTCATTTCGTCACCTCCCTCATCATCTCACTATGTTGAAATTAATTTAAATAATACAGGCACGGTTACCTGAACTTTAACAGGTTTGCCTCTTTGTTTTCCTGGTTTAAATTCTGTTAGTTTCACGGCATCCATTGCGGCTTCATCACATCCGGCGCCAATTCCTTTAATTAATTCTACCTTTGTAACATTACCTTTTTCATTTACATAAGCTTTAACATAAACTCGTCCCTGAATTCCCGCTCTTTGCGCAATTTCAGGATACACGATTCTTTTTTGTATTGCTTCAATGCCTCCAATAGGTTCGGGCATTTCTTCAACCGCTACAAAAAAGACCGGCTCGCTTTCCTCATCTTCCTCTTTTTCGGCAGCCGGAGGAGGAGCAGGCGGAGCTACCTGTTCTTCAACATTTAACTCAGTATTGGCAATTTCAATATCTTCCAGCAGGTCTTCAACCGGCGCTTCAATTGGAATTAAGGGCCGGGGCGGCGGCGGGGGTGATGATTCATGCTTGGTTTTAATTATGTCTTCAACATTTATTAGTTCCTGCGGTGCTTCAATTACAACTCTTTCTGACTCAAAAGAAGGCATATATTTAAATGCCAGAATTGTTAGAATTAAAGATAGAATGAGACCTAATTCAAAGGTTCTATAATATTTTTTTCTTAAGTCAAATTTCGGATTTTTTTTAAGTGCCATTTTATGCCTCTAAACATTAATCCTATGAAGTATCAAATAAATTTTTCAATTTATCATTATTCCTTTGTGATAAGGTTTTCTGTATGACTGTAAAGTTTACCTGTCAAATATTTGTTAATTATATCCTTGCTGTTGCCTTGAATCCAAGGTATTACATTTATATTTTTTTCCGCTAGTTTTATATTGCATATTTCCGTTATGCCGTCGCAGATAACCGTGTCGGGATTAATCTGAATAAGCAGATTAATTTTTTCAAGCTGGTTATCGTTGTACATTTTTACTACTTCCTGTTTAACAATTTTATTATTGTCTATTTCAGTAACCTGAATGTTTTCGGCACAATCAAGCCTGTTTGAAATTCTATCGCCGAAAACCGGCATTGCGATTTTTATCATAAAATTTCCAAACGTTAAAATTTATATATAATTTAGTAATACAAAATGCGGGCCAGGAAAGAAGGATTTTAATACTTATGAATCGGCTTAAAAAGAAGATTAATATAAAACAAGGCCGATTATGACGATGCGGTTTTTCAACACTTATTTTGCAACAGTTGCAATTATGAAACGAAATTTATTTTATATTTATTTAATTTTCGCCAAAGAGTTGAACGGTTAATCCCGAGTTCTTCGGCGGTATTAATTTTATTATAATTGTTTTTTTTAAGGGCTGTAATAATAATTTCTCTTTCAGCTATTTCTTTTGGTTTAAGATGTATGTTATTTGTCCCGGTTGTTTTGGAATTACTTGTAATTTCTAAAGGCAGGTCGCGCGTTTGAATTACATCTTCCTTGCACATAACAAATGAATGTTCAATAATATTTTCAAGCTCTCTAATATTTCCAGGAAAATCATGACTCATTAATATTTCAATCACCTCATCGCTTACTCCTGAAATTAATTTCCCCATTTTGTTATTAAGTTTTTCAATGAAGTGAGAAATCAAAAAAGGAATATCCTGTTTTCTTTCAACCAGCGGAGGCAATACAATTTTAAGCACATCCAATCTGTAAAAAAGATCGTCCCGGAATTTATTTAACAAAATTAATTCCTTTAAATCTACTTTTGAAGCGGCTATTATTCTAACATCTGTTTTAATAGAATCGTTTGCTCCCAAAGGCTCAAATTCTTTTTCCTGCAGAACTCGCAGAAGTTTTACCTGGGTTGACTGAGAAAGTGATTCCACCTCATCAAGAAAAAGTGTGCCCCCTTTTGCGATGGTGAATCTGCCAGGTTTGTTTTTTTTTGCGTCTGTAAATGCGCCTTTAACATATCCGAACAGTTCGCTTTCCAGTAATGAATCCGGCAAAGCGCCGCAGTTGACGGCAATAAAAGGGCCTTTTTTTCTATTACTCAAATTATGAATTGCGCGGGCGAAAAGTTCCTTGCCCGAGCCGCTTGGGCCTTGAATTAAAACTGTGCTTTCGCTTTCGGCAATTGTCGGTAGAGTATCAAATATTTTTAATATGTTATGATTTTTTGATACAATATCCTGATATGTATAACTGCTGTTTATTTCTTTTCTTAGTTGTACAATCGGTGATAAATCGGTAAAAGTTTCAACGCCTGCTATTGGATTCCCTTTTTCGTCTTTAATTACCGAAGTACTTATTCTTACCGCAATTTCTTTTCCTCTTGAAGTTAGGATGTTTTGATATTGATTTATAATATCTTTCCCAGTATTTAAGCTAATTTTCATAGGGCAGGAGTTTTCGCAAATATTGGATCTAAATACTTCATAACAATATTTGCCTAGCGCATTTTCTTTTTTAACGCCTGTTAATTTTTCGGCGGATTTGTTGAAATAGGTAATGATAAGATTTTTATCTACCACCAAAACAGAATCAACAATATTATCTAAGATAATTTCCGCGTAATTTGAAGGCAGTTTCTTTTTTAATCTTTCATTCATTTTAATATGAATTTGTTTGCTGCTTATTAAACTATACTCACGATTTCTGCCTAAAGATAGCAAAATTATTAGTCTGTTGTAAAGTTTGTGAGAATTGATAATAACCTTTATTTAAGCTAAATTTTCATCTGTAAATAAAAATACTAAGCACGGAGAAAGTAATGTCTAATTTTATTGTTAAACCTGCCGTAAGAACTGAAAATATAACCTACGCCGTAAGAGATATTATTGGATTGGCAAATGAAGTTGCGAAGAGCGGAAAAGAAATGTTGTATTTAAATATTGGCGACCCCAATCTTTACGATTTTGTTCCCCCGAAACATATGATCGATGCAACATATGAGGCGATGCTAAAAAATTATAACGGTTACGCGCCTTCTTCAGGTATAAAAAGCGCAGTAGCTTCAATTGAAAGAGAAGCCGTAAGAAAAGGAATATCAAATATTCATGATATTTTTATTACAACAGGCGCAAGCGAAGCCATTGACGTTTGTTTGACCGCGCTGGTAAACGACGGCGAAAATGTTTTAACACCAACTCCCGGGTACCCTTTATATACGGCTATTGCAAGCAAATTGCAGATGATGGAAAATCCTTATTATCTGGATGAAAGCAACGGGTGGCAGCCTGATATTGAGGATATTAAATCTAAGGTTAATGAAAAAACCAAGGCCATTATTATAATTAATCCCAATAACCCCACTGGCTCAAACGGAAGTTATGAAACATTAAAACAATTGGTGGATTTTGCGGTTGAAAACAACCTTGTTATTTTTGCCGACGAAATTTATGATAAACTATTAATGGACGGAAAAAAACATGTCTCAATTGCCTCTATTAATAAAGACGCTTCTGTTGTTACTTTCGGCGGACTTTCAAAAAATTATATGGTCCCGGGATTTAGAATTGGCTGGGGAATTGTAAGCGGACAGAAAGAAGTTCTTAAGGATTACATTGAAGCTATTAATAAATTATTGCGTGCGCGGCTCTCGGCAAATCATCCCGAACAATACGGAATTCCCGCGGCTCTTGAAGGTGATCAATCGCATATAACCGTTGCGATGGAAAAACTTACACGCCGCAGAAATTTAACTTATGAGATGCTGAACTCTGTGCCGGGTCTTTCATGCGTTAAACCTGAAGGTGCTTTTTATGCTTTCCCAAAGGTTGAAGTTAAAAACGATAATCATTTTGTTGCCGAATTAATTAAAGAAACAGGCGTTGTTGTGGTTCCTGGGACAGGATTTGGTCAAAAACCCGGAACAAGTCATTTCAGAGTTGTTTTTCTTCCGCAGGATGAAGTGCTCGAAAAAGCATATAAAAGCATAACGCTTTTTTACGAAAAATATAAAAATGAATTTGAATAGGTAACAACTTAAAAAATAAAATTTTTTATTGAACCGGCTCTAGTGCCGGTTTTTTTATATGGATGGCGGTGATATTGTTAAGATTTTGGCTTATAAATAAACGAGAACTTAAAACTAAACTTAAGAATTAAATAACTGCTGTAATATAATTTTCGCTAATCGTCAAATAGAGGCTGATGAATCTTTTTAAAAAGTAAATCATTTTCGAACGTAAATTCTTATTGTAATTTGGATAATAATTTATTTGCATATATGCAGATAAAAAAATGAAGTAAGAAGGGGTGAATAGATAAATAAATATATTTTTAATTTCAATTCTAATATCTTCGTTATAATTTGTGTTTATGAACAATGAAAAAATATCAAAAGCAAATGCCGTTAAATTAGTATTAAATTCGCAATTGCTTACCGGTAAAAATAAAATTTCGAAAGGCAAAAAAGGCTTTGCGAAAATTATTGAAACACTTGGCTATATACAGATTGATACAATCTCTGTTATCAACCGCGCCCATCACCATATTATTTGGTCACGACGCAATGATTATTCTGAAAAATATCTTCATGATTTGCAGACAAAGGATAAATTAGTATTTGAGTATTGGACCCACGCGATGTCCTACGTTCCTATGAAAGATTACAGGTTTTGCCTGCAGCGCATGAAAAATTTTGAGAATCCTCAAAGCAGCTGGCTTAAATACAGATTCAATCAATCTCAAAAATACTTTAAACCGGTGCTCGAAAAAATTAAAAATGAAGGGATGCAAAGTTCAAGCAATTTTGAAAATGAAGATGGATATGAAGCCGGAAACTGGTGGCAGTGGAAACCAGTTAAAACCGCTCTGGAATATTTATTCTGGAAAGGAGATTTAATGGTAGCCGAAAGGCGCGGTTTCCAAAAATATTATGATTTAACTGAAAGAGTGCTTCCGCAAAATATTGATACTTCGTTTCCCGATGAAGCTGAGCTGAACCGGTATTTTATAAATAGAGCTGTCTCTTCACTTGGAATCGTAACCGAAAAAGAAATTCAAAAATTTATGCAGCCCGGTAAGGCTGATATTTCGGATCTTCAGGTAACTCAAAGAAAAACAATGCACAGAATTATTAATGAAATGTGCGAAGCAGGAGAGTTGATTCCGCTATTAGTTGAAAATGACCATAAGTTAGTTAATTATGCTTTACCGGATTCGATTAAGAACATTTATAAAAAAGATTACACCGATGAAACGGTTTATATACTCTCACCGTTTGACAATCTAATTATTCAGCGTGATAGAACTAAAAGGCTTTTTGATTTTGATTATACTATTGAATGTTATCTTCCCGAATCTAAAAGAAAATACGGCTACTTTACACTTCCAATTCTATGGAAAAATAACTTAATCGGAAGAATGGACACTAAGGCTGACCGTAAATCAAAAATGTTTATAATTAATAACATCGTCTTTGAAGAAGGATTTAATGATTTTAAAAATTTTATTCCGCATTTTAATGAAAAGTTAAAAAGTTTCGCTGAGTTTAACAATTGTGAAAAAATTGAAGTAAAAAAATGTTCTCCGAATAAGGTAAAAAAAATGCTGAATACCAAATTCTGATTTGAAGCGGAAGAATAAACCTTGCAGAACCAAATAATTTTTAATTATAAAATCTGATTGTTATTTTTATAAGGAGATCAAATTGAGCATTACAAGAATAAATGAATTTCAGGCACGCGACAGCGAAGGCCGAGCGCTATATGAATTTCTTAAATCGGTTCTGCCTCTTGTGCAGGAAGCCGACGGAAACATATCCTGCAAAATTCTGCAGAATGAGGAAGATCCGACACAAATAATTGTTATTGAAGTGTGGGAAAACAAGGAGGCTCATAAAGAGTCGGTTAATACAATCCCTTCCGATCTGTTGATGGAAGCTATGCAGTATATTGCCGTTCCGCCTAAAGGTGCTTATTATAAGAGCGAATACTAATAAATTTTATTAATATTCAGAATTCAATTGAAAGATATTCTATTGTAATAGCTGAGAATTTAGTTGTAATTATTTGTAATATTTTTCTATTAAAATTTGAGTATCTAAAATATATGGATCCTTTATTTTTTAGAAATAAAAATGAATTAAGAAAGTGGTTCGATAAAAATCATAATTTATTAACCGAACAATGGATTGGCTATTACAAAGTTAATTCCGGCAAGGAAAGCGTAACATGGTCGGAGTCGGTTGATGAAGCTCTCTGTTTCGGATGGATTGACGGGATAAGAAAATCGATTGATGATAAAAGTTATAAAATACGATTTACACCCCGCAAACCAAGTAGCAGCTGGAGCGCCGTAAATATAAGTAAAATAGAAAAACTTACACAACTTGGATTAATGAAGCCAGAAGGCATATCGGCATTTAATAAAAGAAAGGATAATAAATCTAAGTTGTATAGTTATGAGCAGAAATCAATTAAGCTCGATAAAAAATACATAGATATTTTCAAATCAAATAAAAAAGCATGGCAATTCTTTGATGAAAAACTCGCCGTTTCTTATCAAAAAATTTCAATTAGATGGGTAATGAGCGCTAAAAGAGAAGAAACAAGATTAGGCAGACTCCGCAAATTAATAAATTCATCTTCAGTAGAAGAAAAAATTCCGGAACTTCAAAAGTATAAAAAATAATTAGTTAAACGAGTTATAAGTTCATTGCATTCTTATTATAGTCTGCTTATCCCAAAAAAACTTATCTGTAAATATCCGTTGGATATTAAGTATAATTAAGTTATTTTTACAATGTAATTATTTGTAATGCTTCAGTAACATGCTTTTGTTTGTAATTCTTTCATAAGATATTCATTCATCCAACCGCTGATCCAGAACATAATAAACTTTAAAAACAGAACCAAAAGGAAAAACGGATAAATGTCATTCGCAAATATCAATCTTATTAAACCAATACAAAACGCATTAGCCGAAGAAGGCTATACTGTTCCAACACCAATTCAGAAACAAGCAATTCCTATTATACTTGAAGGCAAAGATCTTTTAGGCTGCGCTCAAACCGGCACCGGAAAAACTGCGGCGTTTGCCGTACCAATTCTTCAGCTGCTTTATAACGAAAAAACAGCCGGATTCAAAAGAAGAACAATACGTTCATTAATTGTTACTCCTACAAGAGAACTAGCTATTCAAATAGGCGAAAGTTTTGCAGCCTACGGAAAACATACGGGACTTAAATGCGCGGTTGTTTTCGGGGGAGTAAAACAAAAATCGCAGACTGATAAATTATTAGCCGGAGTTGATATTTTAATAGCAACGCCGGGAAGATTATTAGATTTAATGAATCAGAATTATATTATACTTAATCATATAAAATTATTTGTGCTTGATGAAGCCGACCGTATGCTTGATATGGGCTTTATAAATGACGTTAAAAAAATTATTGCAAAATTGCCGGTAAAAAGACAATCATTGTTCTTTTCGGCTACCATGCCTCCTGAAATTGTAAAATTAGCCAGGACAATTTTAGACAGACCTGTTAAAGTGGAAGTAACTCCTGAATCCTCAACTGTTGAAGCCATTAAACAGAGCCTTTATTATGTTGAGAAATCCGAAAAGAAAAATCTGCTTATTCATTTATTAAATGATCCGGCAATTTCATCGGCGCTGGTTTTTACCCGTACAAAACACGGAGCGGATATTGTGGCTAAAGTTTTAAATAAAGCGAAAATTTTTGCCGAAGCAATTCACGGAAACAAATCCCAGAACGCACGTCAGCGCGCTTTAAGTAATTTTAAGTCCAAGCAGACAAGGGTACTTGTAGCAACAGATATTGCCGCGCGTGGTATTGATATTGACGAACTTTCGCATGTAATAAATTTTGAAATACCTAATATCCCCGAAACCTATGTTCATAGAATAGGAAGAACAGGCCGCGCCGGTCTTGGCGGAACAGCTATATCTTTATGCGACACTGAGGAAAAAGCATATTTAAGGGATATTAACAAATTGATTTTAAAGCCGATTCCCGTAGTTGAAAATCATGACTTTTTATCCCGTGCAATTAATTCTGAAAAACCCAAACAGGCGGTTGTTACACCTGAAAGACGTAAAACTAACATAAACAGAAATAATAAACCTGCAAAAATACATCACGCTAAAAGAAGCAACAAAGATACAAATATGGTTTGGACTAACTGGGAGAGAAATTAATCTTTTGCCTGCCGGAATGAGAAAAAATATTATTATAGGATCATTTGTTGCTATTGTTAAGAAAGAAGATCAGCGTACAAATAATTTAACGGAAGGACTAGTAAAAGATATACTTACTAAAACTTCCGTTCATCCGCATGGAATAAAGGTGCGCCTTGAATCCGGTGAAATTGGCAGGGTAAAAAAAATATTGGATTAATTACTAAAACTTTTTACGCGTCGAAATAGTTTTTCAATATTGATTTGTAATATAAATTCAAAGCACATTATTCTATGAATCAATTCTTTTCAATCACATCCTTTTTAAAGTTCATTAATTTAATCTACATACTTATAAAGCAATTATACTTTAGATTGCATTTATTTAGTTATGGTAATACTTTGTAATCAAAACTACACATTTGTGTAGTATATTTTATCTCTATAGTTAACAAATTGTTTTTAGGCTGTAAATTTCAAATAAATCTATTTATTCGGGGTAAAAATATGTAAATTGTTGTTCGTATGGTAACTACCCAATTTAAATTTACGGGACAAACAATACGGCTCACAGATTACCTTAAAATAATTACAATAAAAATAATTTCCCAAAATGTTTTTGTGATTTTGACATTACATAATGCTTAATTAAATTTTAATAAAATTTTTACTTTCATTTAATACAGGTAGTCTTTATTTTACAAAAAATTAATTCTCATAAAAAAAGGAAGGTCCGATGAAAAAAACATTTTTACTATTTTCCCTAGTTTTATTATTTGCGGCTGTACTTCACGCCCAGTCTTCAATTGATGTAGTTAATATGGCTACATATAATGCTTATTCTTCCGCGACAGCTGATACATCAGTCCCTTATTACAAAGATCTTGGCGTAAGAAGAGTAATTGTTGCCGATGCTAACGGCGACGGCTCACAAGAAATTTTAACTACAGATTACTCAAACGGTGGTAGGGTTCATGTTATGAAATATGACGGCGCCGGCAATCTTGAAGTAATCTGGTCTTCACCTATTTCACCGACCTCAAGCGGATCAACACCCAGATTTCCGCGCGTTGGCGATTGCGACGGTGACGGAAACCCTGAAATTATTTTTGAACAAAACGGCGAAAAAAGAATTGTGTTTTATGAATGGGACGGAACCTCATGGGGAACAGCACCTGTTTTTGAAATTACAAATGATATGTTCCGCGCGGCCGGATCTCTTGAGGATTTAAGATTTACAAGAGAAGTATTCCAGGCTTATGATTTTGACGGCGACGGCAAAACTGAAATTATCGCTTATGGAAATTCACCAAGAAGAGATGTTTATGTTCTTGGAATTGTTGACGTATTCCCGGGTTTCGCGTCTTTGGAAATCGAAGGCGGACATCCTGACAATTCAACCAACGGTCGTTTATGGGTTACCGGTTCTCAGTGGAGTTCTACTCCCGCTGATATTGACGGCGACGGCAAAATTGAAATTATCAACCACCATTGGGACAGATTCGGTGTTTGGGGTATTCAGGTAAACGGACCTAATTCTTATACATATCCTGATACTTCTAAAGCCGGCGTTTATAACAGATATACTACTCCAGATGCGTTAAGCTATTTCGGATTAACAGCCGCTGATGTTAACGGCGACGGAAGAGACGAAATTGCCGGTACAATGTATACTAATAATTTTGATATGTGCTTAATGCAGTTCCCGGGCGTTGATCCTAACAGCGCAAACTTATTCCATAGCGATCCTGATTCTGTTGCAAACAGATTTGGCGTTATTGCTTTAAAGAGTGAATTAGCTGCCTTGGGCGGAAAAACTGCTGCTGAATTCTGGCCATGCGTAAGCGGTGATGTTAATCAGGACGGAAAAGATGAAATCTATACAGGCGGCGGAAGAGGATTAAATGTTATTGCGGTTCAGTATAAAGGAACCGGCAGTTTACTTGACAAAGATAATTATACATCCAATTTGGTTTATACCGGTGAAGGCGGAGACGTATTCGCTACAATGAAAATTTATCACGGAAAAATTGATACCGTTGTTTCAGGCGTCGATACTTCATACGTTCTTGATCCTTCTGTTGTTGACACAACTTATGAAGAAACACCTTTTACAGCCTATGTTTTTGCAGACGGCGTTGATATTGACAAAGACGGCAACATGGAAATCGTTATTTCTGAACAAAGCGTTTATGACTCTACAACAGTTATTGAATATGTTTGGGCTGACTCAACTAAATCATGGGAACGCGATAACGCGGCCGAACATAAAATTGTTAATACTTACCGTAAAACCGTTAGAGTACTTGAATATTCGGGTACAACAGGATTTAATGACCAGGAATATAATGTTGTAACTCCCGACGATTATAAATTGGAAAACAATTATCCTAATCCATTTAATCCTAGCACTGTTATCAGTTTTACACTTCCTTTGCAGAAAGCTGTTTCACTTAAAGTTTATGATATGCTTGGCAGAGAAGTAGCTACTTTAATAAATAACGAAGTCTACGGAGCCGGTAATTTTGAGGTAACCTGGAACGGTACCAATAACAGCGGCGTTAGAGTAGCAAGCGGAAATTATATAGCTACGCTTACTTACGGAAATTTCGCTAAATCCATAAAAATGACTTTATTGAAATAAGCTGGTTTATAATTTTTTATAAGAGGCTGTAGCAAAAGTGATAATGGATTTTTATTATTGCTTTGAAACAGCCTCTTATTTTATAAGTAATTTCTTTTTATCTAAATGTTTTGTGTTTTATTTTGGACTATGTTTTTATAAGAAAAAACATGTATTAAAATACTTTTAAGAGGCGCGCTAATGCAGAAAGTTTTTTTACTATTTATTATTGCGGCAATTTTCTTATTCAATTCCAATCCTGTTTATTCCCAATCCACCGGCAAAATTATGGGCAAAATTATCGATGTTTCCTTAAACGAAGGAATCCCTTTTGCAAATGTACTGGTTGAAGGAACTACCCTGGGCGCCGCGTCGGATTTGGAAGGCAATTATGTAATATTAAATGTACCTCCCGGCAGATATAATGTAACGGCTTCGTATATCGGGTACCAGAAAGTCACAATTAAGGATGTTAATGTTAATGTCGGTTTTACTTCTTCAATTAATTTTCAATTATCGCCAGGCGAAGTTTCTTTGGATGCCGTTGTTGTGCAGGGGGAAAGAAATCCTCTTATAAGGCAGGATTTGACTAATCCTACCGTTGCTATAACATCGGAATCATTAGATATTCTTCCTGTTGATAATATAAGCGATGTGATAAAGCTGCAGGCCGGAGTCGTTACCGGTGATGACGGAAAAATACACGTTAGAGGAGGTTACGGTAATGAAGTCTCATATACATTAAACGGACTTTCATTAAACGATCCCTTCGGAAACTCAAGGTCTGTAGGCCTTGCGTCAAACGCCGTTCAGGAAGCATCGGTTTCAACCGGTACCTTCAGCGCTGAGTTCGGTAACGCTTTAAGCGGTGTAGTAAACTATGTTACTAAGGAAGGGTCTGATAAATTTACTTTCAGCTTAAGAGCTTACGGCGGTGATTATACAACATCTAGAACCGATCTATTTACCAACCTTGATCAAATTGAGGCTTTAAATAGAGGTAGAGTTGAAGCTACATTAGGCGGACCTATTCCTATTACCGAATCAACAAGATTTTTCTTTTCGGGAGTTTATGAGGATTTTAAAGGAAGCTATTACGGATACAGAATGTACAATCCGAGCGATTCATATTTAACCCCAGATAATTTCAAGAGCACTGACCCGAGGTACGGCGATGCTACCGGGGCTTTTATTTTTAACCCCTTTGATAAAAACGGAAACGGGATGCCTACCGGCGACAAAGAATTTGTGGCTATGAACCCGAATAACACTTTGAACCTTCAGTTTAATATAAGCCAGAGATTCGGTTCATTGGTAAAATTAAAATATGAATTTGTTTATGACAAAGCTAAATCCAAAGATTTTGACAGAGACTATTTATTTAATCCAGATGGTGTCAGCTGGGATTACAGCAGCGGAGTTATAAATACATTGGATTTTACGCATACGTTAAATGATAAAACTTTTTATACGTTAAAAGGATCTTACTCATTTAACAGAGGCGAATCTTATCTTTATGAAGACCCGAACGATCCGGGGTATCTCCCAAGTTTTTATAGAAAAACAATCGGCAATACGACTTATTACGCTGGCGGAACTGAAAATGATATCGTAAAAAGAACTACAACAACATATAGCGTTAAAGGAGACATTGTTTCACAGATGTTCGGTGTGCATGAAATAAGGGCCGGATTCGAATTCAGAAAACATAATGTTAATAGAAACGGATTTACATTAGAATTTTTTAAGTATAAAGATATTAACGGCATGCCTTCCATTACATCCTTAAGCGTTAATGATGTTTTGTATGATTCTTCATTGTCAATATTTAGAGGCGGCATTCAAAGTGTTTCTACATACGAAAAAGAACCGGTTCAAGGATCAATTTATATTCTTGATAAAATGGAACTTGCCAAAACTTTAATTCTTAATATAGGTTTCAGATATGAATTCTTTGACGCGGCTTCTGACTATAGTTACGATATCTCAAAAGATATTACTGAAACTCAGTCCGGTTTTATGAATAATTACATTAAACCTGCCGAAGTTAAACATATGTTCTCGCCAAGATTCAGCGTTTCTTATCCGATAACGGACAGAGGCGTTATCAGGTTTTCTTACGGGCATTTTTATCAAATTGGTAATTTAGAAGAATTATACAGAAATGATGTAAGATGGGTTGCAAACGTAGCAACAATACCAAGATTCGGAAATCCGAATGTTAATCCCCAAAAATCAGTACAGTATGAAATAGGGCTTCAGCAGCAGTTAACAGATGATTTCAAAATGGATCTTACCGCATATTATAAAGATGTAAGAGATTATATTTTTACTCAGAATGTGTATACGGAGAAAGCAAGACAATATAGAATTTTAACAAATTTGGCATATTCAAATGTTAGAGGCGTTACTCTTTCTCTCTTAAAAAGACGTTCACCCGGAAGTTTGTTCGCAGCAACTCTTGATTATACATTCCAGATTGCCGAAGGCAATAGAACGGAACCTGAAGTCGATTTGTTCTTCAGCGAAGCGGCGGGAAAACAAACGGAAACTTTTCTTGTTCCGCTTAGTTTTGACAGATCTCATTTAATCAACGGTACTTTTAGTCTCTCCGATCCAAACTCATGGTCATTGGGTGTAATTTATAATATTCAAGCAGGAACTCCTTATACTGTATCCTTGCCGCCGAGTTTATCTACAATTACTTATGAACAGCATTCGGCTACTAAATCAATGCAGTGGGAAGTAGACTTAAAATTTGAAAAGTTCTTTTCAATAGGAGCATTAAAATACTCGGTGTTTATTAATGTAAACAACGTATTTGATACGCAGAACGACAGATCGGTATACGCGAGTTCAGGTAAAGCATTATCCAATGTTGAACAGGAACTGAACGCTAATCAGTTTAATGATTTGCGCAGCAGGATAAGCAGAGGCGATCAGGGTATGATTGATGAAAGCTATCTTGATAATTATTATTCACAGCGCTCGGAACGCGTAAACAGGCCAAGAGAAGTAAGACTCGGATTCTCTATTATCTTTAACTAAATCTATATAGGGTATTAATGAAAACAATGAAAAATATTGCGGTCCTCCTATTCTTGCTGCTTCTATCTGGTTTTGCTTCAGCACAGGTAAAGGATACCATTGATGATTATTATTATAAAAACTTAAGTCCTGAACAATCCTTAAAAGTATTCGGTCCGATTAAAGGATCAAAATTAAATAAGGTCGCAGGTGATAGAAGAGAAATAAAAGATATTACAATTAAAGGGAATAAGATTACAACCATCATGTATAATTACGGGTCGGTATGCGCGCCAAGCGTATTAGCGAATGTTGAGGATTTAGTTTGGGATGGTTTGGGTTACGGATTTGAATTCGGTTTAATTGCAGGTGCTGAAGTTATTGATGTTAACGGTGACACACTTCATATTATAAGTGATTCGCATGTAAGATCGACCGAAGGTGATTACAGTCCGGACGCTTCCTTAAAGTACGGCTGGCTTCCGAGAGCAGGATATTCTGATAATACTCAGGATAATCTTGCGTCATTAAACGCTGAAGATAAAAACGGCGACGGTAAACCCGACTCATGGCCGGAACAATGGTATTCGCCGGGCGCAGGTAAATATTTGTGGCCGGCATTTTTAGGCGATATGGCCACAGCGCCGGACGAAGAAGTATTTTACGCGATTGATGATTATACAAATTATGAATTTATTGATAGATATCAGCCCTTTCCAAGCGACCTTTCAAAAGGTGGATTGGGACTTGAAGCTACTGTAAGAATACTTCAGTTCAACAATCCTTTGGCCGAAGATATAATCTTTATGGTTTATCAGATTACAAACGCTTCAGAAAAAGATTTGGAAAAAGTTTATGTCGGTATGTTCGGTGATCCGCATGTAGGCGGTGCGGCCGATTATAATGACGACCGCGCTTTTTTTATTCCGCCTTCAGGCCCGCTTGCGGAATCATATGACCAAAGGGCAAGAAGCATGGTATATGCTTGGGATGCCGATTTTAAAGGATCAGGCGGTAAAAAACCAGGCTACTTCGGTTGGAAATTTTTGGAGTCACCTTCGTTTGATAATAATTTAACAGACGATGACGATGACGGTATTATGGACGAAAGCCCGTTTAATGATAAAGGAATTTTTATTGACGGTGTTGGAACAAATGTTAATTCCGGTATTTATGACGTTGAAAAATATACAAGAGTTTACGGCGCTCCTAAAGCCAGATGGTCCGGCGACGAAGACGGCGACTGGGATCAGGAAAAACATGATATAGGTATTGACGGTATCGGTCCCGATTCCCCGAATTATCCGGGTCCCGATTACGGAGAAGCGGACGGTGTTCCATCTCAAGCCTTTTATATGGATTTAAATAATAACGGAATATATGATAATACCGAACTTGGTACATTAAGCGATACACAGCTGCCCGGCTATAAATGGGCCGGATCAGAACCTAATTTTGGCTATAGAGATATATCCGAATCGGATATGCTGGGATTAACTGGATTTACAGCCGCAAGATTCGGCGCTCCTAATTATCCTAAAGAAGATGAGTTAATATGGCAGTGGATCAGCAAAGCTGAAATTGATCCTGAACAGGCTTTGTTAAAAGAAGAAGGCGATAACGTTTTCTGCTTTTCTACAGGTCCTATGACATTAAAAAAAGGAGAATCACAAAGATTTTCAATGGCTATTATTATGGGAGAAAATAGAGATGATTTAATTCTTAACTCTATTACGTCTGTAAGAATACTTGAAGCAGATTACAGATTCGCCCAGCCTCCAGCAAAACCTATTGTTAAAGCAGTGGCCGAAGACGGTAAAGTGCGTTTATACTGGGACGCTAAATCGGAAGATTCAATCGATCCTTTAACACAGGATAAGGATTTTGAAGGTTATAAAATCTATAGAAGCAGGGACTTTAATTTTTCTGATGTTTATACAATTACAGACGCGAACGGTGTGCCATTTCTCGGACAGGCACTGCAGGATCCTAATACCGGTCAGCGCGCCCAATTTGATTTAATTGATGATTATTCAGGATTAGCAGAAAGAGAATATGACGGACGCGGAGTAAAATATTATTTGGGAGATAACAGCGGACTTCAGCACGAGTATGTTGATTCAACAGTGCAGAACGGAATTACTTATTATTATGCTGTTGTAGCTTATGATCACGGTTCGCCGGACTTGCCTCCAACCGAAACTCAATCGGTTATTCAGCAGGATCCTTTAACCGGACAATTAATTTTTGATGTTAATACCGTAGAAGTTACACCGGGACCTGTATCAAGAGGAATTGAATCTCCTGAAGTAGGACTAGGCGGAACACCCACATCAATAAATTCTGACGCCACAGGGAAAATATTTGTAAAAGTTATGGACGATTTGGCAGTTGAAGATAAGTTTTACCAGATTAAATTTAATGAAGATGAATTTTACAGCATACTGGATTCTACCGGAAAAGAATCTACGTTTAGAGCGAAAGATACGGTGCTTGTAAATCTGCCGGATAAAAATATTCAGCCCGGAAGCCTTGAAGTTTATAACCAGGCTAATGTAAAAATTGATACCTCAAAATATTTTGTTAATTATATATCGGGTCAAATTTCAGGTAAAAAACCGGGCGACCTGGTACAGGGAGAAACATATAATGTTAAATACAGGTATTACCCTGTATTCAAAAGCAGCCTGCTTAACAGCGAAGATGCAAATCCTTCGTTCGACGGCTTAAGAGTGTTTGTTCAGAATGATGAACTTAATATCGATCCGGAAAATTCGAAGTTTATTCATAACGCCGATGTTACCGTTATCGATACCGTATTTTATCCGGCATTAATTGGTGTTGTAAGCCTAAGAACAAAAATCAGCGCGGATTGGGAAATAAGATGGAATGATACCGATACCTTATCTGACGGAAGCTGGATGTATGCTGATACGGCTAAGACATTAACAGGCACATTCACAATGCCATTCAAAATTTATAACGTAACTGCCGACGCTCCGGCTACATTCGTTATTGACGAACTTGTACAGGGCAAAAAGAATAATAAAAGATGGGATTGGGGAGAAGGAATTGTACTCCAGCCTCAAGGCGCTACAAACGCGGCGACAAGTTACGAAGTTATTATTGCATTGGATAAATCTGCATCAGTTCAAAAACTTCCGAAAGAAGGGGATGTTTATCAGATCAAAACTACCAAACCTTTTGAAAAAAATGATGAGTTTGTTTTTGAATCGAAAAAAGCTGAAATAAAAAATGAAATTGTACAGCAAAGTTTAAATGAAATTTACGTTGTTCCTAATCCTTACGTTGCATATTCTATCTCGGAAAATCCGGGCAGAACTTTTACAAATCGCGGTGATAGGGAATTACAATTCAGAAATCTTCCGCAGACTTGTACCATAAGGATTTACACTATTACAGGTGAATTGGTTGATACAATTGAAAAAGATGATTTCACAAGCATGGCAAGCTGGGATCTTTTAAGCTCCGAAGGAATGAGAATAGCATACGGAGTTTATATATATCATGTTGATATTCCAAAAATCGGAGAGAAAATAGGAAAGTTTGCTGTAATAAAATAATTAATGCCGATTTTAAAGGGACAGGTAATAACCTGTCCCGTACATAATTGAAAATGAATTTTACGGAGAAAACCGGGTATGAGAAAGTTTTTCTTACTAATAATATTTAGCGTCTTCTTTCTTTTTAGTAATACAAATTTGTACTCACAAATATTTAGAGATATTACAAAGGTCGGCACCACAGCAGGCCAGTTCTTAAAAATAGGCCCGGGCGCAAGAGCTCTTGCAATGGGCGGAACCTATGTCGGAATCAGCGATGACATATATTCGGTATATTATAATCCGGCCGGATTAGCGATAAGCAAGGGAAACGGACAGGTAGCATTCAGCCATACAAATTGGCTTGCCGATATTAATTATGATTTTGCCGCGGCTTCGTTAAATATTGAAACTCTGGGATCAATATTTGTATCTGTTACTTCTTTACGCGTGCCTGAAGAGAAAGTAAGAACTTTTGATTTCCCGGAAGGCAACGGCCAAACCTGGGATGCCGGATCGGTTTCATTCGGCGTTGGATTTGCGAGAAGTTTGACCGACAGATTCTCAATCGGCTTTCATGCCAAATATATTCATGAATCCGTTTGGAGCAGTTCCGCAAGCGGTTTCGCTTTAGATGTGGGAACTTACTACATTACTCCTTTTAATGATTTGATAATTGGCGCCAGCGTATCCAACTTCGGAACAAAAATGGAACTTGACGGCAGGGATATTCAGTTAAACTACGATCCCGATAACGACCCGTTTACTGGTCCCAATAATATCCCTTCAAAATATGAAATGGATAAGTATGATCTTCCTCTTACGTTTAGAATCGGATTTTCAATGGATGTTATTAAATCAAGATACGTAAGAGTTAAAACAGCTTTCGATGCTACTCATCCGAACGATAACGTTGAATATATTAATGCCGGAGTTGAAGTGGCTTATGACGAAATGCTCTTTTTAAGAGGTGGTTATAAATCTCTTTTTCTCAACAACAGCGAACAGAGTTTTACATTGGGAGCCGGATTAAATTATGAATTAAACTCGGGTTTAAACCTGAAAATAAATTATGCCTACGGTGATTACGGAAGATTAAAAAACATACAGTATTTTGATATAGGAATAGTATTTTAATTTTTTCTAAAATAAATTAGATCAAACATTTGATGTGTTTTGGTTTATTTAAAATAAAAATGTAATTGTTGTTATAATATTTTTTATATATCTCTGAGTTTTCAGGTGGCTGAAAAAATTAAGGTGTTATTTCTATTTCTGCTTTTTCCTTTTGTTTATTCGGCGGGACAAGAAGCTGATAATGAACTGGTAAATCCGAAAGATTTAATACCCGACATAATAATTGATTTGAAGTATGCCTCTTCTGATCATAAATTCCGGAACCTTCCCGAAGGGGATCTTGCTCTTCCGAAATTTTATACGTCCAATGAGTGTCTTGTTCTAAGTATAGCCGCAAAGATGCTTAAAACCGCCCAGGATTCGTTAAGAAATATTAGAGAGTTTAACGGTAAATCATACCCCAAAGGGATCGGATTAAAAATTTGGGACGGCTACCGTCCACGTTCCGTTCAGTATCTGTTTTGGGATATTTATCCAAATGCCACATATATTGCCAATCCCGAAAACGGCAGTAAACATAACAGAGGCGGGGCGGTTGACCTTACTCTTGTGGATCTTGATACCGGAATTGAATTAAGAATGCCCACCGCTTTTGATGACTTCAGTGAAAAAGCATCGCATAGTTATAATTCTCTCCCGTCGGATATTTTAATCAACAGAGCTCTCCTAAAATCTGTAATGTCGCAGGTTGCAGGCATGTTAGTTTATGATGCCGAATGGTGGCATTATGAAGTTCCGGGCGCGGGTAATTATCCTCTTTTAGATTTCCAGATGAAATAGGTTTTAACGATGAAAATTTATTCTTTATTTTGGTTTATACTTATCCCGCTTCAGTTAATCGGACAGAATGAAATTAAAATCAATTCTTATAGTGAGAACCATCAGTATGATCCGCACATAGTTACTGATAACCAAGGTCAATTCCTGGCTATCTGGACTTCCTTTAATCAGGTAAGTGTTAATTCTGAAGAGGACATTTTTATGCAATATCTTAATGCAGATCTTGTTAAAACCGGAGATGAAATTCAGGTTAACGATATAACCGCAAAAGATCAGATTAGACCTGATGCTGCGCTAAATGAAAAAGGGAATCTTATTGTAACATGGGCTTCAAACTGCGGTCCCGATTCTTTATACGATATTAAAGCAAAATTATTTTTAAACGGTTCAGCCGTTTCGCATGAATTTCTTGTTAATACTGAAACAGCACACTCGCAAACCAAACCATCTGTTGATATTTATAACGACGGCTCA
This sequence comes from Bacteroidota bacterium, assembly GCA_018829205.1. Taxonomy (GTDB): domain Bacteria; phylum Bacteroidota; class Ignavibacteria; order Ignavibacteriales; family Melioribacteraceae; genus JAHJUE01. The sequence continues at coordinate 82,797 of JAHJUE010000005.1, forward strand.
TTTGTTATAGTTTGGGAATCCTGGTTTGAAGACGGAAGCGACCGCGGAATATATGCGCAAAAATTTTTTAACGACGGAAATAAAAACGGCATTCCTTTTCAAGTAAACGTAAATGCCAAATTCAGTCAAGCCAAACCTGTAATAAAATATTTCCCGGATGGAAAGTTTATTGTTGTTTGGGAATCTTGGAATCAGGAATCTCCTTCTTCATCGGGATACGGTTTGTTCGGAAGAATTTATGATTCTGAAGGTCAGCCCCTCAGCGGTGAAATCCAAATTAATGATTATACCCCCGATTACCAATGGTATGCGGATGTAGTTACGTTTGATAATGAAAGTTTTGCCGTTGCCTGGTGCAGCTGGGAGCAGGACGGATCCGACGGTGGAATATATATCAAACGGTTTAATACTAATTGGGAATCTTTAAGCTCGGAAATAAGGGTTAATTCAAACAGGCGGTATTATCAATGGCTTCCCAAACTAGCGCTTTTGCCGGGAGGCAATATTGCTGTTGTTTGGTCAAGCTGGCAGCAGGACGGTAGTAGGGAAGGAATATACGCTAAAATTTTAGACGGCAAATTAAACGAAAGAAGTTTTGAGTTTAGATTAAACGATACAACTGAAAATTTTCAATGGGAGCCGGATATTGCTGTTTTGGATGATTCGACATTAATTGCAGTATGGTCTAATTACAATGAAGCTGAAAAAAATTACGATGTAATCGGAAAACAATGTAAAATATTAATCAAAGAAACACTTTCGGTTAAATCAAGTTATGATCATCCCTCAGGTTTATCCACTACTTCTTTTATTGTTAATGTGGTTGATTCAGCCTTGCTGACCGGAGATACTTATGAAATTACATTTGGAGAAAACAGTTCAAACCGCCTTTACTCATCAATTAAAAATATAAACCAAGGCATTGTAAAAGTACCGGAATTGTCCCTGGATCAGGGTGAAGACGTTTATTACCTAAGTCAAGTTTTTGACGGTGTTGCTGTTGAAATACGCCCCGTATTTTCACTTGAAGTGGATTTTACGAAATCATTATTTATTAATAATTCAGGCTCAAATATTAATTTTAATTTTATTAATCCAAGCGGTAAAACCGTTGTGGCTCCTATTGATTTGTTTATTGAGTGGGGAGATTTTTCTAAAAATCCGGACGGGACATATAGCGCACCGCTTGACAGTGCATACAGTTCTTCGGGAAAAATTGAAATTAAAACACCTTTTAAAGCATGGGATTTAACCAATAATAAAAAATTGAACTGCTATATTATTGAACCGTCGTCGGGTAAAAATAAACAATGGGACCCGGGTGAAAGTATTGTAATCCTTACGCCCGAAGAATATCAGTTATCGTTTCCTAACTTTCATGTTCAGATAAATAACACAGTTCCCGCCGGAAGTATTAATTATCCCGCGCCGTGGGATTCAATATTTATTTTTACAAAAAGACCATTAACTGTAAATGATGTTTATACTTTTTCTACATCGGCTCAATTTATTACAGACGTAAAAAATGAAAAAATAATTCCCGGTCAGTTTTTGTTAGAACAGAATTATCCGAATCCTTTTAATCCATCAACCACTATTTCTTTTTCAATTGCTGAAGATAGTAATGTAAAATTAAAAGTTTATAATATTTTGGGTCAACTGGTAAAGACACTTAAAGATGAATATATGCAAAAAGGAAATCACAGAATATTATTCAGCTCCGGCACTAATGATTTTAATCTATCCAGCGGTGTTTATTTCTATTCGCTTGAATCTAATAATAAATTCATTACAAGGAAAATGCTTCTTGTAAAGTAAAGTATCTCGGGTTTATTAATTACATCCTTAGTTATTTTCTATTATATTTGACACATAATTAAATTATAACATTTATAAAGCAGAAGACATTGATAAAAAAGATTGCCGCAAAACTGAAAAAAATTCTTGGAAACAAATCTAAAGTAAAAGAAATTTCCTCTGAAAAGGAAGTTGCCAAAGTTTCTAAAGTACATAAAGTCACAAAAACAGAAAGCTTAAAGAGAGAAAAAACTCCATCCCAAAAGGTGAAAGCTCCGGCGCAGAATACGTCCGTTAAAAGTCCGGCACGTAAACCATATAAAAAAGAAACACGTGAAGAATATAGAATAAGTCACGAAAAACGTCAGAAGAACAATCCGGTAAATACTCCAACACCTGATATAATTGCAGATGTAGAATGGGATTCCTCTTTATATAATGTTCCCCCGGCCGAAGGCAAAACCCGTTTTTATGACATTGATGTATCTAAAGAAATTCTTCACGCAGTTTATGATTTGGGATTTCAGTATTGCACACAAGTTCAAGCCGAAGTGCTTCCGAAAGCAATCACGGGACAGGATGTAACCGCTCAGGCTCAGACAGGAACCGGTAAAACAGCGGCGTTTCTTGTTACAATTTTTGATCATATACTTAAAAATCCAATAAATGAAAAACGCAGACCCGGAACCCCGCGCGCGCTCATACTGGCTCCCACGCGTGAACTTGTTCTGCAGATTGAAAAAGACGCAAAAGGTCTGGGTAAATATATTAATCTTTCCATCCTTTCAATTTTAGGGGGAATGGATTATAGAAAACAGCAGAACATTCTCCGCAAAGACAATTGCGACATACTTATATGTACGCCGGGCAGACTTATAGATTTTATGGATAAGAAATTTGTGAATTTGAGTAAGGTCGAAATTCTTATTATTGATGAGGCCGACAGAATGCTTGATATGGGTTTTATCCCCGCGGTTAAAAAAATTGTTGTAAATACTCCGCCTAAGGCTAAACGCCAGACAATGTTTTTCAGCGCAACACTTACAGGGGATGTAAAACGACTTGCCGAATCATGGACCAAGGATGCTTGTGAAATAATTATAAAACCTGATGATGTGGCGGTTGAAAGCATTGAACAGATTACCTACATAACAACCATAGAAGAAAAGCCGACTTTACTTTATAACATTATTATGCATAAAAATTTGGAACGCGTTCTTGTATTTGTTAACCGTAAGGTTGACGCGAAACGCCTTAAAGAAAAATTTGAAGCTTACGGTATTAGCTGCGCTTTGCTTTCTGGCGATATAGAACAGAACCAAAGAATAAAAAGACTTGAAAATTTCAGGGAAGGAAAAATTCGTGTTTTAGTAGCTACCGATGTAGCTTCGCGAGGAATTCATGTTGAGGCAATTTCACATGTGATTAATTATAATATGCCTCAGGATGTTGAGGAATATGTACACCGCATAGGAAGAACAGGGCGCGCTGGTGCTTCGGGCATATCAATTAGTTTTGCCGATGAAGATGATGGTCATGAAATACAAAAACTGGAAGAATACCTCGGTAAGAAAATAGAATTTAAATATCCCGAAGCAGAACTGCTTGTTTCAATTCCAGTTGAACATAGAAATATTCCTCATAAAAGACCTGAAAGAAAACCTGCTTACAAGAAAACTTTTAATGGTCCGCACAGGAAAAAATAGGTTCATTAAAAAAAACTACTATGCTGTTTTATGAGATTAATATGATTTAATAATAAAGTCCGGACAATTATCCGGATTTTATTAATTTCTAAAACCAACAGATTATTATAATTGTTTTGAAACTATGCGTTTGCAATTCAACTTCTGTTAGACCTAAAAGATTAATTACTCAAAGCGAATAATAACCGTAACAAAATTGCCGCCGCATAAATAGATCTTAAATAAAGATGCAATAAAAAGGAAATATTAAAATTTTATTTAAGGGAACTTAATACTACTTTATAATCGTTTATTAAGATAATCAAGTTCAGTGGAATTTATATGAAAATTTTGTTAACCGGAGTTACCGGATACATCGGCAAAAGGCTTTTGCCTGCTTTAATCAATGATGGTCACCAGGTAGTTTGCTGCGTTAGAGATAAGAAACGTTTCACCCCTCCGGAATCAATGAAGGATAAAATTGAAGTAATTGAGACTGATTTTCTTGATAGGAAATCCCTTAAGAATATTCCGGCTGATATTGACGGTGCGTACTACTTGATGCATTCAATGTCTACTTCAAATGATTATGAAAGCCTTGAATTGCTGTCTGCCCGCAACTTTACCGAAGAATTAAAAAGGACAAATGTAAAACACGTAATTTATTTGGGCGGCATAATTAATGAAAAAACTTTATCAAAACATCTAACTTCAAGAAAAGCAGTTGAAGTAGAATTGGGCAAAGGGAGTTTTAATTTCACATCGTTAAGAGCGGGTATTATTATTGGATCGGGGAGCGCGTCGTTCCAGATTATTATGGATCTTGTTGAAAAACTGCCAGTAATGATTGCTCCAAAATGGCTTAATACAAAATGCCAGCCTATTGGAATTAGAGATGTAATCAGTTTTCTGTCAGGCTCTTTCTTTAATCCCGTCACTTACAATAAAGATTTTGATATCGGCGGACCGGATATCCTTTCATATAAAGAAATGCTGCTGGGATATGCTAGAGTAAGGGGACTTAAAAGAAAGATATATATTGTGCCTATCATGACGCCCAAACTTTCTTCATACTGGCTTTATTTTGTAACCGCTATTTCATTTAAACTCGCTTCGGCTCTTGTTAGCAGTATGAAGGTTGAAGTAGTTTGCAGAAACAATAATATCAATAAATTATTAAACATTACTCCCACCTGTTATGAAGAGGCATTATCAAGAACGCTTTTAAAAATTGAAGAAAATCAAGTTGTTTCCAGCTGGAAAGACGCGTGGATTAGCGGCAGATTTAATCAGAATATTTCAGAGTTTTTAATAGTACCTTCGCACGGATGCCTTATTGATACGAGAAATAAACCGGCAGCAGATATAAAAAAATGCGCGGATAAAATTTGGCGTATAGGCGGAAATTCAGGTTGGTATTACGCGAATTGGCTGTGGATTATTAGGGGTCATATTGATAAACTTTACGGCGGAGTAGGTTTAAGAAGAGGAAGAAGATCGCCTGACGAAATATCGGCCGGCGACGCGATTGATTTCTGGCGTGTATTATACGCCGATAAAAAGGAAGTTAGACTTCTTCTTTACGCAGAGATGAAACTTCCGGGAGAAGCTTGGCTTGAATTTAAATTGAATGAAGGAATTCTTATTCAAACGGCTACGTTCCGTCCCAAAGGGCTTTTAGGCAGATTGTACTGGTATTCTGTTTATCCGCTGCATGTAATAGTATTTAAAGGTATGCTCAAAAATATAGCCGGGTAATTCTCTGTTGTCAAATCTTTTGCATTTAGTATTAGTGATTATTGCCGAATCATGTTTAATATATTATTTTGATTCATGGTAATATTAAACTATTAAAAACTTCCCTTACATTTTAACCCGGATTTATTAAATGAATATTGATACAAAAAAGAAATTATATAAACTTTGTCTGGATTATATAGAAAACAAAATCGACGGCGAAATGTTCGCGATGAACGCCGCGCAGGAATCCGCGAACTCAGAAGATAAAAACAGCGCGGGAGATAAACATGAAGCCGGGGTAGCAATGGCGCATCTCGAAAACGAAAAGTACGCCAAACAAATAGCGGTTTCATACGAACTTAAAAAAGTTCTTCATCAAATAAATGTTGAAAAAAATTATTCCGAAGTAATGCAGGGAAGTATTGTTTCTACAAATCACGGCAATTTTTTTATAGCAATTAATATAGGGAATTTAACACTGGAAGGAGAAACGTATACTACTATTTCTTTAGCCTCTCCTCTCGGCAAAGAATTATTTAATAAGAAGAAAGGTGATTCATTTTATTTCAGGGACAAGTTTTATAAAATTATTTCTGTTATTTAATGATTTATTAAGTAAGGGATATAATAAAAGGAATACACGAAAACTCGAAAATATGAATTACCAAAGTTAAATAAGCAATAACCTTCCCGAATACTCATTAGATGTTAATAGAATTGCAATTTGGAATTTGTTATCCGCTAATTTATTTATATAACAATTCTGAAATTCTTTTACCCGCATAGTTATATTAACCCGGTTAGTTAAATAATAAATTTGTTATATTCGTTTTCAAAAAAAGAAAAATATGAATAGTGATAATAACATATTCACAGTAATACTTTCTTGTCCCGATCGTATCGGACTTGTCGCGAAAATATCACAATTTTTTTATCAGCGAGAGATGAATATAACCGATCTGGATGAACATGTGGACAAAGAAAATAAAATGTTTTTTATTAGACTGGAAATCGACAGGTCCGGAGCAAAAAACAAGAATTTTAAAAAAGACTTTGACAATCTTGCATTAAGTGTAAACGCAAATTGGACAATGAAGAAAAACAGCGAGAAGGTTAAACTTGCAGTATTTGTATCAAAGCAGGTCCATTGTCTCCACGAAATATTATGGCTTACTAAAATCGGCGAACTGAACGCCGATATAAAAGTTATTATTTCGAACCACGAGGATTTAAGAAAAATTGCCGAAGAATATGAAATTCCATTTTATCATCTCGCAGTAAATGAACAAAATAAAATAGAGCAGGAAAATGCACAGTTAAGAATTTTAAAAGATAATAAGGTAGAAGGCATAGTGCTTGCAAGATATATGCAGATATTATCAAGTAAGTTTGTAAAAAAGTTTGAGAATAAGATTATTAATATTCACCATTCTTTTCTGCCTGCATTTAAGGGAGCAGACCCCTATAGAAAAGCTTTTGAAAGAGGAGTTAAACTAATCGGCGCGACCAGCCATTTTGTTACCGAGTCGCTTGACGACGGGCCAATAATTGAACAGGAAGTTACAAGAATAACTCATAAGGACTCGTTATTCAGTTTAAAACGTAAAGGCAAGGATCTTGAGCGTAAGGTGCTTGCGCGTGCTGTATATCTTTTCGCCGAGAATAAAATACTTTCTTATGAAAATAAAACTATAATTTTTGACTAGTTAATTAGTTTATAAAGTTTATAAAGTTTATAAAGATTGTAAAGTTGATATAGTTCTTAAAGAGGTAAATATGAAATCAATATTTTTAATCTTCGCATTTTTATCAGGAATTGTTCTTGCTCAAAATACTGCCGTTCCTAAATATTATCTTATTGATTCTGAACTTTCATATGATCTTAAAACTATAATTGATTCACTTGAACTTGCTAAAGATTTTGATGTTGGAGAAGACGGGATAGAGCAAATTTCTCTTGCTGTTATTGATATGAACAGCGGCATACCAAAATTAGGCGGAGTGAATTTTGAGAATTTTATATACCCTGCTTCTGTATATAAAATGTACGTTGCTGCCGAAGTATTAAATCAAATTTCAAATGGCAAATATTTTCTATATTCTCCCTATATAGTAAAATCTCCGAATGATGTGGACAGAACAAAAGAAATTAAATCAGATCCTAGAAAACTTCTGCGCGACGGTGATACTGTAAGCGTAAATTATCTGCTGGATTTAATGATTACTAGAAGCGATAATTCGGCGGCTAATTGTCTCATTGATCTGGCGGGACGTGAAAATATTAATGCTCTAATTCATAAATACGGGTGGCACGGCAGTGAGGTTACGCGCAAGTTTCTAAGCCGTAAATATGAAGACCCCGGTTATGAAAAAATAAGAGGAACAGAAACAAACGCTCTTCATGCCGCCGATTTTATGTATAAAATTTATAAAAATGAACTTGTGAATCCGTGGGTTAGCAAACAGTTAAAAACTTATTTAGGCCGTCAGCTGGATGATTCAAAATATTCGGCAGGACTGCCTGCAAACGTAATGTTTTATCATAAAACAGGTTGGTTCTCATATTGGACAAATGATGTAGGAATTATAGACGACGGCGAAACCAAATATATTATTTCCTGTTTTATGCCCCTTAAGGAAGAATTTGCCCTTTCAAAATATAAAGAGCTTGCGCCGCGGATTCATAAACTTTTAAGTGAACGAATAATAAAATAGAAGGACAATTTAATGGCGTGGATATTATTAATTATAGGCGGTTTTTTTGAAGTTGGTTTTACCACATGTTTAAATAAAGCAAAAGAAACAGTCGGAACCGAATCTGTATTATGGATTGCCGGGTTTTTTGTAAGTCTTTCTTTAAGTATGTATCTGCTTTATAAAGCTACCCAGACCTTGCCTATGGGGACGGCTTACGCGGTATGGACGGGGATTGGCGCCGTTGGTACTGCTATTATCGGAGTAGTCTTTTTTAAGGAGCCGGCTGATTTTCTTAGACTATTTTTTATTTTTACCCTTATAGCCTCAATAATCGGATTAAAATTTGTAACTAATTGAAATTATTTTTATTGCACGGATATAATATAAATATTTATAACACCATGAAATTTTTTGCGTTGCTAAAATCATCTATCCAAACTATATTTAAGCCGTAAATTAGACTTAGGAGTGAAATATAGAATAAACTTTATACAGTTATTTAATTATCCGGAAAGTATATTCTATGAAAAAGCTTTTAATTTTATTTCTTCTTTTTATTTATCCTTTCATTTTATTTTCTCAGTCCGAAAAAGGTATTATAACAGGCAAGGTACTAATTCATTCAAACGGCGAACCTCTTTATAACTGCAATATTTTTATTGAAGATATTTTCAGAGGAACTGTTTCGGATTCATTAGGTAAATTTTCTTTTGAACTTCCGCATAATTTATACAAAATTAGATTCAGTTATGTCGGGTTTGAAACGGTTATAAAAGAAGTAAAATTAAATAAGGAAAATCCCGGAGTTCAATTTATTGTATACATGAAGCACAAATCCTACAATGAAAAAGAAGTCACGGTTACTGCTGAAAAAAATACTCCTTCAACAATTATTCAAAATATAAAATCAAAAGACATTCAGAAAATGCCCAATATGTTTAGTGATCCTGTCCGGAGTGTTCAGGTATTTTCGGGGGTTGCAACAAACAACGAATTAAGCAGCAGCTACAATGTACGCGGCGGAAGCTACGAAGAAAATCTAATTTATTTAAATGGATTTGAAATTTACAGACCGTTTCTTTTACGAAGCGGCGCAGAAGAGAATCAGTCGCTGATTAATCCCGATATGGTGGATGAACTTTCATTCTTTAACGGAGCTTTTCCCGCAGGATACGGGGATAAAATGTCATCAGCTCTCGAAGTATCTTACAAAAATGAGCATTCAGAAACGTTAAACGGAAAGTTAAGATTCGATTTTCTGAACAGCGGTATTACGATTTCTAAAAAACAAAACGGTATAAATTTTTCGGCAGGTATTAGATACGCATACCCTAATTTATTTTTAAATAATCTTCAGACTCAAGGAGACTACCGTCCGTCATTCTCTGACTTTCAGCTTCTGGCTAATTATAAAATAGATGAAAATGAAAAATTTGAGACTTTCTTTCTGTACGCTAATAATAAATATGATTTAACTCCCAGCGAATGGATTGGACATTTAAAAACAGACCGCGGTGCCGAGTATAATCAAATTACAATTGATTACGAAGGCGAAAGAAATTATAATTTTAACACCGGACTGGCAGGAGTAAAATTTTTAAAATCCATAAGCGGTGAATTAAATTTTAATATAGCCGCTTCATTATTTTTTACCGATGAAAATGAAGGAACAAATTTAACAGGGGATATATTTTACAGCCCGGATGCGAACAGGCCCGAGGAAAATAAAGAGTTTGTAAAAACCAGATATGAAAGAAATGATAATTCACTGAAATTTTTGTCATATAATTTTAAACCGGAATTGATTTATTCATTCGGCAGCAATAAAATTATTTTTGGTGCCGATTTAAGATTAGTAAATGTTAAAAATAATGTTGACGAAAAATTGTTTGAAATATCCGAAAACTCTTATCAAAAATTCCCCGAAATAAAAAATACAGATCACTCATATAACATTAATTCATTTGCTCTTTATTCGCAGAGCAAAATTCAATTATTAAATAATTTATCGGCCGATATAGGTTTAAGATACTTGTACTATAATTTCACAAAGGAAAGTCTGATTAGTCCAAGATTAAGTTTCTCTTATTATGCAGATTCGAGTCAAACATTTAGTTTCAGCTGGGGGTATTACTATCAGCCTCCATTTGTAAACGAGTTAAAATACAGATCTAATCCTGAAAGCGGCAATATGAAATCACAGCTTGCGGTACATTACGTTTTCGGATGGGAATATTATTTTAAAGAAAAAGTAAACCTTCAGGTTGAGGCTTATTATAAAATGCTTGAAAATATTTACCCGTTTTATTTCGAAAACATTAAAATGATATATTTAGATAAATACAGCACTGAAGGTTATTCATTCGGGTTTGATGTAATGTTTAAAGGGGAAATTGTTAGAGGAATTCAAAGCTGGCTCGGTTACAGTTACTTGAACTCACAGGAAAAGTTTACTGGAAGTGATATGCCGTATAGAAGAAGACTTCTCGACCAGACGCATACATTTCAGATTTATCTTCAGGACAGATTCCCGAAACACTCTAACTGGCAGTCCCACTTAAAATTTCTATTCGGCAGCGGATATTTATTTAATCAAAGAAGAATTGAAACGAATCAGGAAACAGGGCAGAATCAGCTTGTTGTCGCTTTCGACAATCCGCAGGAATACCTGATTTATCTTCGCGTGGATATGGGATTATCGGCTGAGTTTGAAATAGCGGGCAATAAATTAATGTTTATGGCAGAAGTGCTTAATGTTTTTAACCAGTATAATATAGCGGGTTACGAATGGATTCAAATATTCAGCGATTATAATCAGCCGCTGCGGATTCCGCAGGTGTTAAGTAAAAGATTTTTTAATATTAGAGCAGAATACAGTTTTTAATAAAATGAGGAATAATAAATTATTACATTAGTTGCGCATTAAAGCTACACGAAATGGGAATAATTCAGCGCTCATAATTTTTTCTTTTACGGCCGGATCTTCATTCATAAAAATTTCGGCTTCTTTAATGTTTGCAGCTTCAAATATAACAATGCCAAATTGACTTTCATCCGAGTTTATAGTTCTTCCCGCAATTATAACGGTTCCTTTTTCCGTTAATTCTTTAAGCCTTTCAAAATGAATTTTTACAATATTGTTTTCTCTTTCCGTCCAATTATTTTCATCCAGCAATGAAGGAATTAATTTTAATTTATAAATAAACTGATTATTGCCGTTAAGGTTTGTTTGTCCGCAAATTTCTGAAGAAAGAAGTGTGCTGAATGTAATAAATAGTGCTGTAACTAATAGAATTTTCTTATTCATTTTTTTCTCTTTTATTTTGTGCAAAGTTTCAATAAGCTTTTTATCAGGTTTAATATATTGAAAATGCGGAAAAATTAGAAATCAATTCAACTTCGGCCAGGGCTGGGCAACTGGTAAAAGAATTAAATAATTTTGGTAAACTAAAAATTGAACTTAATATTAATAATTATTTTTAGATAGAAATTCTTAATCACAATTGAAAAAATGAGAGAGAAAACAACTTAATAATATTTTTATTAAAAATGCCTTTCTTGACACCCGCTGCTTGTTTCTATATATTTGTCCCTCAAAATTGAAAGTAATAAATGCATAATGTACAAATAACAAGACTTCACAACGGTATCCGGGTAATATCCGAAAACGTAACTCATATAAAATCTTTTTCACTTGGATTCTGGTTTGATACCGGATCTCGCGATGAAAACCCGCGTAATAACGGTATAAGCCACTTTATTGAGCATATGCTTTTTAAAGGCACAAAAAACAGAACGGCGCGTAAAATATCCGATGAAATTGAATCTTTAGGCGGTTATTTAAATGCATTTACATCAAAAGAACAAACATGTTATTACGGAAGAGGGTTAGCTCAAAATATGCCCAAAACATTCGAAGTATTGGCCGATATGGTATTAAATCCTCTTTTTAAAAATAAAGATATTAAAAAAGAAGCAAATGTTATTATCGACGAACTGAAAGATATTGAGGATTCTCCGGAAGAACTTATATTTGACAAGTTCGAAGAATCCATATTCAGAGGCAATTCTCTTCATTATCCGATTATAGGAACGGAAAAAAATATACGGGCTTTTTCGCAGAATGATTTATTTGATTATATAAGCAAGCAGTACGGATTTAATAACTTGTATATTGTTGCTTCCGGACTTGTGGATCATGATAAGCTTGTATCTTTAACGGAAAAATATTTCGGGAAACTTTCGCATAAAATAAGCAAGAAGAGAAAAAACTTCGGAGGCGCTGTACCTGAATCTAAATTTGTATATAAAGATATTCAGCAGGTGCATGTTATTTTAGGAAGAACATCATACGGATTCAACAGCAGAGAAAGAACTGCGGTAAGCGTGTTATCCCAGATTTTGGGAGAAGGGAGCAGTTCTCGGCTTTTTCAGGCGTTGCGCGAAAGAAACGGAATTACTTATTCAATAAATTCTTTCCTTAATTCATTTTATGATGTTTCAACCTTTGGTTTATACTTTTCAACAAACGAGAAACTTGTAAAAAAAGCTTTAAATATTGTCAGCTCAGAATTTGAAAAAATGAAAAATAAAAAAATAAGCGATAAAGAATTGAAACGCGCAAAAGAGTCGTTAAAAGGAAGTATCCTAATGAGCCTTGAAAATACGACAAATAGAATGATGCGTATTGCTCAATCGGTTATTTTATTTAATCGCCTTAAGACTGTTGAAGAAACAGTATCTGAAATTGAAGCCGTAAATAAAGAAAAAATTCTGGAACTCTCCAATTTGCTTCTTGTAGAAAACAACATGAACAAAATTATGATCAGTTCTAAAAATCATTTAATTAACTAGCCTATATTTTTACAAAGAATTGCGGACAGCAAGTCCTTATTAACCGAATATTTAATTGGGAACTGACAATTAGATTTTTTAAATTTATGCCCCTCAAAAATGTTATGGATAAAATTATTAATAAATATCTACAATTATTATTGTTAACGGTATTGCTTGTCTCTTCTGCCCAAAGCCAGAGGATGCCGTTGTATTTAAAAGCAAAAGCGCCGGAATATATTCTTTCCGATAGCGAATTTGAAGTTTCTCTGCTGTTAAGAATGTTTGATCTTAACGCAGATGAAATTGTGCTTCATATTCTTACTTCGGATGCTGTTGATTTGAGAGGAGTAAAAGTTAACGGCAAACAAAAAATATTCAGCTTAAATAAAAGCGGCAGATTTAAAAAAAGTTTTGATATAAGATTCGATTTAAAAGACAATTTTACAAATTATGAATCCTTTTTAAACATCGGTTTAAATTTAATCTCGGCCAAATACGAAAGTTCGAAAATAGATTTTAAAGTAGACTATGTTAAAAATAAAAAAATAATCCGCACATACTCAGCCGATGATTTCGGAAGTTCTGAAAAAGCAATAAATAAAGTTAATTTTAACTTTTATAAACCTCAGAAAACCCCGGGCAAGTCAATATTATTAAAACAAGATTCGGAAATTAAATTTTCATTTAATGATAAAAAAGAAACATCAAACTTTTTGGTCGAATTCTGGGGAAGAATTGATAATCCTTCAGATAAATTTTTAAGTTTTATAAACGGAAGCGGTAAAGATACAATCGTATCAATTAACATAAATGAAAACAAAATTTTATCCGTTAAGGATATTGATAAGATTAAGTTTATTAAAGAATATTTTGTTTCAAAGAACGCTTGGTATCATTTTTCTTTGTTTATTAATATTAATAACTCATCAGCCGATATATATATTAATGATGATCTGATCCTATCAATAGAAATAGGCAGTGCGTTTGTCGTTAATAATTTCGAAGTGATGTTTAATAATTCTTCGGCTGGTAAAATTGAAATTGACCAGCTTAAAATATGGGAGTTTAATAACACGCCCAGATTATCATTAGCCAATAAGAATTATGAATACTATGCGGCAGATAGTTCCAGATTATTTTTAAATCTTTCATTTAATGATGAAAATCAGATTAGAAATTTTAATTCCGCCGAAGCATCGCTAAGTTTTAAAGGTATTTCTTTTAAAAATTCAACGGCTCCTATATTTTCAAGGGCACCGGAATTAAACGCGTATTTATATAACGGAATATATCAGTTAGAATGGAAAAACAATTCGAGAAAAGACGCTGATTATTTTGAACTCGAAAAATCAATTGACGGAAATAATTATAAGAAAATTTTTGAAACATTTGCTTCAAACGATCCAGAAAAAATTTATTACTTTTCGGATCATAAAGATGTATCAAATGACGTAATATATTATAGAGTTAAACAAATAAATAAAGACCGCTCCTTTGTTTATTCGGTAAGTCTCAAAATCGGTCAAGGCGAAATTAAACTATTTAATCTTGGTCAAAACTATCCCAACCCTTTTAATCCCCAAACTACAATATCAATTGAAATGCTTGAAGCGTTTGAAGTTGATATTTATGTTTATGACATAGTCGGCGAAAAAGTCGCCGTACTTAATAAAGGTGTATTAAGTCAGGGTATTCATACCTTTGCATTTGACGGATCAAACCTTCCCTCCGGTATATATTTCTGCGAAGCAAAATCGGAAAAATCTACAGATGTTAGAAAAATGATTTTGGCAAAATAGAATTAATTTATTAATTTCAAATAGTTTTAGTTCAATATAAAGATATTTGAAAATTATATGTTTTCTAAAATCATTTCAGCAGCTACTTACGGTATTAACGGTTATATAATTGAAGTTGAAACCCACTGTGAAAAGCAGATACCCGGTTTCACCGTAGTAGGGTTACCCGATAGCGCGGTAAAAGAAAGCCGTGAAAGAGTAACCGCAGCAATTAAAAACAGCAATATTGAATTTCCCCTAAGAAAGATAACTGTAAATTTAGCGCCTGCCGATTTAAAAAAGGAAGGCAGCGGGTTTGATCTTGCAATTGCTATAGGAATACTTTCTGCCGGTGAAAAAATAAACTTCGATAATTTGAGTGAGTATTTATTTATAGGAGAACTTTCACTTGACGGTTCTCTTAGGAGAGTGAAAGGTGTTTTGCCTGTTGTGCTGAAAGCTAAACAGGAAGGAATAAAAAAAATTATACTACCGGTTGATTCGGTTAAAGAGGGTTCAATTGTTGACGATGTTTTAGTATTCGGCTTAAAAAATCTTGTTGAAGTTATTGACTTCTTAAAAGGTAAAATATTAATTCAGCCTTCCAAATCGGATAAGAACAAACTTTTCTCGCAGATAAATAGGTACAAGCTAAATTTTTCGGATGTTAAGGGACAGGAAAATGTAAAACGAGCCTTGGAAGTGGCCGCCGCTGGCGGGCATAATATATTAATGATCGGTCCGCCCGGATCGGGAAAAACAATGCTGGCAAAAAGATTTCCTTCAATACTTCCTCCGCTTTCTTTTGATGAAGCTATTGAAACGACTAAAATTCATTCAATTGCAGGAATACTGCCTAAAGAAATTCCAATAATAACCGAGAGGCCTTTCCGCAGTCCGCATCACACGGTATCCGATGCTACACTGTCACAATAGGAATTCGATTTTGTTGCTTTCCTTACTGTTTTACTACAAATTCGAGCCTTTTAGGAGAATAGATAAAACTTATACCCAGAGAAATGTATAGCTACTTGAAAAACTATTGTTGGATCTCGGCTAATGATTAAATAAGGCGGTTCAGAAATGTTTTTGATTGATTTTTGAATTTTAGAATCATCGTTCAATATCAGATGCAAAAAAGTAGAACAATGTTTATTTCTAAATAAAACTATCTCCTGTTTTTACCTATTTCAAAATGATTGCCTTTTATAGCAACTATATATATTGTTTTAACCGATTCAATTAAAAAAAAGAATATCCTATCACTACCCGTTAATTTAATTTCGTACAGTTCAATATCATTATCTAAACCCTTAAAAAGTTTTTGATATTCTCCAAGATTATAAATAGGTTGAATTGTAAATTTTAGATTTCTAAAATCTTCAAAAGTGTACAATTTCATCCCTACGTCTTTTATTGTGGAGAGTACTTTTATTGAACGGTTACCATGTAAAGACTCAATTTCACATAATCTTTTATTATATTTTTCAAAAGAAAATACATAGGGTTTTGTTTCGTCGGATTCTTGATCTGAAGGTAATTGAGTTACAGAATCAGGGATAACTCCATCATCTGATCTTTCAGCGACTTGTTGTGGGATTTCCATTTCAGTCTTATTTTGGTTCTGGTAATAAGCTAGAGTAATATTTTTTCATCTTTTTTCGAGTTATAACATTATCAGAACTCTGATGAACGGATAATCCATCCCTAGCGTCAATCCATGGTTTTTCGGCATGAGTTAAGAGTTCTAAATAATTTGCATCTTTGCTTCCGTATACTCTCCAAACTTCATCTAATATTTTTTTTGTATCATTAGATATTTTAAAAGATTCATTTTCATCAACTTCGGTTATTGGATTATATCCAAATTTTTTGTATTTCTTATATACTGATCTTATTGCGGGTCCATGAACCCATGCTTCAAATGAATCATCGAACAATCTTTTATTTCTTAATACTAAAGACCATGCTTGAGCATAATAAAGCAGTTTTTGTAATTTTTTATTCGAAATTGGACGTTTTGAATTAATTCCTTTCTCAATAAAATAATCGCAAATACTATTAACACCAGGTATTTTTTTTACTTTTGTATTCATATCTATTTTTAGGGTTTCGTTTAACACATTGTCAAAACTACTGTAAATATTAAATTTTACCTCTTTAATACTATCTTTTGTCTATTTTTGTTTCATTTTAGAAAAATTTTTCCAAAAAAGTTAAATAAAAAATGATAACTTATTTAAATAATTTTATATTTTGCTTTAAGTAATTGCTAATAAAAGGAGGTAATTTGTATTAACACAGATTCAAAACCTATATTACCAGACACTCTATTGTAGCTAGAACTACGAAATAATTTCTCCCGACTGAATTTCTTTTTTAATACAAATATTTCAATGCACCTATTTTATAAATGCAAAGCTGTCATAATAATAACCACTAATATCAACTTTCGCAAGAAAAAAATCAAAAAACTGATTTGTGGCAAGCAAGATATATTATTTGATTTGTTTTTTACAAGTCTTCGCTATTTCACCAACTTTTAAAAGGGATTTGACCGAAATTCTCTTTATTAATTTTAAGTAGGAAGGTTAAGGAAACTATGAAAATGTTGCTTATAAAGTAAATTAAGTCATAAGAAATATTGAATAAATTTTAATTACACTAAGCTCAGTGTGTAGGAAATAAAATAATTCTGCTGTTTGTCTTTATTTTTTACTTGACTTTTATCAAAAAACAATTTGCCCTATTGACTTTTATTAAAATTTTTTTTATATTTGTACTTTAAGTATAGTAATATATATGCTGACAATGTGACTGATCAACTCAGTCCTACCCAAATTTGAGATTTACACAAATCTTTAATTTGAGTGCCGTAAGACTTCTAAGAATCTGCACAAAGATTTTTAAGAAGTAGTAAACAAAACATTTGAGAGAGATAGTATTTACAATCAAGGCAGTATTGCGTCTTATTTGTAAATCAAACAGAGTAAATATTATTCTGTAATTGGATAGTTATATCTTCTTTGACGTATTGATTGATTTCGCATCTAGAAAGAAAGTTGATTGCTAAAACAAGATAATTTGTTTATGTGTGACTTCTGATGAACTCATTTGCGAAAAGAAAAAAGAAAAAAGAAAAAAGAAAACAGAAAAAAGAAAAAAGAAATATGAAAAATAAATAAAGGAGGAAAATATGAATCAATCTAATTCTATCGAATTACAAATAAATGATGAATTTAAAAACCTAATTCCACCACTTTCTTATAATGAGTATGCTCAGCTAGAAGAGAGTATAAAAAACGATAATTGTTTAATGCCAATTATCGTTTGGGGAAATAAAAACATTATTGTTGATGGTCACAATCGATACGCAATTTGTAAAAAGAATAATCTTAGTTTTAATATAATTAGAAATGAATTCAGTTCGGATATAGAAGTAAAGTCATGGATC
Source organism: Bacteroidota bacterium (assembly GCA_018829205.1). GTDB lineage: Bacteria > Bacteroidota > Ignavibacteria > Ignavibacteriales > Melioribacteraceae > JAHJUE01. The sequence goes on from JAHJUE010000005.1 coordinate 100,784, forward strand.
ATTAAAAATCAAATTGGAAGACGAAACCTAAACAATTTTCAAAAATCGTTTCTAGTTCTGAAATATCAAGAATTGTTTTTATCAAAGGGACTTAAAAAGAAGTTAAGTTGTCTAAAACAATATCAATCTTCCGAAAATCAGATTTCTGACGAACGAGCAGGTATTGAAATTAATACTAATAGAGAAATTGGTCTAATAGTAGGTTTAAGTCACGAAACAATTTCAAGAGTAAGAACTTTATTAAAGAAAGCAGATTCAGATACAATAAGTAAACTCCATGCTTCAAAATGTAGTATCAATAGTGCATACACTGAACTAATTGAAAAAGAAAGACTAGAAAAAGAAAGACTAGAAAAAGAAATAGCGAATTCAAAAAATAAAAACAAAATGGTTAATCAATCAAATATTCAATATGATATTATTTATTATAAATCTAAAATTTGCCCCAGCAGAGAAAATTCATTATTAATTAAAACTAAACTAAAACAAGATGGTGCATTATTCTTTTGGTCTGATTCTTGTCTGTTAAGTGAAAATATAACCAAAATTAAAAAGCTTGGATTCACTATTGTTAGAAATTATTTCTGGTTTAACGACAAATTTCAAAATAAAATGAATATTCTAATACTTGCAAAAAAAGGGAATCCAAATATTCCTGATGATAAGAATTCAATTCTTTATTGTAAAGATGACTTACCTAGTCATATGTTTCCTGAATATTACTATAATTTGATAGAAAATATTTTCCCTAATATGAAATATTATGAAATAAATCATGGAGATTTAGAATCTTTTAACAACAAATGGACAACAAAATATGGCGAAAGATATAATAGTATAGTAAAAAAAGTTGCATAATAATTTTGTTAAGTAAATGAACTTAATCATTCATTAAATTTCTTGCATATTTATAATTGGACACAAGCCACTCGTCTTGTGTCCTTTTTTCTTGCCAATTTGAATAGGAACCAATTAGTTCCAACCAGAAATAATTATGGTAAGTATAAAATGAAAAAGACAATTATATACATTCGTGTTTCAACCGAAAATCAAACAGTTAGAGGAATTTCACTAGATAACCAAGAAGATAGATGTAAATCTTATTGTTTGTTACATCAATTTGATAATATAGAAGTTATTTCTGACAAAGGAGTTTCAGCAAAAAATACTAATCGAGAAGGATTTCAAAAAATGTTGTCAATGATAAAAAAGAATGAAGTGGGTAATGTCGTGGTATATAGTCTGAGCAGATTCGCAAGAAGTGTCAAGGATACTCTTTCTGTTTTAGAAATGTTGAATAAACAAAAAGTTAATTTCCATTCCTTGTCGGAAGCAATTGATTCTGGTTCGGCTGTCGGGAGGTTCTTCCTTACTACACTTTCAGCCATATCTCAATATGAAAGAGAGTTAACGTCAGAAAGGACTTCATCAGTTCTTCAATACAAGAAAAAACAAGGGTATAGAGTTGGCTCGGTAATGTTCGGATTTGATTTAGATATAGATGGTAAGTCACTAATTAAAAATCAAGAAGAACAAAAGACTATTAAAATTATTAAAGACTATAAAAAAAAAGGACTTTCATTTAATGAAATTGCAAAACAATTAATCGATTTGAAAAGAAATAATAAAAAAGGTAAATGTATTTGGCATAAAACTCAAATTATACGTTTATATAATAGGGATTATAATTAAATTATTCTTTCATTTATTAAAAATAAGGAATCTTGATGAGTATAAAAGTAGAAAATGATAAAGTTGTTAAGCCATTTCTAAAATGGGCGGGAGGGAAGACTCAATTATTAACAAAACTTGAAAAGAGATTCCCAGGCGAATTGATTAATGGGGAAATTGAAAATTATTACGAACCATTTTTAGGTGGAGGTGCTGTATTCTTTTTTATTAAGTCGAAATATAAGTCCCTAAAGAATTTTTATTTATATGATATTAATCCAGAACTTTTCATTGCGTATTCTGTAATTCAGAAAAATGTTGATAACCTTATAGAAAGTCTTGGAATTATAAAAGAAGAATATCTTTCTTCAAAAAATCGCAAAGATTATTTTCTAGAAATACGTTCAAAATTTAACTCAAGCTTAGATTCAATTAATTTTCAAGAATATAATAACACTTGGATTGAAAGAACATCTCAAATAATCTTTCTAAATAAAACGTGTTTCAATGGATTGTTCAGAGTTAATAAAAAAGGTCATTTTAATGTACCTTTTGGTGCTTATAAAAATCCTGCCATTTATGATAAGACAGCATTAATCAACTCTTCTCAATTATTAGATAATGTTAAATTATTTTTAGGAGATTTTGAACTCATTAATGATCATATTAAAGAGAATTCATTTGTTTATTTTGACCCACCATATAAAGCTTTGAGCTCTTCTTCAAATTTCACTTCTTATTCTAGGGATAATTTTGATGACCACGCCCAAATAAGATTGGCAAATCTATTCAAGCAGTTTGCAAAAACAAAGTCTATTAAATTAATGTTAAGTAATTCTGATACTAAAGATGGTTATTTTGATTCATTATATAATTTTGATCAAATCGAAATAAAAAGAATTCTTGCAAAAAGAATGATTAATAGTGTCTCAAATAAAAGAGGAGAGATAAATGAATTAGTCATAACTAATTATTCTCAAAATTTATTTGACTAAAAAAATGAAACAGAAATTTTTAGTGATTAGTTGACCGTATTCAAAATCAAATAAGAACAATAATTGGATTTTATTTGATTTTGAATTCAATAATTAGATTTCCAATAATGCGTTCATTAACATAAATCTTCCAGAATAATTCCAATATGCACAGTCTTGTTCAATAAATAACCATTTTAATACGCCCAAAAGTAAATCAATTTCAAGGCCACCATTTGTAAATCCGAAATTTGTATTTGAATTTTGGTTTAAATGCCTACAATTGAATATGTCTTCAATTAAAGTAAAAAGGAGATTGTAATTATTTAGATTATTTGTTTTTTTGTTAGTTAAATCGTTAATAATATCAAGGTGTCTTGGAGCATTTTTTGTTCTGACAGGATAAATAAAGATAGTATTTTCTACATGAACTTTGAAATCAAACCCACCATGCTGTTGAGGTCTTGTCAAATAAATTCGATTACCATTGTTAAGTGTTTCAACAAAGTAAATGTATTTTGAAGTATTATTTCCTTTTCCAGTTCCAGGTACCTCATTTAAAAAATGTGTTATTACATTATCTCTAACTGTACTTCTTGTTCCAATATTTGAAACATTAATTGAAAGTTCTGTAATTGGCATAATTATTCTCCTAATCCAATTTCACAAAGAGGTATTTCATTAAAAAAATATTTACAACCGACACTTATAATATATTCATGTACATCACGATAGACATCTTGTCTAAACCAGTCATTTAACACATAGATATATTCAACAGAAATATTTACAGTGGCTAAAAGTTTTGCATATTGTTTCTTTTTAAAATCACAAGTCTGTAATTTTTCATCAACTGAACCTGCACCACCTTGGAATTTTTTTTCAATTATATACAGACAATTGTTAACTAATATTGCTTCATCAGGTAATAATTTTTTGGAAATAATATCTTTATAGTCAATATTTCGGGGTGTCAATAAATATTTATAAAGCTTATGTTTTTCACACAGTAAACCAACACGATTTCCATTTTTAATTAGATAATCATTATCTAAGGAATATTCTCGATGGGTTCTAAAAATAGTATGTAAATCTGTTGTTTGCTCAAAGTGTAATCCATTTTCATTGGTGCGCGCGCCACCACCTACTTCATTTCTTTGTCTTGCCAAAATTATCTCCCTTTATTAAATTCCTTTTTCTATCATTATAGCATCTAATTCGCGCCATTTTTTCCCTTTAGAAAAATTTGCAGCAGTATTAAATGGTAAACTATCAATTAGAACTTGGTAAACACCTAAATTTTTAATTCTTTTCCCAAGTTTAGTAAAAGCCTTATTTTCTTCAGCAACCATCCCAGCATAGATTGTTGTCAAAAGTTTATCAATCTCTAAGCTGTCATTCCCATAATTTTGAGAAATGGTTGTTATTAGATTTAAAACCTTTGTTTCTATTTTGCCATTTGTTGCGTTGTAAATTTGAAGAAAATCTTGATACAATTTTTTACTACTATGAACTTTACCAAGTTGTTGAAGTCTATCGAAATATTGTGCATCTTTAGGGGCATATCGAGGTATGTTGGGCTGAGTTAAATAAACGCAAAAATTATCAAACTTCCCTTTGTCGAATTCTAGCACACTATTATCAGAAAATGTTTTAATTAAAATCGGCATTTTTATTCCCAAAATTATTGTTTATGTTTTAAACTTAGCGAAAAACATTTTGAGATTCCAGATATGACTTATTATTCAGATAAAGACTTTAAATTATTTAAGGGAGATTGTTTAGATATATTGAAAACAATTGATACTAATTCAATTGATATGATATTTGCAGACCCTCCATATAATTTGTCGAATGACGGATTTACATGTCAATCAGGCAAAATGGTAAGTGTTAATAAAGGGAAATGGGATGTTAGTAAAGGAATTGAAAATGATTTTGAGTTTAATAAAACATGGTTATTAGAATGTCAGAGAGTTCTTAAATCTACGGGTAGTATTTGGGTTTCTGGAACATATCATTCTATTTATTCGTGTGGTTTTGCGATGCAATTGTTAGGATTTCATATTCTAAATGATATAATTTGGTTTAAACCAAATGCATCTCCGAATTTAAGTGGTAGATTCTTTACAGCAAGTCACGAATCAATTATTTGGGCACGAAAGGATAAAAAAGCAAAACATACATTTAATTATAATCTTATGAAGGAAATAAATGATTCAGATGATTTCTTAAAGAATCCAGGTAAACAAATGAGAAGTGTATGGGCTATGACAGTAGGCAGTAAAAAAGAAAAATTATTTGGAAAGCATCCAACTCAAAAACCTGAAAAACTGCTTTCAAGAATTATTTCTGCATCAACAAATGAAGGTGATTTAATTCTTGATGTTTTTAATGGTTCCGGTACAACAGGTATTATTGCTACAAAATTAGGTCGAAAATATCTGGGTATTGATATCAATGAATCATTTTTAGATATAACTATTAAACGTTACAAGAACCTAAAATTTAATTCTAATACCTTATTTTAAGGAATTTCTAATGATTTATACTGATGAATTGATATCTGAAATTAGTCAATTTCTACAAATTTATTTAGAAGAAAACGAAATTGAATTTTTATCTGCAATTGATAGTGCTTCAATTCTTGATAAAGCAAATATTTTAAAAGATAATATTTTTGTTGTTCCGGGTGGAAGATTTACAGAAGTTCTAAGACGAGGTCGCAAAGGATTAATTCCAATGGTTCGTGGAGCTTACCAAAGTAGCCCTGGAAAAAGTTGGAAGATATTTTTAGAAAAAAGAATGCCAATTAAATTCAAAAATGAGATGATTTCAATTGGTGTCAGATATGTTAAATAATAATTTTTTAAAAATTGATAAACTCGAAATCTCACTTCCAAACGTTGTTTTTCTTCTACCTAATATAATTGTTAATTATTAATAGTAAATTAAAGGAGTGGTGCTTTCCGTTCGTCCTAATAGCTTTGGATAAACAATCTCAGTATTATTTTATCATATAATGGTATATTCTATTTGTTGCATCCTTTTTTGATAAATTTTAAGTGATTATGTAAACTTCTATTTCTAATCTTCATAATATTGATTTGGTCTTTTAGTTTTTGAATCTGATAATCTTTCACTTCATTTTTCATATTCTCAATCACTACTTCTTTTAATTTCTTTTTAGGAATTGGATTTGAACGGTTAATATTCCTCAAAATAAATTCGTTTATGAATTTGATTCTTTTCATAGCGTTGCCATTGAAATTAATTCGGTGAAATGTTTTATTCTTGTATCTCTGAACATCATACAATACTAAAGAACGAGTGTAAACAAATATCAGACAGTGTAATACAGAAGATCTACTTAGCTCGACTACTATAAATGTTATTCTTTGATTCTGAGAATAACTAACAGAGAAGTTAACTATACCGTCATAAGATAGTTTTTCACCAAGTAATTCAATTACTTCTTTCCTTAATTCAGAATTTTTTGTTATAAAATTCAATTCGTTTCTCCTTTTTTGTAATAAATATCCCCGAAAAGATTTAATAGCCAATTTTAATTAAGTAGGTGGTCAAATTTGGTTGTGAATCGAAGAGATAAAAAAATATTTTTTCTATAGGATTGATGTGTTTATATAGAGGTCAATTCCACAGATATGAAGAAAAACTATTTTATATGAATCAAATAGATATATAAAGAAATAACTTTTCTGATACATAGTAAATAATAAGAGTTTACATCAACAGATTTTGTTTCTAATGGCTGTGGATGAATAATATAAAAAAAAATGTTAGAAAATGAATTTTAGGTTTTTTATTCCATATTTATCCTTACAAAAGAATTGATGAAAAAGATGTAAATGTTCAAAATATTTTAAATAAAAGTCAGCCTTGCGAAGCATCAACTTTCATCAGTTCGAACATTTTTCGTGAGACTGATTTTTTATTTTAAATGGGGTTATATATGACAAGGAAAAACTTAACCAATGAAATGAAGAATAATTATATGGTATTTTCACCAATCTTGGCAGAAAAACTAGGCATCAATGAAGCAATTATTTTAGATAAAATTCACAAGTTTATGAATGGCCCTAAGAATAAGAATATTCATTCGGGAAAACACTATGTCTATAATTCCTATAAAAATTGGCATACATATATATTCCCATTTCTTAGTGAATCCACTATAAAAAGAGCAATTACTAGACTTGAAAACCTGAAAATATTAGAATCAGATAATTTCAATAAATTGAAGTTTGATAAGACTAAACACTATACGATTAACTATTTAAAAATTGATAAAATAATTAATGATTATGAATCAGAAACTGAAAATTCTGTAATAAAAGTATTAAACGATAAATCAGAACAGTTTATTCGAATAGCTAAAAATGAACTAGGTAGTAACTCAAATATATCCAATGAACATATCAATAAGCACCAGCAAGAGAGCCAATTTGAACAAGACAATACCAATATGGAGTACAATATAATTTCAAAATGAAATTCCAAAATAGAAAATCCTTTTTGTAAATTTTCTAGAGAAAATTTACCCGAAGATAAATCTTCGGGTTTCATTTCAGCGAATTATAAGAAAAGTATTGCAAATAGTTTTGATGGCATACAGCATAAGTTAAAAGGTGTAGGCTTGTATTAAAGAATTTCAAAAAGAATAATTCTCTCAGCTTAATCCACAGCCAGCCCAAAAAATAAATACTAATTATAATTTTAAATTAATACCTTAAGCAAAATTTGGAGGAAACATGGACACTTTATACATTTATACAAGAGTAAGTACAAGTCAGCAAGCAGAAAAAGGGCATTCTTTAGAAGCGCAAAGAAAAGCCGGAATTGTAAAAGCAAAACAGCTTAATATGGAATATAAAGTTTTTGTTGAACCAGCAAAATCAGCTGCAAATGAAGAGATAAGCAATAGGCCAGAATTACAAGAATTATTGAAACTTATAGAAAATAATACAGCTAAAAATATTTTTGTAATTGAGGATTCACGCCTTGCAAGAAATTTAACTGTTTCAAATATTATCGCAACTATGTTTATTAAATATCAATGTGTGTTATATACACAATATGATAGAACTGATTATGGAAATATTGATTATCAGACTAAATTTATAAAAGGTCTAAATGCATTGTTATCGGTACTTGAAAATGACCAACGAGTGGAGAGAAGTAAGAGAGGGAAGTTAGAAGCTGTAAAAAAAGGGAAGTGGGGTGGAGCAATGTGTCCTTACGGTTTTGCTGTAGATGAAGAAAACTATTTAATTGTTAATAAAGAAGAACTAATATGGTATAAAAAGATGATTGAATTAAGCTTGAAAGGCAGTGGGGTAGCAAAAATTGCTCAATTCTTAAATGAAAATGGAGTTAAAACAAAAGCAAGCTCTTTCTATAAAAAGGGGATGAGAATCACAGACAAACACACAAAGAAAGAAAGATTTATTGATAAAAATAAGTTTATTTGGAAGCCGAATACAGTATTATCTATTTTAAAAAATCCAGTATACAAAGGGGAAAGAATATTTAATGGAGAAAAAATTAAATGTCTTTCGTTAATAGATGCAAATCTTTGGCAAACTGTACAAGAAAATCTTGTTAAAAATAAAATTAATTCACCAAGACACAATGTTAAACATTTTTATCTCCTAAGAAATCTTCTAGTTTGTAATAGATGTGGACAAAGTTTGCTGGGCTATATTAAACCAAAAGAAGGTATGAGGGTTTATTATTGTGGCTCTAAAAGAAGAGATCCCACACCACATTTTTGCGGTATGAAGTCAATAAACATTGATAAATTAAATGAATTAGTCTGGGACAATTTAATGTATGTTCTTACAAATGGAGATATCGCAAGAAGAGAGTTGAAAAGAATATTTTCTAAAACAGAAATTGATAAAGTAAAAATAGATAATGAAAATAAGTCTATTAGTAATAAAATATTAGATATAGAATTTCAAAAGAAAAATCTTATTAGATTTACTTCTCAGGGAACAATAACAGAAGAAGATTTGCAAAAACAATTAATTGATATAGAAAATGAAATATTTGAATTACAATGTGTAATTAATTCTAACCAAAGAAAGATTGAGATATCGAATAATCAAAAATGTGCTTTTTCATGGATTTTAGAAGCTGAAAAAGAAGCAAAAAGGATAGTCAATACTACTGATAATGAAACAAAAAGAGATATTGTTAATCGATTCATAGATAAAATATTTGTCGATTATTTAGATAATGAAAAAATACATGTAATTGAATTGAAACTAAAATATAATATATTTAACGACGAAACAGACACGATGTCATTTTTGCTTGATAGTAATGACCAGTCTTATAATGTAAGTGAAGAAAAAGAAACATCTATCGAGCTATCAAAAAATGAAATACAAGAGCTTGAATTCGATGGTGATTCTCATCAAGTTTCTCCTATTGTAACAGAGTCAGAGATGCCGCATTAATCGGCGGAGGAACATTTCCGCGTCCGGGTGAAGTATCGTTCGCTCATCACGGAGTTTTATTTTTGGATGAACTTCCCGAATTCAAAAAAAATGTTCTTGAAGTTATGCGTCAGCCGATGGAAGATTACAAAGTGACAATAAGCCGGTCAAAAATGAGTTTGGATTTTCCTGCTAATTTTATGCTAGCCGCGGCTATGAATCCATGTCCCTGCGGATTTTATACCGATCCGAACAAAGAATGCACCTGCTCAAGCGTGAACATACAAAAATATATGGCAAAAATATCTGGACCTCTTTTAGACAGAATCGATATTCATATTGAAGTTCCTGCTGTTAATTATAAAGATCTGTCATCAGATGTAAAAGGGGAATCGTCCGATAAAATTAGGGAAAGAGTAATTGAAGCACGAAAAATTCAGCAGAAAAGATTTGAAGAAACGAAACATATTCATAACAATTCGGATATGGGAACGCGCGAAGTTAGAATTTATTGCAGTTTAAATAAAGCGTGTTCTGATTTATTATCTATGGCAATGAATAAATTAAACCTATCAGCGCGGGCTTACGACAGGATATTAAAAGTAAGCCGTACAATAGCCGACCTGGATAATTCCTCGGAAATTCAGCCGCAGCATATAAGCGAAGCGATTCAGTACAGAAGTTTGGATAGAGAGCTGTGGAAACATTAAGAATTTATTTTAAATAAGATTCTTGCTTTTTTAAAATAAAGCTCCTATTTTTGTTGCTCGTCTATTTGACGTGAAGTTTATTGAAATTCTGAAGGGCAGGCGCCAAAGTAGGAGAGTTGGGGCGGACTGTAAATCCGTTGGCACAGCCTGAGGGGGTTCGATTCCCTCCCTGCCCACATACTCTAAAAATTGATTAAGGAGAATTCGAAGCCTATTCGCGTTCGCACTTCGTCGATTTTATTCAATTTTATATATAGATTTTTGTTACAAGCGGGAGTAACTCAGTTGGCTAGAGTCACAGCCTTCCAAGCTGTTGGTCGCCGGTTCGAGTCCGGTCTCCCGCTCGCATGTTTTTTGACAAACCGCGGAGGTTTTTAAAACCTCCAAGGTTTTAAGCACATTTTGTTCTAAAATTATTGAAATATAAGCTGACAAAGCTCTATTAGTAGAGCATCCCGCCTTGGCGGGAAGGTTATTATGGTTAGATAAAAGTTCCAAGTTTAAGATAACCGAAATCAAGCAGATAATTTATTTAAGTTAGTTTTTGTTCTAAAATTATTGAAATATAAGCTGACGTAGCTCAGTTGGTAGAGCACATCCTTGGTAAGGATGAGGTCACCGGTTCAATCCCGGTCGTCAGCTCAGATGTTTAACAATCTGAATTTGACAATTTGGGAAAGATAAAGACTAGTTTTAATTTTTTGAAACGTCAGATTAAACAAAATTAGGAAACTAATACAGCCCAAAGGGCAATATTGGAGTAAAAGATGGCAAAGAGTAAAAATTTAAGACAGACAATCATACTTGAAAGTACAGAAGGTACCGGATACCGTTATACTACAAAAAAGAATAAAAGAGAGCATCCGGCAAGAGTTGAATATAAAAAATACGATCCCGTTGTTCGTAAACACGTAATATTTAAGGAAACTAAATAATACGTCAGTGGCTCAATTGGTAGAGCAGCGGTCTCCAAAACCGCAGGTTGGGGGTTCGAGTCCCTCCTGACGTGCAAATTGAATTTTCCGGTGGTAAACTATGAAAGAGAAAATAGTAAATTTTGTTAACGATGTTGTTAAAGAAATGAAAAAAGTTACCTGGCCTACAAGGGAGGAACTTAAAGAATCGACTACAATTGTAATTGTTGTTTGTATTCTTATCGCAATTTTTACATATGTAATTGATATGTCTGTTTCACAGATATTAAAAGGAATTTATTAAGATTGGAAAACTCCGAAGCAAAATGGTATGTTGTCAGAACTTTTTCCGGTCACGAAAATAAGGTTAAAAACCTTATTGATGCCGAATTAAGGGACAACGAAGAATTACGCGCAAGAATTTTCGATGTACTTGTTCCTACTGAAAAAGTATTTGAAGTTAAAGACGGAAAAAAGAAAACGAAAACTAAAAACTTTTTCCCGGGTTATATACTTATTCAAGTCGATCTTGACAACAGAGCAAAAGATTTTATTGTAAATACACCTTCGGTTATGGGATTTTTGGGTACTCAGAACAATCCGGTGCCTCTTCAGCCTTCCGAAGTGAAAAGAATCGTTGGAAGAATAACTCAAAACGACGAAACAGAAAGAACAGAAACAATATTCAGATCCGGCGATGTTGTTAAAATTATAGATGGTCCATTCAATAACTTCACCGGTTATGTTGAAGAAGTTAGCGAAGAAAAAATGAAATTAAAAGTTATGGTTTCAATTTTCGGAAGAAAAACTCCGGTTGAAATCGATTTTGTACAAGCTGAATTAGAAAAATAAGTTAAAATTAAATATCTAGGTTAAGTCATGGCAAAGAAAATTAGCGGTTACATTAAGTTACAGATTCCAGCCGGAGCAGCAAATCCTTCTCCGCCCGTAGGACCGGCACTTGGTCAAAAAGGCGTTAACATCATGGAATTTTGTAAGCAGTTTAATGCTAAGACTGCGGATAAATCCGGATACATTATTCCGGTAGTAATTACTGTATATTCTGATAAATCGTTTACGTTTATTACAAAAACTCCTCCTGCGGCAGTTTTACTTAAAAAAGCCGTAAAAATTGAAAAAGGTTCTGCTGAACCTAACAAAACAAAAATAGCGACTATTACTTCTGCTCAAATTAAAGAAATCGCTGTAACTAAAGCTCCAGATTTGAATGCAAATGATGTTGAACATGCTATGAGCATGATCGCCGGAACTGCACGCAGCATGGGCATAACTGTTAAAGACTAAGAAAACAAATATTTGGTAAAGAAATGAAAGTGACTAAAAGAACAAAAGCTTTACGCGAAAAAATTGACGTTAACAAAGATTATTCAATAGCTGATGCAATAAAGCTTCTTAAAGATAACTCAAAAGTTAAATTTATTGAAACCTTAGACTGCGCTATTAGATTAGGCGTTGACCCAAGACATGCCGATCAAATGGTAAGAGGAACAGTTACTTTGCCGCACGGAACAGGTAAGGAAGTTAAAGTACTTGTTATTGCTCAAGGCGCAAAGGTTGAAGAAGCCTTAGCTGCCGGAGCCGATCATGCGGGAATGGAATATCTTGAAAAAATTCAAGGCGGATGGGCAGATATTGACGTGATTATAGCTACCCCCGATACAATGGCGCAGCTTGGAAAACTAGGACGCGTTTTAGGACCAAAAGGTTTAATGCCTAATCCTAAAAGCGGAACTGTAACAATGGATGTTGCCAAAGCCGTTAAAGAAGTTAAAGCCGGTAAAATTGAATTTAGAGTTGATAAAACGGGAATTGTACATTCATCACTCGGAAAAATTTCTTTCAGTGTTGAACAGTTAACTGAAAATACAATAACGTTTCTTCAAACAATTATTAAGATGAAACCTTCTTCGGCAAAAGGTCAATATTTGAAAAGCTTTTATCTTTCAAGTACAATGGGACCTGGCTTACAGATTTCAAAAGAAGAAACATCTGTTTATATTAAATAAAGTTTACGCACTCATTATCAATTAAATGCTTCTACGTTTCCAAATATTTTGGAAATTCATTTATTGATTGTTTTATAATTAGGTATGGTGAAAGATGAACAAAACCGAAAAGCAAGAATCAGTTGCCGAGATTAAAGAGGTTATAAGCAACGCTTCAGCCATTTTCCTTGTTGATTATAAAGGCGTTAATGTTGATAACATTAACAAACTTCGCAAGGAATTTATTAAAGAAGGCATTACTTATAAAGTCTTTAAGAACTCATTGGCAAAAAGAGCTTTTGCTGAAATTGGCGGTTTTGATAAGTTTAACGATCTGCTTGTTGGAATGACAGGTTTTGCTTTTGTTGGGGAAAATTTTGTATCCCTTCCTAAAATCATTAAAAAACAAAATGATGAAAAGAAAAACTTCGAGTTCAAAGGCTGCTACATCGATGCTCAATTCTTCGGTGCAGATCAGTTGGAAACTTTATCAAAAATGCCCACCAAGGAAGAAATTATGTCCGGAATTATCGGCAGTATTGCAGCCCCGGCCTCAAATCTTGTTGGTGTTGTCAGTGCTTTACATAGAGATATTGTTAGCATTGTTGATCAAATTAGTAAGCAAAAAGCAGCATAAAAATTTTAAGAAAATAAATTATTAGGAGAAATAAAATGTCAGAGAAAATAGCTGAGATCGTTGAGAAGATCAAAGGATTAACATTAGTTGAAGCATCTGAATTAAAGACAGCTTTAGAAGAAGAATTTGGTGTTACTGCTGCAGCGCCTATGATGATGGGAGCCGCTTCGGCTGCCGCACCAGCAGCTGCCGCTGAAGAAAAAACTGAATTTGATGTTGTTTTAGCAGCTCACGGCGAGAAAAAAATCAACGTAATTAAAGTTGTTCGCGCTCATACTGGTTTAGGATTAAAAGAAGCTAAAGATTTAGTTGACGGCGCTCCTAAAACTGTTAAAGAACAAGTTAGCAAGGATGAAGCAGATAAAATTAAGAAAGAATTAGAAGAAGCTGGCGCGACAGTAGAATTAAAATAAGTCTTTTCTTAAAAAGAATAAATTTAAAGAATGCCCAAGTGGTAAGACGGTGTAGTCCGCCTTACCACTTTCTTTCATTTATGAAAGAATAAAAAAGTTTAATATTTAACCGGAGGTTGGGATTGGATAACCGAAAAATTAATAAGAAAACAAACAGAATTACTTTTGCATCCATTACTCCCGCGATAGAATTACCAGATTTATTGAATATTCAGTTGGAATCTTTTGAAGAATTTCTTCAATTGAAAGTTGCTCCTTCCAAAAGAAAACCTTTTGGACTTCAAGCAGTTTTTCTTGATAATTTCCCGATTTTGGACAATAAAGAATATTATAGATTAGATTTTCTTGACTATCATGTTGAAAAACCACGTTTTTCAATGGCTGAATGCGAAGAAAGGGGATTAACATATTCTGCTCCTATGAAAGCTAAATTAAGACTTTCAACAAAGGATGACGAAACAGGTGAATATGTAAATACTGTTGAACAGGAAGTATATCTTGGCAATCTCCCTTTTATGACCAATAGAGGGACTTTTATCATTAATGGTGCCGAACGAGTAATTGTAAGTCAGCTCCACAGATCACCCGGCGTGGCTTTCGCTCAAACTGTTCACCCTAATGGTACACCAATTTATTCAGCGAGAATCATTCCTTTTAGAGGTTCATGGGTCGAGTTCGCAACTGATATTAACCATATATTATATGTTTATATAGATAGAAGAAAAAAATTCCCTGCCACCACATTGTTAAGAGCCTTAAATTATACAACTGATGAGGAAATCTTAAACCTATTCAAATTAATTGAAGAAGTTAAGGTTAAAGATTTGGATGTTGAAACGCACCTTGGAAGAATTGCAGCCGACGATGTTATAGATTTGGCAACCGGTGAAATCCATGTGCCGAAAGACGGTGAGTTTACTGAAGAAGTTATTTATAATGTTAAAGCTTCCTCAATCGAAAAAGTGAAATTAATTAGTTCTGATGCATCCGTTGAACAGGATCTTATTTTAAATACTATTAGAAAAGACTTAGCTAAAACTAAAGAAGAAGCATTATTCGCAATTTACAGACAATTAAGATCGGGTGAAGCTCCGGATGCGGAGACTGCACAGGCCCTGCTTGAAAAATTATTCTTTAATGAAAAAAGATATGATTTGGGAGAAGTTGGCCGTTTTAGAATGAATGATAAGTTAGGACTTGATATCCCTATGGATACTAGAGTTCTGACAATTGAAGATATAATATCTATTATGAAAAACATTATCAAACTTAAAAACGGAAACGTTCAAGTTGATGATATTGATCATTTAGGAAACAGAAGAGTTAGAACTGTTGGTGAACAGCTTCAGCAGCAGTATAATGTTGGATTGGCGAGAATGTCGCGTACTATACGCGAACGTATGAATGTGCGCGATACGGAAAATATGCAGCCTCAGGATTTGGTAAATGCCCGTACGATAAGCAGCGTTATTAATGCTTTCTTCGGAACTAACCAATTGTCCCAATTTATGGATCAGACAAATCCTCTTTCGGAATTGACTCATAAAAGAAGAATTTCGGCATTAGGACCTGGCGGTTTAACCAGGGAAAGAGCCGGTTTTGAAGTGCGTGACGTTCATCATTCGCATTACGGCCGCTTATGTCCAATTGAAACTCCTGAAGGACCGAATATCGGTTTGATTTCCTCGTTGACAATTTTTGCAAGAGTTAATAATTACGGATTTCTTGAAACTCCTTACAGAAGAGTTGCTAAAAGCAAGGTATCTAAAACAGTAGATTATTTAAGCGCTGATCAGGAAGACGAATTTACAATAGCACAGGCAAATGCTCCGATTACCGAGCAGGGATTATTCGTTAGAGACAGAGTAAAATGCCGTCATAAAGGCGAATTTCCGGTAGTAACTCCGGAAAACCTACAGTATATGGATGTGGCTCCGGCTCAAATTGTTAGCGCCGCAGCGGCTTTAATTCCTTTCCTTGAACATGATGATGCTAACAGAGCGCTTATGGGATCGAACATGCAGCGTCAAGCTGTTCCATTACTTGTTCCTGAAGCTCCGATTGTCGGAACCGGAATGGAGAAGAAATTAGCTACGGATTCAAGATCTACAATTCTTGCAGAGGATAACGGCGTTGTTGAATATATTGACGCAAAAAGAATTGTAGTTAAATATGTTGTTGATGAAAATAGTTTCCAATCTCTTACAAGTTTTGATGATGAAAGAAGAGTTGAATATATACTTACTAAATTTTCAGGTACCAACCAGGAAACATGTTTTAATCAGAAACCTGTTGTTGTTACCGGTCAAAAAGTTAAAAAAGATGATGTTCTTGCCGACGGATCCGCTGTTGATAACGGCGAATTAGCATTAGGTAAAAACGTTTCCGTTGCATTCATGCCTTGGCGCGGATACAACTTTGAAGATGCGATTGTTATTAGCGAGAAACTTGTTGCAGAAGATGTTTTTACTTCAATCCATATTGAAGAGTTTGAACTTCAGGTTAGAGAAACAAAACGCGGTGAAGAAGAATTAACACGCGATATTCCTAACGTTAGTGAAGAAGCTACAAAAAATCTTGACGATAACGGTATTATCAGGGAAGGAGCCGAAGTTAAAGAAGGAGATATACTAATTGGTAAAATTACTCCTAAAGGCGAAACCGACCCTACACCCGAAGAAAAATTGTTAAAAGCTATATTCGGGGATAAAGCCGGCGACGTAAAAGACGCTTCATTAAAGGCGCCTCCCGGATTAAAAGGAACTGTTATTAAAACAAGATTATTCAGCAGAAAGAAAAAAGACGCTGAATCCAAGAAAATTGAGAAAAAACAATTAGATACTCTTGAACATGATTTCGGTAAAAAAAGGAAAGATCATTACGAAAGATTAGTTAAAAAATTAACTAAAATTTGTGATGGAAAAACTACTACCGGAATTAGAGACTTGGACGGTACTGTTGTTTTAAGAAATAATACGGCTATTAAAGAAAATACTTTGTCCGATATTGAAGACGTAACTAAACTTGATTATACTCAGGAATGGTTCGGCGATAGCAACGTAAACGAAATGATCAAAACTCTTTTTTCAAATTACTTTACTATCTTAGCCGATCACGAAGAAAACTATAAAAGAGAAAAATTAAAGATAACAAGCGGCGATGAACTTCCTCCCGGAATTGTTCAGTTAGCTAAAGTTTATGTCGCTAAAAAAAGAAAACTTTCGGTCGGTGATAAAATGGCCGGACGTCACGGCAACAAAGGTGTCGTCGCCAAACTTGTGCCTGCAGAAGATATGCCTTATCACGAAGACGGAACACCTGTTGATATAGTATTAAATCCGCTTGGCGTGCCTTCCCGTATGAACCTTGGCCAGCTTTATGAAACAGCTTTAGGATGGGCTGGTAAGGTATTAGGATTAAAATTTGAAACACCGATTTTTGACGGCGCCGGATACAAAGACGTTGATGAGTATTTAACAGCGGCCGGATTGCCTGTAGGAAGCAAAACAACATTATATGATGGCAGAAGCGGCGAAAAATTCCATCAAAAAGTTACATGCGGATATATTTATATGCTCAAACTTGGGCATATGGTTGACGACAAAATTCATGCTCGCTCAATTGGACCATATTCTTTAATTACTCAGCAGCCTTTGGGCGGTAAAGCTCAGTTCGGCGGTCAGAGATTCGGAGAAATGGAAGTTTGGGCTCTTGAAGGTTATGGGGCAGCTCATGTTCTTCAGGAAATTTTAACTATTAAAAGTGATGATGTTTCAGGTCGTGCTAAAGCTTATGAATCTATTGTTAAAGGTGAAAATTTACAGCAGCCTAATATTCCTGAATCTTTTAATGTATTAATTAAAGAGCTTCAAGGTTTAGGTCTGGATGTTAAAATTAATTAGAGTGAATGTTTCATATTTAGTTAAAGTAACAGCGGTTTCATTTACTGAATTTTGCAGAAAGAGAAAAATCTCTTGTCCCGCTTAAACGGGATTTAAAAATTTAAATAAAGGTTTAGGAGAAAAATTATTATGAGATTTAGAGCTCAAGAACAGAAAACAAAAGAGATTGAAAAACTGACCATAAGTTTAGCAAGTCCTGACGATATTCTGTCTAGATCTCATGGCGAGGTTACCAAACCGGAAACAATAAACTATCGGTCTTTCAGACCTGAAAAAGATGGTTTATTCTGCGAGAAAATTTTTGGTCCGGTAAAAGATTGGGAATGCGCCTGCGGAAAATATAAAGGTATTAGATATAAAGGCATTGTTTGCGATAGATGCGGTGTTGAAGTTACTTTAAAGAGCGTAAGACGTGAAAGAATGGGACATATTGCTCTTGCTGTTCCGGTTGTTCATATTTGGTTCTTCAAAGCGCTTCCTTCAAAAATCGGCAACATTATTGGAATTACAACAAAAGAACTCGAAAAAATTATTTATTATGAGTCGTATGTTGTTATCAACCCGGGTCCTACCGGTCTTAATATTAAGGATTTAATTTCTGAAGACCAGTATTTCGAGATTCTGAACTCTCTGCCGCACGATAACGACGCTTTGGAAAATAATGATCCGAATAAATTTGTTGCTAAAATTGGCGGCGATGCAGTTAAAGAACTGTTAAAAACTACTCCAATTGAAGATACTTTTAGAGAATTAAAAGAAAAATTAAAAACTGAGACTTCACAGCAAAGACGTAATGATACTCTTAAAAGATTAAGAGTACTTGAAGCTTTTAGAGAACACGAATGGAAAGTTCCTAATAAACCTGAATGGATGGTGCAAAGTGTGGTTCCTGTAATTCCTCCGGAACTGCGTCCTTTAGTTCCTCTTGAAGGCGGTAGATTTGCTACTTCTGATTTAAATGATTTATACAGAAGAGTAATTATCAGAAATAACAGATTAAAAAGATTAATAGATATTAAGGCTCCTGAAGTTATTTTAAGAAATGAAAAAAGAATGCTTCAGGAAGCAGTTGACGCTTTATACGATAACTCAAGAAGAGCAAGTGCCGTAAGATCGGATGGAAACAGACCTCTAAAATCTTTAAGCGATATGCTTAAAGGTAAACAAGGACGATTCCGCCAGAACCTGCTTGGTAAACGTGTTGATTATTCCGGCCGTTCGGTTATTGTCGTAGGTCCCGAATTAAAACTGCACCAGTGCGGTTTGCCGAAAGATATGGCAGTTGAACTTTTTAAACCTTTCATAATCAGAAAACTTATTGAAAGAGGCGTTTACAAAACTGTAAAAAGCGCGAGAAAAGCTGTTGATAGAAAAGATCCCGTAATATGGGAAATTCTCGAAAAGCTGATCGAAGGTCATCCAGTTATGCTTAACCGTGCCCCTACGCTGCACAGGTTGGGCATCCAGGCATTCCAACCAATACTTATTGACGGTAAAGCAATTCAGCTCCACCCAATGGTTTGTACCGCGTTTAACGCGGATTTTGACGGCGATCAAATGGCAGTTCACGTTCCACTTTCATATGAAGCGCAGCTTGAGGCTTCAATGTTGATGCTGTCAAGTCATAACATCCTTTCACCGCAGAACGGTAGCCCCATAGTTGTTCCTACTCAGGATATTGTTCTGGGCTGTTATTACCTTACAAAGGTAAGACCCGGAGCTAAAGGCGAAGGTATGATATTTAATGATTTTGAAGAAGTTATAATTGCTTATGATAATAAGGTGGTTGACCTTCATGCGAAAATAAAGGTTAGGATTAACGGAGAGTTTATCCAAGCGACTACAGGACGCGTAATTTTTAATCAGATTGTGCCTAAAGAACTCGGATTCTTTAACGAACTTTTGGTTAAAAAAATATTCAGCGGATTTATTTATAAAATGTTTATTAAACTAGGCAATGCTAGAACAGCCCAATTCCTTGATGATCTTAAAGCATTAGGTTATAGATATGCTACTGCAGCGGGAATTTCAATCAGTTTTAGTGATATGCTTGTTCCCGAAGAAAAAGAACAGTTAATTAAAGACTCAAACGCAAAAGTTGCTTCAATTTTAAGCGAACACGAACAGGGTCTTATTACCGATGCCGAAAGATATAACAAGATTATTGACGTCTGGACACATACAACCAACAACGTTTCAAAAACCTTAATGGATAAAATTAAAACAGACCAATTCGGCTTTAACTCACTGCATATGATGGTTGATTCTGGTGCGAGAGGCTCGCAGGAACAGGTTCGTCAGTTGGCCGGTATGCGCGGATTGATGATGAAACCGCAAAAGACTTTAAAAGGGTCTTCCGGTGAAATTATCGAAAATCCGATTGTTGCTAACTTTAAAGAAGGTCTTTCGGTTCTTGAATACTTTATTTCAACTCACGGTGCAAGAAAAGGTCTTGCCGATACAGCGTTAAAAACTGCTGATGCCGGATATCTAACAAGAAGATTATGCGACGTTGCTCAGGATGTTATTATTTCTGAGAATGATTGCGGTACCATCAGAGGTGTTTATATTTCTGCTCTTAAAGATGTTGAACTTGAAAGAGAACCGCTTGCCGAAAGAATTACAGGTCGTTCAGCTCAAGAAGATATTTATGACCCAAGAAACGATGAAATTATTGTTGAAGCCGGCGACGTTATTACAGAAGAAATTGCCGAAAGAATTGACGACGCAAACATAGATTCTGTATATATTAGAACAGTTTTAACATGCGAATCGAAAAAAGGCGTTTGTGCAAAATGCTACGGACGTAATTTAACAACCGGACATTTGGTTGAACCGGGCGAAGCTGTAGGTATTATTGCTGCTCAGTCAATCGGTGAACCGGGTACTCAGCTTACTCTTCGTACATTCCATTTGGGCGGTACATCTTCGCGTATTGCTAGTCAGTCCCAGGTTGATACAAACGTCGAAGGAAGAATCGGATTCGACAAAATTAACTATGTTGAAAAAACCGATTTCTTCGGTACGGTTAAAGTTGTAATAGGACGCCGCGGGGCAATAGGTATTTATGATAATGATGATAGACAAATTAAAAAATATGATATTCCTTACGGTGCCGAACTTTTAGTTGATGATAATAAACCTGTTAAAAAAGGTCAGCCTCTTTATAATCACGATCCGTATAACGCTTTAATATTAACAGATATTGCGGGTCGCGTTTCATTTAGAGATCTTGAAGATAAAAGCACAATTCAGCAGGTTGCCGATGAACAGACCGGCCACGTGCAAAAAGTTGTAATCGACTCGAAAGATAAAACTCTTACACCAAGTATTGTTATTACTGACTCAAACGGAAAGGAAAAAGTGTTTAACCTTCCAACCGGGGCATATCTTTCTGTAGAAGAAAATGATAATATTCAAGCCGGTACTATTTTGGCAAAGATTTCAAAACAAGTATCCAAATCAAGAGATATAACAGGCGGTCTGCCTAGAGTTACAGAATTATTTGAAGCTAGAAGCCCTCATGATCCGGCAGTTGTATCTGAAATTGAAGGCGTTATTAAATTCGGCGCAAGAAAAAAAGGTTCAAGAGAAATTATAGTTGAATCTTTCGATAAAGTGGATCAAAAAGTATATAACGTTCCTTATGGTAAACATATTCTTGTTCAGGAAGGGGATGAAATTCCGGCAGGTGAAAAAATAACTGACGGTCCAATTGATCCTCACGATATCTTAAAAATTAAAGGAACAAATGCAGTTCAGGAATATCTTGTTAACGAAATTCAGGACGTTTACAGATTGCAGGGTGTGAAAATTAACGATAAACACATCGAAGTAATTGTTCGCCAGATGCTTCAAAAACTAAGAGTTATCTCTTCGGGAGAAACCAAGTTTATTGAAGAGGATTATGTTGACAGAATTAAATTCTATGAAGAAAATGATAAAGTAAAAAATATGGTTTATGTTGATGATCCGGGTCAATCGAAAATTTTAACCGGACAATTATTAACCAAAGCAAAATTCAGAGAATTAAATTCTGAATTAGCAAGAAAAAGCAAAACAGAAATGCAGGTAAGAGATGCCGATCCGGCAACATTTGAAAACGTTTTGCTTGGAATAACTCAAGCCGCGCTTTCAACTGAGAGTTTTATATCCGCGGCATCGTTCCAGGAAACAACAAAAGTATTAACTAATGCGGCTACTGAAGCAAAGGTTGATATACTAAGTGGTTTAAAAGAAAACGTGGTTATGGGTCACCTAATTCCGGCAGGAACAGGGCTTAAAAAATACAAAAAAATCATTTTAACTAATGAAGATAAGCAGGAAGTAGCACCTATAACTGAAGAAGTTGATCAAACTAAAGAAATAGCCTAATTATTTATGAAAATAGATAAAAATACGAATTAGTTTGCTTGACAAAAAAATATAATATCTCTATATTGAGAGTCTGAATTTTATTGAACTAAAATTTTTTGGAGGCGTTTAAGTGCCTACTATAAATCAGCTTGTAAGAAAAGGTAGAAAAGTAATAATAACTAAGAGTAAAGCTCCTGCTATGCAGAACTGTCCTCAAAAAAGAGGCGTATGTACCAGGGTTTACACTACAACACCTAAAAAACCGAATTCGGCTTTAAGGAAAGTTGCCAGAGTACGTTTAACAAACCATATTGAAGTAACTGCTTACATACCGGGTGAAGGTCATAACTTGCAGGAACACTCTATTGTGATGATTAGAGGCGGAAGAGTTAAAGATTTACCGGGTGTTCGTTATCATATTATTAGAGGCACGTTGGATACAGCAGGTGTTGAAGATAGGAAAAAAGGCAGATCAAAATACGGTACAAAAAAACCAAAGGCTAAATAAACACTATGAGAAAAAGAAGAGCGGAAAAAAGGTTTGTAAAACCTGATCCAAAGTATAACGAAGTAATGGTGACAAAGTTTATTAACTATTTGATGTGGGATGGTAAAAAATCAACCGCACGTGAAATGGTTTATGCTGCGTTTGAATTAATTGAACAGAAAACTAAAAAACCTGCTATGGAAGTATTCAAAAAAGCAGTTAGCAATGTTCAGCCTTTAGTTGAAGTTAGAAGCCGTAGAGTTGGCGGAGCTACTTATCAAGTGCCTATGGAAGTTAGACCCGCAAGAAGAAATGCTCTTGCTTTCAGATGGATTAAAAATTACTCTAGAGACAGAAAAGACAAATCGATGGCCTCCAAATTAGCAGCTGAATTATTAGCCGCTTCTAATGGCGAAGGTTCGTCAGTTAAAAAGAAAGATGATACACACAGAATGGCCGAAGCTAATAAAGCTTTTGCTCACTTTAAATGGTAATGGGTTCGAAAGGATAATATATATACAATGGCTAAAAGAGTTGACATAAATCAAGTTAGAAACATCGGAATCATGGCCCATATAGATGCTGGCAAGACTACGACTACTGAGAGAATTTTGTACTATACCGGTAAACTTCACAGAATGGGTGAAGTTCACGACGGCGGCGCAACAATGGATTGGATGGAACAGGAAAAAGAAAGAGGAATCACGATTACTAGTGCTGCTACTACCGCTGCATGGAAAGATCATCAGATTAATATTATTGATACACCGGGACACGTTGATTTTACAGTGGAAGTTGAAAGATCTTTAAGAGTTCTTGACGGAGCAATTGCTTTGTTCTGTGCCGTTGGTGGTGTTGAACCTCAGTCGGAAACTGTTTGGCGTCAAGCTGATAAATATAAAGTGCCAAGACTTGCATTTGTTAACAAAATGGACAGAGTTGGAGCTGATTTTTATCACGCGGTAGACATGATGAAAGAACGTCTCGGAGCGAATGCTGTTCCTATTACTTTGCCTATTGGCGAAGGTGATATTTTCGCAGGCGTTATTGATTTAATCGATATGAAAGCCAGAATGTATCATGATGAAACCTTAGGCGCTACATTCGAAGATGTAGATATTCCTTCCGATTTGAAGGCTGTGTCAAACAAATACAGAACTATGATGCTTGAAGCTGTTTCTGATGTTGACGATACCTTGCTTGAGAAATATTTGGAAGGTCAGGAAATTACTCCTGCAGAAATTAGAAAAGTTTTAAGACAAGCTACTATTGAATTAAAAATTATTCCTGTTCTTTGCGGCTCATCGTTTAAGAATAAAGGTGTACAGAAATTATTGGATTGTGTTGTTGAACTGCTTCCTTCACCTGTTGATGTAGGAGAAGTTCATGCTCACCATATCCACTTGAACGACGATGTTGTTAGAAGACCGGATCCGAATGATAAATTTACCGGGTTAGCATTTAAAATAATGACTGATCCGTATGTGGGAAAATTAACATTTTTCAGAGTTTATAGCGGAACTCTTAAATCTGGCTCTTATGTTCATAATTCCGTATCCGATAAAAAGGAAAGAGTAGGAAGAATTCTTCAAATGCATGCTAATGTAAGAGAAGATCTTGATGAAATTAGAGCTGGGGATATTGCAGCTATAGTTGGATTAAAATATACAAGAACAGGCGATACCCTTTGTACGGAAGATGATCTGGTCGTACTCGAAAAAATGATATTTCCTGAACCTGTTATTCAAATTGCAATTGAACCAAAAACTAAAAATGATCAGGATAAGTTATCGGACGCGTTGGTTAAGTTGTCTGATGAAGATCCGACATTTAAAGTTAAAGTTGATGATGAAACCGGGCAGACATTAATTAGCGGTATGGGCGAACTTCATCTAGAAATTCTTGTTGATAGAATGAGAAGAGAGTTTAAAGTTGAAGCTAATATTGGTAAACCTCAGGTTGCTTATAGAGAAAGTATTACAAAAACAGTCCAAAGCGAAGGTAAATTCGTTAAACAAAGCGGCGGACGCGGTAAATTTGGACATGTTTGGATTGAGTTGTCGCCAAATGAACCTGGAAAAGGATTTGAATTTGAAAATGCAATTGTTGGCGGCGTTGTTCCTAAAGAATATATTCCTGCTGTATCAAAAGGTATTGAAGAGTCGATGAGAAACGGTGTTATTGCGGGTTATCCTGTTGTTGACATCAAAGCGAAAATTTACGATGGTTCTTATCATGATGTTGACTCTGATGAAATTTCTTTTAAAGTTGCAGGTTCTATGGCTTTCAGAAGCGGCGCATTAAAAGCTAACCCTGTTTTATTGGAACCTGTTATGGCTGTCGAAGTTACTACTCCGGAAGAATATTTGGGTGATGTAATGGGCGACTTAAACTCCAGAAGAGGAAAAATTGAAGGCTTTAATGCCAGAAGAGATGCGCAAGTTATTAAAGCAAATGCTCCTTTGGCGGAAATGTTCGGTTATGCTACTAAGATGCGTTCAATGACACAAGGACGCGCTATTTACTCAATGCAGTTTTCGCATTATGCCGAAGTGCCTAGAGCCATTGCAGATGAAATTGCGGAAAAAACTCAATCAAAAAAATCATTAGAAACAGTTTAATATAAAATAATAAGCAATAAAACAACAAGGAGAATTCGATGGCAAAAGAAAAATTTGATAGGAGTAAGCCCCACGTTAACGTTGGAACAATTGGACACGTTGATCACGGAAAAACTACTCTTACCGCTGCTATCACAATGGCTCTCGCAAAAAAAGGTTTGTCCGAAATTAGAACTTTCGACAGTATTGATAATGCTCCTGAAGAAAGAGAGCGCGGTATTACTATTGCAACAGCACACGTAGAATATTCTACTGCAAACAGACACTATGCACACGTTGACTGTCCTGGTCACGCCGATTATGTTAAAAACATGATTACCGGTGCGGCTCAAATGGACGGCGCTATTTTGGTCGTTGCTGCAACTGACGGCCCGATGCCTCAAACAAGAGAACATATATTATTGGCACGTCAGGTTGGCGTTCCTAAAATGGTTGTTTTCATGAACAAAGTTGACATGGTTGATGATCCTGAATTAATTGAATTAGTTGAAATGGAATTAAGAGAATTGTTGACTGAATATGAATTCCCTGGCGACGAAATTCCGATTATTAAAGGTTCTGCGCTTCAAGCATTAGAAGCAGCTACTGCCGATGCTCCAGCTGATGATCCGAGATATAATTGTATTACTGAGCTTATGGATGCTGTTGATAGCTACATTCCTCTTCCTGCAAGAGATATTGACAAACCGTTCCTTATGCCTGTTGAAGACGTATTCTCTATTACAGGTCGCGGTACAGTTGCTACAGGTAGAGTTGAAAGAGGTGCGGTAAAAATTCAGGAAGAAGTTGAGCTTATCGGTTTAGGTATGCACAAAAAGACTGTTGTTACCGGCGTGGAAATGTTCAGAAAAGAATTAGACTCAGCTGTTGCTGGCGATAATGCCGGTATCTTGATGAGAGGTATAGATAAAAAAGAAATTCAAAGAGGAATGGTACTAGCTAAACCTGGTTCAATTACTCCTCATACAAAATTTGAAGGCGAAGTTTACATCCTTTCAAAAGATGAAGGCGGACGTCATACTCCTTTCTTCAACGGATATCGTCCTCAGTTCTATTTTAGAACAACAGACGTTACCGGCGTGGCTCAATTGCCAGAAGGAACTGAAATGGTAATGCCTGGCGATAAAGTAAATCTTAAAGTTGAATTGATTACTGATATTGCTATGGATGAAGGTTTGCGTTTTGCTATCCGCGAAGGCGGTAGAACAGTTGGCGCTGGCCTTGTTACAAAAATTATTGAATAATAACAAAGTTGATTATATAAAAGGGTTGGATGAAGTTTTCTCCAACCCTATTTTTCACTTATAGGAGAGATTAAAATTGGCTGGTCAAAAGATTAGAATAAAATTAAAATCATACGATCATATTCTTATTGATAAGTCAACTGAGAAGATTATTAAAACTGTTAAAAGCACCGGGGCAGTTGTTTCAGGACCAATTCCTCTTCCAACAAGACGCTCGCTTTATACAGTATTACGCTCTCCGCATGTTGATAAGAAATCAAGAGAGCAATTTGAAATCAGAGCTCATAAAAGAATAATCGATATTCATAACTCAAACAACAAAACCGTCGATTCTCTAAGCAAATTAGAAATACCTGCGGGTGTTGATATCGAGATTAAGTTATAAGGATTTAAGTAATGGCTGGACTGATAGGAAAAAAAATAGGTATGACAAGCATTTACTCTCCCGATGGAGCAGTAATTCCGGTTACCGCAATTGAAGCGGGTCCTTGTAAAATTGTTTCTATTAGAAACAAAAACAAAGACGGTTATGAAGCTTTGGTGGTCGGTTTTGGAGAGAAAAAGGAAAAACACCTAACTAAACCTCTAAAAGGTTTGTTCGAAAAAGCTAAAGTTGCTCCTGCAGCAATGCTGAAAGAATTTAAGAATTTTGATATTGCCGCCTACAAAGTTGGCGATGATTTAACTGTTGAATTGTTTGCCGAAGGCGACAAAGTTAAAGTCAGTGCAAAAAGCAAAGGCAAAGGTTTTCAAGGTGTTGTTAAACGACATGGTTTTAGCGGTGTTGGCGGTCAGACTCACGGACAGCACAACAGAGAAAGAGCACCAGGATCAATAGGACAAAGTTCATGGCCATCAAGAGTTTTTAAAGGTACAAGAATGGCAGGAAGACACGGCTACTCACAAGTAACTGTTTCAAATCTTAAAGTTGTAAAAATAATTCCCGAAAAGAATATCATCTTGGTTAAAGGCGCTATTCCGGGAGCAATAAATTCAATAGTTGAAATTAATAAGTAATTGGTTTTATGATGAAGGTAGATGTATTAAAAATTGACGGTTCAAAAGCTACTGGTAAAGTAGAGCTTTCTGAAAGCATTTTCGGAATAGAACCAAATGATCATGTAATTTATTTGTCTGTTAAAGCATATAATGCTAATCAGAGACAAGGTACCCATAAATCTAAAGAAAGAGCAGAAGTTAGCGGCGGCGGTAAAAAGCCATGGAAACAAAAAGGCCGCGGCGGAGCTAGAGCCGGTACATCCAGGTCTCCATTATGGGTTGGCGGTGGTACTATTTTTGGCCCGCGTCCGCGTGACTACAGACAAAAATTAAACAAAAAAGTTAATAAACTTGCTAGAATGTCTGCCTTATCATATAAGGCTAAAGCAGAACAGCTTATTGTTATAGAAGATTTTAATTTTGAATCGCCTAAAACGGCGCAATTCAAAAAAATGCTTACTGCCTTAAAACTAAATGGTAAAAAAACTTTATTGCTTACGAACGGAACGCTTGAAAATGTTTACAAATCCGGAAGAAATATGGAAAAAGTAAATATTATTGAAGCCGAAAAAGCAAGCACTTATGATTTATTGAACAATCAGGTTGTTCTTATTCAAAAAGGTGCAATAGAAAAATTAGAAAGTATATTAAACTAAAGTAGCTCGGATAGAGACATGCAAAAATTGTTAGTAAGACCGCTTGTAACTGAAAAAATGAACAGTATCACTGAAAACATAAAACAATATGGTTTTGTGGTTGATGTGAATGCTAATAAAATTGAAATTGCTAAAGCAATCGAAAAAAAGTTTTCAGTGAATGTAGTTTCTGTAAACACAATTAGATACAAAGGTAAAACAAAAACTCAGTTTACAAGAAGAGGAAGATTTACCGGTAAAACACCAAAGTTCAAAAAAGCGTTAGTGACTTTAAAGGACGATCAAACAATAGATATTTTTGGAGAAGTTTAGAAGTTTTCTGAACCGGAGTTAATGAAATGGCAATTAGAAAATTAAAACCAAATACACCAGGTACTAGATATATGTCAATCTCTTCTTTTGATGAGATTACAAAAACTACACCTGAGAAATCTCTTACCGTAAGTTTAACAAAATCCGGCGGTAGAAATAACCTTGGAAGAATTACTTCCTTCCATCGCGGCGGCGGTCATAAGAGAAAATACAGAATAATTGATTTTAAAAGAGATAAACACGGTATTCCTGCTAAGGTTTTCTCAATTGAATATGATCCTAACAGATCTTCAAGAATTGCATTGTTAAATTATGCAGATGGTGAAAAAAGATATATTATTGCGCCCGACGGATTAAAAGTTGGTGATTCGATTATGTCCGGAGAAAAAATTGAGATTAAAGTCGGCAATGCATTAAAATTAAAAGATATGCCTTTAGGAAGTTTCCTTCACAATATCGAATTAAAACCTGGTAAAGGCGGACAAATTGGACGCTCGGCTGGTGCTGGAATTCAGTTAATGGCTAAAGAAGGAAAACATGCTCAAGTTAAAATGCCTTCAGGCGAAGTAAGATTGATTAGTTTGGAATGTATGGCGACTTACGGAACTGTTGGAAATTCTGATCATGAAAATATTAGTCTTGGTAAAGCCGGAAGAAGCAGATGGCTTGGTATTAGACCTAATGTAAGAGGTGTTGCAATGAACCCGGTTGATCACCCAATGGGCGGCGGCGAAGGTAAAACATCTGGCGGCGGCCATCCGGTATCTCCTTGGGGTCAAAAAGCCAAAGGTTTGAAAACTAGAAAGAAAAAACACGCATCAAATAAATACATTGTTAAAAGAAGACAACAGGGATAGGGTTTAATTATGCCAAGATCAGTTAAGAAAGGTCCGTATATAGACTACAAATTAGAAGCAAAAGTAGAAAAGATGAATGCATCCGGACAAAAGAAAATAATTAAAACGTGGTCAAGATCATCCACCATTACTCCGGATTTTGTTGGTCATACTATTGCTGTACACAACGGAAATAAAATGATACCGGTTTACGTATCTGAAAACATGGTTGGACACAAATTAGGTGAATTTTCTCCTACCAGAATTTTTAGAGGTCATCCGGGAACTAAAGCTGAAAAAGCTTCAAAAGCAAAGTAAAGTAAAGATATTAGAGGTTATTGTTAAATGGAAGCTCGCGCAAAACATAGTTATATCGCTACATCGCCAAGAAAAATGAGATTGGTGATTGATTTAATCAGAGGTAAATCCGTTGATCAAGCTATTGAAATTTTGCATTTCAATACCAAACATGCTTCAAAGGATGCAGAAAAAGTTTTAAGATCGGCAATTTCTAATCTTTATAATAAAGATGAAGATACTAAATTAACGCCGGCGGATCTTATTGTTAAAGAAGCTTTTGTTAATCAAGGTCCAGCGTTAAAAAGAATTTCCCCGGCTCCAATGGGCAGGGCTTTTAGAGTAAGAAAAAGATCAAATCATTTAACAATTGTAGTTGCTACAAAAAGTTAATTTTTAGGAGGATTTTTTGGGTCAGAAAACACATCCAGTTGGTTTTAGAGTCGGTGTTATTCGCGGTTGGGAATCGAACTGGTATGAAAACAAAAGTTACGCCGGCAAACTTCTTGAAGATAAAAAGTTGAGAATGTATGTTCGCAACAGACTTAAAAAAGCCGGTATTTCTAGAATAATTATTGATAGAACATCTAAAAATGTTATTCTAACAATTTATACCTCCAGACCTGGTGTTGTAATTGGTAAAAGCGGAAAAGAAATCGCTCAATTGGAAGAGGAATTAAAGAAAGTAGCTGACAAAGAAGTAAAAGTTCAGATTACCGAAATAAAAAGACCTGAACTTGATGCTTATTTGGTTGCCGAAAATATCGCAAACCAGCTTCAAGGTAGAATCTCTTTCAGAAGAGCTATGAAATCTTCTATTACTTCCGCAATGAGGATGGGTGCTGAAGGAATAAGAATTATGTGTTCAGGAAGATTAGGCGGTGCAGAAATGGCCAGAACTGAACAATACAAAGAAGGCAGAATTCCATTGCATACTATCAGAGCTGATATAGATTATGCAAACGGAAGAGCTGAAACAATTTACGGTTCAATCGGAATTAAAGTGTGGATTTGCCGAGGTGAAATTTTAGGAAATAGAATGTCCGAATAGGACTTTTTAGGAGTTTTTCTCATGTTAATGCCAAAAAGAGTAAAATACAGAAAATCACAAAGAGGAAGAAGAAAAGGTAAAGCCCAAAGAGGTCATCGTGTAGCATTTGGTGATTTCGGTTTAAAAGCCATGGGCAACGGATGGATTACAAGCCGTCAAATTGAAGCTTGCCGTATTGCCATAACTCGTACCATGAAAAGGGACGGAAAGGTTTGGATAAGAATATTCCCCGACAAACCTGTTTCTAAAAAACCTCTTGAAACAAGAATGGGTAAAGGTAAAGGTGCTCCTGAATTTTGGGTTGCAGTAATTAAACCCGGAAGAATAATGTTCGAAGTTTCAGGCGTTTCTAAAGAAATTGCACAAGAAGCTTTATCGTTGGCATCGCATAAGTTGCCGATTAAAACCAAGGTAGTATCTAGACCCGATTACGAAAATTAACAAAGGTTTGTATTATGAGAATGAATGAAATCCGTGAAATGAGCACTGAAGAAATTGAAAAAAGAATTATACAAGAAGAAATTGACTTGGTTGATCTTAAATTTCAGCACGAGTTAAAAAACTTAACTAATACTTCGAAATTAAAATTAGTGCGCAAAGACATTGCACGTATGAAAACTGTGCTTATGCAAAAAGAAATTGAAGCACAGAAAAAAGCAAAGGAACTTAAATAAGGAGTTAGCGGCGTTAATATGGAAACACGCGGATTAAGAAAAACTAGAGTTGGTTTAGTTGTTAAAAATAAGATGGACAAAAGCATTATAATTGCTATCGAAAGAAAAGTTGCTCATCCTATTTATAAAAAATATTTTAAGAAAACTACCAAACTCATGGCTCATGATGAAAATAACGAATGCGGAATTGGTGATGTTGTTAAAGTTATGGAAACAAGGCCGCTAAGTAAAAATAAAAAATGGCGTTTTGTAGAAGTCGTCGAAAAAGCTAAGTAATAGAAGCATCTATAGGAGTTTTATAAATGATACAGCAAGAATCAAATTTAGTGGTTGCGGATAATTCCGGCGCAAAAAAAATTAGATGCATCAAGGTGCTGGGCGGAAGCAGAAGACGTTATGCAGGTGTCGGTGATATTATAGTAGTTTCGGTGAAAACTGCAATCCCTGGAGGCGGTGTTAAAAAAGGCGAAGTTTCTAAAGCGGTTGTTGTTAGAACTAAAAAAGAATTAAGAAGAAACGACGGCTCTTATATCAGATTTGATGAAAACGCTGCTGTACTTCTCGATGCCAACAACGAACCAAAAGGTACACGTATTTTTGGTCCGGTTGCAAGAGAACTTAGAGAAAAGAAATTCATGAAAATTATTTCATTAGCACCAGAAGTTTTATAAAAGCAGGGTTATTAAATGAAGATTCGTAAAGACGATAATGTAATGGTAATTGCCGGTAACAATAAAGGGAAAAAAGGCAAAGTTCTTAAAGTTTTTCCCAAAGAAAACAGGGTGATCGTTGAAGGTGTCAATATTCAAAAAAGACATACTAAACCCAACCAGGCAAATCCGCAAGGCGGAATAATTGAAAAAGAAGCTTCGGTTAATGCTTCTAACGTAATGGTGCTCGACCCAAAATCAAGCGAGCCTACTAGAATCGGTAAAAAAATCATTATTGACGACAAGACCGGTAAAAAAAGAACCGCAAGAGTAAGTAAACTAAGCGGCGAAATGTTGTCATAACTTTAAGGATGATGATAAACAATGGCAAAGAAGAAACAAGAAAATACTGAGACAGAAGTTAAAAAAGTTAAAGCGGCAGTTGCAAAAATTCCTGCGCGATTAATTGAAAAATTTAATAAAGAAATTTCTCCGAAATTAATGGAAAAATTCTCTTATTCTAATGTAATGCAGGTGCCTCATCTTGAAAAAATTGTAATTAATATGGGTGTCGGCGAAGCTGCTCTTGATTCAAAACTTTTGGACGAAGCTTTTAAAGAATTGGAAACTATAGCCGGTCAAAAACCATCTGTTAGACTAGCTAAGACTTCAATCTCAAATTTCAAACTTCGTGAAGGAATGAAGATTGGCGCTAAAGTAACTTTACGCCGTGATAATATGTATGAGTTTTTAGACAGACTTGTAAGTATTGCTCTGCCTCGCGTAAGGGACTTTAGAGGAATTTCAGATAAATCATTCGACGGTCGCGGGAACTATACCTTAGGTATTAAAGAACATATCATATTCCCTGAAATTAATGTCGATAAAGTTACAAAAGTTAAAGGTATGGATATAACTTTTGTTACAACCGCAAAAACAGATCAGGAAGCTTTTGAATTATTAGCTGCTTTTGGGGTTCCATTTAGAAAGAAAGAATTAAATTAAGGTTAAAAAGGAAATTTATGGCCAGAAAATGTTTGCCTGCTCGCGAAGCAAAAAAACAAGCCGTTGTTGACAAATACGCGGCTCAAAGAAAGCAAATGAAAGAAGCCGGTGATTATGAAGGGCTTCAGAAATTGCCTAAAAACGCTTCTCCGGTAAGATTAAGAAACAGATGCATGATTACCGGAAGACCAAGAGCATATTATAGAAAATTCGGTGTATCACGTTTGGTGTTTAGAGAAATGGCCTTACGCGGGGAAATACCCGGAGTAAAAAAATCCAGTTGGTAAGAAGAGGAGAATAAATTTATGCCGGTAACGGATCCGATTTCAGATTTTCTGACGCGAATTAGAAATGCGGTAAATGCAAAAAAGAAATTTGTTGATATGCCGTCTTCAAACATGAAAGTACGTCTGGCTGAAATATTGAAAGAAAACAATTTCATTCGCGATTTGAATGTTGTTGAAGATAATAAACAAAATGTTTTAAGAGTTCATCTGAAGTATGTAAATGGTGCATCTTCAATCAGCGGACTCGAAAAAATCAGTACTCCTGGTTTAAGAAAATATGTTGATAAAGACAATATACCTAGAGTTTTGAACGGGCTTGGAATGTCTATAATCTCTACTTCGAAAGGAGTATTCTCGGACAAACAAGCTAAAAAAGAAGAAGTTGGCGGCGAAGTAATCTGCCATATTTGGTAATCTTTTATAATGAGGTTTTGAAGTGTCAAGAGTAGGAAAAAAACCTGTAGATATTAGCAACGTAACCGTAACTATAACGGATCAAACCGTAAAAGTTAAAGGTAAATTAGGTGAATTGGAAACCAAGGTTCATCCGAATATTAAAGTTGAAGTTAAAGACGGAGAACTAATTGCTACCCGTCCTAATGACCAAAAAGAAAATAGAGCTCTTCATGGTTTAACTAGAGCTTTAATTCAAAATATGGTAACCGGTGTTACGGAAGGATTTACGAAAACATTGGATATAGTTGGTGTCGGTTATAAAGCAGAAATGAAAGGCAAAGGATTGTTTTTAACAATTGGTTATTCACATCCAATTTATTTTATGCCTTCTGAAGAAATTACAATTGAAACTACTACTCCGACTCAAATTAAAGTATCGGGATTGGACAAGGAATTAGTTGGATTGGTTGCTGCAAAAATTAGATCATTCAGAAAACCTGAACCTTATAAAGGCAAAGGTATTAAATACTCAGATGAAGTTATTGTTAAGAAAGCTGGCAAAACGGCCGGATCTTAATAGGAGATTGAAGATAAAATGACACCAAAAAAAGTGAAATTAACGAACAAAAGAAGAAGACTTAGAATAAAGAAGAATTTATTCGGTATTGCTGAAAAACCAAGAATGTCGGTTAACAGAAGCTTAACTCAAATATATGTTCAGCTTATTGACGACGTAAATAAGAAAACATTGGTTGCCGGTTCTTCATTATCAAAAGAAATTTCTGATCAAATTAAGAATGCGAAAAGCAAAATAGAGAAAAGTAAAATTGTTGGTACTTACGTTGCTAAAAAAGCAATTGAAGCCGGAATTGCAACTGTAGTTTTTGATAGAGGAACATACAGATACCACGGCAGAGTTAAAGCATTGGCTGACGGTGCTAGAGAAGGCGGGCTTAAGTTTTAGTAATTGGCCGATCGTCTAATGGTAGGACTACGGGTTTTGGTCTCGTCAGTGGGGGTTCGAATCCTCCTCGGCCAACAAAGTATAAATTAAAAATTGAGATTTACTGAAAGTAAGGAGAAGTTAACTTGAAGCACAAGAAAGTATCGGGTCTTGAAAATCTGAAAGAAAAGATCGTACATATCAACCGTGTTGCAAAGGTTGTTAAAGGTGGTAGAAGATTCAGCTTTAACGCAATTGTTGTTGTTGGCGACGGTGAAGGACACGTTGGTGTTGGTTTAGGTAAAGCTAACGAAGTTACCGATGCAATTTCGAAAGGAATTGATGATGCTAAGAAAAACGTATATTATGTATCGATTATTAAAGGTACGATTCCTCACGAAATACTTGGAAAATACGGTGCTGGAAAAGTATTGTTAAAACCTGCTTCCCCTGGTACTGGTCTAATTGCCGGCGGCGGTGTTCGCGCGGTTTTAGAATCTGCCGGCGTTCAAGATGTTTTAACTAAATCTCTTGGCTCAAGTAACCCTCATAACCAGGTTAAAGCAACATTAAACGGTCTGCTTAATTTAATTGATGCCGTTTCAATGGCTAACAAACGCGGAATGAAGGTTGCAGAATTATTTAATTCGTAAACGAGGATACAATGGCTAAGAAATTAAAAATAACACAAACTAGAAGCATTATTGATAGACCAAAGGATCAGAAAAGGACAATAGAAGCATTGGGACTTGGAAGACCGAATTATGAAGTTGTTCATAACGATACACCTCAAATTAGAGGTATGATTAGAAAAGTTGCCCATTTAGTTAAATTTGAAGAAACAGAGGGATAAGAGGATTAAATGGATATTCTAAGTAATTTAAAGTATGTAAAAGGTTCAAGAAAAAAAATCAAACGTGTAGGTAGAGGTCAAGGCTCAACTAGAGGCGGTACTTCAACTCGCGGTATGAACGGTCAAAAATCTAGATCTGGTGCTAAATACAGAGCTTGGTTTGAAGGCGGTCAAATGCCTTTGCAAAGAAGAGTTCCAAAACGCGGATTCACTAATATTTTCAAAATTAAATACCAGGCTATTAATGTTGCCAAATTGCAAAAATTGGTAGACGATAAAAAAGTTACCGACGGCATTATTAACCCTGTGATTCTATATAAAAACGGAGTTATCTCAAAAGCGGTTGCTCCTTATAAAATATTAGGCGATGGTCAAATTTCAGTTAAATTGGAAATTGAAGCGCACGCCTTCAGCAATATCGCAAAAGAAAAAATTGAAGCTGCTGGTGGAACTATTAAAGAGATTAAAAATTAATGAGCAAAATACAAGATACCTTCAGAAATATTTTCAAAATTCATGAGTTAAGACAAAGGATTTTATATACTTTGGCTCTACTTGTGATTGTACGCGTCGGCTCCCATATTACTCTGCCGGGTATTGATGCGTCTTTATTATCCCAGGCAATGGCTAATAAAACATCGGATAACCTTTTTGGTCTTTACGATTTATTTGCCGGCGGGGCTTTCAGCAATGCCGCTATATTTGCTTTGGGTATTATGCCTTATATCAGTGCTTCCATTATTATTCAGCTGGGAGGCGCAGTTATTCCTTACTTCCAAAAACTTCAAAGAGAAGGGGAAGAAGGAAGAAAAAAGATTACTCAATTAACGCGCTACGGTACAGTGCTTATTTCTATGTTTCAGGCATTCGGCGTTGTTACAGGGATATTGTTGAATATCAATTTTAACGGACAACCAATTGTTCCTGTTGAAATTCAAGGATTTGGATTTACAATATCTGCGGTAATTATTTTAGTGGCCGGAACTATGATGATGATGTGGATGGGTGAGCAGATTACTGAAAAAGGTATTGGTAACGGTATTTCACTTATAATCTTTATAAATATTATCAATAATTTACCTTTTGCCATGCTTGATGAATTTAGACTTATAAATGCAGGACAAAGAAACATTGTAATTGAAATCGTAATTTTAGCTTTTATGGTATTGGTTATAGCCGGTATTGTTTTGGTAACACAAGGTACAAGACGAATTCCGGTTCAATACGCAAAAAGAGTTGTCGGCAGAAAAGTTTACGGAGGTGTTACTCAGTATATTCCTTTAAGAGTAAATACAGCCGGCGTTATGCCTATTATATTTGCGCAATCTATCATGTTTATTCCAAATACGGTGTTATCTTTTTTCCCGGACAACGAATTTCTGCAATCATTGTCAGGATATTTTGATTATACATCTTTTACTTATTCGGCAATATACGGAGTCATGATAGTTTTCTTTACATATTTTTATACGGCTATAGCGTTTAATCCGCAGGATGTAGCTGAAAATATGAAAAAGCAGGGAGGTTTTATTCCAGGTATTCGTCCCGGAAAACAAACTTCGGAATTTATAGACAATATACTTACAAAGATTACACTTCCCGGTTCATTTTTTCTTGCAATTGTAGCTATACTCCCGGCTTTTGTTACACGTTTTGGAGTGACCGGAAATTTCGCTCAGTTTTTCGGCGGAACAAGTTTATTGATTATGGTTGGTGTAGCTTTGGATACTCTTCAGCAAATTGAATCTCATTTATTAATGAGGCATTATGACGGGTTTATGAAATCCGGCAAAATGAAGGGCAGAAGAGCCTAATACGGTTTTAATGTGATTTTAATTAAATCAAAAAAAGAAATTGATGGGATTCGTGAAAGTTGTAAATTGGTTGCCGAAACACTGCAGCTTGTTAAGACTTATATAAAACCCGGTACAACGACGTTAGAGTTAGATAAAATTGCTGAAGATTACATAAGAAGTAATAATGCTGTTCCGGCTTTCAAAGGTTATTCTCAACCCGGAACAATTCCTTTTCCAGGTTCATTGTGTACGTCTGTTGATGAAGAAGTTGTTCATGGAATACCTGGGAACAGAGCATTAAAAGAAGGCGAAATAATTTCTATAGATGTAGGCGTTCTTAAAAATAATTATTACGGAGATGCTGCCCTTACAGTTGCGGTTGGAGAAATTTCCAAAGAAAAGCAAATGTTAATGGATGCAACTGAAAAGTCCCTTTATATCGGAATAGATCAAGCCGTTGCAGGAAACAGAATCGGAGATATTTCTTTCGCGGTGCAAGAGTTTATTGAAGCCAGGGGATTTTCGATTGTTAGGGAACTTTGCGGGCACGGTGTCGGAAAATATTTACACGAAGATCCGCAAATACCTAATTTCGGTAGAAAAGGATCGGGCGCGTTAATAAAAAACGGTATGACTATTGCTATTGAACCGATGGTTAACCAAGGAAATTACAGTGTAAGTGTTGCTGATGACGGATGGACAGTTTTTACATCCGATAAAAAAACATCTGCACATTTTGAACACACAATTGCAATAATTGACGGAAAACCGGAAATACTAACAGTTAGATAAAATATGGCTAAACAAGGACCAATTAAAGTAGACGGAGTTGTAACAGAAACATTACCAAACGCAAATTTTAAAGTTAAGCTTGATAATGGACATGAAATTCTAGCGCATATTTCCGGAAAAATGAGAATGCATTTTATTAAAATTTTAGTTGGTGATAAAGTTTCAATTGAATTGTCACCTTACGACTTAAATAAAGGTCGTATCACATATAGATATAAATAGTTGAGGAAGAAATGAAAGTTCGAGCTTCTGTAAAAAAGATTTGCGAACATTGCAAAATAATTAAAAGAAAAGGCGTTGTTAGAGTCATTTGTAAAAACGCTAAACACAAACAACGTCAAGGTTAAAATTTAGGAGGTTATTAATTTGGCTCGTATCGCAGGTATAGATTTACCGAAACAGAAGAAAACTTATATTGGGTTAACCTACATTTATGGTATTGGCGATTCTGTTGCAAAAGAAATCCTAAAAAAAGCTAATGTAGATCCCGAAAAAAGAATTTCTGATCTAACAGAACAAGAAGTAGCGCAAATTCGCGCTATTATGACTTCTGATTACAAAGTTGAAGGAGCACTAAGAAGTGAAGTTCAACAGAACATTAAAAGATTAATGGATATTGGTTGCTACCGGGGTTTAAGACATCGTAGAAGTTTGCCGGCAAGAGGACAAAGAACTAGAACAAATTCTAGAACTCGTAAAGGTAAACGTAAAACAGTTGCCGGTAAAAAGAAAACACCAACTAAGAAATAATAAGGTTATAAACTAAGGAGTTTGGTTTTGGCAAAAGTAGTTAGAAAAACTAAAAAGAAAGTTCACGTTGATGCTGTAGGTGTTGCTCATGTTAAAGCATCATTTAATAATGTGATTGTTACTTTAACTGATATTTACGGTAACACAATCTCATGGTCATCAGCTGGTAAAAACGGCTTCAAAGGTTCAAGAAAAAATACTCCCTTTGCTGCGCAAGTTACTGCCGAAGCGGCTGCTAAAGAAGCTTATGATCTTGGTTTAAGAAAAATTGATGTTTTAGTAAAAGGACCTGGTTCCGGAAGAGAAGCCGCTATTAGAGCTTTAAATACAGCAGGTTTAGGAATTATGTCAATTAAAGATATTACACCAATTCCACATAACGGTTGCAGACCACCGAAACGTAGAAGAGTTTAACTAGGAGAGAATTTTAATGGCAAGATATACAGGCCCAAGCTGCAAATTATGCAGAAGAGAAAAACAGAAATTATTTTTGAAAGGCTCAAAGTGTCATTCGGAAAAATGCCCGATTGAAACCAAAAATTACGCCCCGGGCCAGCATGGTTTAGGAAGAAGAGCTAAATTTTCTGAATTCGGTGTTCAGTTAAGAGAAAAACAAAAAGTAAAAAGAATTTATGGTTTATTGGAAACTCAATTCCATTCTTACTTCGAAAAAGCCAATAGACAAAAAGGTGTTACAGGCGAAAACCTGCTTAAGATGCTTGAAAGCAGATTAGATAACGTTGTATATAGACTTGGATTTTCTTCTTCTAGAAAATCTGCAAGACAATTAGTATTGCACAGACACGTTCTTGTTAACGGTAATATCGTTAATATTCCTGCTTATATCTTATCTCCAGGCGATGTAATATCTATTAAAGATAAGAGCAAAAAACTTGACACAATACACAATTCTTTAAGAAGAACAAAAGATAATGTTTACAGCTGGATTCAAATTGATAAAGCCAGCCTATCCGGTACGTTTATGCAGATCCCAGAAAGAGATGAAATACCGGTTAACGCAAACGAACAATTGATTGTCGAGTTGTACTCCAAGTAATTTTTTAATGAATAAAATAGAGGAATCTAAATGAGCTATCCGTTCATAAAGATGCCTGATAAAGTTGTTTTAGAAGAAACATCAGCAACTGAATCTTATGGTAAATTTACAGTTCAGCCCTTAGAAAGAGGTTTCGGAGTTACTCTCGGAAATTCTTTTAGAAGAGTTTTACTATCATCTTTAACAGGCGCGGCAATTAATGCTATCAGAGTTGAAGGTGTATTACATGAGTTTACCAATATTCCGGGCGTTAAAGAAGATGTTACGGATTTTATTCTTAACTTGAAAAAAGTGAGAATAAAAATTCTGAATAAAAAAGCTACGAAATTAGAATTGAATCTTTCAGGTCCGTACGAACTTAAAGCTAAGGATCTTCAAGATGCTTGTCCGGATATCGAAATTTTAAATCCCGATCAATATTTAGCTACGTTAAACGAATCTGCTAAATTAGTTATGGAATTAAGATATGGATTCGGTAAAGGATATGTTCCTTCAAACGAACAAAATTTAGCCGATCAAACAATCGGCCTTATTCCTATCGATTCAATTTATACGCCTATTAGAAGCGTACGTTACGACGTTGAAAACGTTCGTATCGGTGAAAAAAATGATTATGAAAAATTGACCTTAGAAATTAAAACAGACGGCTCAATTACTCCTGAAGAAGCTTTGTCTGATTCAGGCAAAATCCTAAAAGATCATATAAATCTGTTTATTAACTTTGACGCTGAACCTGAAGTTGATAAAGTTGAAAGCGAAAAAGACGCTGAGTTTGAAAGAATCCGTAAAATATTAATAACAAGTGTTGATGATTTGGAATTAAGTGTTCGTTCTCATAACTGCTTAAAAGCTGCCAATATTAAAACCCTTGGCGATCTAGTAGGTAAAGACGAATCAGAAATGCTTAAATTCAGAAACTTCGGCAGAAAATCATTAGCTGAACTTATTGAGATTGTAGAAAATTATGGTCTTGAGTTTGGTATGGATGTCGATAAATACGTAAACGAAAAAACAGAGAATAACTAAATTCTGTAAAAGGTAGAATAATGAGACACGGAGTTAAAGGTAGAAAATTAGGTAGAACATCAAGTCACCGCAAGGCAACTTTAGAAGCTCTTGCAACTTCTTTGTTCAAGCATAAAAAAATTAAAACAACTTTGGCAAAAGCTAAAACTGCTAAAACTTTTATTGAACCGCTTATTACTAAAGCAAAAAATGATTCCGTTCACGCTAGAAGACTAATTGCTAGCCAGATTAATGAACGCAAAGTTGTTCAGGAATTGTTTAATGTTATTGTTCCGAAAATTGGGGACAGACCGGGCGGTTATTTAAGAGTAGTTAAATTAGGTCAAAGATTCGGCGATGCGGCTCAAATGGCAATATTAGAATTAGTTGATTTTAATGACGTTGCCTCTAAAAAGAAAGAGTCTGCTCCAAAAGCGAAAGCTAAAGCTGAACCAAAACAAAAAGCTGAAGCAAAACCAAAAGCTGCCGCTAAAGTAAAAGAAGAAGATGTTCAGGATGCAAATGTTATTGAAGAAACTGCTGAAGTAAAAACAGATGAAAATATAGAAGAAAAAAAAGAAGACTCAGCAGAAAAAGAAAATAAATAAATATCTTCTTAAAAAATTTGAAAAAGAGCAGCCGGAATTTTACGGGTGCTCTTTTTTATTATTATGAAACGAGCCGTGAAAATTTTTAAGTGCAAAAAATTAATTATATTTGGCGGGTTTCATTCAGTCTAAAAAAAACAGTTGTTAACAGATGAAAGATGTACGTTTTGTAAAATCTGTTTTTATGCTTAGCGATCTTCCTAAAGATAATTTGCCCGAAGTTGTTCTATGCGGCAGATCAAATGTAGGGAAGTCCTCTTTCATAAATTCTTTGTTTAATAAAAAAGGTTTGGCTAAAACCAGCTCTTCGCCCGGCAAAACTAGGTCTTTGAATTATTACCTTGTGGAAAATAAATTTTATATAGTTGATTTGCCCGGATTCGGATACGCCAAAGTATCAAAAACCGAAAGAGAAAAGTGGCAAAAGCTTGTCGAAAACTATTTGAGATCCGAAAGAAATATTGCTTTGACTTTTCATTTTGTCGACAGCAGACATCATCCCACAAATCTTGACGAATTACTGAACGGTTTTCTTCGTGAAATTGAAATTCCTTATACGATTATTCTTAGCAAAATTGATAAGTTAAAACAAGCGGAACTTGCAAAATCTAAAAAAGAAATTAAATCATATTTCCCTGAATTAATTTTCGGGCATAATCTGCTTGAGTATTCTTCCGTAAAAGGAACCGGTAAAAAAGAAATAATTAAAAGACTTTCTGCGTTATTCACATAATGTATTTTTGCTAAACTTTTTTTATTATTATAAGTTCTTTTAATTAAACTAATACAGTCAGCTTGGTTTATCCTAAATTATAAAATAAAGCAATAAAATGAGCTTAAGCGGCAAATTTAAAAAAAGGGTATTTATATTTTTATTAGTACCGGTTTTAAGCGCTGTGCAATTTTTTACGGATGATTTTATTCTTAACTTAATTGCCGCGGCTTTGCTTATTATTTATGTCGCCTTTATTATTTTTTTACGCGATTCAGTGCGTACAGATTTTGAATTTCAACCTGATATTCCACCGGTACAAGAACCGTTAACCGAATTCGACGACCAAACTCCTCGTTCAGCAAGACCAAAATTTGATACCGATGCCGGAGAAGAATTTAAAATTATTTCAGGTAATAAAGATATTGAAGTTATAACGGGGGATAATTATATACCTACCGGACCAAGACTAAATAGAGGCGGAATATTTAAGCCCGCGGACTTAAAAGAAAATTTTGTAAAAATTGCAAAAGAAAAACTTCCCGAAGATGTAAGTCAAGATGAAGAATTCGGATTTGTTCTCGAAAAAATAATTGCCGTAATCAAAGAAGTTTTTATGGCTCATACCGTTGTTTTCTTCTGGTTCAATAAAAAGAAAAACAGATTAACGCTTGAAAAATTTCTATCTGGCAGTTCAGATATTACTAAGCAGAAATTTGATATAGAAAATGATGTATTGAGCAAAATTGTTAAAACCGAAGAACCTGAAATACTTACAGATATTACTTCTGCTGCCGAACATGATGTAATCAGGTATTATTCAACACCGCAGGGAATTAGAAGTTTTGTTGGCGTTCCCTTATTTTACGGCAATACTCTTGCAGGTGTTCTTGCATTGGATTCTAAAGTCGGCGACGCGTTCGGTATTGAAACTGTTTATTCGCTTGGAAGATTTGTAAGAGTAATTTCAATTATTATCTCTTTGTTCGATGAAAAATTTGCCGAAACACTTTCGGAACAAAGACTAAAAGCATTGCTCGGCGTTCTGTCGGCCGATAAAAAATTCGTTAAAGAAAGCGAACTTCACGGCGCAATTGAAAATGCTGTTAAAAGTCTTGTGCAATGGGACGCATTTACATTTGTTTTTTATAATCCGACTGAGCATAAATTTAAAACCTCAAAAATTGTAAACAATACATCGCTAAAATATGTTGGCGAAAATTTAGAAATAGAACTTACCGGAACTCTTGTCGGTAAATCGATTATCAGCGGCATGCCTGTTAAAATTGATGATACTTCCTCTTCCGATTATGTTAGATTTGCTAAAGCCGAAGATGTAAGTTTTGACGGATCCTTTTTAGCTATTCCGCTTGTTTATGATGATCAAAATTACGGGGTTCTTTGTTTCGAAAGTCTGAAGAAAAGTTTATATAATAATTCCGATGTTCAGTTCTTAAAAAGCGCCACAAAAATATTCGCTTTTATAGTTTATTCCTATTCTAACCAAAGTCTGTTAAAGAGTCTGCTTTCGGTGGATATTGAAACTAAAACGCTGAATCATGAATCATTTGTTGAACGGTTGACAAGCGATTTAGTTAAAGGAAGCGAGCTTTCTGTTCCCGGAGCCGTTGCATTAATTCAGATTGATAATTTCATCGAACAGAAAACATTATTTGAAGGCGATCCCTTCCCTAAAGTATTAAAAACAATTACGCAGCTGATCAAGGAAGAAATGTCGCCGCTTACACTATTGGGTAGACTAAACGAAAAAACTTTTTCTGTTTATTTCTTTAATTCAACAACTAAAGATATTTTCCTGTGGGCTGAAAAATTAAGAATTAAAATAGCACGAAAACCAATTGCCGTTGTAACCAAACAAACAACTTTTACCGTATCAATTGGAGTGGCTTCAACCGCTAATAAAACAGACGCGAATGAAGTGCTTCATAATGCAGAACTCGCATTAAATAAGGCTCTTGAAAAAGGGGGCAATACTGTTAAAAGTATATAACGGATGGTTCATTGAATAATTTTATTATAATAGTTCTTGACGGTGTCGGAATTGGTGAATTGCCGGATGCGAATAAATATAACGATACCGGAAGCAATACATTGGCAAATTTGGCAATTAATGTAGGCGGACTAAAATTGCCAAATCTGGAAAAACTTGGATTAGGAAATATTTCTGAAATAAAAGGAATTAAAAAGCAGGAAAATCCTTTAGCTTCATTCGGTAAAATGAATGAACTTTCTACTGGTAAAGATTCAACTTCCGGGCATTGGGAGCTGGGGGGATTAAAAGTAGATTTTGATTTTCCGACATACCCCGATGGATTTAGTAATGAGATAATAGACGCTTTTATTAATAAAACCGGAGTAAAAGGAATTCTTGGAAATAAAACGGCTTCCGGTACGTCAATTATAGAAGAACTTGGGGATGAACATGTAAAAACAGGATATCCGATTGTTTATACTTCGGCTGATTCTGTTTTTCAAATTGCGGCGCATGAAGATGTAATTGATATACAAAAACAGTATGAAATATGCAGAATTGCCAGAAACGAAGTATTAACCGGCAAAGACGCAGTTGGAAGAGTAATCGCGCGTCCTTTTATCGGTAATTCGGGTAATTATAAAAGAACAACAAATAGAAGTGATTTTTCAATTGACCCGTCCGGTGATACAATATTGGATATTCTTTCAAATGAAGGAATCCGTACAATTGCTATCGGAAAGGTAAACGATCTTTTTAATTATAGGGGAATTCAAATAGAAGAAAAAACTA
This sequence comes from Bacteroidota bacterium, assembly GCA_018829205.1. GTDB lineage: Bacteria > Bacteroidota > Ignavibacteria > Ignavibacteriales > Melioribacteraceae > JAHJUE01. Next base: position 145,647 of record JAHJUE010000005.1, read on the forward strand.
AATCTAATTTTGAAGGAATAAAAAAAATTGTTGAATATTCCTCGAATGAAAATGGAAGTTTTATTTTCGCGAATCTTGTTGATTTTGACGTTTATTTCGGTCATCGGCTTGATCCTAAAGGATTTGCAAATTGTCTTTCGGAATTTGATTATGAACTTCCTGTTATTTTGGAAACATTGCATGAATCAGATGTACTGATATTAACCGCCGATCACGGAAACGACCCGACAGTTAAGAGTACAGATCATACAAGAGAATACGTGCCATTGCTGTATTATTCAAAAAATAGAAAAGGTGTGAATTTGGGAGTACGCGATACGTTTTCTGATGTTGCTCAAACGGCCGCGCATTTTTTTAAAATAAATAATGGTTTGAAAGGAACAAGTTTTCTAAATGATTAAGGATGATTTAAGCGAATTAGGTTCTTTTGAGATTAAGTTACGGCAAAACGAAAATTTTGAAATTTCAGCAGAAAAAATAAATAGTTTAATTGATTCTGGATTTAAAACCGTTATTGTAAAACTATACGGTTCTTCCAAAAAAGCCGCTGCTAATTTGGGGCATAATGAAACATTATTCGAAAATATTAAAAAAGTTCAGTCTTTACCCGATAATATAGTTTATGATTTTTTTGAAAGTAAGGGGAAAATTTCTCGGTAAATATTATCCAAAATTTGTTTTTTTAGTATTTAATATAGAGGGGTATGAAAGAGTACCTGGTTGAAACGGATTTAATTTTAGATCATTTAACATACAAGGGATCGTTAAAATCTGATTTGGAAATTGCGATGGAAAACGGAATTTGTTTTACTACCGCTATAAACGCAAGCGAATTGTTTTTTACAGCTAAAAATGAAGTTGAAATAAAATATATAAATAAAGTAATTACAGCTCTTAAAATTCTCGGAATTAATTCGAGATACAGTCTTGCTGTTAATGAATTTGCCGGAAATGTCTCAAGTGTAAGAGACGCAATAATTTGCGCCACGGCAAAAATTAATAAATTACCTATTTTAACTAAAGATCCGGATAACTATAAATCAACCGGATTAAATATTATACATCCAAACGAATTACGAGGTTAATTTTGATTCTCGGAAAAGTAATTGGAAATGTGTGGTCAACCAGAAAAGATGAAAATTTGGTCGGATCTAAATTTTTAATTGTCCGTCAATTAAATCTGGACTACACGCCAAAAGAAAATTTTGTTGTTGCCGTTGATTCCGTTGGAGCGGGTGTTGGTGAAGTAGTGCTATGCGCACAAGGCAGTTCTGCAAGACAGACAGCCATAACTAAAAACAAACCTGTCGACGCGGTAATAATGGCAATTGTCGATAAACTCGACATATCCGTAAAAGAAAAACTGGCTGAAATGGTTGAGGATTAGATGGAGCTTGGAAAAGTTATAGGAACAATTTGGGCTACCAGAAAGTATGAAACTGTTACAGGTTATAAAATGCAATTTGTTCAGCCAATTAATTCAAATATGGAAAACCTTGGTGATCCAATAGTTGCTCTTGATACCATTGGAGCAGGTCCCGGGGAGGTTATATTTTATATAACCGCAAGCGAAGCGGTAATTCCGCTTGATGTTGATATGGCGCCGGTTGATGCGTCAATTGTGGGTATAGTTGATTCAATTAATTCAGAAATTAATTAATAGGAGTTTGCATTGAAGATAACAAAACAATACACTAATCGTGAAAGTCAATCTCTCGACAAGTATCTTCAAGAAATTGGTAAAGTAGATCTCTTAACTCCGGATATGGAGATTGAACTGGCGATTCAAATAAAAAAAGGAAATCAGGGTGCGCTTGAACAATTAGTGAAAGCAAACCTGAGGTTTGTGGTTAGTGTTGCAAAACAGTATCAGAACCAGGGCTTGTCTCTTGGCGATTTAATAAACGAAGGAAACCTGGGATTAATAAAAGCGGCAAAAAGATTTGATGAAACAAGAGGATTCAAATTTATTTCTTATGCCGTATGGTGGATTCGTCAATCAATTTTACAGGCTTTAGCCGAACAATCAAGAATTGTGCGTTTGCCTTTAAACAGGGTAGGAGCACTAAATAAAATCGGTAAAGCGTACAGTAATCTTGAACAGGAATTTGAAAGAGAACCAAGTGCTTCCGAACTTGCTACTGAACTTGAAATGGATATAAATGAAGTTGCCGATACTTTGAAAATATCGGGCCGCCATGTTTCAATGGACGCTCCCTTCGCTCAGGGCGAAGATAACAGGCTTTTAGATGTTCTTGAAAACGATCAGCAGCCGGCGCCTGATTATACTTTAATGTCGGAATCTTTAAAGAACGAAATTGAAAGAGCTCTGTCAACTTTAACCGAAAGAGAAGCCGAAGTTATTAAACTTTATTTTGGATTGAATAAAGAACATTCCTTAACTCTTGAAGAAATCGGAGAGAAATTTAATCTAACACGCGAAAGAGTAAGACAGATAAAAGAAAAAGCGATAAGAAGATTACGTCACGCATCAAGAAGTAAAAACTTACGCGCATATTTAGGTTAATCTTACAAAGTGATTTGTAAATCCCGCAAAATATTAGCCGGAGGAATATTCGTTCTTTTATTATTGAACGGCTGTTCCTCCTCTACTTATAATGAAAGATATAACAAACCTGAAAAAACAGAAAAAATAAATTCTTCAAAGTCAGTTAGATTTACTTCTGAAAACGATAATAAAAAAAATGAAAACAATGATGAAGAAAAAGCCGCAATTCCTCATATTGAAAATTCAGACACAACTTTATACGGCGATTTACCTCAAGCTGAATTTGATGAAACGCCCGTTGAAGACTATATAATAAATAGAGACGAGTTTGTTAAGAAATATTCGAAGCTTAAAAAATTTGACATATCTTTAACATCCCGCGAAAAAATTCTTTTTGAAATTGTTAACTTCTTAGAAACTCCTTATAAATACGGCGGTTCATCAGCAAACGGAATTGACTGTTCTTCCTTTACACAAAATGTATATAAAAATTCAATCCAAATTTTCATTCCCAGAACGGCTAGAGAACAATTTAAATTCGGTGAAAATGTTGTTATTCCCGAAAAATTAAAATTCGGCGATCTTGTGTTTTTTAACACTTCTAAAAGACATTATCCGGGTCACGTTGGAATTTATCTGGGGGATGATATGTTTGCGCATGCAAGCCGTTCGCTTGGTGTTACAATTACTTCTATGAAAAGCAGCTACTATATTAAAAGATATGTGGGAGCAAGAAGAATTGTAATGGATATAAATGAAAACTGAATAAATTAATTTAATCAGCATGCCCAAAGTTTGAAAGAATTATAAACTTTTATAAGATTTTTCCGATAATAATCTACAGAGGAAAATATTATGAAAAAAAATATTACAATTATTATTCTTTTATTCTTTTTTATTTCCGGCAAATTTTTTGCTCAGGAAAAATCCTATATAAAAATAGTAACTCCGGATTATTGGAAGTCACTTACAATCTTGGGCGAACAAGTTAAAAAGGATGGTTCAAAAAAACATGAGTTCGGGGATTGGCAAATATTTTTCCCACGAATGTATATTAATTTTGTTAAGAAATTTCAAAAAGACGGCGGTACTTTTGAGTATTACGCAAAAGTGGATGCCGGAGGCGCTTTCGACCTCCAGATAAGATTTAAAGACGGACCCGGTAAATCCAGCGAAGCTTATAATGACGATTCAGGCGAAGAAATAAAATTACTGATAAAAGAAGTTAATGAAGTAATTGCGAAAGTATCCGCATCTATAAAAAGTTAAATCTCACCAAGTTAGAATTAATAAAAATTATAAGACAGATTGCCCGGTTTTCTAAAAGAAGCCGGGCATTTTTATTAGTTTAAAATTGATATTCATATTCCATTAAATTAATTTAGTAATGTTATAAAACTATGGAGAATAAAATGGATTACAGAATTGAAACAGATACAATGGGTGAAGTAAAAGTTCCTGTCGACAAATATTACGGCGCGCAGACAGCACGCTCAATAATGAATTTTAAAATTGGCGGTGAAAGATTTCCAAGAGAATTAATTAGAGCGTTGGGAATATTAAAAAAAGCTGCGGCACTTACAAATCAAGAACTTGGAATGCTGTCGTCAGAAAAAGCGGATTTAATTGTTCAGGCTGCCGATGAAGTTATTGAAGGAAAACTTGACGAACATTTTCCGCTTGTCGTTTGGCAGACAGGAAGCGGCACCCAGACAAATATGAATTCGAACGAAGTTATATCAAACCGCGCAATAGAAATTGCGGGGGGAGTTATTGGCAGCAAAAAACCAATTCATCCGAATGACGATGTAAACAAAGCTCAATCCTCAAATGATACATTTCCTACCGCTATGCATATTGCCGCGGTCGAAGAAATTAATAGAAGATTAATTCCTATGGTTACTAAACTGCGCGACGCTCTAAATGAAAAAGCCAATGAGTTTAAAGGAATAATTAAGATTGGAAGAACACATTTAATGGATGCGGTTCCTTTAACTTTAGAACAGGAATTTTCGGCCTATGTTCAGCAGTTAACTTACGGATTGGATAGAATTCAAGGATGTCTGCCCAGATTATCCGAATTAGCTTTGGGCGGAACAGCAGTCGGTACCGGATTAAATACTCATGTAGATTTTGCCGAATTATCAGCTAAGAAAATTTCGGAAATTACTGGATTGGAATTCAAATCCGCACCCAATAAATTTGAAGCATTGGCCGCGCACGATGCAATTGTTGAAGCAAGCGGAGTTATGAAAACATTGGCTGCTTCGTTGATGAAAATTGCTAACGACGTTCGCTGGCTGGGTTCTGGGCCAAGATGCGGAATAGGTGAACTTCAGCTTCCCGAAAATGAGCCTGGCAGTTCAATTATGCCTGGAAAAGTAAATCCAACTCAATCCGAAGCAATGACAATGGTTTGTGTTCAGGTATTCGGAAATGATGTTGCGGTAAATTTCGGGGGCGCAAGCGGAAATTTTGAATTAAACGTATTTAAGCCGGTTATGATTTTTAATCTTTTACAGTCGATAAGATTAATTGCCGACGCCTGCGAAAGTTTTACTGATCATTGCGTGGTTGGAATAGAGGCCAAGAAATTTAACATCGAAAAGAACTTAAATAATTCTTTAATGCTTGTTACCGCATTAAATCCTCATATTGGATATGATAATGCGGCAAAAGTTGCAAAAAAAGCGTTTAAAGATAACTCCACTTTAAAAGAAGCGGCAGTTGCATTGGGGTTATTAACTGAAAAAGAATTCGATGAAAAAGTTCGTCCGGAAAATATGATAAGTCCGAAAAAATAGTTTTTTTAAATCTGTGATATTCTATTAAATAAAAGGCGAATTTACATCTTCGCCTTTTATTTAATATTATTGAAAATTCTATAATATTTACTTTTATTAAAACATTAATAAGAAGCCTATGGAAGAATTTATTGGTATATTCTTTTTATTTGTTGCAAGTCTTGAATTGTTATTATTAGTAAATGCATTAATTTTCAGCCAGAAAAACAAAATAAATATTATAATATTTATTATAATCGCAATTTATGCCGCTAATCATTTGTTTGAATTTTTAATTTGTCAGTTTGATTTTAATGATGCAATAATTTTGTTTCTTAATTTTTCCTTAATAAGTTTCTTGCCTTCTCTTTCTCTCTTATTGGCATTAAAATTTTGGCATCATGAAACCTTATTAAAATATATTATTTTTTTACCCGTTCTTTTTCTTATTTATTATTTTACAAATTCTGTATACGCGTTTTCAGCAACGGAATGCAGCTTTTTGTTTGTAACATATTCATATCCTTTAAGATCTGAATTGGGCATTTTCTACTTTTTATTGAATACTGCGGCATTATTATTTTTATTGGTAAAATTAAAAAACCCAAAACTTAGGTATAAGAAACATTTAAACTGGATTCTTATTATTTCAATATCGGTTTCAATTATTCTACCGTTTATCATAATTTTGTTGATTCCATCCATAAATAAATATGCTGAAAGCATTTTAAATAAATTTGCGTTTTTTTATGTCATCGGCTTAACGTATTTTTCACTTAAAAATAAAACGGAATATTTATCTGAAAAGGGCTAGCCTAATTTGCTTGAAACCATTCTTAATATTTATCTAATAATTCAAAACGGATTTGTTACCTCCTTTAAGGTAAAAGCATATGAAATTGAAGGCGGGGATGATGAAAAAATCCAATTTCTAAAAACAAAAGCAAAAGAAGATTATAAAAACGCTTATGCTTTTGATGCGCCACAAAATAAAAACGGAGAGTTTTTAAGTTATAATAAATTTGCAAAACTTGAAAAACAAGGGATGCATTTTCAATTGTTTGAAGAAATATTCTCTAGTTTCAGCATTCCCGAAAATCCTTTGATTTGTGTTACTCCTGTTGTTGACGGAGATTTAGTGGAGAATAATTAATTTTTATATTTATAAAATCTGGAGATTAAATGACAGTAAACAATATTGATAATATGTGTATTAATACCATCAGGTTTTTATCTGCCGACGGTGTTCAAAAAGCAAATTCAGGACACCCTGGAATGCCGATGGGATGCGCTCCGATTGCGTATATTCTTTATTCAAAATTTATGAAACATAATCCGCTTAATTCTAAATGGATTAATAGGGACAGGTTTGTATTAAGCGCCGGACACGGAAGTATGCTGCTTTATAGTTCTCTGCATTTATGCGGGTATAAAGTAAGTTTTGACGATTTAAAAAGTTTTAGACAATGGGGAAGTATAACCCCCGGTCACCCTGAATTCGGTTTAACCGACGGCGTTGAAACAACTACAGGTCCGCTCGGACAGGGTTTTGCGAACGCAATTGGTATGGCCACTGCCCAGGCATTCTTGAGCGCGAAATTCAATAAAGACGATATTAAAATTTTAGATAATTATATTTATGCGATTGCCGGCGACGGCGATTTAATGGAAGGCGTTTCACATGAAGCCGCATCTTTTGCAGGTCATAATAAAATAAATAAACTTATTGTTTTTTATGACAACAATAAAATTACTATTGATGGGAAAACGGATATATCAATGTCCGACGATGCTAAAAAAAGATTTGAAGCATACGGCTGGTTTGTTCAGCATGTTGATGATGTAAACGATTTACAAAAATTACAAAAAGCAATTAAGAAAGCACAGAAGTCTGATAAACCCGCATTAATAATTACAGATACTCACATTGGTTATGGAAGCCCGAATAAACAGGATACATCGCACGCTCACGGCTCACCTCTGGGAGACGCTGAAGTTGCCGCGGCAAAGAAAAACTTAGGGTGGCCTGAAGATAAAACATTTTATATTCCCGACGAGGTAAGTGATTATTTCGCTAAAGTAAAATCAGCGGGAAAAAGACATGAAACGAAATGGAATAAACTTTTTAAACAATATGCGGAAAAATATCCCGAAGACGCTTCACTTTTTACAAAAGTAATGAATCATGATTTCGGCGATCAATGGAAATCAGTTCTGCCTAAATTTGAAAACTATGGTGAAAAACAAGCGACAAGAAACAGTTCTGAAAATGTTATAAACGCAATTTCGGCAAAACTGCCTACTCTATTCGGAGGATCTGCCGATTTGGCGGCTTCAACAAATACTAAAATGAAAAGCGATAAAGACTTTTCACCTGTTAACAGAACGGATAGAAATATTAATTTTGGAATCCGCGAATTTGGAATGGCGGCAATGTTAAACGGTATGGCGCTTTACGGAGGAGTTATTCCTTACGGCGCTACGTTTATGGTGTTTTCGGATTATCTCCGGCCGGCAATAAGATTGGCTTCCATCTCACACATCAAACCTATTTATGTTTTTACTCATGATAGTATTGGTTTGGGTGAAGACGGACCAACACATCAACCAATCGAACAACTCGCTTCTTTAAGAGCTATACCGGGTCTGGTTGTTATCAGACCATGCGATGCTAATGAAACTTCTTACGCCTGGAAAGCAGCGCTTGAACATAAAGGCGGACCGGTTGCTATTGTTTTAACAAGACAAAAATTAAACATTATCGATAGAAACAAATTTGCTTCCGCTGAAGGATTGGAAAAAGGCGCGTATATATTAAAAGATACCGAAAGCAAACCCGATGTAATATTGTTGGCTACTGGCTCAGAGGTTGACATGACAATTAAAGCCGCGGAAAAACTTGAAGCGGTAGGAATTAAAACCAGGGTTGTAAGTTTCCCGAGCTGGGAATTGTTCGAAACGCAAAGTGACGATTATAAAAATTTAGTTCTTCCAAAAGACGTAAAAGCAAAATTATCAATTGAACCGGGCGTAAAACAAGGCTGGGAAAAATATGTAGGCGATAACGGCGATTGTTTGAGTATTGAAGGTTTCGGCGCTTCAGCTCCGCTGGAAGTTATTTTTGATAAGTACGGATTTAGTGTTGATAATATTGTAACCAAAGCGAAAGGGCTGCTTAAGTAATAAATTTATCACTTAGTGGTCGCAAAGTTTGCGACCACTGCATTTAAAATATATACTTAATTACAACAAACCCGCCGACAAGCAATACGGTAAACGCAATTGCCAGAAGATTAAAATACTTATCTATAAAACTTTTTATCTGCGGACCGTATTTCCAAATTAAAAAAGCTACCAAAAAAAATCTTGCCGAACGGCTAATTATTGAAGCGAAAATAAACATAGGAAGACTAATATCAAAAGCGCCGCCTGAAATTGTAAAAACTTTATAAGGTATTGGAGTAAATCCGGCTGTAAAAATCACCCAGAAATTCCAGGTCTCAAACATTTCTTTTACACGGTAAAATATTGTTTCCGTGAACCCGGGAATATTTTCAAAAAAGAAAATCGCCAAAGGTGAAAAATTATGATCTGCGGTCCACCATGCAAAATAACCTATTGTATATCCTAATAACGCGCCGGTAACGGAAGCGATGGAACAAGTTATCGCAAACTTAAATGCTTTTGTCCTTGAGCCAAGTACCAGCGCAATTAATAATGCGTCGGGCGGAATAGGGAAGAATGAGGCCTCCGCGAATGCAAGAACAAAAAGCGCTGCGCTGCCATATTTTGTTTCGGACCAATGAAGAACCCAATCATAAAGCTTTTTAAGATATTTCATTTATTCCCGTATTATGAAAGTGCAATAATAACAAATTTAAACTCCTAATTGAATAAAAAAATAATCTAAATCGGATTTAAAAATGCTTTTTCTTTCATTGCATTTTATCCCATTCAAAATTAAATTAGGCACATATTTATTAAGGAGAGAATATGCCTGCTATAAAAGATTTTAAAACCATTCCGGAGTTATTTTATTTTTTAACAAACGAATACGGGAAAAATAAAACAAGACCTGTATTTATGCATAAAGTAAACGGGAAGTATGAAAATATATTATACGACGAATTAAAAATAGAAACTGAAAATTTCGCTAACGGGTTGGCCTCATTAGGGGTTAAGCGCGATAATAAAGTAGCTATTATTTCCGAAAATAGACCGGAATGGGTTTATACAGATTTTGCTATTCTCGGGCTTGGAGCTGTTGATGTTCCTCTTTATCCTATTTCAACATCGGATACGGTTGAGTTTATTCTTAATAACAGTGAGTCGGTAGGAATTGTGGTTTCAAATAAATTCCAGCTTAATAAAGTTATAAAAATTAAAAATAACTGTAAGAACCTTAAGTTTATTATTGTTTTAAATGATGAAGATACGAGTTCCCTGGATGGAGTTTATACTTATAAACAGGTATGTGAAAAAGGTAAAACTTTTGTTAAGGAAAACCCGAAGCATTTTTATGATAATGTATTTCTGTGCAAGGAAAATGATGTTGCGACAATTATATATACTTCCGGAACGACAGGAGAACCTAAAGGCGTAATTCTTACGCATAAAAATATTGTATCTAATATTTTTGCCGCGCATGCTTCCATTGATTTCGGTGATTCGGATTTATTTTTATCCTTCCTTCCTTTATGTCATATTTTTGAAAGAATGGCGGGATATTATACCGCCCTGTCGGGAGGTTGCACCGTAGCTTACGCTGAAAGTATTGAAAAAATAGCTCAAAACATGGAAGAGCTGAAACCTACAATTATTACTGCGGTTCCACGCTTATTTGAGAGAATTTATACTAAAATTAAAAGGAATGTTGAAAATCAGCCTGAGAAAAAACAGAAAATATTTAATTGGGCTATTGAAACTGGAAAAGAATTCGCAATCGCTAAAAAATCTCAAAACGGCGTACCTATTGGATTATCATTAAAACATAAATTGGCGGACAAACTGGTTTTTAAAAAATTAAGAGAAAAAACAGGCGGAAGAATAAGATTTTTTGTTTCCGGCGGCGCTCCTTTATCTCGAGATTTAGGACTTTTTTTTGAAGCTGTTGGTATTCAGATTCTTGAAGGTTACGGGTTAACAGAATCTTCGCCTTTAATTTCCGTAAATAGAGTTAACGATTATAAATTCGGAACTGTAGGAAAAGTTGTTGCAGGGGTTGAAGTAAAAATTGCGCAAGACGGTGAAATTCTAGCTTACGGTCCTAATATTATGCAGGGTTATTATAAGAATAAAAAAGAAACAGATGCTACAATTAAAAACGGCTGGCTTCATACAGGCGATATCGGTGTTTTTGACGCCGAAGGATTTTTATTAATCACCGACCGTAAAAAACATTTATTTAAGACTTCCGGCGGAAAATATGTAGCTCCTTCTCCAATTGAGAATATGTTTCTAGCAAGTAAATATATTGAACAATTTGTGCTTATTGGCGACAGAAGAATGTTTTTAACTGCTCTCATTGTTCCGGATTTTGAAGCTTTAAAAGAATATGCCGACGCAAACAGAATTCAATACGATTCTGTAGAAGAATTGGTGAAAATGAAGCAGATAAACGAACTTCTTGATAAAGAACTCGGTGTTTTTCAGAAAAACCTGGCTAATTTTGAAAGAGTAAGGAAATTTACATTGCTTGAAAAACCTTTTAGCGTTGAAGACGGAGAACTTACACCAAAACTTAGCGTAAAAAGAAAGGTTGTTGAAGAAAGATACGGCGATTTAATTGAGGATATGTATAAAGGTCTTGAATCATAAACTTTTAATACATTTTTTTCTTCATAAAATGCTTTATAATAGGGCCTAATTTTCTTACTTTTGTAATGTAAAAATCAGTAGTTGGAAAAATTAGGCCTTTTTGTATTAGAATCTATTTCTAAATCAATTCTATTTTTATCCCCATTTGCCTTCTTTTATCTTCGTAAATCTGAAATTTATTTTCTAAAATCAAAATAGGAGAAAAAATGTCGCAAGTTAAAACAGGTGATAAGGTAAAAGTTCATTATAAAGGCACATTAAACGACGGAAGCGTTTTTGACAGTTCTGAAGGCCGCGACCCGCTGGAATTTGAAGTTGGTTCTGGTCAGGTTATTCCGGGTTTTGATCAGGCAGTTGTGGGATTAACAGTAGGTGAATCAAAAACAGTAAATATTCCTTCGGAAGAAGCTTACGGTCCTTATCAGGAAAATATGGTATTAGCTATTGAAAGAGATAAATTTCCAGAAGGACTAAATCTAACGGTTGGAGAACAGCTGCAGGTTCCTTCTCAAGGCGGTCAGCCCGTTGTAGTGGTGATTAAAGATGTAACAGATGATAAAGTTACGCTTGACGCTAATCATCCCTTAGCAGGCGAGGATCTCAATTTTAATATTGAATTAGTTGAAATTAAGTAAATTTTTGCCCGGGAATTAAAACCCGGGCAAATTCAAACCTTTTAATATATCATATCTTAATCCGCGAAAAAATTATTATATTTACCTTTTAATTTCTAACATAATGGTAATAACTTGAAGAAAGAAAAATTTTTAGTTACTTCCGCGCTTCCGTATGCAAACGGACCAATTCATTTAGGCCATTTAAGCGGCGCTTATCTTCCGGCCGATATTTTTGTTCGATACAAAAGATTAACCGGAGCTGATATTTTATATGTTTGCGGTTCAGACGAACACGGAGTTCCGATCACAATTACTGCAGATAAAGAAAATATTAAACCTAAGGAAGTAATTGACAGATTCCATAATATAAACAAGGACGCGTTTGATAAATTCGGGATGAGTTTTGATATTTATTCACGTACAAGTATTCCGCTTCATCATGAAACAGCGCAGTTGTTTTTTAAAAAATTCCATGAAAATGGACTTTTAAATGAAAAGAAAACGATGCAGTTCTATGATGAAAAAGCAAAAATGTTTTTGCCGGACAGATACGTTGAAGGAACTTGTCCAAATTGCGGAAATGAAGAAGCCCGCAGCGATGAATGTGAAAACTGCGGCGCGCTTTACGATCCTTCCGAATTGAAAAACCCTAAAAGTAAAATATCCGGTGAATCCCCTGTTCTTAAAGAAACTTCACATTGGTATTTCCCGTTAGGCAATTATCAGCAGAGATTGCAAGAATATGTTGACCTAATGAACAAAGAACATAACTGGAAAGAAAACGTTCTGCAATACTGCAGAAGCTGGTTTAATGACGGTTTAAAAGACAGAGCTGTAACAAGAGATCTTGATTGGGGTGTAAAAGTCCCGGTTGATAATGCAGACGGAAAGGTTATTTATGTATGGTTTGAAGCTGTACTCGGTTATATATCCGCAACAAAAGAACTTTCGCTGAAATTGAATAGACCTGATTTGTGGAAAGAATACTGGCAGAATGAGGATACCCGTTATATTGCCTTTATTGGTAAGGATAATGTTGTGTTTCATACAATAATTTTCCCGGCAATACTTATGGCATGGAATGATAATAACGATGATAAATTTATTCTTCCTGAAAATGTTCCCGCAAATGAATTCTTAAATTTTGAAGGGAAAAAATTTTCAAAGTCCAGAGGATGGGGAATTGATGTTATTGATTTTCTTAAAATTTTTCCGCCTGATCCGTTAAGATATACATTAGCGGCAAACCTGCCCGAAAATAAGGATACCGATTTTTACTGGAAAGAATTTCAAGGAAGAAATAATAATGAACTTGCCGATATTCTTGGTAATTTTATAAACCGTACTTTTACTTTTGCGAAAAAACATTTTGAGCTTTCTGTGCCCGAAAGAGGAATGCTTGCCGGTATTGATGAAGAAATGTTAAACATGATTCATGACACACCTCTTAAAGTCGGCGGGTTAATCGATAATTATAAAATTAAAGAAGCTGTTTTGGAGATGATGAACCTAGCGCGCGCGGGGAATAAATATTTTAACGACTCGGAACCGTGGAAAACAATTAAGGATAATAAAGATAAAAGCTCAACTACAATAAATATTTGTCTTCAAACAATTTATACGCTTGCCGAAATATTTAATCCAATTCTTCCGTTTACTACCGAAAAAATATTTAAAATGCTTAATGCTGAAAAAACTGACTGGCATTTTTGCGGAAGAGATAATTTGATTGCCGGGCATAAATTAAATGAGCCCGAAATACTTTTTACGAAAATTGAAGATGAAGCTATAGGTAATCAAGTTAATAAACTTGGGGTTTTTGAAATGGAAGAAGTAATTGAAGAAAAAATTCCTTTGATATCATACGAAGATTTTTCAAAAGTACAATTAAAATCCGCGCAGATTATTCACGCAGAAAAAATAAAAAAAAGCAATAAACTTCTAAAACTACAGGTTGATCTAGGCAATGAAAAAAGACAGGTTGTTGCCGGAATTGCTAAAAGTTATTCGCCTGAAGAGTTGATAGGAAAAAGAATTGTAATGGTCGCTAATCTGCAGCCGGCTATATTATTCGGCGAAGAATCTCAAGGAATGATTCTGGCCGTAGAAAATTCTGAGGGTTCATTAAATATTCTTGAAACTAGTGATAAAGTTAAACCCGGAACTCAAATAAAATAATTTCTTTTGCCCGAATATGATAAATAATAAATCTCCGCGAAATAGAACCGTTACAATTAATCAAAACGAACTTGATAAATATTCGGCAAACCTTATCCGGTTAGATAAGAAAGTACCTGCTGCTAAAATTAAAAATAAAATTATCAATCAGGATCTCTTTGAGGCGATAGAGTTTCTTCCTTCCAAATTTATCGATCTTTTACTGATAGATCCTCCTTATAATTTGGATAAATCATTTAATAAGCTGCGATTTAAAGAAATGCCCGTAGAAGAATATTCAGAATGGATCGATTCTTTTTTAAGCAGGCTTGTGCGGTGTTTAAATCCAAACGCGACAGTGTATTTCTGCGGCGATTGGAAATCTTCCGCTTCAATTTATTCTGTTCTGGAAAAATATTTTATTGTACGAAACAGAATAACTTGGGAAAGAGAAAAAGGAAGAGGTTCCAAGAAAAACTGGAAAAATAATTCAGAAGATATTTGGTTTTGTACCTTGAGCGATGATTATATTTTTAATTTTGAGGATGTTAAACTCAAAAGAAAGGTTATTGCGCCTTATAGATTGGGAAACGGCGAACCAAAGGATTGGCAGGAAGACGGCTTTAGATTGACATTTCCGTCAAATATATGGACAGACATATCTGTGCCGTTCTGGTCAATGTCCGAGAATACCGAACACCCGACTCAGAAACCTGAAAAGCTGATCGCTAAATTAATCCTGGCATCCACAAATCCGGGTCAAATTGTATTCGACCCGTTCCTGGGTTCGGGAACCACCGCGGTTGTAGCAAAAAAAATAGGCAGGAACTTTTCCGGTGTTGAAATTGATAAAACATACTCGTGTTTAGCCGAAAAGAGACTTGAGGCGGCTGAAAAAAATAAACTAATACAAGGTTACGACGGGAAAGTATTTTGGGAAAGAAATACTTTTACGCTTCAAAATAAAGGCTGAAAACTTGTTTCTTGATTTTAGCTCATTGAATAATTAATATTTCATTTTAAGTTTTATGGAATAAGGAGGAATTTTTCAAATGCAGATTCGAATTCTTTTGATATTTGTACTGGCTTCATTATTTGTTTCATCTTGCTCAACCCAAAAAGATATTGTTGTTGCCCGTTACGGCGATTATGTAATTCCGATGGATGAATTTAAAGACGCGTATGGTAAAAGTGTAGGGGGATTTGATAATGCCAAAGTTGATTCATTCGATAATTACAAAAATTTTCTGGATCTTTATGTAAATTATAAAATGAAATTAAGAGACGCCGAAGTAAGAAATTTTGATAACGATATTGATCTTATCAACGAATATAATGATTACAAAAATAATGTTGGCGAATCTTATCTTATTGAAAAAAACGTTGTTGCACCCGGATTAAAAAAACTATATGAACTGCGAAAAAATGAAGTTAGAGCAAGTCATATTCTTATTTCAATAAAAAATCAAAGCGAGGATGAAGCTTATAATAAAGCTAAAAGCATAATAGCCGAAATTAACAACGGAGCAAGTTTCGATTCACTAGCTAATGTTTATTCCGACGATACTTATACAAAGGCAAACGGCGGCGATGTATTCTATCTTGTAGCAGGCAGCATACTTCCTGATCTGGAGGATGCAATATATTCGCTGGAAGTCGGAGATATATCTCCCGAACCAGTAAAAACAAGGTTCGGATTTCACATTATCAAATTAACGGAAAAAATTAAATTCAGGCCTACAATTACGGCAAGTCATATTTTAGCAACCGTAAGGGATTCAAACAATGCCGTCGATTTTGAAAAATCACTTGATAAAATAAAAGATATAAAAACTAAGTTGGAAAATGGAGAGGACTTCGGCGAGCTTGCAAAAAATTATTCAGATGATAAAGGCAGCGCGGTAAACGGGGGCAGCCTCGGACCTTTTCAAAGAAGAACCATGGTCCGTCCATTTGATGAAGCTGCTTTCAAATTAAACATCGGCGAAGTTTCTGATATTGTTAAAACCGATTACGGCTATCATATTATTAAGGTTACCGATGAGCAGAAATATCCATCGTTTAATGAAGACAGAGAAAATTTATTAAAATTATACAAACAAATAAGATATCCAATTGATCTGTCGAATTATATAAATTCATTAAAGGATCAGTTTAATTATATGTTAAATACTGGATTTATTGATTATTTGGATGAAATAAACGACACAGTTAAATTTGATTCGTTTTATTTTAATACTCAATTACATAAGTCGGTCGGCGATTCAACAATTTTTAAATATGATAATCAAAAAGTTACATTTGATTCATTGGTTTCTTATGTATTAAGCGATAAACAATTTACAGGTAAGTTAATCAATAAATCATCTGTAATTCCTGCTGTTGATAAACTTTCCGAAAAACATATGATTATTAAAAAAGTATCTGTACTTGATGATGAAGATCCGGAATTCTCAAAACTTATGAGTGATTATAAAAACGGATTATATATATTCAAAATTCAGGAAGAGGAAATCTGGAATAAAATTAACTTGGACTCAGCAAGAGTTTACGATTATTATAAACAAAACAGTGACAAATATTTTGTGCCTGATAGAGTTGATTATAGCGAAATCTTTATTAACGACAGCGTGAAAGCGTTTGCGATTTTTAAAGTTATACAGTCCGGAGGCAATTTTGAACAAATAGCCGAAAATGAAAACGACAGGCCGGCTCTTAAATCAAAGAAAGGAAGAGTTGGTATTGTTAATGCTGACCTAAATTCAATTTCTAAAAAAGCCTTTGAATTAAATGAACCCGGAAAAGTATATGGTCCTTATGAATATCCAGGCGGCGGATGGGCAATAATTAAACTGAATGAAAAATATCCGGCAGGTCCAAAACCATTCGAGGAATGCAAAGCGGAAGTAATGAGTGATTTTCAGGAAGTTGAAAGCAAAAGACTGGAAGAAGAATACTTGAATAAACTTAATAGTTTGTATAACCCAATTAAAAATTATGATGAACTAAAAAATGTATTTGACAGGGCAGAAAATATTAATAATTAGTTTGGCTATTTCTTTTTTTTCAATTTTGGCGTGCGAAGAGAAAAAACAAACTCAGGAGTATGTTGCTAAAGTCGGGAATAAAATTTTAACCAAGGAAGGTTTGAAAAATTATTTATCCCAGGATAAATACGGGAATAAATTCAAAAATGAATTTATAAGAGAATGGATTGATGAGGAACTATTGTTTCTTGAAGCTGAAAATAATGAGGTAACAGATTCAAAAAGTTATTTAAGTTTAATGGAGACTGCGAAAAAACAAATCGCATCTTCAATTTTACTTAACGGCTATTTCGAAGATAATTTTTCTAAACCTTCTGAAAGTCAGTTAAAAATTTACTATGAATCAATAAAAGATAATTTCATTTCAACGGATGATTCTTATCTGTTAAATATTATTGAGTTTGATAATGAACAGAACGCTGAGGATTTTAGAAACATAGCCTTGCAGAGCGACTGGCAAAATACAATAAACATATTTGCAAACGACAGCGCATTAATTCAAAAGAGTGAAAATTCGTTTTATTACGGTTATAATTTGTCACCTCTCGAATTAAGCAGAACTGTAAAAGCATTAAATCCGGGTGAAATTAGTCTTGTTCTTCAAAAGGAACCGTCCCTATTTACAGTTGTTCAAATGGTCAAAGTGATAAATAAAAACACTTATTTGGATTATGATCTTGTAAAAGATCAGGTTAAAGAAATATATTATTTTGAGAAAAGAAAAGAATTGTTAAATAAATATTTGCATCAGTTGTATTCAAAGTATAATGTGGAATTAAATAAGGTAGATGAATGAAAAAAATATTAAGTGTTTTCTTTTTACTGCTCGGCACTCTAAATGCGCAGGAAGTTCTTGATAAAGTAATTGCAGTTATTGATAATGAAATAATTTTAAAATCGGAATTAGAATACAGAGTTTCTCTTGAAGCCGCACAGCGGAATTTGGATCCTTCCAACAAAGATTTTCGTAAAAGTGTTCTTGACGCAATGATTGATGAAAAGCTGCTTTTTGCTCAGGCTGAAATTGATTCTATTGAAGTACAGGACTCCGAAATTGAACAGCAGATGGATTATCAGATAAACCTGTTTATTCAGCAGTTCGGATCAAGAGAAAGAGTTGAGCAGGTTTACGGAATGAGCATTGATAAAATTAAAAGAGAACTTAAAGATGACGTCCGTAAAAACTTAATGGCTCAAAAAGTTCAGCAGAAAAATTTTGCCGAAATAGAAGTATCCGATAGAGAAGTAAGTGAATTTTTCGAAACTTATAAAGATTCACTTGGATTAATTCCTGAAAGATTTAAAGTTTCTCACATTTTTATAAATCCTATTGCATCAGATAGAATAAAAGCAGAATCAAAACAATTTGCAAAGAGTTTGCTGGATTCATTAAACAGCGGTGCGGACTTTGCGGAACTTGCTAAAAAGTATTCTGCTGATCCCGGCAGCGCCGCAGAAGGCGGTGATCTAGGTTATGTTAAAAGAGGTGTATTTTATCCTGAATTTGAATCAGTAGCGTTTTCTTTAAAACCGGGAGAAACTTCGGGTATTGTTGAATCGCCGGTTGGTTTCCATATTATTAGATTGATTGATAGACGCGGCGAATCAATAAGAGCCAGACATATTCTTATAAAACCTAAAAACGATGATGAAGCCGATCTTAAATCGATTGAATTCCTTACTGAAATCCGCGACAGTATTCAGAGAGGTTTTAACACTTTTGAATATTACGCAAAAAATTACAGCGATGATAAACAAACTAGCAGCTTCGGCGGTGAACTAGGAACATTTGAAGTCAGTCAGCTTGATAAAAGCCTTCTTGATATAATTTATAAACTTGAGGTCGGTCAAATTAGTCCTCCAAAAAGACTTACGATTGATAAAGATAATTACGGATTTCATATTGTGAAATTGTTATCAAGAAAAAAAGAACATAGACCGGCATTTGACGAAGATTATGATGAAATAAAACAACTCGCTCAATATAGCAAACGTCAAAAGCTTTACAGCAAGTGGATGGATAAAGTCAGGAAAAACATTTACTGGGAAGTAAGAAACTAAAGGGACTAATTTGACAGAAAAAAAAATTAACGGCGATGATGTACAGCTTGTTGCAAAACTAAGCGATACAATTAAAATTATAAAAAAAGAAATTGCGAAAGTAATTGTCGGGCAGGATGATATAATTGATAAATTATTAATCAGTCTGCTTTCAAGAGGTCATTGCCTGCTTATCGGTGTTCCCGGATTAGCTAAAACGCTTCTTATCAAAACTCTTTCCGAAGTGCTTGATCTTAAATTTAACAGGATTCAATTTACTCCCGATTTAATGCCGGGCGATATTACAGGCACGGAAATTATTGAAGAAGATCAATCAACAAAACAAAGGTCATTCAGAT
Source organism: Bacteroidota bacterium (assembly GCA_018829205.1). Lineage (GTDB taxonomy): Bacteria > Bacteroidota > Ignavibacteria > Ignavibacteriales > Melioribacteraceae > JAHJUE01. The sequence goes on from JAHJUE010000005.1 coordinate 164,976, forward strand.
TTATTAAAGGTCCGATATTCGCTAACATTATTTTAGCCGATGAAATAAACAGAACGCCTCCTAAAACGCAGGCGGCCTTACTCGAAGCTATGCAGGAACACAAAGTTACCGCCGCAGGAGTCACTTATACGTTGGAAGAACCTTTCTTCGTGCTTGCTACTCAAAACCCAATTGAACAGGAAGGTACATATCCGCTGCCTGAAGCTCAGCTGGATAGATTTATGTTTAATCTATGGCTGGATTATCCGACTTATGAGGAAGAAATTGAAATTATTAAATCTACTACAAGTGAATATAAGGCGGATCTTAAAAAGGTTTTATCGGCCGAGGATTTAAGTATTTTTCAAAATTTGGTAAGAAGAGTCCCTGTTGCAGATAATGTTATTGAATATGCAGTAAAAACAATTAATTCAACCAGACCGGGTTACAACGCAAATGATGAATACGTAACACAATGGGTAAATTGGGGAGCCGGTCCGCGTGCTTCGCAGTTCTTGATTTTAGCAGCTAAAACTAAATGCATTATTGAAGGAAGATTTACCCCTAATATTGATGACGTTAAAAGCGTTATTATACCAGTATTAAGACATAGAATAATTCCCAATTTTAATGCAGAAGCGGAAGGAATTTCATCGGTTGATATCATAAAAAAATTACTTGAGAAAAATTGATTTTAAATTTTACCTTATATAAAAAATTATTAATACTATTCTTATTTGTATTCCTAAATGTTTCTTTATTTTCACAAGAAATTAGTCCATCCAAAATAGATACAATTTCATTAATTGCTGTCGGCGATATAATGATGGGGACCGATTTCCCACGGAATTTATTGCCTCCCAATAACGGTAGAAATTTATTAAAAGGAGTTGAACACATACTGATGTCGGCCGATATCACTTTCGGAAATCTTGAAGGTGTTTTGCTTGACGGTGGTATACCAAGAAAAGAATGTAAAGATACTACCACATGTTATATTTTTAGAACTCCGACCAGGTATGCCGAAAATTTAAAGAACTCGGGATTTGACGTTATGAGTTTGTCGAACAATCACTCTAATGATTTCGGAGATACGGGAAGAGTTACATCAAGAAAAGCGTTAACCGATTACGGAATTAAATATGCGGGAATTAAAGATGAGATTGTTTTCCTAAATATAAAGAATAAAAGAATCGGGGTAATTGCGTTTTCAATTAGCGAGGATTGTTATTCAATACTTGATATTTCTAAAGCTCAAGATGAAATTCGAAAGCTTAACAGTTTATGCGATATAACAATTGTTTCATTTCACGGCGGCGCTGAAGGAGAAGATACCAAACATGTAGCAGGTGAAAATGAAATAATGTTCGAAGAAGATAGAGGCAACGTTTTAGTATTTGCACGCGCTGTTGTTGACGCGGGAGCTGATATAGTTATCGGACACGGACCTCATGTACCGAGGGCGATTGAATTGTATAAAGATAGACTAATTGCCTACAGCCTAGGTAATTTTTGCACTTACAGAGGCTTCAGTATTCTTGATTCTAGAGGAATAGCCCCGATAATAAAAATTAATTTTGACGATACCGGTAAATTTATTAACGGAGAAATTATTTCAGCTAAGCAATTAAGGCCGGGAGGAACTGTTCTTGATAAGAAAAACAGGGCCTTAAAACTTATAACAAAACTGACAAACGAAGATTTTCCCGGGACAAATTTACTAATTGATAGTTCAGGTTATTTTGAAAGAAAAAAAACTAAATAGAATTCCTATGATCACATTTAATAAAGTATTTATTTATCTACTTATTTCCGCGGCCTCTATTCTTACCTTTGTTTCATGTGAAGGTGTTGAATTAAATCCTGAAAATACCGTCAACATTGCTCAGATTAATGAATATGGTATATTGGCCGATTCATTAATTGAATTCCAAAACGAAGTAAAAAAGAATGAAACCCTAACCGATATATTTTTACCGTTTAATATTTCATATAACGAAATTTATAACCTTGTTCAAAATTCCAAAGGAGTATTTGATGTTAGGAAAATTAAACCAGGCGATAAATATACCTTTTACGTATCTAATGATTCCTCAAAATCTGTTAAATATTTTGTATATGAAGAAGACGCGATAAATTATTGTGTATTTGATTTGAGAGATTCAGTAAATATTTATAAAGCAAAAAAAGAAGTAATTACAAAGGAGAGATTAACAAACGGTACAATAGAACACTCATTATATTATTGTCTTGAAAAACAGAATGCCGATCCAAATCTTGCGTTAAAATTATCTGATGTTTTTGCATGGGCAATTGATTTTTATTCAATTCAAAAAGGGGATAATTTTAAAGTACTTTATGATGAAATTTATGTAGCTGACAAATTTTACGGAGTTGGCAGAATAAAAGGAGCGTATTTTAATCATAAAGGAAAAGATTTTCTCGCATACTTTTTTGAAAATGAGAATGAAAAAGATTATTTTGATGAAAACGGAAACAGTCTCAAAAAAGCATTTCTTAAAGCTCCTTTAAAATTTTCTAGAATCAGCTCAAAATTTAGTCCCAGCAGACTGCACCCGGTTCTAAAAATAAGAAGACCGCATTTAGGTGTTGATTTTGCGGCTCCTTCAGGCACGCCAATACTTTCTATTGGCGACGGAATCGTTACAACAGTGGCACGTAATTCCGGCAGCGGTAAATACGTAAAAATAAAACATAATTCTGTTTATTCAACAGGTTACCTGCATATGTCAAGGTTTGCCGTTGGTATTAAGCCGGGCGTTAAAGTAAGACAGGGTGATGTAATCGGATATGTCGGAAGTACCGGCCTTTCTTCAGGTCCGCATGTGGACCTAAGATTTTGGAAAAACGGGCACCTTGTAAATTTTTTAAAAGAAGAATTCCCTCCTTCAAAACCTATTGACAGTAAATATAAAGAAGAATTTTTACAGCTTAGAGACCATATAAGTTCGAAATTATTTTCCGCCGATTCGTCAATAACACAAGTCGCAATTAATTAATAAAAAAATGCTTGACATTTCCATTTCTTAAATCGTATATTTGCGATATACGATTTAAGGAGATTTGTTATGGCCAAAACAAAAACAGAAAATTTCAGTGATGAGGTTATCAATCTTGCTGAAATTGCAAAAGCTCTCGCGCACCCTGCGAGGATTAAAATACTCCAGATTTTAACTCAAAATAATTCGTGTATCACCGGTGAACTTGTTGAGCTGCTGCCGATTGCGCAGTCGACGGTCTCTCAGCATTTAAATGAGTTAAAAAAAGTAGGTCTGATTAAGGGCGAAACAGACGGGCCTAAAACATGTTACTGTGTAAACAACAAAAACATGGAAGCAGTAAAAAATAAATTCACAAAACTTTTTACATCAATTTGTAAATGTTAATTAGGAGAAAAAATGGAAACCAAAGAAGAATTAATAAAAAACAATACAACATCCTGTTGTGCTCCATCATGCTGCGGAGGAGAGACAAACAATGCGGCTGATAACCAAAATCCAAATGAAATAAAAGAAATTGTTAAAGAAAAATATTCGGAAATTGCAAAGAAGGAAAACGTATCGGGCTGCTGCGGTACTTCAAACAAGGTTATTGATTATACAATTTTCAGCGACGATTACAAGAAACTCGACGGCTACGTTGCCGATGCAGATTTAGGTTTGGGCTGCGGAATACCGACAGAATTCGCCGGTATTAAAAAAGGAGATACTGTAGTTGATCTTGGCTCCGGAGCGGGAAATGATATATTCGTTGCTCGCTCTTTTACAGGTGAAGAAGGAAAACTTATTGGAGTAGACTTTACCGAAGAAATGATTTCGAAAGCGAATAGAAACAAAGCCAAAACCGGATTTTCAAATATTGAATTTAAACTTGGCGAAATTGAAGACATGCCTGTGGACTCAGATTCTGTAGATGTTGTTATTAGTAATTGTGTTCTAAATCTTGTCCCCAATAAGAACAAAGCCTTCGCAGAAATTTACAGGGTTCTTAAAACAGGCGCGCACTTTTGTGTATCGGATGTAGTACTCAAAGGTGAATTACCGGATGGACTAAAAAAATCGGCGGCTATGTATGCCGGTTGTGTTTCAGGCGCTTTGCAGCAGGAAGATTATTTAAGAATAATTGAAGAGAACGGATTTAAAAATATAGAAATCAAAAAAACTAAAGTTATTGAATTACCTGATGAGGTTTTGGAAGATTTCTTAAATAAGAATGAGATTGCCGAATTCAGAAAAAATCAAACCGGAATATTCAGTATTACCGTTGTCGGTACTAAATAAGAACATACTAATTAGAGTAAGAAATGATTAAGAAATTAAACCGCTTTTTTCTTAAATCATTTCTTACTCTTAAAATTATACTAGATCAAATTTATCATAATTATTCAAAAGCTTTCTTAACAAGTTCGGCCTGTGTTTTTTGATGTATCTTACTTGTACCCGATGCCGGCGAAGGATTCTCGGGTCTTCCGACATAATTCAATTTCTGCTTTGATGTAATATTTTTAAGAAGTTTAGGATAAAGAAAATTCCAAGCTCCCATGTTCTGCGGTTCTTCCTGCACCCAATTTATTATTTTGGCATTCGGGTACGATTTTATAATGTTTGTTACTTCATCTGAATTATACGGATAATACTGCTCAATTCTTACAATAGCGGTATCTTCTATATTATTAAGCGATTTATATTTAATTAAATCGTAATACACTTTACCGCTGGTTAATGCAATTCTGTTTATTTTTTTCTTATCATTTATGGATGCGTCATCAATAATTTCGGAAAATAAACCTTCAGTGAACTCTTTTATTTCCGAACGGGCGTCGGGTAATCTTAATAAGCTTTTAGGCGACATAACAACCAGCGGCATCTCTTTCTGATTCAGCATCTGCCTTCTTAATAAATGGAAATACTGTGCCGGAGTAGTCGGGTTGCACACGTACATATTATTCTGCGCGCATAAGATTAAAAATCTCTCTAGCCTTGCGCTGCTATGCTCGGGTCCCTGACCCTCTTGTCCGTGAGGAAGCAGCATAACAAGATTATTAGGCAAATCCCATTTAGTTTGGGATACAACTATAAAGTTGTCAATTATAACCTGAGCGCTGTTGGCAAAATCTCCGAACTGAGCTTCCCAAATAACTAGAGAAAGCGGATCGGCAACTGAATAACCGAATTCAAACCCTAATACAGCAGCTTCAGAAAGAAGACTGTCCAATGGTTCAATTAAAGATTGTTCAATATCAATGTGATTGTGAGGAATAATTTCTTCACCGCTGTTCATATCGGTGAAAATTAAATGACGCTGACTGAATGTACCCCGTGCGCTGTCCTGTCCGCTCAACCTTATGGGTATTCCTTCAAGCAGAAGAGTCCCGAATGCTAAAGCTTCCGCAAACGCCCAATCAATTCTTGCGTTTCCAGTCAGCAGTTCTTTTCGTTTGGCAATATGTTTTTTTAATTTCGGATTTAAAGAAAAATTCTCCGGGAATCTTGTAATACCTTTTACGACTTTAGAAAGTATATCAAAACTTACCTTTGTATTTACAATTTTTTTTGGTTTTAATAATTCTTCGGCATTAATGGCAAGAGGTCTATCGGGCTTAAATACCTTTGCTTCTTTTCTTGAGGTTTTCAACGCTTTTTCCAATTTATCGTATACTTCGTCATCCAGCTTTTTAATTTCTTTTTCAGATAATGTTTTTTCGGTTATTAATTTTCTTTCATACATCTGCTTTACTGAAGGGTGGGACTTAATTTTTTTATAAAGCAGAGGTTGCGTATATACAGGATCATCTCCTTCGTTATGACCGTGTCTTCTGTAACCGAATAAATCAATAACAATATCTTTGTTGAATTTCATTCTATAATCAAATGCGATTTTCGCAGCCCAGATAGAGGCTTCGGGATCATCACCGTTTACATGTATAATTGGAGCCTGCACCATTTTAGCAACATCGGTAGCATACGGAGATGACCTTGCGTCTTTAGGCGATGTAGTAAATCCAATCTGATTATTAATTATTATATGAATTGTTCCGCCTGTTCTATATCCTTTTAATTGTGAAAGATTCAATGTTTCAGCCACAACGCCTTGACCTGCGAATGCCGCGTCGCCGTGTATTAATACAGGAATTGTCTTTTTCCTTTCCATATCTTCTTTTCTTATTTGTTTGGCACGAACAATTCCTTCAACAACCGGATTTACCCATTCCAAATGACTTGGATTAGAAGCAACCGAAACTTTAATTTCTTTTTCCTTAAAGGTTTTATACATGCCTGTAGCACCTAGATGATATTTTACATCACCGGAACCCTGCGAGGATTCGAGATCTACAATTTCTTCAAATTCGGAAAAGATTTTTTCGTAAGTTTTTCCCATTATATTTGAAAGTATATTTAATCTGCCGCGATGAGCCATTCCTAAAAATACTTCTTCGGCTCCTGATTCTGCGGCTTCTCCAAGAATATGATCAAGAACAGGAATCATCGTTTCCGAACCTTCGAGTGAAAATCTTTTATGGCCAATAAATTTCGTGTGAAGAAAATGTTCAAAAGCTTCGGCTATAATTAATTTCTGCATTATTCTTTTCTTTATTTCAATGCTTACCGAAGGTTTATTTCTAATCGGTTCCATCATATTCTGAAGCCATGATTTTTCGGAAGGATTTTGAATATGCATATATTCAACGCCAATTTTATCACAGTAGGTTTGATGAAGAATATCAAGAATATCACGCAATGTACCTGTTCTTTTTCCAGCTAGCGTGCCTGTTAAAAACTCTCTGTCATAGTCCCATATTGTAAATCCGTAAGTTGCAGGATCTAATTCTTCATGATAAGCGGCTGAATTTGAAAGGGGATTAAGGTTTGCGATTAAATGTCCTCTAACCCTGTACATATTAATTAATTGAAGTATGATTGCCTGTTTTTCAATTTCTTCATTTGATTGGTTTCCGCCGCCGTAAACTTTTATTGAGGTATCAACACCCCAGCTTACGGGCTTTTGAGGTATATGAAGGTCCTCAAATATACTATCATAAAAATTATTTTTTCCGAGCAGCAGGTTGTCAACTTCGGCAAGAAATTCTCCTGACTCTGCGCCCTGAATAATTCTGTGATCATAAGTGCTTGTAATGTTCATAACCTTTCCGACACCCAAACTAGCTAGCGAGGCTGTATTCATAGCCTTAAATTCAGCCGGGTAATCAATTGCACCGGCTGCAATTATACAGCCTTGGCCGGTCATTAATCTTGGTGTTGAAGAAACAGTTCCCATTCCTCCTGGATTTGTAAGCGTTAAGGTTGTGCCTTGAAAATCCGAAGGTTCAATTTTTCCGTTTCTTGCCCTATCTATCAAATTATTATAAGCTTCGAAAAATTCTCTAAAATTCATTAGACCTGCTTTTTTGATATTCGGAACCATCAATGACCTGCTGCCGTCTTTGCGAATCATATCTACGGCAATACCTAAATTTATATATGTTTTCTTAATAAGCGTTGGCTTATCATCAATAAAAGTAAAAGAATTATTCAGCGATCTAAACTTTTTCAAACCCTGTACTATAGCGTACGCTACAAGATGAGTAAAAGAGAGTTTGCCTTTATTTAATCTTTGCAAATGCTGATTAATTAGTTTCCTATTCTCTTCAAGCAGTTTTACCGAAACAGTTCTTAAAGAAGTAGCCGTAGGAATAGATAGACTACTTTCCATATTTTCAATAATTCTTGCTCCGACTCCCGCAATTACTTCAAGTTGATCTTCGGGATTAATTTGGTAAGAATCGCTAACTGAATTTCGTTTAGATTTTGTTACTTTCGTTTTAGTATCTAAAGATGCTCCGTTACTATTTCCTGTAATTTCATTAAAGTAATTCTGCCAGTATTCAGAAACTGATGAAGGTTCATCCAAATACTTATCAAGCAAATCAGCTGCAAATCCGAAATTGTATCCGAAATGTTCAAACAGTTCCTTATGATACTTTTTTGCTAAACTTTCTTCCATTATATTGTCTTTTTATTATTATAAAAATATTTGATTTGTATATTGATAGAACATTAAAAAAGGATAAAAGGTTCTATACTAAATTATAAAGAGTATTCTTCAAATTAAAGTAGAATTATTTAAAATAGGCTTAAATTTTAAAAGATACTGATCATTTTACAGGTTTCTTGTGTGAAACAAATAAGACATAGCACTTTTAAGAAAAAACAACAAATTAGGAATAAGAAATGGAAAATTTTGAATATTATAATCCGACTAAAATAATCTTCGGAAAAAGAACAATTGAAAAAATAGGTGAAGAATTAAAATTGAACGGTTTTAAAAAAGTACTTTTTCTTTATGGTAAAAACTCAATTTTTAATAACGGTGTATATGAAACTGTTACTAATTCTTTAAAGAATAATAATATTGATTCCGTAGAAGTAGGCGGAATTAAGCCAAACCCTGTTTTATCGAAAGTTTATGAAGTTATTGAAATATGCAAAAAAGAAAAAATTGATGCGGTACTTGCAGTCGGCGGGGGAAGTGTAATCGACAGCGCGAAAGCAATTGCGGCGGGAGCCAGCTACGATGGGGATATTTGGGATGCCTTTGAAGGGAAAGTCTCTTTAAATACATCGCTTCCTATTTTTACAGTGCTTACTCTTTCAGCAACTGGAAGTGAAATGAATGCGTTTGCGGTTATAACCAAGGAAAATGAAAAAAAGAAGTGGGCATTTACTGCCGGGGTTTCGTCATTTCCAAAAGTTTCAATAATTGATCCCTCTATACAGTCATCGCTCCCCATTGAACAAACGACTCACGGAGCGGTTGATGCAATGTCTCATATTTTTGAATTATATTTCGACGGTACAGATAATACAGATATTGTTGATGAATATTCAGAGGGTTTATTAAGAACTATAATTAAACATACAAGAATACTTTTAAATGATCATAAAAACTATGAGTCAAGAGCGCAATTGGTTTGGGCAGCTACTCTCGCATTAAACGGTTCGAACGGCACTGGAAGAAAATGGGGAGATTGGGCTACACATAATATTGAACATTCAATCAGCGCTTATTATGATATTGCACATGGAGCGGGACTTGCGATAATGTTTCCAGCGTGGATGAAATATGTTTATAAAATTAAACCTGAAAAATTTGCGCGACTTGCTGAAAAAGTTTTTGCAATTACCGAAGGTACTGTTGAACAAAAAGCTTTATCCGGAATTGAAGCCGTTAAAAATTTCTATAAAGAAATAAATGAACCAACATCTTTGGCAGATATAAATATAACAGAAAAAGATATTCCGGAATTGGTTGAAAACGCTGCTCTTCAAGCTCCTTTAGGCAGATTAAAAAAATTAGTAAAGAATGATATTGAAAGTATATTCAAAATTGCGTTGATAAAATGAAATAATTTCCATTAATCGTTATAATTATTAAATTAATTGTTGATTGCAATCAACATATTTCTTATGTTCGCAACATTTATTAGTTTAACTAAAAATTTGGGAGTTTATTTATGAAAGGCGAATGCCCTGTCTGTGCAGCAGAAATAGAATTGGGAAAAGATACCGTAGCTGGCGAGTTAGTTGAATGCCCGGATTGCGGAACTGAGCTTGAGGTTATTGAAATTGATCCCTTAACATTCACAGAAGCTCCGCAAGAAGAAGAAGACTGGGGAGAATAAGTGGTTCAGGTTCTTGACGCTACTTTAAGGGAAGGTGAACAAACCCCAGGTGTTTATTTTGATCGTCACATTAAATTGGCAGTCGCGAATTTATTAGATGAAATCGGAATAGATATAATTGAAACCGGCCACCCGGCTGTAACAAACGAAATCTATCTTGCCGTTAAATCAATTGCTAAAAAAGGTTTTAATGCACGAATTGGTGCGCATGCCAGATCAATAAAAAAAGACGTGGAATTAGCTTTGGAATGCGGTGTCGGTTTTCTTGGGATTTTTTATTGCGTTTCCGATGAAAGATTAAACGGCGTATTCAAGAAAGATCTTTCCGAAGCGGTAAAACAAATTTCCGAAGTAATTAGTTTTGCGAAAAAAGAAAACCCTAATTTAATGATTCGTTATACACCCGAAGATACGGTACGGTCAAAATTTGAGAATGTCATTTCCGCGGCAGTAGGAGCAATTGAAGCAGGCGCGGATATTATCAGCGTTGCAGATACTACAGGTTATATGGTTCCGGGTACAAAAAACAATATGTTTGATTATATATCAAACTTAAAATCAGAATTTGATAGAAGAGGACTAAAACCTAAAATAGCCGTACATTGTCATAATGATAAAGGTATGGCATTAGCAAACGCAATTGAAGCATATAGAGCAGGCGCGGAAATAATTGACGCAACCGTTCTTGGATTGGGCGAAAGGGCCGGAATAGTTGACCTAGCTCAATTGTTAATAGTGTTAAGCACTGATTTTAATGAAGGTCATTGGGATCTGAAAAAACTTCCTGAATTATATTCCTTGGTAAGCAAACATTCCGGTTTTCCCATCCCGGCAAACTCTCCTATAATAGGAGCGAATGCTTTTACTCACTGCGCCGGAGTTCATACTCACGCAGCAGCGTTAAATCCTATGCATTATGAAAGTTTAAATCCCGATATAGTTGGAAGAGAAAGACATTTCGCTCTTGACCATATGTCTGGTATCGCATCTTTAAAATATGCGCTAAAAGTTTTAGATATAGATGACCTTGACGAAGATGTTCAAAAAGAAGTTTTAGAAGAAGTTAAAAAAGTCGGCCAAAGAGGCAGGACAGTTGACCTTTCCGAACTACCTCACATTGTTGAAAGCTGCAAACATCATAAGTTTATAAAGAAGATTGACTAATTAGTCAGTCTCCCTCGCATTTTATTTTTATTACATATAAACTAATAACGGGAGCATTAAAAATGAAAATCGGTTTGTTACATTCGCTTATAAGAAAAGATGAAAAATTTCTCATCGATGAGTTCAAAAAAAGAAAAAATGTTGAACTTGTATTGATTGATGACCGAAAGCTCTCGTTTAATATCGGTAAAGATAATTTTGATATTGACGTTCTTGTTGAAAGAAGTATAAATCACTCCCGCGCGCTACATTCAATTGTACTTTATGAAAGCGCCGGAGTTAAGTGCGTTAATAATTCTAAAGTCGCAACAATCTGCGGCGATAAATTATTAACATCAATTGCGTTAAATGACTATAAAGTTCCTCAGCCTGAAGTAAGAGTTGCGTTTACAGAGGAATCAGCGATTGATACTATTGAAGAAATGGGTTATCCGGTTGTGTTAAAACCAGCCGTCGGATCATGGGGAAGACTTCTTTCAAAAATTAATGATCGTGACGCCGCCGAATCAATTCTTGAACATAAAACAATTTTAGGCTCTTATCATCACTCTATTTTTTATATTCAAAAGTATGTTGAAAAAAAAGGAAAAGATATAAGAAGTTTTGTTGTCGGTGATAAATGTATTGCCGCAATTTATAGAACATCGCCCCATTGGATTACAAATACTGCGCGCGGCGGTGTAGCAACAAATTGTGAAGTTACCGAAGAACTGGCTGAAATTTCCGTGAACGCGGCGAAAGCTGTCGGTGGAGGTGTTGTAGCAATTGATGTTTTCGAAACTGAAAACGGTTATGAAGTTAATGAGGTGAATTATACAATGGAATTTAAAAACAGCATTTCAACAACCGGTGTAAACATACCTGAACATATTGTAGACTATGTAATAAAAGTGGGCAGAGGAGAGGTAAATGAGTAAAATTAAAGTATCAATAGCGGGCGGCTCCGGCTACGCCGGCGGTGAGCTTATTCGGTTATTGCTGTATCACCCAAATGCGGAAATTAAACAGGTAACTTCCGAAAGTTATATGGGCAAATATATTTATAAAGCTCACCCAAATTTAAGAAAAGCTACCAACATTAAATTTTCTTCTCTGTCGGAATTGGAAGAATGTGATTTATTGTTTCTCGGACTTCCGCACGGCAGTTCCATGAAAAGTATTGAGAAGTATAAAAAACTTGCAAAAAAAATAATTGATTTAAGCGGAGACTTCCGGTTAAACAATAAAGATGAATTTGAAAAGTGGTACGGTCATAAACATGAAAACCCCGATTACTTATCTAAATTTGTTTACGGAATTCCGGAACTTTATCGTGAACAAATGAAAAATGCTCAATATATATCAAGCGCGGGATGCAACGCTACGGCTTCAATATTAGGACTTTACCCGCTATTTAAAAATAATTTGATTGAAGAAGATAAAACTGTAATTGAAGTTAAAGTCGGTTCCAGCGAAGCGGGGAACAAGGTAAATGCCGGTTCGCATCATCCCGAAAGAAGCGGTTCAGTACGTTCTTATATGCCTACACAGCACAGGCATACCGCCGAAATACTGCAGGAATTAAGTTTTGGCAAAAAATTAAATATTCATTTCTCAGGAACATCTATTGATATGGTGCGAGGAGTTCTTGCTACCTGTCATGTTTTTCTGAAAGACAATTTGGAAGAAAAAGATATTTGGAAAATTTACCGCGACGCTTATAACAATGAACCGTTTATAAGAATAGTGAAAGAAAGGGACGGCATTTACCGATATCCAGAACCAAAATTATTAATAGGAACAAATTATTGTGATATCGGTTTTGAAAAAGATCCGTTTTCAAATAGACTGGTTGTAATAAGTTCTATCGATAATCTTATGAAAGGGGCAGCCGGACAGGCATTACAAGCATTTAATATAATGAACGGATTTGAAGAAACTCTTGGATTGGAATTTCCGGGACTTCATCCAATTTAATACATAGCCTACGCAAACATTGCGGAAAATATAATGTCAAAAAAGAGAAAAAAATGTGCAGACTACTTTATATAAATTCAAAATCAGAATTTGATATTTCGGAATACTTAAAAAAGTTTGCTGAGATTTCAAAGAATAGCAAGGAATTTCAAGGTCACGGCTGGGGTTTTGCTTATATCGAAAACGGTGAATGGAAATATTATAAGAATATAAATCCAATTTGGGAAGATGATATTTCCAAATTCGGGAAAACTAAAAGACTTATTGCCCACGCGAGAAGCGCGTTTAAGGATAAGGATATTGTTGTAGAAAACAATATGCCTTTTTATGATGATAATTATGTGTTTGTTTTTAACGGTGAATTAAGCGGAGTAAAAATAAAAGAAGAAGGAAGAATCGGAGCTGAAAAGATTTTTAATTTTATAAAAAGATTTGATAATAATGATATTGAAACCGCATTAATAAAAGGTGTAAGTGTTATTAAAAAACGCTCGTCATATATTAGAGCAATGAATATAATAATTGCAGACAAAGAAAAAGCTTTTGTCGCTTCCAATTTTAGTGAAGATCCCGATTACTTCACCATGTACTGCAAAAAATCTGATGATCAAATAATTGTATGTTCTGAAAATTTTCCGGGAGAAATTGAATCGGACGGCTGGACAAAAATTAAAAATAATTCTATAGGTGTTTACTAATGATAATAGTAAAAATAGGCGGCGGCGCGGGAATCAATGTTGAAGGGGCGATTTCCGATTTAGCGGAATTAAAAGAGAAATTTATTATTATTCACGGAGCGAATGCATTAAGAGATCAGCTAGCAGAAGATCTTGGTTCTCCTAAAAAAACAGTTACTTCAGTATCAGGCTATTCGAGCGTTTTAACCGATGAAAAAGCCCTTGATATTATGATGATGGCTTATGCCGGATTAAAAAACAAACGTATTGTTGAACTTTGTCAGCAGAAAGGTATAAATGCCGTAGGTCTTTCCGGAATTGACGGCAAGGTTATTCAATCAAAAAGAAACAAAGGAATACGAGTACGTGAAAACGGAAAATTAATGCTTTTAAAAGATTTTTCAGGAAAGGCTTTTAGTATTAATAAAGAACTATTAGATTTATTGTTGAAAAATAATTATACACCGGTTTTATGCGTACCGACTATAGATGAAAATAATATTGCCACTAATTCTGAAAACGATGATATAGTCGCTCTGCTTCAAAATGAATTTAAAGCTGAAAAAATAATTCAACTAATTGAGGCTCCCGGATTTCTTGAGGACAAGAATAAACCTGATTCTTTAGTTAAAGAAATGTCGCAGAACGAATTGGAAAAAAGAGAAAATGAAGTTGAAGGCAGAATGAAAAGAAAGATTCTTGCTTTACGAAAATTATTTGAGGGCGGCAATACTACGGTTATTATTTCAGACGGCAGAACAGCGAATCCAATTAATGATGCACTTAACGGAAAAGGGACAACAATAAAATGACAAACTACAAAGAACTTCAGCAGAAATATGAATTTGATGTATTTCCCAAAAGAGATTTATGCATTGTAAAAGGAAAAGGCGCCAGGCTTTGGGATGATGAAGGAAACGAATACATTGATTTCGCTTCGGGAATAAGTGTTGCTAATATTGGGCATTCAAATGAAAAAGTTGTTGAAGCATTAATAAATCAGGCCGAAACATTAATTACTTGTCCGGGTACATTTTATAATGACAAGAAAGCTTTGCTGCTTGAAAAATTAGTAGGGCTCGCGCCTGAAAATTTAACAAAAGCTTACCTAAGTAATTCGGGTACAGAAGCAATAGAATCTGCGATTAAGTTCGCAAGATTCACTACAAAAAAAACAGATTTTATTTCAGCTATGAAAGGATTTCACGGTAGGACTTTAGGCGCTTTGAGCGCAACTTATAAAAAAGAGTACCGCGAAGATTTTGAGCCGCTTGTACCGGGATTCTCTTTTGTGCCGTATAATAATTTCGAAAAATTAAAAGAAGCCGTTACTGAAAAAACAGCAGGAATTATTTTAGAACCTGTTCAGGGTGAAGGCGGAATTAATATCGCGGATAAAGAATATATGCAGAATGTTCAAAAACTCTGTAATGAAAATAATATCATGTTTATTGTTGATGAGATTCAAACCGCGTTTTGCAGGACAGGTAAAATGTTCGCTTCGGAACATTTTGATTTGGCTCCCGATATGATTACAGTCGCAAAATCAATAGCAGGCGGAATACCAATGGGCGCGGTGCTTTGCAGCGACACGGTTGCTGTACCGACAGGCGGAAAACACGGAACAACTTTCGGCGGAAATCCTCTTGTATGCGCTGCTTCTATTGCGGCAATTGATTTTATGGTTGAAAATGATTTATGCGGACAATCAGTTGATAAAGGGAATTATTTTGTTGGTAAATTAAAACAGTATGAACTTAGTAAAGTTAGAGAGATTAGAAATTTAGGTTTAATGGTAGGAATTGAATTAAAAGAAAAAGTTCAGACACTATTAGTAGAATTAATGCAGAATAAAATTATTGCGCTTCCGGCTGGAACAACAGTATTGCGTTTACTACCGCCGCTGGTAATTTCATATGAGGATTTGGATATTGTTGCGGGTAAACTTGTTGAATTATTAAAATAAAATTATTCCCCTATATGAAATAAACATATAGGGGATGTTTTATTTTTTCAGAATAACTTCGTAAAGATCGGATCTTCTGTCATTCCAGTTTAATGTTGTTCCGCTTTTCCTATGACGTTTCAACACTTCTAGATCAACATCGTGTATAACAACAGTCTCAACATTGGGCGTACATTCGGCGGCAATCCCGTCTCTTGCAAAATTAAAATCAGACGGTGTAAAAATTCCTGACTGGGCGTATTGGATATCCATATTTTCTACTTGAGGTAAATTTCCCACGGTACCGGCCATTGCAAGATAAACCTGATTTTCAATACATCTTGCTTGCGCGCAATAACGCACTCTTAAATATCCCTTTCTTTCGTCGGTGCAGAATGGCACAAAAATAATTTGAGCGCCTTTTTCAACAGCTATTCGGCTTAATTCAGGGAACTCGCAATCATAACAAATCTGAATGTTTATTTTACCTACGTCGGTGTCAAATACTTCAACTTTATTGCCAGGTTCTACTCCCCACCATTTTCTTTCATTCGGTGTTATGTGCAATTTGTATTGTTTCCCGATTTCACCGTTTCTTTTGAAAAGATACGATACGTTATATAAGTGGTCATCTTCATTAATAAAATGAGAACCGCCTATAATATTAATATTATAAGTTACGGCAAGATTTGAAAATAATTCCAAATATTGATCGGTATAATTTGCTAATTCACGCGCTGCTAAACCTGGTCTTTTATTATCAATAAAAGAAAGAAGCTGCGTAGTCAGTAATTCGGGAAACAACACAAAATCACTTTTGTAACCCGAAGCGACATCAACAAAATAAGTACATTGTGCGCCGAATTCATCGAAGTTATTAATTTTTCTCATTCTGTACTGAACAGTACAAATTCTAACCGGACGAGATACATGCCATCTTTTATGAGGATGCGGATTATAATTAATATTAGCCCACTCCAATAAAGTAGCATAACCTTTTGATTCCTTATCGGAGTTCATATAACTAGGCATTAATCTTTTAAGTACAAAATCATTAGCGTATTGTGTAGTTAATACAGGATCATATATAGATTTTAATCTAACTTTTTCGATATACTCGGCGGCTGTCATTTCATTCTGATATTCTAAATAGCCGGGAATTCTTCCGCCAATGACAATTCTCATTAAGTTTAAATCCACCGCAAGTTTTTTCCTTGCATCATATAACCTTCGTGCTAATTTCATACCTCTGTATTTAGGATCAACCATTATTTCAATTCCGTATAATGTATCGCCGTCAAGATTATGATTTGTTATCAGTCCCTTATTGCTGACATCTTTCCAATTATGCTCGTCTCCGTAAATATCAAAGTCCACAATTAAACTTGAAGAAGAAGCTATTAATTTACCGTTATATTCAATACATAATTGTCCTTCGGGAAAAATATTTAATTGGCTTTCGATTTGATCCATAGTCCAGGTCAACATTCCGGGAAAACATTTTAATTGAAGTGAGACAAGATTTTTATAATCTTCAATTTTTAACGGACGCAGAATAATTTTTTTCTGAAACCGATCAAGATTTTTTATGGACATGTTTGGCCTTTCATTTATTAATCATTTTGTTTTGACAATTTTAAATAAATATACATAAAAATATAGTGACTTCTAAACAGTATGGAATGTTTGGATTTTAGCATATCTTTATAATTCAAATAAATAAATTATCAATTCAATAAAAATATAAAATTATGAACGCTGTTATACTTAAAAAAGGAAGAGAATCATCATTATATCGAAATCATCCATGGGTTTTTTCGGGAGCGATTCAAGAACTTAAAGGAAACCCGGTAAGCGGTGAAACAGTTGATGTTTTATCATTTAAGAATGAGTTCCTCGCCAAAGGTTCATATTCTCCAAAATCTCAAATGACTGTAAGAGTATTAAGTTTTGATAAAAATGAAATAATTGATGAAAACTTTTTTTATCAAAAAATTAAATCTGCCAAAATGAAGAAAGAATTATTAATGGACGAATTCTCAAATTCATACCGCGTGATTTTCGGCGAGTCGGACGGCCTGCCAGGATTAATAATTGATAAATATAATCATGTTCTGGTCTGCCAGTTTCTATCGGCTGGAGCCGAATATTGGAAAGAGATAATAGTACAACAACTAATTAATATATTTAATCCGGTTTGTATATATGAAAGATCGGATGCCGATGTTAGAAAAAAAGAAGGACTCGGATTAATAAAACAATCATTGTACGGTGAATTAAAAAACGAGGTTATTGAAATTTTAGAAAACGGCTGTAAATATTTTGTTGATGTAATAAATGGTCATAAAACTGGATTTTATCTGGATCAAAAAGTTAATAGAGCATTAGTCGGTAATTACGCCGAAAATAAAAACATACTCAATTGTTTTTCATATACCGGAGGTTTTTCGATTACGGCATTAAATAACGGGGCCGTGTCTGTTACCAACATTGACTCATCCAGTAATGCATTAAAACTTTTATTAAAGAATTGTGAACTGAATAATATAAGCAGCGGCAAAATTATAAATGTGCAGGGCAATGTTTTTAATATTCTTAGGGAATATGTAAATGAAGGGAAGAAGTTTGATGTAATAATTCTTGACCCTCCCAAACTTGTTGAATCGGCCGGACAATTAACAAAAGGGGCAAGAGCGTATAAAGATTTAAATATGACGGCATTTAAACTTCTAAATGAAAACGGTATACTTTTTACCTTTTCATGTTCAGGCTTATTAAGTGCGGAACTTTTTCAAAAAATTGTTTTTGACGCTTCGGCCGACGCGAAAATAAACGCACAAATTATTGGCAGAATGTCTCAATCACCCGATCACGGCGTAAGTTTAAATTTTCCGGAAGCATGGTATTTAAAAGGTTTGGTGTGCAGAGTATAACCTTAATTTTTATTACATCATTCCCGCGCAAAAGGAATGATGTAATGAAAAGTTATTTTGAAATTATTTTGAGCAAGCTTTTTCCGTCAATATTTTTATCGAAATTAATTCCTAAAAACTCCGCCAATGTCGGAACAATATCAACAGTAGAAACCCGGTTATTGTATTTTCCCGGTATAATACCCGGTCCGTAAAATACTATTGGTACATGCGAATCGTAATCATAAGGCGAACCGTGATTTACTCCGTAATTATCATGATTTATTGTATAATATTTTTTTGCTCTTATTAGTATTTCATAACTTCGCTCGGGCAAAAAATTATTTTTATAATTCTCTAAATATTCTTTGCCGCCGCTGTTATTTAACTCTTCAATTGTATATGTATCTGCTACAAATGAAATATTTTTTAGTGCATCTGCAACAGCTTTTCTTAAATCAGCACGCGGAATATTTTTTTCATCAGCTTCAGCATAGTTTAATATCATACCGTTTGACGCGCTTTTTATTAAAATAGAGTTTTTAAGTCCGAGCATTTTCTCTGCTTTTTCTACAGCTTCCGCATAATTCTTTTTTACTTCTGAATAGGGGATTCGTTTACTATCGTATCCTTTTCTTTGCAGTTCTTCTGAAACTGTTGCCGTGCCGTGGTCTGCGCTAAATGCCAAAACGTAATTATTTTTCCCAACATTTTCATCAAGGTATTTAAGAAATTCTCCGATATATTTATCGAGCCATAAATAGTAATCCTGCATTTCCTGACTAAGCGGACCGAAGTCATGCCCAAGTTTATCTCCCGAAGAGCAGCCGATAAATAATAGGTCTGGGTTTTCATCATTGCCGAGATTCGCATATTTAATTATTGATTTTGCAAAATCAAAATTAAACTCCTCACCAAATGGAGAATAAGGAAACAATTTAAAGAATGATTTTTTATCGTTTTCATCTTTCTTTAATTTATGCGGGAATGTATTTCCAACACGTGTGTTTTCAAATGGGAAATCATCTTCGCGGGAAATTAAATATGAATCTTCGTTTAAATGTTTTTCCCAGTCATCGCCAAAATGTTTTAAAACGCTACCGGATAAATTAAATGAATCGACCCATGCAGGATACGAATTCATATAATATTCCGATGTAACATACGTTCCTGAATTATCATCATACCAAAATACGCCGTCGGGATTTTGTCCGCCCATCATTATACTTGGTCTATCTTTTAAAGACACGCAATAAATTTTACTTTTGCTGTTATTTTTTTTAAGCCAGTCCGATATGCCTGTTCTTAATAATCTAATAGGAGAAAGGCCATCCAAATCAGGGTGCCCAATAATTTTAGAAGAATCATCGGCGCATGAGTAAATAACTCGTTTGGAAGAATGATCATAATAATCATTTAAAACAATTCCGTGTTTTGAAGGGAAACAACCAGTTGCAATTGTAGCATGTCCGGGCGCGGTAGCAGTAAAAGCATGGTCGTGATAAGCTTCGGTAAAATATGCGCCGTTACTTAATAAATTTGAAATACCGCTGTCAAAATATCCTGCATATCTTATCAAATAATCATAACGCATTTGATCAACAACAATTATAACGGCAAGTTTGGTTTTGGGGGTTTCGCCTAATACATTTAAATTTATAAATAATTGCAAAAGAAGCGTTATTTTAATAAAAGTTGAAAAAAAATGATTTGTCATAAGTACCTTTAATTAGCAAATAATAGAAATTATTTTTTGATAAACATTGTTAATTTTCAATTTCTAATGTTAAAAAATATTGAAAATATATTCTCAAAAGTTTCAAGATAAAATACGAAAGCAAAAATTCTAAATGAATAATAAAATTAATTTGACATTGAGTCCTATGTTTATAATTTAGGAAGGTAGATGTGGAGCCTAAAAGTTTTTTTTAGAAGGGTTTCTCCGCAAACCGAACAAATATAAAAAACGGCGAAACATCTGGGTGGTCCGACAATACCACTCTTATTAGGACGATGCCATTGTAAAGTGGCAAAGGAGTAATTAACCCCTTATATCATCAAATGGATGACATAAGGGGTTTTTGTTTTAAACGTATTGATGTTAATATGTTCGTAAAAATTTTATTTTAATATGTTAAAAAGAAATTTTATAATTGTTATAACAATGGAATTTTATTATGAGCTTAAAACCGGATCTGTTTGATATGTTTATTTCCGAGTTACCCGGGAATGTGAAAAAGTATTTTCAGAAAATAGCCGAAGAAAACAATATTGTGTCGGCGCAAATAAACGGTGAAATTCAAAAAGAATTAAATATAGACATAGAAAACCTTATGGTAATGCTTCTTCCGTTTGCGGCCGAATTTGCCAAGGTGCCGGTTTCGCAATTTAAAGTTGGAGCGTCGGTTTTATGCAATAGCGGAAATATTTATTTGGGTTCCAATATGGAATTTAAAGGCGGATCATTAAATTGTTCAATACACGCGGAACAGTCAGCGATTAATAATGCATGGTTAAACGGAGAAACCGGAATTTCAAAAATTGCCGTTACTTCCGCACCGTGCGGACACTGCCGACAGTTTCTAAATGAATTAATTAATTCAGAAGAGGTTATAATTATTTTAGCCGATCAAAAAACTAGGATGATAGAAAGTTATAATCTCGCGCAGTTTTTACCAAATTCCTTTGGTCCGGCCGACCTAAATATTAATGATTATATGATGAAAGATGAAGATCATAAATTATCAATTGTTTATTCCGAGGATGAACTTATTGATAAGGCACTAAAAGCCGCAAATAAAAGTTACGCGCCATATAGTAAAAATTATTCAGGAGTTTCTGTAAAATTAAAGAACGGTATAGTCTATAACGGAAGGTATGCTGAAAACGCAGCTTATAATCCCAGTCTTTCCCCGCTTCAATCTGCATTAGCATTTATAAATATGAATTTATTAATTGGTGCTGAGAATGAAATTGAAGAAGTAGTTTTGGTTGAATCAAGTTCGATAATAAGTCAGAAGCGATTTACCGAAACTTTATTATCATCGTTGGGCGATATAAAGTTTAGGTACTTTTGTATTAAAAATTAATTTACAGGCACATGCACTAAAAAATACTCTTTCGCGGTTTCACCTATTTTACTTGCTTCTTCCATTGTCATATGCAGATCACTTGCTTTACCGTCGGTTGCCCCGGCTTCAATAATTGCGAGATCCGACCCTTTTGACATTTTAACTAGCGAATCGCAATAAGCTGTATCGCCGCCGTAACAAATGGATTTTCCTTTGTAGGTAAATTTAAATCCCAGAGAAGGAACCAACTCTGTAGTGCCGTCTGCATTAATTTCTTTATGATTAACTTTAAATGGTGTAATGCGAACTGTTTTACGGCTGAATGCTTTTGTATTATTTATTTCAATAAGATTAATTTTGTATGTTAACTCAGCACCGTAAACGGAATTAAATGCTTTATAAATGCTTAAAATTTCTGCGCAGCCTTTAGGGAAATATATATTAAGAGGTGTTTTTCTTCTCATTACCGAAAGGTATGTAAGGAAAGACCAAAGACCTCCTACATGATCGTGATGACCGTGACTGATAAATACATCTGAAATATTTTTAATTTCTTTTGGACCTATTTCTTTTGTTAGATCTCTTAATATACCGTCGCCGGGATCAACAACAAAAGCTGAATTATCGGTTGTTAATAAAATACCGGTCGCAACATTCGGAATTGAACAGAAAATTTTTATAAAAAAATCGCTTTTCTGCCAAATCATTGGATATTGAGGAGTATATTTTTTTGCCACTTTATTTACCGTAAAACTTATTATAAAAAAGTTAAATAATAATTTGCGCTACAATTCCGCCTACTAAAAATGCCGTAAACCAGGTTCCGAACCAAATTGTAAGACCTTCTTTCCATCCTCTTTCTTTTAACATAACAACAAAGGAAGCTATACAAGGAACGAATAATGTAATTGTAATTATGGCAACAGTAATCTGCATTGTTGAAAGCGTCATGCTAAATAATCCTGCAGCTCCAAAATCCCTTCTTACCATTCCCATAACAAATGCATTAGCGGCTTCTTTAGGAAGCAACAGCCATTTTGTTGTTAAAGGAGCAAGCACATCCTGAAATACATAAAGAATACCGGTAATTTCGAGAAAACCGACTGCAAGCGCGCCAACAAAAAACCAGACGCCTGCTTCTTTCATAAAACCCGAAGTTCTGAAAATGGTTTTCTTTAAAACATTTTTTAATTTTGGAACCTGCATAACCGGCAGATCAATTAATAACGGTGAACTTTCGCCGGGAATTAATTTATCTAATAATGTAGATAATCCAATTAATACCGTAAAAATAACAGTTGCGTAAATAGCCATTGGACCAATTCCTGCGCCGGTTAATAACACGGCAATAACCGACAACTGAGCTGAACAGGGAATAGCAAATTGAAGAATTGCCGTTACAATTGTTTTTTCTCTGTTTGAACCTAAAATACGTGTAGTAATATTTGCCATTGTAACACAACCGAAACCAAGCATTATTGGAATAACAGCTTTACCGTTTAATCCAATTTTGTTTAATGACCTGTCAAGCATTGTAGCCAATCGGGGAAGATAACCGCTGTCTTCAAGAAGGGCCATTACGAAATAAAATCCGATTACAAGTGGCATTAATAAAAACAATAAATAGGTAATTGTCATTGTAACAACGCCGAATTCACCGAAAAACAATCGAACTATTTTATTCTCAAAATGAAATGTTGAAGTTGCTCCGGGCTGCGATGAAAAATCTTTAAATTCCTTGCCGGATAAAGGCAATGCTTTTATTCCTTCGGGGAATGAAAAAGATTTTTGATTAATTACATTATCTTCATCGTCAAGTATTTCCACATCAATTGAAGTAGCCGTATATTCCGATACAAAGGATTTGGTGTAATATTCAAATGTATTTATACCAAGTGTATTTTCAGTATAATCAACAACCCGTTGTGAAATTACATCGCCTATAAAGAAGTAAACAATGGTAAGTATAATAGCTAAAACCGGAATTCCGGTTTTAGGATTTAAAGAGAGTTTGCCAAGCAGATTAAAAAACTCGCCTTTTTTAGAATCTTCATGTTCAACAGTATCAACAATTTCATTAACAAGATTTCGTCTTGTAATATAAATTTTTTCTCTTTCGTCAGGTGTGCCGCAAGGAACATTATTTCTTTTTGCGACAATTTCATCTCCCTCTAAAATTAGAAGGGATTCAGGCTGACTTACCCCTTTATCCATAACCTGCTGAATCAGAAACTGCAGTTCAAGTTTCTGGTTTCCTATTTTCGCGTTTTCAATTGCTTCATCTAATCTGTCAAACCCAATTTCATCTGCTGCTGAAGTTTTTATTACTGGAACTCCCAGCATTTCAGAAAGTTTTTCATCGTTAATTTTAATTTTACGTTTGGTAACTTCATCCGAAAAATTTAAAAGAACAGCTATTTTTTTCCCCATATCTATCAGCTGCAGAGTTAAAAATAAATCTCTTTCAAGGTGGAGAGAATTTACAACATTAATTATAATGTCGCCTGAAAGAATTATATCGCGAGCGACTTCTTCTTCTTCATTAAATGAAGAGACGCCGTAAATTCCCGGGGTATCGTATAAATCATATTTTTTATAATTAGCTTTTGATATAGAAACAGTTGTTCCCGGGAAATTTGAAACATCAACATACATTCCGCTTAAGAAATTAAAAAACAACGATTTCCCGACATTCGGATTACCCACAAGAACTAAAGATTTCTTTTTATCTATTATTGCCTGCGCTTGTTCAAATGTAAGCTGATTATCATTATCCGCGTTAAATATTTTATCAGATCTCATAAATTGCCTTACTGGAGAATTACTTTTATTTTATTGGCCAGGTCAAAACCAATAGCTATTTCCTGCCTGTTTTTCTGTATTATAATTGTTCCGCCCGGCAGTCTTTCAAGGCAAAAAACCGTATCGCCTTCTGAAATGCCTAATCGGATTAATCTTACTTTTATTTCACCTTCCGGTAAACTTAAAATTGTTACCGGACTTCCTTTTTTTGCTTTGTCGAGAGTTCCGTTATTCATCTGAGTAATTACCGCATTCCTTATTTGTGCATCTGCCGAAAATATTAAAAGAGTATCCGCTGCTTTCAAAACCCATTTCTTTACTTACTTCTTCAATAATCTTATCCATTTTAGGAGTGCTGAATTCTTTAATTTTTCCGCAGTTAACACAAATCAAATGATCATGATTTTTTCTGTTAAAGCTTGATTCATAACGTGTTTTGTTTTCACCGAAATGACGTTTAGCCAGTAAATCACAGTTTGCCAAAAGTTCTAATGTGTTGTACACAGTTGCTCTTGAAACGTTGGATTTGAAATTTTTCATTTCAATATAAAGTTCATCAGCTCCAAAATGTCCGTCATAGTCAAGCGCATATTCAAGCACTTCAAACCTTTCCGGAGTAATTCGGTGTTTTTCACGTTTTAAGTACTTTGTGAACTGTTCGTGAGCTTTAGGATATTTTAGATTTTCCTTTTTCATAACCTATTTAGATTTAGTCTACATAAAATTACTATATTAAATTTAATTATGCAAAATAAATATTCATGTCCTATTTTAATTTTTTCCTAAATTTTGAATCAAATTGTACATCTTATCTAAAAAAAGCATATTTTTATTTTCATATTTAACTTTCGAATAAAAATTTGTTTTTTTAAGAAACTTTTAACCATAAAATGGAGTTTTAATGTCAAATAATTTTGAAGTAATTGAAAGAGTAGGAATTTCTTATGAAAGTTCCTCAGATGCCATAAAGTCTGTTGTTAATGAAGCAAATAACGAAAAAAAAATAGGCTGGTTTGAAGTAATTGAAGAAAGAGGTAGAGTAACCGGCGACGGTAAAGTAGAGTTTCAAGTAAAGGTAAGACTTGGAAGAAAGTTAGACTAAGCTATAAAATTGTGTGAAAGGAAAATAAATGTCCATTAAAATAGGGGACGCCGCTCCAGAATTTTCGTTAGTAAATTCTAATGTTGAAAAGATTAAACTTAGTGATTACAAAGGGGATAAAAATGTTGTTCTTTTGTTTTTTCCCATGGTTAATTCATCTGTGTGTGAAAAAGAATTATGTTCAACGCGCGACGGTCTTTCTCAATATGAGGATTTAAACGCTCAGGTATTAGCAATAAGCGTAGATAGTCATTATGCGCAAAAATTATGGACAGAAAAACATAAATTCAATTTTCCTCTTTTAAGTGATTTTAATAAAGAGGTCTCGCAAAAGTACGGAGTAATTCACGATATTTTTGCTCCCGGAAAATTAGATTATAAGGGCGTTTCTAAAAGATCCGTATTTGTAATTGATAAAAACGGAATTGTTAGACATGCCGAGATTTTAGAAAATCCCGGCAATGAACCAAATTATGAAGCAGTAAAAGAAATTCTTAAAAAATTGGATTAATAAATTGTTATACTAATTTCCCTGTAGAAAAGTAAAAACTTTGCTATGGGGAATTTTTTTTGAATAAATTTGTTAATACAAATACAGAATTAAAAAGGAATTAAAAATGGTTATTGAAGGAAAAAAAGCACCTGCGTTTTCTTTACCTGACAGTGACGGGAAAAAAGTATCTTTAAAAGACTTTGAAGGTAAAAATGTTGTTCTATATTTTTATCCAAAAGATATGACTTCGGGATGTACTGCTGAAGCATGCGATTTTAAAGAAGCTCATCCCGATTTTAAAAAATTAAAAACTGTTGTTTTAGGCGTAAGTATTGATCCTCAGAAGTCCCATCAAAAGTTCAGAGATAAATATGAACTGCCTTTTACTTTATTAAGTGACGAGGATAAAAAAGTTGTTGAAAAGTACGGAGTCTGGAAGGAAAAAAGTATGTACGGCAGAAAATATATGGGAATTGAAAGAACTACGTTAGTAATTGACGGCCAAGGAATTGTGAAGAAAATTTTCCCTAAGGTAAAAGTAACCGGACATGTGCAGGAAGTTTTAAAAACCCTAAAAGAAATATAATTTTGATAATTGTCGGCAAACTGAATTTTATAATTTATTATTTCTATCTCCCTTTTGCTGAGCAATTTCTATAATATAATAAAGCAAAGAATATTTTATGATATACGTTACAAGAAGAGAAACATTCAGCGCATCGCATAGACTTCATAATCCGGAACTTTCCGACGAAGAAAACATTAAGCTGTTCGGCAAGTGCAATAATATAAACGGACACGGACATAATTACACCTTAGAAATTATTGTCGCCGGCGAAATTAACCCGTATACAGGATATTTGATTGATCTGAAACTTTTAAAAGAAATAATTATAGAAAATGTAATTTCTAAAGTAGATCATAAAAATTTAAATATGGATGTTGAGTTTTTAAAAGGAGTTATTCCAAGCGCCGAAAATATAGCTGTTGGAATTTGGGGGCAGCTTGTAGATAAGATTCCTATGGGTGAACTTTACTCCGTTAAACTTTATGAAACTGAAAATAATTACATTGAATACAAAGGAGATTAAATAGTTGGATATTGACAAAGTAAGCGAAAATGTTAAGACTATTTTAACTGAAATTGGGGAAGATACTTTTAGAGAAGGTTTGCTCAAAACACCCGAAAGAGTTGCTAAAGCATATGAGTTCTTAACAAAAGGCTATAAGCAAAATTTAGATGATGTAATTAACGGGGCAATTTTTAATGAAAAATATGATGAGATGGTTATTGTAAAAGATATTGATTATTTCAGCCTTTGCGAACACCATCTTCTTCCATTTTACGGGAGAATCCATATCGCCTATATTCCGGACGGTAAAATTGTAGGACTTAGTAAGATTCCAAGAATAGTTGAAGTATTCGCGCGCAGATTGCAAGTTCAGGAAAGAATGACACAAGAAATTGCCGACACAATTGATAAATATCTTTCGCCTAGAGGAGTTGGAGTTGTATGCGAGGGACTGCATATGTGTATGATGATGCGTGGAGTTGAAAAACAAAATTCAATTACCACAACAAGTGCGATGCACGGAATTTTTAAAAGAGATCAGAGAACAAGATCTGAGTTTTTAGAATTAATTTCCAGACCAAGAATATAATATGAAATCTAAACAGAAAGCTGTATGGATTACCGGAGCAAGTTCGGGAATCGGCAAATCGCTTAGCGTTGAATTTGCGAAAAACGGGAAGAATTTAATCTTAACCTCAAGAAAAAATGACGCTCTTGAAAGAGTTAAAAAAGAAATAAATAATCCCAAAATTAGCGTTGAAACTATTGCCTTTGATATTTCAGTTATAGATGAAATAGAGAAAAATTTTGAGACTATTTCAAAAAATTATGAAATAGAATGTTTGATAAACAATGCCGGTGTTACCTCATTCAGTTACGCGGCCAAAGATACGGTAAGTCAAATAAAAAATATTATCGATACCAATCTTTTGGGTTCAATATATATGATTAAAACTGTTCTCCCCGGAATGATAAACCGAAAAAAAGGAACAATTATAAATATTCAATCAGTCGCGGCTAAAAAGGTATTTACTAAAAGCAGCGCTTATGCGGCGTCAAAAGCCGGACTATCGGCATACTCGCAAGTACTGCGTGAAGAATTAAGAGAGCATAATATTAGAGTTATTGATGTTTATCCCGGCGCAACAAAAACTCCTATTTGGCCTAATGATGCTTTGGAAAAATACTCCGATAGAATGATGTCGCCGGATGAAATTTCAAAATTTATTTTTAATGCTTATTCAGTCAATTCAAATATGGTAACTGAAGAACTTGTGATCAGACCAATGAAAGGGGATTTATAGTGGAATCAAAACAAGTTTCAGTTGTTACCGGAGCCAGCAAGGGTATTGGGAGAGCAATTGCTTTAAAACTTTCTAAGGAAGGGCATTCACTTGCCGTTTTCGGCAGAAATGAATCACAATTAAATTCATTAATAAATGAAATTAAAAACAACGGTAATGAAGCTGTTTTTTTTACCGGTGATATTGCCGATAAAAATTTTGTAGATAAATCTATTTCCGAAACAATTAACCTTTTCGGAAAAATTGATAATCTAATAAATAATGCCGGCGTTGCTGTATTTAAGAAGTTTATTGATTCGGAATTGGAGGAGTTTCAAAGACAGGTCGATACAAATTTATACGGAATTTATAATTTTACAAAAGCAGTTCTGCCGCAAATGATGGAAAGAAAATCAGGTGTTATTATAAATATTGCTTCGCTTGCTGGTAAAAACGGATTTGCGGGGGGTACAATGTACGCTGCGACAAAACACGCTGTTTTGGGATTCTCAAAGTCACTAATGCTTGAAGTTAGAGAATATAATATTAAAGTTTCGGCAGTTTGTCCGGGATCTGTTGCTACGGAATTAATAACAAATACTGTGATGGCTCCCACAAATATAGATAAAATATTAAGTCCCAATGATATTGCCGAAACCGTTGCTTTTGTTATAAATTTGCCGGTTTCCGCTAATTTAAGTGAATTAGATATACGGCCGACAAATCCAAAATAATTTTTTAAAAAACGCTAAACTTTTTTCTTCGGGTGCCGATAATGTACTTAGAAAAGACACCCTCGAAACCCTAAAAACGTAAGATACCCTCGTTTTAAAGAGACCGGATCAAAAATCCGGTCTCTGTCTTTTAAATCATTCTTAAATTTTACTAAAATTTTCCTTTTCCGTTTCTCGGGCGCATTTCATCAATATTGTCAGTATCTCTTAATCTTTGTCCCATTCCTGCTCCCTGGTGATTTCCTCTTCCTTTTCCAAATTTTTCGTGTTTACCATCACCCATTCTTGCTAAATGTTTTGTCCAAATTTCCTGCTGCTCTTTGTTTAATATGTTATAGATGTCAAGCCACATTTTTACTTTTGATGTATGAATTTTCGAGCGCAGCTTATTATTATTTTCGGTAACCTGCAAAATCCTTTCAGAGTTAATATTATTATCCATCATCATCTTTTTTATTTCAAGTCTATTTTTTTGAATTTCGGCCCTGGTATCAATCATCATTAATTTTTGATTATAATGGAAATCATTAAACTTTGCCTGCTGATCGTCGGAAAGTTTTAATAATTCTACTATTCTTGCCTTTGGTCCAAATTCGTCGGTACCTTTTGTTTCATCTGGAAATGGTGTAAATCCGTACGATGCTATAACAAAAACTATTAATAAGAATATTGCTGATTTTTTCATTTGATCCTCCGTTTGTTTATGTAAATTTTGTTTAATTTCGTCTGTTTGACAATGAAATTATTAATGAGGTTTAAAAGAGAATATTTTAAACCCGGAATTGATTAATTTTGTCAAAGTGGGTAGATAAGGAATTTATGGCCGCGGATAAAGACACTGAATTAATACATGAATTTTTAGGAGGCAACGACTCCGCTTTCAATAAAATTGCTGCAAAATATCAGCAGAAAATTTATTGGCATGCCAGAAGAATGCTCGGAAATCATATTGACGCCGATGAGGTGACACAGGAAGTATTAATAGTTATTTATAATAAACTAAAGAGTTTCAAATTTAATTCTACTTTATTTACTTGGATTTACAGAATTACTACTACCAGGAGTTTGAATTATATAAAAAAAAAGCAGGCTAAAAAATTTCTTTTTTTTCTTGATGAACAGACCAAAAATTTACAGGCCGCCGACGATATTATCAAAAATATTGAAGAAAAGGAAAAAATGGATAAGCTTCAGAGAATATTAAATTTAATACCATCAAAACAAAGAGAAGTATTTATTCTCCGCAATTTTGATGAATTATCTTATGAAGAAATATCGGAGATTACCGGAAAAAGTATTGGGGGATTAAAGGCAAACTATTTTCATGCTTTGAAAAAAGTGAAGGAACATATAAATGAATAATGAAGAAAAAGTATTAAAGTATTTTGCGGATGATTTATCCGCCGAAGAAAAAAAGAAATTTGAAAATGAAATTGAAAACTCGGAAGAACTTAAAATTGAATTTGAGAAAACCGGAAGCATGCTTGCCCAATTAAAACAAGATTCGAAAATTCATGCGGATGAAAATTATTTTATAAATCTGGTTCCGAATGTTAGGATGAAAATGCAAAACAAAAGAGAGTTATTTACAATACCGAGACTAGCATTTTCACTCCCTGTTATTATTGTATTTCTTGTGGTAACCTTTACATATAAAAATAATGACGTGTCCTTTTCATTAAATGAATATAAAGAAAAGTTAAATGAAGCGATTGAAAAAGCTTCGCTGGATCAGCTGGAAGATTACATTGACATTAGTTATAACGATTATCAGAAAAGCTTCTCCGCAGTTTCCTTTGATCTGGAATTTGACGATAATATTCCAATATCAATCGGAGAAAAAACATTAAAATCTTTTGATGAATATGATTTAATTAATAACTTAAGTGAAGAAGAAGCCGATGAAATTTACAATAAATTACTCAATTCAAAAATTTTATAGAGGGTAAAATGAGGAAAATTATAATAATATTTTTTGCGTTCGCATTTTTATTGTCGATAAATGCGCAAAAACATGATGGTCCGATGAGAGATTCAAAATTCCGTCAGAGAATTGAACAATTGGAAAAATTGAAGCTTATCGAAGTTCTTAATATGGATGAAGAAACCACGCTGAAATTTTTTGCCAGACAAAACAAACACAGGGACGATAATTTAAAACTTGAAGAACAGAGAGAAAATCTTGTTGATCAATTGGAAGCTTATTTTACTTCCGGAAAAGAACTCCCCAAAGGGGAAGATTTCGAGTCGTTTAACAAAAAAGTGTTAGAAATTGATAAAAAAATGATAAATCATAGAATTGAATTTTTAAAATCCCTAAATGATTTATTATCTGAGGAACAAATCTCGAAACTAATTGTATTTGAATTCAAGTTCAGAAGAGAAATAAGAGATTTGATTCTAAACAAAAGAGGGGGCGGACCGGCCAGGTAAAAATAAGTGACCTGCCTTGAAACTAAAATATTAATACAACATTTTTAAGTATAAAATTTATTCAGATCTTAAGTTTTCATATTAATTTTACTCAAATAACAATTAAGAGTTGATTTTTTAGCGGTTGTAACCTATTTTCCTTACTCAATTTTTGCGGAAGTGGTGAAATTGGTATACACGCTACTTTGAGGGGGTAGTGCTCGTTAGGGCGTAGGGGTTCAAGTCCCCTCTTCCGCACCATTTCATTTTATAAATATTTTTTTCAATAAAAAAGGGATTACAATGAAGAGATTATTTTTAAGTATCTTCTTATTAATACTGACAATTTCTCTAAATGCACAATCACTTGAAGACAATCAAGAGGCTGCAAAACTATACAATGAAGGAAATAAACTTAGCAAATCCGGAAATTACCTTGGCGCTGTTGATAAATATAATGAAGCTCTAAAATCTATTAAAGATTACAGGGTTTTTTATCAAAAAGGCGTAACTCTTAAAAAGCTGAACAAATATTCCGAAGCCGAAGAAGCGTTTCTTAAATGTGCCGAAGCAAATCCTAAATTCGATTTAGCTTATAACGGATTAGGCGGTGCGTATTTTGCGGACGGTAAATATCTTGAAGCTGCGGATGCTTTTAAAAAGTTTGAACAGCTTACACAAAAAGCAAAACTTAAATCCCAAGCTAAAGAATATAGAGCAAGAGCTCTTACAAAATTAGCTTCCGATGTTAAAGCAGACGGGAAATATGATAAAGCAGTTGAACACTTAAAAGATGCTGTAAATGATTTTAAATTTGACGCGGCATATTTACTGCTTGCTGAGATTTATGTTGAAACTCAAAAATACCAGGATGCTCTTGCCGCCGCCGACAATGCTTTAAACAGCAGAAAAACAATTACAAAGGGCGGACCGCTTTATTATAAAGGAAAAGCTTTTAAAGGAATGGAAGATATTGCGAAAGCTAAAGAAGCGTTTAACGCCGGCAAAGCCGATCCAAAATATAAAGGATTGTGTGAATATGAACTAAAGTTGATGAACTAATCCTTTACCCGAAGTTTTATTACAAACCCCTGCTTTGCGGGGGTTTTTTGTTTTAAAGAATATATATTGCTTAATATGTTTTTATCTATAATATTAAAAATTAATTATGGATCTATTAAATTTAATATCTTCTGTATCATTGAATCCATTTCTAATTGGTTCAACGGCCGCCGCTTTAATTTCTATCATTTCATTCAAACTAAGATTGCTGACAAAAAGCGGAGCAGTATCTTCTTTTATTTTAGGCACAGTAGTTTTTTCGTTTGGCCAATTTAAATGGAGTATACCGCTTATCGCTTTTTTTCTATTTTCAAATCTTGTTTCGAAAGTAGGAAAAACATACAAAAGAAAATTTGAAAACATATTTGACAAACTTTCGCAAAGAGATTCCCACCAAGTATTTGCCAACGGAAGCTTGAGCGGATTTTTCGTTATTATATACTTATTCTATCCAGATGAAATATTTTATTTACTTTACATTGGATCGTTATCCGCAGTGAGCGCCGATACTTGGGCTACCGAAATTGGAACAATGCGAGAAACGGTTACGTATAATGTTCTAACATTAAAAAAAACTAATCAAGGCAGCTCAGGCGGCGTTTCAATGTCGGGGTTTTTAGGGGCATTGTTAGGAACAATAATTATTGCATTTTCTGCTATTTTTTGGATTCATCTCAATATTATTTATTATTTTTGTTTAATTATTTTTTCTGGAATGATAGGCGCTTATATTGACAGTGTTTTGGGTGCGTCAGTTCAATTGCAAAACAAATGTACAATTTGCGGGGAAATAACAGAAAGAAAAATCCATTGCGGTCAATCAGCAAATCAATTCAGCGGAATAAAATTTATCACTAATGATTTTATAAATTTTACCGCCGCTGTTTCGGGAGCTGTCACTGTTTTTTTTATAAATGTAATTATGAATTAATATGATTAAAAAAATAATTCTTTTTATTCTTTTCGGTTTTTTTAACACTTCATTTTCCCAGCTGGTTTCCGGTGATTACCAAAAAGCTATGGAAGCTTATCATGTTGGAGATTTTACTAAGGCAATAAGTTTATTCCAAAACTTAACTAATGCTGAAAAAAACGATAAAGAAATAATTTCCACAGCTGAGTTTTTTATCGCGGAATCTTATTTAGGATTAGATAAAGATATAGGCGCGGCGGGGAAGTTCGGCGATTTTATTAATAAATATCCGATGTCGAATTTCAGAGATTTAGCTTTATACAGGCTTGGAACAATTTATTATAATTGCGGCGATTATCAAAACTCGCGCGATAATTTTCTTGTCTTGTTAAACGAATATCCAAATAGTGAATATGCCGGTTCTTCTTATTACTT
Organism: Bacteroidota bacterium; assembly: GCA_018829205.1. Taxonomy (GTDB): domain Bacteria; phylum Bacteroidota; class Ignavibacteria; order Ignavibacteriales; family Melioribacteraceae; genus JAHJUE01. The sequence goes on from JAHJUE010000005.1 coordinate 198,689, forward strand.
TGTAGGACAATCTTATTCACATGAAAATAAGTTCGAGGAAGCCGAGTTATACTTTAAAGACGCCATATCTTCCGACAATAATAGTTTTGCCGCACATACTATTTATGCTTTGGCAAATCTTTATGAAAAAATAAATAAATATAGTGATGCAGTTGCACATTATGATGAATTGCTGACATATCATAGTAAAAGTGAATTGGCTCCTTATGCTCAAATGAGAATCGGCATTTGTTATTTCAAATTAAAAGAGTATGATAGTGTTGTGCTTGAATTAAGCGATCCGCTTATTAATGAACTGCCTGTTAAATTACAAACCGAATCCAAAATTGTTCTCGCAAATTCATTTTTCAGATTAATGGATTATAAAAACGCTTCGGAAACTTATACAAATATATTAAGTTCTTACCCGGATGATATTCAGCTTAATGAAATAAAATATGGCTTAGCATGGGTGAATTTTCAGATGTTGGAATATAATGAAGCTTTCAGAATATTTTCCGGTCTTGCCTCAGGCAGTGATTCTTTGGCAATCAACTCATTATTTTGGAGCGCGGAAAGTAAAAGATATTTAGGCGAAAATGATTCCGCTTTAAAGATTTACGAAAAATTTCTTGAGAATTTTCCTGATAATAAACTTGCGCCGAAAGCTAAATTTAACAGCGGTATTATTTATTACGGCCGAAATGAGAACGGTAATGCAGAAAGAAATTTAATTTCTGCCGTTGATTCGCATGATGATTTAACTAAGGCTAAAGCTTTTACCTTGCTTGGGGAAATATCGCTTAATAAAAAAGATTTTGCTTCCGCAATAAACTATTTTAACAGCGCGGTTAATATTAGAAATCTTCCTGAGGATGTAAACAACAGAGCATTGCTCGGATTAGGGATTGCAGGATATTATACGAATGATTTTGAAAATGCTATTGAAATATTATCAAGATTGAACTCCAGATACCCTAATTTTGAAAAAGAGAAAGTTAATTTTTATCTGGCCGAATCCTTTTTTGCGAAAGGTGAATTTTCAAAATCATTAACGCATTTCAGCAGAGTAAGTTTTTCAGAACCGGATCTAGGTCATAAAGCCCTTTACGGAAAAGCATATTCGTATTTTAATTTGAAGGATTACGCAAACGCTTTATTCTATTTTGAGGATTATACTAAAAGATATAAAAACAGCGATCTAACTTTAGATGCTAAATTAAGAATGGCTGAATGTTATTACGGAACAAAAAATTTTGATAAAGCCAGCGGAATATATAAAGATATTTTTAGTCAAACCCGAACAATAAAAGACGATTTTACATATTACCAGTATTGTCAATCTTTATTTAAAGCGGGAAAATCTAGTGAAGCCATTGATGAATTTAAAAACCTCCAGAATAAATTTCCCCGGTCAAAATTTACGGACGATTCACAATATTTAATTGGCTGGATTTATTTTCAGCAGGGGAACTTTGAGGACGCTATAATAAATTATAAATTGATATTCAAAAAATACCCTGCCTCGGCCGTAAAACCGATCGCTTATTATTCAATTGGAGATTCATATTATAATCTCGGGCAATATGATTCCGCCCTTGTTTATTATAATCATATAATTTCAAAATATCCTAATACTCAATATGTGTTCGATGCGATAAACGGAATTCAATATTGCTACGTTGCAAAGGACCAGCCCGATAATGCCATTAGCGTAATTGATATTTATATTTCGAATAATCCCAACGCCAAAAATGCCGATCAAGTTTTATTGAAGAAAGGAGAAATTTATTACAGTCTTGAAAGTTATGCCAAGGCAATTCAAGGATATACAGAATTAATAAATTTATATCCCAATAGTTCATTAATCCCGAACGCATACTACTGGATTGGCAAAAGTTCGCAGATGCTCGGGCAAACAGACGACGCGGTAAACAGTTTCAAATACGTAATAAAAAATTATTTAAATTCGGAAATTGGTGTTGGAGCTGTACTTGAGCTAGGAAAAATTTATGAAGAAAATAATGAGCTTAAGAATGCGGTTGATTTATATTCAGGAACTATAAATTCTATGCCCGATTCTAAACGCGTTCCTGAACTTTTATTTTATAAAGGCATGGCTTTAAAAAGAAACGGTGAAATACAAATAGCATATGAAACATTTGATGAAGTTGTAACTTATTATGTTCAGACAATTTTTGCAGCAAAAGCCAAATTAGAATTGGCGCTGTTGGAAATTGAGAGAAAAGATTATACAAACGCGGGAATATTGCTGCGTGAACTCGGCGAAAACAGAAATGATGATATCGGTGCGCAGGCGCAATACTTTTACGGTGTTTCTTTGTTTGAACAGGGAAAAACTACCGAAGCAATTTCGGCTCTCGTTCGCGTTCGTTCTGTTTTCTCCGGTTATGACGAATGGTATTCAAAATCATTGTTAAAACTTGGCGATTGTTATGTGAAATTAAATGATAAAAACAACGCTAAAGATATGTATCGTGCAGTTATTAAAAGGCATAAAAACGATGAGCTTGGAAAAGAAGCAAATCAAAAGCTGGGTAAATTATGAAAAGATTTTTTTATACTATAGTGATTTTATTTATCACTTTCACTTTAAATGCACAGGATAAAACCGAGAATCAGGGGCAAAGTATTGAACTGCCTGATTTTGTTATCACAGGTGTACAAAGCATCGAAATACCTGTGCAGAAAAAACCGCGCCCCGAATTAATTCCTATTTTATCAAAAGATTTCTTCAACCCAATATACGCACCCGAAGAGTTTGAACTTTCTGATTTTTCAAAACCGGTCAAAAAAGACGCTGTTATTTTTAATAATAATAATGCAAACAACGGAATGTTTTATGTTGGCGCAGGAATACATACTCTGCCGACCGGAGAATTTTATTTTAACACCGGCAGTGAACATTTTTTATTGTCCGCTAATCTTTGGGGCACAAATATTAAAGATTACGAGAACTATTCGGACTACAATATATCGGGCGCGAATTTAAATACAGATTTTTTTGTGGGTATAAATTCGTCATTTATGCCGGGACTTAAAATATCATTAAATGCAGATTATGTTCGCGATGCATATAGATTTTACGGTACATTTAATCCGGCTGATAAAAGAGAAAGAGAAAAAGGCAAAGCAGGAATTTCTTTTTCAAATTTATTAAATAAAAATATCAAATATAGTCTGGACTTTTCCGGTTCGGTATTTAAACTTTCAGATAATGCACTTCAGGAAAATGTAACTTCCGCAAATGGATTTATTGAACTAAATATGAATAAACTAGCTGCCGGCGGAAATGTACTCTTTAAAACTCAAGCATTAAAAAATTATTTTCCGGATACGAAGAATAATTTTATTTCAACATCAGCGTACTTAAAAATTAAAACAAGCTCTGCTCTTCACGCCAAAATAGGGATCACTTATTCAAAACAAGATTCAAATTCATTCATTGCGCCAAATGCTTCCGTGTCTGCAAAATTAGGAAAAAATCTCGCTTTCTTCGGCGAATATTCTCCGTATGCTGAATTTAACACTATTGATCAATTGACCGAAAAAAACAGATTCTATATTTTAGGGTTTGATCAGAATATTTTTACAGAGGTAAAAAGCAACTTTAAAGGAACATTAAAATATCAATACAATAAATATTTTGAAATTTCAGCCGGAGTTGGATATTCAAAAATAGATAATTTTATTTACTTCGCTGAAATTGTTGATCCGGGTGAGTTTTATTTAATGACCGCTGATGACGTTAATAAAACCTATATGTTTGCGGATTTACTTTTTTATCTCGGTCCTTACGGTGAATTTTACGGTAGTACTTTATATCAATCGGTTAAAACCTCAGGGGGAAATTATATACCGTATATTCCTAAACTCTCGGCTGAATTATTGTATAAGTTTAATTTTACCGAGGATTTATATGTGAAGATGGGAATTCAGTTTGAGTTCGATTATCAAAGCGATTTGATCCACCGTAAGATTAGAAATGATTTTAATAACTTGTTCGCTTCATTTGGTTACTCGATTACGGATAATCTGTTATTTAAGGCAACGGTAGAAAATATTTTGAACAGTGAAAATTATAGATTCAACAACTATAAAGAAAAACCGTTTGATGTTTTAGCGGGTGTTGAATATCGTTGGTAAAAATCATTTTTCATTCATATATTAAAACTTGTTTGAAAAATTTAATTCTATAATGGATAAAAATTCTTTACGAAAATTAGTTTCCGATAAACTCGGCATTTCTTCCTCAAAAAAAGAGTTTGCTTTCGATGTTTTTCTAAAAAGAATAAGCCAGGCGCTTGAAGCCAACGAAGCTTTTAAACTTCCCGGCATAGGATATTTTCAGCTTAAAAATGAACCCTTGCTTAAAGAAGAAAGAAAAGTATCAAACGGCAAAAAAAAATTAACAAAACGCACTATTTTTTATTCGCCGGCCGGATCTGCCGATAAGAATGAATCCTCGCTATTTCTTTCTTTTGATATTGATGTCCCTCGAAAAGATATTACGGAATTTGACGAAAATATTTTTAGCCTGGGTATTCAAAAACCAATTGTTCCAATTTTTGAAGATGATGAAAGTCTTTCTGCGCTGCAGAAATCAATTGAATCAAGAATTGATGATTTGATTTTCAGTTCGGAAAAATTATCAGACTTCGACTTATTCGATAATTATGTTAACCAGGAATTAGAGGATGATGAAAATATTGATACTGACGCTGGTTATATAAATAATATTCACGAAGATAATTTTAATGATTTGTCAGAAATAAACACTGAAACAATAGAACCTTTGCAGAAGAATAATTCAGATGGCGAAACTAATAGTGTTGAAATTGAAGCCTCTGAATTTAACACAGATCTTAAGGAAGAGGAAAATGATTCGCAGGAAAAAGAATTTAGTTCGTTTGATGAATTAGAGAAAATTAAATTTGAAGAAGAAACAAATCTTGAAACTGTAATAAATGAAGATGAGTCGCCGGATAATGAAATTATAGAATCAGCTGACATAAACATTAAGGTAACAGATAAAAGTAATCAACAAGATATTCAGACAAATAAAAAAGAAATAAAAAAATCAGCAACTCCAAGTTTGGAAGAACTGCTTGATAACGATGATGATATACTTGACTCGGTTCTTCCGGCTTCCGAAAAAGAAATTGAACAGCAATTTGCGCTCGAAGAGGAAAATGAAGAAAGTATAGAATGGGATTGGGGTGATGAGCTGAAAGCAGAATTCCATGAGGAAATAGATGAAAATGAATCAATAAACAAAAATGAAATTGATGATAATTCGGAACTTAAATCGCCCTTGAGTGAGGATTTTGATAATATTGCTGAAGATTTAAAAGATGAAATAAGCATTGAAGATGATAATTTAATTAAAGAAGACAAATATGAAAATAAAATTGATTCCGATAGAGAATTTGATAAAGATAATGATGATTATTTAAATGAAGAAACTGATTTTCAATCGGACCGGCAGGAATTAGAGAATATTGAAGATGAAGAAATTCCAAAAGAACCAAAGAAACAAAAAAGCAGGCCAGCGTATAGAAATTATGATTGGAAAGGAACAAGCTACGGTAAAGGTTTCTGGATATTACTTGTTTCTTTCTTTATTGTCACTATTTCCGGTCTTTATTATTTGCTATTTTGGGGAGGCGCACAAAGAAACGTTGAGGAAATAAAAAATGAAATGCCTGCGGACTCTGTATTTATTGAAAAACCAACGGTTGAAATTGAAAATTCTCTAATTGATTCATCAAAAATAATTACAACGGAACCAATTGAAGTTGCGGCTGTTGAAACCGAACCGGAAGAAGAAAAAACTTTATATAGAAAATTTGAAAATGAGACAAGAATTAACTCTCAAATTTATTCCGACGGAAAAAGATTTATGGTTCAGGTTTCATCCTTTAAATCTGCGGGAAGAGCCGAATCAGACGCGGCAAAATATCAGGCTTTGGGATTTGACGCGTTTATTGTCGAAGCTAATCTTCCTCAGCTTGGCGGCAAATGGTACCGTGTAAGAATTGGATATTTCAAAAGTCAGAATGAAGCGTTAGATTTTATTAAAAACAATTTATAAAAAATTCTAAAGGATAAAATGAATTTACTTTCGGTGCTTTTAAAAGGCGGATGGCTTATGCTGCCAATATTTCTTTCCTCTATAGTTGCCGTAGCGATAATTATTGACAGATATATTGTGCTAAGAAAATCACGGATGAATGTTCCGGCATTTCTCGTTAAAATTAGAGGAATGCTTAAGAAAAAAGATTTAAGTTCGGCAATACAATATTGCGGCGAAGAAAAATCTCCGGCGGCTAATATTATAAAGAAAGGACTTCGTAAATATAATCTCGGAAGAGATCGGGTTAAGGAAGTAATTGAAAGTGCGGGCCGTCAGGAAATAAATAAACTTGAGAGAGGGTTGTCCATTCTTGCAACCATATCCGGAGTAGCTCCGCTTCTCGGTTTCTTGGGTACTGTTACCGGTATGATCTCTGCATTTATGCGTATAGAAGATTTGCAGGGCGCCGCTAATCCAAGCGATCTTGCCGGCGGCATTTGGGAAGCATTATTAACTACCGCATTTGGTTTGGCCGTTGGAATTATCGCGCTTTCATTTTATAACTACCTGGTAGCCGCGGTAAATAAACTTGTACTTGATATGGAAGTTGTAACAAACGATGTAATTGATATTATTGATGATCCTTCTAAAGGAAAAATTAAAATTGATGATGTTGAAGAAGTTGAGCTGTAAGGATAAATATGAAATTTGAAACCAGTAATAAACCGTTAAGCGTTTTCAGTTTTTCGTCATTGACTGATATTGTGATGCTGCTACTTATATTTTTTCTTCTTACTTCGCAGTTTGTAATTCAAACGGGAGTAAAAGTAAAACTTCCGGGCGCAAAAAATAATGAGCAAAGCGTTCCTTCACGACTTGTAGTTACGGTAAATGAACAAAATAGAATTTTTGTCGGATCGAAAGAAATAGGCATTGATGCTTTAGCAGGAGAATTAAGCAAACTTAAAAGCGGACAGGATGGAAATCTAATTATCCGCGCGGATAAATCCGTAAACATTGATATTGTAATTAAAGTCATTGACTCGGCTAAAGGCGTGGGCATAGATAAATTTACAATAGAAACAGAAAAAGAAAATTTCTAATGTTTGCGTATAATAGGAAAAACTATTCATATCTTATCTCTATTGCAAGTCATTTAATACTGATGCTAATTTTTATGGCCGTAAATTTCAGTATTGAATATAATGAAGATGAGTACGTTACAATCGGATTCGGCACTTTCGGAAACGTAAGTTCTTCGGGAGCCTTAGGCTTTGAAGAAAAGAAAGACAAATCCGCAGAAAAAACAGAACCGGTTATAGAAAAATCTGAAGATAAAAAAGTTGAACTCCCAAAAACTCAAAATACAGATACTGAAAACATTGTAAAAGCCGCGGAGCCTAAAAAAGAAAAAGAAAAACCTGTAGAAGAAATAGTTAAGCCGCTTGTTCAAAAGGAAGATGGTGACACAAAAGGCCGTGAAGTTACAGGCGAAGGAGAAGGTAATTTCGGATTCGAAATTGATTTTGGCGGAAAAGGACTAAGAAAAATTTACAGTTACTCTCTTCCTTCTTATCCTGAAGGTGTTTCAAAAGAAATAGATGTAAAACTTAGATTTACTATTTTACCAGACGGAAGCGTAGGGAAAATAATTCCTTTAATAAAAGCCGATACAAAACTGGAAATAGCCGCAATTAATTCTTTAAGACAATGGCGTTTTGAACCTCTTCCAAATAAACAGAAACAAACGGAACAGACTGCAATTATTGTATTTCCTTACCGGCTTCAGTAGAATTATTATCCTTGAAATAATAAATTCTGTAAAAGAAATACTCAATTATAGTTAATACACTAAGTCCAATAGTATCTCTGTCAAAATGTTTGCCGAAACCTTCCGGTTCAAATATTAGTTTCGCAAACATTGCCAATACCGACCATCCAATCGAAAAGAGAAGTATTATAAAAATTAAATTTAGAAAAGCCGAACCAGCCGACTCTTTTTTCCATTTTGTTATAAAAATATAAACGGCAAACAGAAAATGAGTTAGAAAAATTACCGCAATTACCATATATCACAGTTCGTTTGATTTCTTAATACGGGAATTAATTATTTGCACACCAACAACTCCGCCAATCAAACCAAATATTAAATTGATTATTAAATTGTTGAACAATATTGAAAGAGTGTATAATGCTGAAAATCCAACATCCTTAATCTGATCTATTACTGATGAGTATAAATTTAATACTTCTTTTTGAAGTCCTTCGCTAATTGGGAAATTGGTAATCATTTTTTGAAATTCGGGGAATACGGCAATTATATCATTATTTTTTGTAATGAATGTAATTAATATATCGAAAAAACTGCCGAATAATGCGGCATAGATTCCAGTAAGTAATCCGATTATTAATGCTCTTGATACCGGCATAATTACATTAATATTCTTGTTTGCTTTTTGATCAAGCATTAAAGCGAAATATGCCGCAAGCGGAATAATAATACAGCACGCAAAGCTTTTAGCAACGGGAACTACCTGTAATACTCCGGCACCAAAACCAACAACAAAGGAGGATAAATATTTTTTCAAAGTTTCTCTTTTATTTTTTGTTCTGAAATTAGTTTTTCAAGTCCTATGTAAAAATAATAAATTCCGGCTGAACCAAAAAATAAACCGGATGTGAAAGCAGCAGTTTTAGAATAATTATATATTCCAATATTATAAAATATAACATCCAGAATTAGAGGGACCGCAGATAAAATCAAAAACTTAATTTCTTTGTTTGTTTTTATTTTTACAAATATCATATAAAAAGAAAACAAAAGCACACCCGCGTAAATTCCAGCGCATCTGGAACAGACCATCGAATTAAATCCCAATATTTTTAGAAGCTTAATATCATGCTGATGGCAAACTCCTGAATAAAATTTATTTAACAGCGGAATAGCTGCAATCGAATTATTGTCGATAAAAAACAAAATTCCGGGATAAATTCCAACGTTCCATATTAAAACAACTATAAATAAGAAAATCTTATGTTTGTAATTCAATTTATATAAAATTTATTGTAGAAATTCAAATATCTGAATTGTTGTTTCGGTTAATACATACAATTTACCGCCGGACAGAATTGAGCCTTTAATCGGTGTGTCAATATTTAATTGAGAAGAGTCAATTGTTATTATTCCGTCATTTAGTTTTTTAAAATCAATAATCTGTATTTTGTCCGTATCATTAATTAGTAATTTGTCTTTTGAAATAGATATATTATCGGCATCCATACCTATACTAATTTTAAATAAACCTGTTCCATATTGATCAAAGACAAATATCATATCCTTATCGATAACGTATAATTTCCCTTCGCCGGAAATAGCAAAATTTACCGGGTTTGAAAGTGAAAATTCACCTGCGTCATTTCCTCCTATTTCAAGCAGGAAATTACCTGACATGCCGTATTTTAATATCCTTGAATTATCAGAATCCAGTATGTATAAATCCCCTTGATTAGAAACTACGCTGCATTCGGGGTAAGCAAATTGTAAATCAGGATTTTCGGATTTATCGGTTTTAAATTGAGACAGATAATTTAAATCTTTGTCGAAAATTTGTATGCGGCTGTTATTTTTGTCGGTAACATATACATTTAAAGTAGTGGCAAATATATCGCTTGGATTATCAAACGCTGATTCGCTCCAGCCGAAACCACCGATAAATTTTAACTTGGTTCCAAGAGTATCCATCTTATAAATTTCATTTTTTCCGAGATCGGCAATATATATAAATCCGGCAGGGTTAATTGAAAAAGACGACGCATTTGAAAACTGCCCAATTTCTCCAATTAACGTGTAATTTTGAGCATAAGCTGAAATTGAAAACAAATAAAATAAAAAATATATTAGGGCTCGCTTCATAGAATAAATATATCAATATTGATACTGTTAAAAAAGATAATTTATTTTCGATAATAAGATAAAAAAATAAAGAAATTATGACTAATGAAGAAAAAGTAAAATGGTTCGATGCGGCAATTCGTTTCGTATTGGACGGTAAAATACATCTTGTAATGAAATCAAGATTAAACGGGGTAGGGAACTGGTCAATTGTTGATACCGCGGCAAATAAAGTCTTAAATTCAAATATGGAATGGGAAGATGAACCGCCTTTAAATAAGCGTGACGATAGTTTTATGATACGGGCGCGATTTAAATTTGATGATGCTGTCGCAATGTGGGAACAATATAAAATGTTTGCCGAATAACAATCACAATTGCATTTACAAATTCACTTCAATATATTTCGTATGTAAAATTGTCCCGTGGTGTAATGGTAACACAAAAGTCTCTGGATCTTTTGTTGGGGGTTCGAGTCCTCCCGGGACAACAAAAGTTTAATATTAGTAATTAGCTGCCGTGGTTTTACCTCGGCAGCTTTTTTTTTGTCTTTAATGAGACCTCATGCCCGAAGTGGTAAATTTTAGCAATTGATAATTGTTCATTATTTGAATATGTTTTAATGAAATTAGTTTTACTAAATTTTATTTCTAATATCATTTATGAACAAACAATTAAGAAATATTTTACTGCCGTTAATATTTACAATTCTGCTTTTTTCAGGTTGCAGTGACAAGATTGTTGATATTGAATTATATAATGACGCGTTTGTAAAAATTGTTTCTCCGGCAAATAACTCGTCATTCCTAAAACATGAAGAGATCCATTTTGAAGCCTACCTTTTATCGCAAAACGACACAATAAGTTACGACAGCGTTAAATGGGAATTTAAAACCTTTGAAGGAATGATTATAAGGGCTGGCAATTTTAATTATGACAGATTAGTTCCAGCTTCGCACAGGATAACTTGTTCCATGTATAAAAATAATAAAGAATACTTAAGCATAGTTGAAATAGAAGTAGAAAATGCCGTAAGCGTTGATACACTTTTTCAAGATAATCAATTTTCTATATATAAAATCCCGAAAGAAATTGTTACCTGTATTGGACTTGACGGAAACGGAAATATTCTTGTTGGTACAGAACAAAAAGGAATTTATTACAATAAAGATAACTCATGGATAAATTATGATGTAAATGACGGATTAATTGAAAATGAAATACAAACAATTAGTCTGGATTTAAATAATGAACTCTATATTGGCTACGGTTTTCGGCCGGGAATATCAAAGCTTACTGATAACGGGTGGTTGCATTTAGCAACGGAAGAATCGTCCGGAGAAGATATTAACAATATATTTGGCAAGGATATCCACTATATATTATTTGATGAAAACAATATTTTATGGGCGGCAAATCATACGGGGAAGATATCAAAATATATAAACGGCAACTGGGTTCTTATGCATGAACATAATGTTAATTTTCATCATCCTTCAAAAATATTATTTGATAAAAATAAAGTGCTTTGGGGCTCTTCCGATTACGCGTCAATAAAATATGACGGACAGAACTGGGATTCAGTGTTTGTTGATGCAAAGATTGTAAGGGCACATGATTTAGCAATTGATAAAAACAATAATGTATGGTTTGGTTGCGGTAACGGGCTTTATAAAATCAGCGAATCAGATACGGTAATTTATAATACAGGCAATTCAAATTTACCTTCAAATAATATAATTGAATTGGCTGTTGATTCGAAAAATAACCTCTGGATCGGGACGGAAAACGGTTTGGTTAAATCTGACGGTACAGAATGGACCATTATTAATTTGCCCCTAAATCAAAAATTTATTAGATACCTGGCGATTGATAAAAATGATAAAATATGGTTTGGTAATTCTTCTTGGGATCAGGAGCTTTCAGTATTCGGTTCTTATAAAGGAAATTAAATTTAATATTCAGCCGGCTGCTGCCGGCTGTATAACTTGGATTTCTCATTATGCTAAATTATCTAAAGTCTCTCAATTGTTTTCTTCATATTGAAAAATGTCTTCAATTTTTGAATTAAATAATTTTGCAATTTTAAAAGCAAGGGGAAGACTGGGATCAAATTTTCCTTTCTCAATTGCATTAATTGTCTGGCGTGAAACTTCCAACTCATCCGAAAGTTTTTCCTGAGTCCAGTCCCGTTCGGCGCGAAGTACTTTTAGTTTATTTTTCATTTATATCGAACCCTTCCTATAAATATACCAACCATATATGTTAAAGCTATTAAAATAACAAGATGTGAGATTTCAGCATTTGATGTTATTATGTTCGCTTGATCAAGCTGAGAATAAAATAACCCGCCAATTACACCTACTCCTAATGCAATTGACATTGCTTCAAGCTGTATTTTTTGCTGAAGTTCATCCAATCCTTTTATAAAACGAATATTTGCAAGTATCATCCCAATGCCAATTAGCAGGTTAATTAAAATTGCAGCTATTGATAACGTCATATTATCATGCCAAATAAATATTCGGCCGAACGTAGATAATGCCATAGATGCTGTCCAAGAAATAGTCCAGAACGCTAAATTTATGGTGTTTTTCTTGTTCTTATGATTCCAGTCTTTTTTTGTTTTTTGCATATGTAATGCTCCTTTGATATAATGTAAAATTAACTTGACTAAAGATACGGCTGTAAAATTAAAAAGTCAAGTAATCTTTACAAAAAGTTAAGCTTGTAATACTAAATGTGGAATATTTATATTTTTTAGAAGGGATTTGAAATTTTTTTATTCGAAAAAAATCACAAAAAACAAACAATTTCTTTATTTGTGTAAAAATAGTTTGACATATAGTATAGAATAAATTACTTTATGTCTGAAATTTATTACTATATGTAAATATTAACGAAGAAGAGGAAGAAATGTCGTTTCAAGAAAAAAGAAATTTAGTCTCACTTTTGAGTAATCTCTTAATTAGTATAATCTACTTTGTTTACGTAATTCAAAATTATGTATCTGGCAGTTTAACCGATATTACAGATTTCAGATTTTGGGGAGCGGTTATATTAATCTTAATCCCGGTTCAAATTGTTGGTAAAATTATTCTTCATATTATTTTCACTATTATCAATAAAATTATAACAAATGAAGATGAACCCAGTTTCAGCGATGAGCTTGATAAGCTGATTGAATTAAAAGCCGCAAGAAATTCGCTTATTCTTTTTATGATTGGATTTGTAATTTCTATGGCGTCCCTTGTAATAGGAATGCCAATTGCACTTATGTTTATAATTTTAATATTATCCTTAATTTCTTCAGAGGTAATTTGGGATGTTTCACATCTCTATTTATATAGAAAAGGATTTTAAAATGGGGAAATATATAATCAATAATAATATCAGAAAATTTCGATTCAATAACGGCGAAATGACTCAACAGCAATTGGCCGAAAAAGCAGGTGTTACACGTCAGACAATAGTTTCTATGGAAAAAGGGAAATATTCTCCATCGCTTGAACTCGCTTTCCGCATCGCTCAAGTTTTTAATGTATCGCTGGACGAACTATTTTCATATGATTTAAAAGATAATTCAAATTAACAAAATTATTTAGGAGACTTAAGTAATGAAGGCAATTGAATATAAAAAATACGGTTCACCCGAAGTTCTTGAATTAAACGAAATAGAGAAACCTTCGCCAAAAGATAATGAAGTATTAGTGAAAGTTTTAGCGGCGTCGGTAAACGCTGCCGACTGGCATCTGATGAGGGGCGAACCTTTTATGGCGCGTTTAGCATTCGGTCTATTTAAACCAAAAATTCAAATTCTCGGTGCCGATGTTTCTGGAAAGGTAGAAGCAGTTGGAAAAAATGTAAAGGATCTTAAACCCGGTGATGAAGTATTCGGAGATGTTTCAGAATCCGGTTGGGGAGGATTTGCCGAATATGTTTGCGCGGATGAAAATGCTTTTATTCTTAAACCAGTGAATATGTCGTTCGAAGAATCGGCAGCGGTTCCTCTCGCATCAGTAACGGCTTTACAGGCACTTAGAGATAAAGGGGAAATAAAACAAGGGAAAAAAGTATTAATCAACGGCGCATCCGGTGGTGTCGGAACTTTTGCGGTTCAAATTGCAAAATATTTCGGCGCTGAAGTCACTAGCGTATGCAGTACAGGAAATTTGGAAATGGTTCGTGCACTTGGCGCCGATTACGTAATTGATTATACAAAAGAAGATTTCACAAAAAACGGAAAAAGTTATGATTTAATTCTGGCTGCAAACGGTTATCACCCGATTTTAGATTACAAACGTGCACTAAGTTCTAAAGGAATATATGTTATTACAGGCGGTTCTATGTCTCAGCTTTATCAAGCATTGCTGCTGGGTCCGTTCCTTTCTTCTAAAAACGGCAAAAAAATGGGGAATATATTGATGAAACCGAACAAAAAAGATTTGATTTTTATGAAAGATGTAATAGAAATGGGAAAGGTTAAACCTGTAATAGATAAAGAATATTCTTTTTATGAAACTGCTGAAGCTATCAGATATCTTGAAGAAGGACATGCGCGCGGAAAAGTAGTAATAACATTTAAACATGACAACTAAAAATATTATCTAAACTAAAATTATTTTTATGAAATTATTTATTGACGGCGATGCCTTTCCAAATCTATTGAAACCGATTGTATTAAGAGCGGTTAATAAAAACAAATTGGCAACTTTTGTAATATCAAACAAACGAATAAATATTGGTGAATCGATATATATTACCTATTCTTTGGTAAATTCGGGACCGGATGAAGCCGATAGTCAAATTGTGGAAATGACAGAAGAAGGTGATTTAGTAATTACATCGGATATACCTTTAGCTGACCGTGTGATAACTAAAAAAGCATTTGTTGTTGATCACCGGGGAAGATTCTTTGATCAAGAGAATATTAAACAGGCGCTTGCAATTCGTAATTTAATGCAGGATATACGTGATAGTGGAATTATTACAAAAGGTCAAACTCAATTTAATCAAAAAGATGCTCACGAATTCGCGAACCAGCTAAATTTATTTTTAAAAAAAAGACTATAGATTATATTTGAAAATTCCGTCGGTTTATCATTCTAAATTTTGGTATAAAATGAAAAAATTAATTTTTAAATATAGTATTGCTCTAATGCTGTTTTATTTCTCCGTAATTTTTATTGGACAAATAATTTTTCCTAAGCAACAGCAGCTAAAAAACCTAGGAAGCCTGTATTTTATCACCCCGCCTGAAAATCAGTTTGAGAATTTCGATAAATCAATTTTCAAAAATCTGTTATTTGAATATTCGTATAAAATAATTTATGACGATTCCGCTATCGTTTTAACATCAACCGGAGATTTGATTAAAGATTTAGAATATGCCCATTTAACGGGTATGTGGAGCATCAAACACATCCATATGAAGCAGCCGGTTTATCAAAACATAAAATTACTGCGTTCTGAAATTGAAACTAGGCTAAAAGGAAAGGAACGTATTTTTGCGCTTAATAATATAATCCCGGTTATTTCATTAAATGATTTTGATTTAATAAAGGATTTCAACCAGCTTAAAGATGATATCGCTTATATTTCCGACAATTACGGCGGAGTAGGTTTTTTAGTAGACAGAAAAAGTATAAAGAAAATAATAAGTAAAATAAATTAAAAGTTTTATTCATCTTATAATTCATTAATATAAATTTTTAAGAAGCTAGGGAAAACATAAATGAATGATAGAAAAGTTTTAAGATGGGGAATTATGGGAGCCGGAAATATTGGCAACAGAATGGCTGGAAGTTTAACGGCGGTTCCTAATAATAAACTTATTGCAGTAGCTTCTAAATCAGCTGTTAAAGCAAAAGAATTTGCAGATAGACATAATGTGAAAAACTTCTATAATTATCATGAGATTGTAAATGATCCGGATATCGATATAATTTATGTTGCCACCACTCATAATTTTCATTTTGAAAATGCTAAGCTGGCCTTGGAACATGGTAAACATGTACTAATTGAAAAAGCATTTACAGTTAATGCTAGGGAAGCACGCGTTCTTGCAAATATTGCGCGTGAAAATAAACTATTTTTAATGGAAGCAATTTGGACTAGATTTCTGCCAAGTATTAATTTATTAAAATCGAAATTGCTTAATGGGGAAATTGGGATTGTAAAACAGATAAATATTTCATACGGTAAGTTTGTTGGACCTGATTATGAAAAAAGACTAAAGGACCCGGCACTTGCAGGCGGAGTTACATTGGATATGGGAATTTATCCAATTTCAATGGTCTGTTACTTGCTTGGTGAAATTCCTATTAATATTAAATCAATGACGCGTTTCAGCGATCTTGGCGTTGATGAAATATCAAATTACATGTTCCGCTTTCCGTCTGGATGCTTGGCAATAATTTGTACTAGTTATAATCTTGAAATGAAAAATGAGGCTGTATTTTACGGCTCAAAAGGATTTATTGAATTCCCGCAATTCCAAAAAGGGGAGCGTTTTGTCATCAATATTCATGACGGTACAAATGATATTAAAGATACCATAGAAGTATTTGAGAAAAACCATATTGACGGATTTATATATCAAATTGAAGAAGTATATAATTGTATCATGAATGGTAAATTGGAAAGCGATACAATACCGCTAAACGAAACTATCGGCATAATGGATTTAATGGATAAGATGCGCGCTGAATGGGGATTCGTTTATCCGTTCGAATAGTTTTATTATTGTTATATCAATTTAAATATGATGTAAATAAAATATCGTCTATATATCAGTAGATAATAAACTTAACTTTCCCGATAAAGGGATGATATTTTGTATATTACCATTCAATAATACGGATGTATTTTTAATATGATAAAAGCCAAGCCATATAAACTGTTTAATAAAATTCAAAACTATGATTGGGGTACAAAAAACGAAAACGCATTCATCCCAAATCTTATCGGAATGAAACCGGAAGTTAATTTGCCTTATGCTGAATTGTGGATTGGCGCTCATCCGAAGGCGTCTTCCGAAATTATAATTAATCAGAACAGAATTTTATTAAATGAAGTTATTGATAAATACCCGATAGAGATTTTAGGCGCAGAAACCGCAGAAAAATTTTCGAATAAACTTCCGTTTTTATTAAAAGTTTTATCGGCATCCAGAGCGCTTTCAATTCAAACGCATCCGGATAAAGAACAGGCAAAACGGCTTCATGAAACGGATCCGATAAATTATCCCGATAACAATCATAAACCAGAAATTGCAGTAGCGCTTGACAATCTTACAGCTATTGCGGGATTTCGTCCGGCAAAAGAAATAATAGAAAATTTACAGAACAATCCGGAATTTGAAATCATAACCGGGTCTAAAATATTTAAGAAACTTATTATTGAAACTGATGAAAGCAAACGTGAAAAACTTATTAAAAAGTTTTATTCAGCTGTAATGAAAAAAGCTGATGATTTTAAAACTATGGATACTGTTATTAAAAAAATTGCTGAAAGAATTTCCGCGAAAATTGAATTGAAACAGGAAGAAGAACAGTTTTTAATTCAATATGAAAATTTCGGCGCAGACGTTGGACTGCTATCATTTTTCTTTTTTAATATAATAAATTTGCAGCCCGGACAAGCAATTTTTACAGATGCCGGAGTGCCACATGCCTATATTGAAGGGAATATCATAGAATGTATGGCTAACTCTGATAATGTTGTACGAGCCGGACTTACAAATAAATTTAAAGATGTTGATACTTTACTAGACGTGTTAAAATATAAGTTTAATGAATATAAAATTATTAATGAAGAACAGAAAAAAGATAATGTTACTCTAAAAACAAGCGCTGAGGAATTCCAGATAACTTTGTTTGAAAAGAGTAAAGATTTTACAGATAGATTTAGTACAAATAACAAACCAGTTATAATATTAATATTGGAAGGATCTCTCGTAATTGAATCATCCCAAAATGAAGATTTATCTTCTGATACCTTTATAAAAGGGGAATCATTTTTAATTCCCGCTTTAATTAAAGAGTATAAATTGTCATGCGAAACTGATTCAAAATTTGTTACAGTTGAAATACCGGTTAACTAGATTTTCGCAATACCGAGTTTGCCGCTTTAATATGTAAATCAGTTGTTCCGCAGCAGCCGCCAATAAAATTTACCCCTAATGAAATTGCACGCTGAGTAAATTTCATAAACATTTCAGGTGATTCGTTATAAACAATATTTCCGTCAATAAATTCAGGCAAACCGGCATTCGGTTGAATAAGAATCGGCAGATCGCACACTTTTTTCATTTCTTCAGCCGCTAATAATATATCCGTTAATCCGTGTCCGCAATTACTCCCAACAAAATCAGCTCCGGATTCTTTTAATTTTAATATCGCATCTGATGGTGATTCGCCGAATGATGTTCTTAATCCCAGCGCGCCGCTGTCGAAGGTTAAAGTTACACCTGTTATTTTTGAGCCCGCCTCTTTCGCTGCATTTAACGCGATAAGAGCTTCATCTAAGGAGATCATAGTTTCAATTAATATTAAATCAACCCCGGCTTCCAGTAAAATTTCAATCTGTTCTTTATATGTATTAAACGCTTCCTCCGATGACAATTCTCCGTAGGGTTCAATTAAAACACCAAGAGGTCCAACCGAGCCGGCTACATAAGCTTTTCCTTTCGCGGCTTCTTTTGCAATACGAACGGCGGCAGTATTTATTTCTTTTACCTTATCTCCAAGTTCAGATAAATTAAGTCTTAATCTTGAGCCGCCGAAGGTGTTAGTTTCAATTATATTTGAACCGGCTTCAATATATTTTAAGTGTATCTCTTTTAATTTATCAGGATGATTTAAATTAATAAGTTCAGGCGGATCAACGTCGGGTAAGTTAAATTTCTGTATTGAGGTTCCCATCGCGCCGTCAAATAATAATATACCTTTTGATAAAAGTTCGTTTATTGTTAACATTTTAGCGCCTCAATTTATATTTAAAATTTTATCAACTAATTTTACGGCGTCATAAGAATTTCTTCCGAAACCGTCTGCCCCAATTTCATCGGCGAATCGCTGGTTTAAAGGTGCGCCGCCGATTATTATGGGCACCATTACATTCTTTTCTTTAAAAAATTCTATAACTGTTTTCATATATACCATTGTGGTTGTTAATAACGCCGACATTCCAACAATGTCAGTTTTGTGTTTTAAATACTCATCATAAAATTTTTCTGCGCTGCATCCAGTTCCAATATCAATCACTTCATAACCAGATCCCTGCAGCATAATAGCGACAAGGTTTTTTCCAATATCATGAACATCTCCTTTTACAGTGCCCAATAAAACTTTCCCTTTTGAAAGGGCATTGTCGCCGACTAAATAAGGTTCCAAGGCTTTCATCGAAAATTTCATTGCACGGGCTGAAATTAAAACTTGGGGAACAAATATCTGCTGGTCTCTAAATCGTTGTCCGACAATACCCATTCCTTTCATTAAGGCTTCATCTAATATATTCTTCGGATCTATTCCCATTTCCAATAAATATTTTGTTGAGCTTTCGGCATCAAGATGCTTGCCTTCAATTATCATATTCGAGAGTTCTTCAAATTTTAATCCTATTTCCATAAATCAGCGACCTCTTTTAATAACAAAATATTTTCTTTTTTAACTTCCGGCGCAATTGAACATGCGGTACTTAAAATAAAACCGGGTTTTGAATTGCCTATTTTTATTCTTTCGGTTAAATCATTAATTATTTCTTCTTTTGTACCGTTTAATAATATGTTTACCGAGTCAATATTTCCTTTAATAAATCCTTTGTCAGAAATTCTTTCTACGGCATCTTTTAATTCAACGTTTCCCAAAGGGAAAGGATCGAGGCATTCGATTCCGCTCATCCCCGATTGAAACATTAATTCAAGTCTATCTCCAATTGCTCCGCATGTATGAATATAAACATGTTTGTTTTCTTTTCTAATCGCCTCAACAATAATTTTTTCATAAGGAAGAACAAATTCTTGATAATCATCGGGAGAAATAAATCCGGCACCGGCAAACGGGGAAGATATTTTAATTGCGTCAATGCCTGTAGCACACATTTCAACAGCAAGTTCTTTTATTAAATTTGAATAATGATTTAATATCATTTTACATTTATCGGGATCATCCAACAATGCAATTAAAGCGTTTTCGGCTCCTAACAAATCTATCAAATAATCGAAAGGAGAAGTTACTTCACCGTGAACGGAATATTCAATACCGGCCTTTTCGATAATGCTTTCAATTACACCGAATTTATTCTGCAAATCAATTTTGAAATGCAAATCCTGTGATACGGGTATGTAATCTAGAATATTCGGAAGGTTCTCTAATGCTATTTCATTCAACAATGGGATTTTTTTTTCTTGGGCAAATGTATATTGCGGAAGATCGTTAAACGGGAAAAATATTTTATCTCCGTTTATTAATTCCGCGTATTCACCTTCCTTCTCACTTCTTAAGTTTTTTATTTGATCTTTCCAGTTCGGACTATGTCCGTGAAGGCTAATTAATATCCCGTCAAAATTATACATTTCTCTTAATTTTAATAATCCTTCCGCGAAAATATCTTTATCAAACCAGAAGCTGCAAGGGGAAAACCCAGTCTGGATAAGCATATGACCGATACTCATCTGGCACATAACGGGAGTTTTATCAACCGGTTTTAAATCCATTGCGGCTTTAATTCTTTCTTTTGAATTCATTGTTTTACTTTTTTTAGTAAATATTAATTTGCAAAATATTAAAAGTTATTGATTAAAAAAGTTGTTTTATTTTTTTTATAACATACGTTATATCTTTTGAATGAAATAAATATTTTATATCTTCGACGCAATTGATTTATAAAATACTTAAAGAGGTAAAAAATGAGCGATCAAAATCCGATACTTTTCGAGAAAACTCCCGAATCAATTTTGGAATTTTACAACACACCGTATAAATTAAATGATGTGCAGATAATTGAGTATCAGAAAAACGGATTTATAAAACTACCTAATGTTCTGGAAGGGGAAGCGCTTAATTATTCAAGAAAAATTATTACAGCGGCTGTTAATGCAAGAACAGGTCATGATAAAAGAACTTTGAATGAAAAATCGCAGTATGAACAATCATTTAAGCAATGCGGTTATTTATGCTGGGATTACCCCGCAGTTAAGGATTATGTTTTCGGTAAAAGGTTTGCCGGTATTGCCCGCGATTTAATGAAGGTAAACGGTGTGCGTTTGTGGCATGACCAGGCTTTGTATAAAGAACCCGGCGGAAGATTAACTGATTGTCATCAGGATGAAAGTTACTGGCCGATAAATAGTGAAAATACTATTACTATGTGGATGGCATTGGTTGATGTACCCGAAGTAAAAGGGTGTATGCGATTTATTCCTAATACTCATAAAATTGGTGTAAGAGAATATGTTGATATATTTAATAATCCCCATATGCCTGAAACTATGGAATATCAGATTAGAACCGTTGTGCCGCTTAGAGCAGGCGATGTAACTTTTCATTCAGGTTTAACATTCCACGAAGCTAATCCAAATAAAACAGATGAAATGCGGGAAGCAATGACTGTTATATATTTTGAAGACGGGGCTGTTTATAGCGACGAAGATGCAAGATCCAAAGATCATAAATCGTGCTGGGGATTAAAACCAGGTGATATAATTGATACTCAATATACGCCCAAATTAATCTGAATATTTTTATTTCATGAAAGCGTTTTCTTGGTAAGTACAATTTTATTATTAAATAATGTTACCAAGAAAACGCGAAGTTTAAATACCTACTTATTTAATTTACCCCAAAGTTTAAATAGTATTACGGATGAAATTAATGTTACAAATGTTAAAACAGCTGCCGGCACATAATTAGAATAGAGCCAGAATCCGGTAGCCATTAATAAACCGTACACCGCGATACATCCGACAAACATGCTTAATATTCCTAACGGTAATTCGGATTTTTTTTGTTCATCGGTAAAAGTAATACCTTGTTTTTCGGCGCTTGTTATAATTTTACTCCAGCCGGGTCCGCCCGGATATACAAGTTTATAAAAACTAATTAATGTTTTTTCATCGGCGGGTTTGGTTAAAAATGTTACTATTATCCAAGAAAATGTAGTAACCGCTACTCCGATTACAAGTTCCTCATATGTTTTTAACGGATTTACTCTGGCAATTGCTTCCGCCTTTTCCAAGCCTCCGCTTATAAGAATATTGATTTGTGAATTATCATAATTGTGCAAAATTAAAAAGAATATTGCCATAAAAAAAGAAACTACCATTCCTGTCAACTCGCTGTAAACATTTATTCTCCACCAGAACCATCTTAAAATAAATAATAGTCCGGTGCCTGCGCCAATCTGAAGCAATACATTAAAAGCCTGCAGAGCGCTTTCGAGATATAAAGCTAAAGAGCTTGCTATTACCATCATAACTACCGTTGATAATCTGCCTATTAATACAAGTTCTTTTTCGCTGGCTCCCGGTTTTAAAAATCTTTTATAAAAATCATTTACAATGTATGAGGAACCCCAATTTAAGCTTGTTGACATTGTTGACATATATGCGGCAATTAAAGATGCTACCACCAGTCCTAAAATTCCGGAAGGCAAATGAGTAAGCATTGCGGGGTAGGCCAAATCGTGTCCAATTATAGAAGGGTCAACATGCGGAAATGCTTCTTTGATTTGCTCAAGCCCCGGGAAAACAACAATTGAAGCAAGCGAAACAATTATCCATGGCCATGGTCTTAATGCATAATGAGCGAAGTTAAAAAACAATGTGGCTCCCATCGCGTGTTTTTCGTTTTTAGCGGCGAGCATTCTTTGTGCAATATAACCTCCGCCACCCGGTTCCGAACCCGGATACCATACACTCCACCATTGAACAGCTATTGGAATAATAAATACAAACATTGCGAATTCCCAATTTGAAAAATCGGGAATTAATGAAAGTTTGTTTTTAATTTCAGGATGACTTAATAAATTTGCTAGTCCGCCAATTTCAGGCAAATTAACCGCAACATACGCCGCGGCAATTGAACCAATCATGGCAAGTATAAATAAAATAAAATCTGTTAGAAGAACGCCAAGTAATCCGCCAAGAGAACTATATACAACAGTAACGCCTCCGGCAATGAAAATAACCTGAAGAGGGGAGAGATTTAATAAAATTGATCCGACCTTAATTGCGGCCAATGTAACTGAAGCCATAATCGCGATGTTAAAAAATAGTCCGAGATAAATTGCTCTAAAGCCCCTTAAAAATGCTGCCGGCCTTCCGCTGTATCTTATTTCATAAAACTCGATATCAGTCATTACATTTGAACGGCGCCATAACTTAGCATATACAAATACGGTAAGCATTCCTGTTAATAGAAACGCCCACCAGACCCAGTTGCCGGCAATGCCGTTTTGTCTTACTATATCCGCGACCAGATTCGGAGTATCAATTGAAAAAGTTGTAGCAACCATTGAAAAGCCCAGAAGATACCAAGGCATATTTCTTCCTGAAAGGAAGTATTGAGTTGAATCTTTGCCAGACCTTTTCGAAGCCCAGAGTCCAATTAATATTGAAAGAACAAAAAAACTTATAACGATTATCCAATCCAGAGTATTTAAGAGCATATGATTCCTCAATTGATAACAAAAGCATTCGGTAATTGAATATAATTATATATTTGAAAACAACTGCCGCCAAAATTTATTATACTCATTCCATTTCATAAAATTAATTCCCCAATGCGGGCTTGCGCCGGTCATCCAAGCGCTTACTTTCCCTTTGCCGTATTCTCTTACTGCAAGAAGCGGATGCCAGGCATCTTCATTTCTAATTTCAACAAGAACTTTGGAATCATCTCTTCTTTTAACTTCGTTAAATCCGAGTAGCGGCGGAATTGACGACCAATCAATTCCTTTTACAATCGGGTCATCCGGGAAATTGCATTTAACTTCATAACCGTCGGTTGATTCAATAAGATCATCGTATTCTAGGCATTCAACCGGAAAAATACTATGCATCCTGCTTCTGCGCCATCCGCCTTTACCAAGCTCTCCGGTAAAACTATACCATCCGCCATTCATATGAAAATGTCCGCCGTTATAAACCCAGCTTTTAATTAATTCAAATCTGTCGGGAAATGTTAAAGGTTTATCACCCCATTTAGAACGTGTGAAAAAATCGGGATGAAGCATTAGGCATTTAGTTTCAACGTCGCCTAAAATAATTGTTGTAGCCCATTCAAGTCTTTCGTTAAATGACTCGGGCGACATATTATACAGATCCCAAGAGGGTTCACTTTTAACTTCTGCCCCTTCAATTTGATTTAATGCATCTACCAATGGCTTTGCATAATTTAATATTTCAACACCTTTACTGGGTCCCTGAAACGGTGACTCAACATATCTTTGTCCGGTGTGAACGCACCAATTTCCCGCATGCCAAATTTTTAATCCCATAACTTTCTCCATTTAAGAATTTTTTTTCAAAAAATTAAAAAATAAAATAATCCTCGCTTTGTATAATAGCAAGTTTAAGAAAGCAACAAGTATATTTGATATTGGGGTTGACTATTATAATAGGACGCTCTATTTTAATAATTAAATTCAAATATTAAAGGCAATTGAACTTGTGAGATAAGTAGAATAATAAAAGTATTTAATAAATTAATTACGGATCATTCAGTAACATAAATCAGAAATAATTTTTATAAAAATAGTAATTTCAAAATTTTTATTAATATAATTTTCATTTTATACTATCGGTTTCAATATCTAAATTAACTGAAATTAATTTTTACCGGAGACACAATGCATATTATAAGAAATGATGTCACCAATAATAGATGTTATGTAACTTTAAGCGGAGTAATCTCATACAATGAAGCTGAGGAAATAAAAGAAAAGATAATTAAAGAAACGGAAATGCTGAAACCGGGTTTTGATATAATAAACAATATTTCCAAATATATACAGGGTGATGAAAGCGGTGCAAGTATATTACAGGAAATTGTAAATCATCTTATTGATAAAAAAGTAAATAGAATTATAAGAGTGGTGGGCACTTCAAAAACCGGACTTATTCAATTTGCAAAATTTACTCCCCAGGACAAGAACTTAAATATTCATTATTTCCCAACAATGGAAGATGCCGCAAAATTTTTGGAAAATAATTAATCCGAATACATAAAAATAATTATACCAAATTTGATTTTATTTAACAGCTATTTTATACCTATCTCTGCAACGTCTTATTCCCAATTTTTTATAACAATGTTTATCAATCAAATATCGGAGAGGTAGCTTTATAAATAATAATTATTATATTTGCGGACAATGGTCAAAATCAAAAACTAATTAATGTGACGTTAATGTACTCATCCCTTAAAATTATTAACGCTAATGTCGTTACTCCAAATGGACTGTTAATAGGAGAAGTATTTATAAAAGATGGTATTATTGAGAAAATATCTGATAAGGTCAAACATCCAAGTACAGATAATATTATTGATGCTAAAGGAAGATACCTATTGCCGGGATTTATAGATATTCATACCAACGGAAGTGCGGGATTCGATTGTACGTACGGTGTCTATGACACATTAAATAATACTTTTGATTTTGATGAAAACGAATATATAACGGGCTTAAACAAAGCCGTAAAAAGTTATATTGATGCCGGCTGCACCAAGGTCATTCTTTCCACAATATCAGCTCCTTTTGAACAAATACTGCAAGTAATAAATTTTATTAAAAACTATAAGAAAAAAGAAACTCTCATTAACAATGTGATTTTCGGATTAATGATTGAAGGATCGTTTATAAAGGAGACGGCCAATGCGGGGGCACATAATCCGGATTATTTTCAATGTCCTGAAGAAAAAATATTATCTGAACTTTTGACAGGTAACGAGGAAATAATTAAAATAGTTAATATTCCTCCAGAGTGGGGTGAAAATTCAATTAATTCTTATAAAATAATAAATGAAAAAAAAATAATTGCAGCCGCCGGGCATACATGTGCGTCTGCATATGAAATAAACAAAGCGGTAACATATGGTCTTTCTCTAGCAATTCATTTGTTCAACGGTCCTTCATATTCATCCTATAAACCATTTGAAGGTGGTGGGGCTATTGAGGCATTTTTAAAAGCTGAAAATGTTTTTGTGGAAATTATTGCCGACGGACTTCATGTTGACAAATCATATTTTTTAGATGCTTTAAAAAGAAAAGGTAATGAAAAAGTTATTGCTATTACCGATAATATGTTTGTTACCGGTTCAGGGATTAAAAGTGAATTCAGGATGGGTGAAAAACTAGGGGTTGTCAGCGATGACTTTAAATATCTTTATATTAAAGAAAAACCTAATGCGCTTTTCGGAAGTAATTTAAAAATGAACGAAGCTTTTGTAAATTTACTTAACTGGTTAACTTCTGATACTCAGGGTGTATGGAATAAAATTCACAAAGCAAATAAATTTGAAGAAGCATTAATGCTTACTTCAAAATTGTGTTCCGGCAACCCGGCTGATTTATTAAAAATTTCCGATTCATACGGATCAGTTGCCGAAGGAATGCATGCCGATTTAATATTAGCTGATATTAAATATGATAAATTTTACACAATGGAAATAAACAAAGTAATTCTTAACGGAAATATTATAAACTAAATTTTATGTATATGAAAAAAATAAAATGGGGTATAATTGGATGCGGTGATGTAACCGAGGTTAAAAGCGGACCGGCATTTAATAAAATTGAAAAATCAGAATTAGTCGCAGTGATGAGACGTAACGCTGAACTTGCGGAAGATTATGCGAAAAGACATAATGTAAATAAATGGTATAGCGACGCTGATAAATTGATTAACGATCCCGATGTTAATGCTGTATATATTGCTACACCACCTGACTCTCACGCATTTTATACGTTAAAAGCAGCCAAAGCCGGTAAACCGGTTTATGTCGAAAAACCTATGGCAAGAAATTACGAAGAATGTTTAACAATGATTGAAACATGTAGAAAGTTTAATGTCCCTCTTTTTGTGGCGTATTATAGGAGAAGACTTCCACTTTTTATGAAAGTTAAAGAGCTGATTGAGAATAATGCCGTTGGAAAAATTCAGTTTGTCAATATCCGGCTTCATGTACCTCAAAAAGCAAGCGATTATGTAAATGTAAAACCCTGGCGTGTTATTCCTGACATATCAGGTGGAGGGCATTTTGTAGATTTGGCCTCGCATCAATTAGATTATCTTGATTATATATTAGGCCCTATTGTTTCCGTGAAAAGTGTTGTTAAGAATATTGATAAATTATATTCGGCAGAAGATTATGTGTCGGCTTTATTTGAATTCGAAAACGGAGTTCTCGGCAGCGGTCTTTGGACTTTTACCGCTGATGATAACGACCGGCAGGATATAATCGAAATTTCCGGTTCAAAAGGAAAAATAATTTTTTCCACGTTTAATCAATCTCCCATAAAAGTTTTTACGCAACATGGAGAGGAAATATTTAATGAAGAATTTCCCCCCAACATTCAAATGCCTTTAATTCAAACCGTTGTAAATGAATTGTTAGGAATTGGAATATGTCCAAGTGACGGTATCTCAGCTTCAAGAACAAGCAGAATTATGGATTTAATTTTAATGAAATAATTCTTCTGAAATTTTCTTTATTAAATCATGAAATTAATATTGACTCAATAAAAAAATTATAGTATGTTTACGACAACCTAGTATACCAAGTATATTAAAATTAAAAAGTTCTTTAGAATTCCGTTTTATATATGCCAATAAAGGAGAAACATGTTTTTATTAGGCCTTCGCTTAAAAGTAAAATTAAATACGCAAAACTTTTTTTGGAGAGAAATTATGGATTGCACTTCTAAAATCAGAAATCAATTACTGTTTATTTTTATCCTGCTTTTATCAGCGAATTTTACATACGGCCAGCAGAAAGGTAATATTTCAGGTAAAGTAATTGACGCATCAAACAAAGATCCGCTTTACGGCGCAAATGTTTTTATTGAAAACACCGCTATTGGATCGGCAACTGATTCAGATGGAAATTATAAAATTATAAATCTGAATCCCGGAAAATATACTCTTATTTATAGATATCTCGGATTCAAAACAAAAACTGTTGAATTAACAGTTACCGCAGGAAGAACAATACAAAATAATGTTGAACTTGAACTTGACGCAATTACTGGAGACGAAGTTGTTGTTACCGGTTTGCTTCAGGGTCAGGCGGCTGCTATAAATCAGCAAATAAATTCCAATACAATTGTAAATATTGTTTCAAAAGATAAAATTGATGAATTGCCGGATGCGAATGTTGCCGAGTCAATTGGAAGACTGCCCGGAATATCAATTCAAAGAGATGCCGGAGAAGGTTCGAAAGTTATTATTAGAGGTTTGTCGCCAAGATTTAACTCAATTACAGTCAATGGCGAAAGAATTCCTGCTACTGACCCCAATGATAGGTCGGTTGACTTAAGCATGATCTCCCAAGATATTTTATCGGGGATTGAAGTATTCAAGGCGCTTACACCGGATAAGGACGGAGATGCGATCGGCGGTTCAATAAACTTAATTACGAAAAACGCTCCAAATAATCTACAATTAAACGTGCTTGCTCAGGGAGGATACAATGATCATGAATCTGATTTCGGTCAGTATAAAACTTCTCTTAGTGCAAGCGATAGATACTTTGAAAATAAGTTGGGTATTTTAGCTACCGCCAGCGCGCAAAGGGCGAATAGAAGCTCGGATTTATTGAATGCCGATTATACTAGTGACGGCGCTCAAATACCTGTTATATCTGTAGCAAATTTAAATCTTGCAGATAGAATAGAAACTAGAGACAGATACAGTGCCGGATTAAACTTTGATTATGCTTTTGAAAACGGAAGTATTAGACTTAATAATTTTTACAGTAGAACAGATAGAGACGAAATTAGAAGAAGAAAAAGATACAGAGTTGATGAATTTAGAGTTGAATATGATATTCGTGAAAGACAAGTTATAACTGATTTAATTACAACCAGTTTACTTGGCGAATATAATATTGATGCTTTTGATATTGACTTCCAGACTTCGTTTTCAAACTCAGAACAAAATACGCCGTACTCAAATTACGGACGATTTCAGGAAGTTGGTGCGTACAATAACGGTTTAAATGCTACTTTAGGTCCGCAGGCAATACCTCAATATGCAAGAAACGATTTATCTCAAACATGGTTTCAATACGGAACCTTTAATCCGGAAATCGTAAAAGATAAAGATTTAACTGCCCAATTAAATCTGCAGTATCAATTCAAATTCGGAGATGATATTTCTGGATTTGTTAAATCAGGATTAAAGTATAGGGACAAAGATAGAGAAAAAAATACAAATGAATACAGAACGCCGTTTGGCGAAACCGATAAAATAGGTCAAGAGTTTTCAGATAGATTTGACTTAGTTACAGGACATATTCTAATGTCAAATTTTATTGATGACGGATTTAAAGCCGATGACTTTTTAGAAGGGCAGTATGATTTTGGTCCCGGTATCAATAATAAAATATTGGATAATTTTCATCAAAATTATAAATCTAGATATATAATAAATCGTTATATCGAACTAAGTAATTATAATGCAGGTGAATCGATATTCGCAGGATATTTAATGACGCAGGTTAATATAACAAATAATTTAATGCTTCTTCCCGGATTCAGATATGAAAAAACAGAAAATAATTACGAAGGCAAGGTAGGAAAACTTAGAGGAAATGAAGGCCAGACAGGAACAATAAGAGATTCTGCTGATACTAATAGTTATGAAGAATGGCTTCCGATGTTTCATGTTAAATACAATGTTTTTGACGGAGCCGATATTAGATTAGCATATACTGAATCAATTGCGCGTCCGGATTATTTTAATCTTGTTCCTTATGAAAGTATTAGCGATGCCGAACTTACAATTGTTAGAGGCAACCCGAATTTGAAACATACCTCTGCTAAAAACTATGATGCATATTTTTCTTTGTATAACAATTACGGATTATTTTCAATCGGAGGTTTCTATAAAGAATTAAAAAACATTGATTATATTTTTACATATAGAGAAACCGAAGGTCAATTTACGAATTATACAATTACAGAACCAATAAACAGTCCTAACGCAAAAGTATATGGATTCGAAATAGAAATACAAACTAATTTAAGATTTTTGCCGTCTCCTTTTGATGGCGTTGTGATTTCTGCCAACTATACACAAATTAAATCTGAAACTGAATTCCCGTATTTTGAAATTGGACCGAGAAGCACAACACCGCCTTATAGACCGACAATTATTAAAGGTTTTAGAAAAGGAAGAATGCCTGGTCAAGCTGATAATATTATTAACTTGTCGCTTGGATACGAAAAAGCAGGATTCACGGGGAGAATTTCTCTACTTCATCAAGGTGAAATTACATCTAGTATTGGGCAGCGTTCAGAGTTCGATACCTATACTGCCTCTTTTACTAGGGTAGATATGTCTTTATCACAAAAAATTATGGAAAATTTTAGTCTTTTCCTTAACGTAAACAATTTAACAAACCTATCGGAAGGAGCTTTTTTTGGAGTAGAAGACCGGC
The DNA here is from genome assembly GCA_018829205.1 of Bacteroidota bacterium. Lineage (GTDB taxonomy): Bacteria > Bacteroidota > Ignavibacteria > Ignavibacteriales > Melioribacteraceae > JAHJUE01. The sequence continues at coordinate 229,320 of JAHJUE010000005.1, forward strand.
CTGTTGATCAAGAATATTTTGGCTGGACAGCGGATTTTGGAATTAAATATAAACTTAATTAAAATCACTAATTTGTTTTTTCAATCAATAAAGGAGGAGTAATGTTAAGTAAGATGAACTTTTTACTATTTACGGCTGTAATTCTTTTATTTGCTACCTTGCAAATATCTGCACAGAGAACCGTAACAATTGAACCCGGTTTCGGAACTCTCGGTACTACAATATTCGGAGATACAACCGCAACTGGTGATAGAACTGATCCAAATACTATTTATCTTCTAAAAAGAGATCAATTATATATTCTTGACGGTGAATTCAGCCCTACTTTTCCTGTAACTTTACAAGCTGAAGCCGGAACAGGAGCAAGACCAAGAATTATTCTCGGCGTACCTACAGGCGGTACAACGCCGGATCAAACAATTAGGCCTAGAGCAGACTTTACTATTAGAGGTATATACGTTTCTGCGCAGGACGAACTTGGCGGTATGGGCACAAGAATTATTCGTCATGAAGAAAACGGTATAAGAGTTGTCGTTGATGATTGTCACCTTGATATTGCAAGTCAAGCTGCATTCAGAGTTAACACAGACGATACTAAAACTTTTATGACTAATACAATTATTAGTAATATTGGCAGTATGGCAAGCCCGGATAACGGAAGATGTTTTGATGACCGCGGAAACGATATTGATACGCTTTACATTAAAAATTGTACATTCTACAATCTTACAAGTCAAGTTATCCGTGACGGCGGCGGTGATATTAATTATGCCTACTTTGATCACAACACATTTAATAATATCGCTGCTGCAGGATCTGTAGGTCAATATTCATTGGAATTTGGCGCTGCCAATGAAGTTGTATTTACAAACAATTTGGTAAAAGATGGTAATTTCCTTGGTGCTGATGATGGCGTCGGTTCTGTTGTTTCAGTAATGCCTCCAACTGATGCAGGGGTAACACAATCTGTAATTGTTAAGAATAACAATATCTTTTGGACTGAAAATATTATAAGTAATTATCCTGATAGTGTTTTTGCTCCAAATGCATTTGACTCATTGACTACTGCGTTTATTGAAGCAAACGGTGATGCGGCATCAAACATTTCTGAATTCCTAAATTTTACTGATGGGCCGGATGTGCCTTTGAATACAATGCTGGCATTCTGGGCAGCTATTGAACCGTTTGAAATGGATAAAGAAGGTCACGAGAGCTTTAATTTTGCATATCCAACAAATGCTTTATCATATACTGCAGGGGCATCTGGAGAACCGCTTGGAAGTTTAAACTGGTTTCCAGGCGTTACTGATGTAAATGATGTTGAAACGCTTCCTATTGCTTATGAATTATTCAATAATTATCCCAATCCGTTTAACCCGACAACAACAATAAAATATTCGATTCCTGAACAGTCAAATGTTGTTCTTTCTATTTATAATACCTTGGGTCAGGAAGTTGTTACATTAATAAACACCACTCAAAATGCGGGAACTTATAATTTTACATGGAACGGAAAAAACAGCGCAGGCGTTAGCGTTTCAAGCGGAATTTATATGTACCATTTAAAAGCCGGAAACTTTATATCGACTAAAAAAATGGTAATGCTTAAGTAGAAAATATTTTTTAAGAATTCGTTTATAATTATATTTACCGGAAGAATTGTTAGAATAAATTAATTGAAAATTAAATGCATACTAAAATAGATTTTAATGACCCTTCGCCTTTATACGAACAGATCGAAAAGGTCATTAAAAATAAAATTACGAAAGGTGAATTAAAAACCGGTGAGCAGATCGGTTCGCACCATGAGCTTTCAAAAAAATACGGTGTTAGCTTAATTACTGTTAAGAAAGCTTTATCCAATCTTGTTAAAGACGGAGTATTGTTTACAAGGGTTGGTAAAGGAACCTATGTTGCCGAACAGCAGAAATCTAAAATGGAACTTCTTAAACATAAAACAATCGGTCTTGTTCTTACGGATTTGAAACATCCTTTTTTCTCAATGATTGTTCATAGTGTTGAAGAAAGAGCATATGCATTAGGTTATAATTTATTACTTTCAAGTTCTTCCGGTAATGTTGAAAAAGAAGAGAGTCAAATTGCACATTTTAGAAGCCTTGGCGTCGACGGTTTAATAATTGCTTCACTAAATCTTGAATACAGGGCAAATGATTATATAAGAAAACTGCATGAAGAAAATTTTCCTTATATAATGGTATCATACATGCATGATCCTGACTATTGGTACGTAGGACTAAATCAGGAACTTGGCGGATTTATGGCTACCGAGCATCTAATTAATTTAGGGTACAGATCAATTGGTTATGTGCACGTTGGCAAGGGAAATTTATTATGCGAAGTTCGAAAAAACGGATACAGCAGAGCATTAATGGAATATGATATTCCTTTTGACTCAAATAAAATATTTTATCCGGGAAATGATAATAAATATGTTGAAATGGATAGATTCAAATTGGGTTATGAATTTGGAAAAGAGTTTGCGAAAATGGAAAATCCTACCGAAGCATTATTCTTTTATAGTGATCTAGTTGCTTTGGGATTTATGCAAAGTGTAATGGAAGAGGGAATTAAGGTACCTAATGACGTTGCGCTGGTTGGTTTCGATGATATAGAAATTTCAAAATATGCTTCCGTGCCGCTTACTACTGTTCAGCAGCCGGCCGATGAAATTGGAAGAATTGTTGTTGATATTATTCAAAAAAGAATTGATGGAAAAGATATCGGAAACAGAACAATATTAAAACCGAAATTGATTGTAAGAGAATCCAGCGGTTCAAGTAAAAAAATTAGCAAGAGCGCAATCAATTATAATTTATAAGTATTAAAAAATTTTATTTAATGATGGTATACCTGATATACTTTATGGGAAACGAATTATGTTAACTCCTCAACAGAATAATTTTAGAGATAAAAATGATATTTCGGGAATTTGGAAGTTTGCCGCCGATCCTCAAAAAACCGGAGAGAAAGAAAATTGGAATGTAAAGTTTAATAATGCTATAAAAATTGCGGTACCCGGAAGCTGGAATGAACAGCTTGAAGCCGAAGGACTTATGCATTATGTAGGCAATGCGTGGTATGCAACCGATTTTTTTATCCCAAAATATTTTGATAATAAAAGAATTTGGATTCGAATAGGGTCAGCGGATTATTATTCTAAATTATGGATAAATGAGAAATTTGTGGGTGATAATTTAGGAGGTTTTCTTCCGATTGATTTTGAAATTACTTCATTTGTTAAAACCGGAGAAAATAATAAACTTACACTTCTTATTAACAATGAACTTAATTCCGATACAATTCCTCAAGGCATTTCCAGTGATGAGTACGGTGAGGAAAACAGGAGAAGAGAAGAAACATTTCCCGCAGCGAGATTTGATTTTTCTCCTTACGGCGGAATTCATAGACCTGTATATATTTACACCACTCCAATTCAATTTATTAAAGATGTTTCTGTTTCAACCTATGTTATGTCTTCTGTTAAAGGTAAAATAAAATTAAAAATAGATATTGAAAATTCCTCAGCTAATCAAATAAGACTTTATATTACAGGTAACGGCGCAACTATTATAAAAGATTTTTCATTAGAGGGATCTTCTTTCGAAAATGAATTTGAATTAAACGAATGCAGATTATGGTCCTGCGACGATCCTTATTTATATAAATTAAAAATAGAATTACTTGAAGATGAAAATTGTCTAGATGAGTATTCCCTAAAGATTGGCATTAGGGAAGTAAAAATAGACGGATTTAATCTGTTGCTTAATAACGAACCTGTTTTCTTAAAAGGTTTCGGTAAACATGAGGACTTTCCCGTAATCGGAAAAGCGTTAAACCTTCCTTTACTCATCAAGGATTTTTCTTTAATGAAATGGATTAATGCAAATTCATTCAGAACATCGCATTATCCCTATGCAGAGGAGTGGCTTGATTTTGCTGATGAAAATGGATTCCTTGTTGTTAATGAAGTCCCGGCTGTAAGTCTTGATTTTAGAAAAACAAACGAAAAAACTTTAAAGAATCATAAAGATTTTATTAAAAAATTAATTGGCAGAGATAAAAACCACCCTTCCGTAATAATGTGGGCTCCGGGTAATGAACCCAATTTAGTCGGCGAAGAAAGTTATTATAACGGTTCCGGTGATAAATATTGGAAAGAAATTTGTGAATACACAAAACAACTCGATCCTTCAAGGCCTGTTACTATTCCCAATTGTCAGAGAGCCGGGAAAGATGATCCGGTTTTTATTCACAGTGATGTTGTTTCGTTAAACCGCTATTACGGCTGGTATGAAAATCCTGGTCTGTTAGACACAGCAATAAAACGATTCGAAGAGGAAATGGATTACATCGCAGATAAATATAAAAAACCGATTTTTATTACTGAGTTCGGCGCTGATACAATGCCCGGGTTTCATTCAATATCCGATCAAATGTTTACTGAGGAATATCAGTCGGAATTCTTGAAAAAATATTGTGAATTAATAGAATCGAAAGATTACACTATTGGCGAACATGTTTGGAACTTTGCGGATTTTAAAACTCCACAGCATTTTAGAAGAGTCGTACTAAACCTCAAAGGAATTTTTAATAGAACCCGCGACCCAAAACTTGCGGCTTTTACATTAAAAAAAATCTGGGGCAAATAATCTCTTATTCTCTTACTAACTAATTATTCTAAAAATTAAATTTGTGAATTTATGTTTGGATTATCCTATCTGGATTTAAGCGTAATTATTATATATGTACTTGTAATAATTTATTTGGGATGGTGGACAAAGAAAAAAGTTACCTCCTCCGGCGATTATTTTATGGGCGGAAGAAAAGGCGGCAAGTTTATGATGATTGCTAACGCTCTCGGCGCAGGAACCCATACAGATCAGGCGATCGCTGTTTCCGGCGCTACCTACCAAATTGGACTTGCTGGAATTTGGTATCAATGGGTTTGGCTTTTTTCAACTCCTTTTTATTGGCTGCTGTCTCCTATTTTTAGAAGAGTTAGATACGTTACTACCGGAGATTTCTTTGAGGAACGATACGGCGCAAAACTAGGCGCAGCTTATACATTAATGGGAATGCTCTATTTTACAATTAATATCGGTCTGATATTAAAAGGTACAGGAACCGCAATCGAAGCGGTTACCGGCGGTTTGATTACAACCGAAATGATCGTACTTATTCTAACGGTTTTTTTCCTTTTTTATAGTGTGCTGGGGGGATTAGTCTCAGCATTAATTGTAAATCTTATACAGGGAATGTTCATCTTAATTTTGTCGTTCTTATTAATTCCATTCGCGTTAAATACTGCCGGAGGAATATCACAAATTAAAGAAAGTCTACCCGATTATATGTTCAGTTTTGTAGCGCCTCAGGAAGTAACATTGTTTTTTATAATTATGGTAATTATAAACGGCCTTGTAGGAATAGTTGTTCAGCCTCACCATATGGCTGTTGGCGGCGCCGGCAAATCTGAATATAATTGCAGAATGGGATGGACATACGGTAATTTTACAAAAAGATTTGCAACTCTTGGATGGGCATTTGTTGGAGTTTTTGCTGCGGCTTTGTTTCCCGGACTTGAAAATGAAAACCGCGAATTGGCATTCGGAACCGCCGTAAAAAATTTATTGCCTTCCGGTTTGGTTGGACTTATGATTGCAGCAATGGCCGCGGCTGTTCTTGCTGCTTGCCATAATTTTATGGTGGGAGGTTCGGCATTATTTACCCGTAACGTATACAAAAAGTTTTTTGATAAAAAAATTGAGGGGAATAAAGAACTTACTGTCGCAAGGTTGTCGTCGATTATTATTGTAATTGGCGGCGTTACCGTGGCGCTTACAATACCGAATGTCGTTCAGGGTTTAAAATATTTATGGCAGATAACCGCGTATTTCGGAATTGCTTTCTGGATGGCCATAGTCTGGAAAAAAGCAAATAGATACGGTGTTTGGGCAAGTTTAGTTGTTACTGTAATAGCTACAATAATTACCGGACCATATTTTTCTTTCGGGTATGGATTATCTCTTGAGTATCAAATCGCAGTTTATCTCCCCTTGGGGTTTATAACTTTTATTGCTGTAAGTATTTTTACTAAAAATGAACCCGAAGAACAGCTTAATAAATTTTACACTTTGTTGCATACACCTGTAGGAGAAGAACAGAAACTGAAAGATAAAGGTATAGATATAATGCTTGAGGGTGAATCTGACGACGGTGAAACTACAAAGTCCGATCTCTCTCTTGAAGAAAGAGGACATAGTTTATTGCTTGTTGATTTGTTATCTATACATAAAAAATTCTCTTTCAAAAATTATAGAATTGATATAGTAGGATTCCTATGGGCGGTATTATTTGTAATAGGAATATTTGCCATTGGGCTTATTGCCGCCGGTTGGGGATAATTTATTTAATAATCAGTTTATTCAAATTAGAGTATTGAACTAGATGAAAAAGATTTCAGCCATATTGTTTTTTTTTATTTTCTTTGTCTCATGTAGTGAAGATAAACAAATAATATCGCTTAAAAATGAATGCTCGAAAAATCTTATTTTATTATCGGATGCATTAATTAATATCCAGCAGCTTAATCCTAACTCAAAGGATTACGGCGCAATATATTGTAAAACCTGTGCAGATTACCACACAAGAGCTTCCGAGGCAGTTTTACCATTCGCAGTCGCGTATAAAAATACAGGTGATAAAAAATACCTTTCTTCCGCGGTTTCTACCGGTCAATGGTTAATTAATCAGCAGCTGGATAACGGCGCGTGGAATGAAACCCCTTCCGAATGGACAGGAACAACCACAGATCAGCTGCTAATGATGGCTGCGGCTTATCCGCTTCTTGTAGATGAGTTAAGCGACAATCAGAAAATATTGTGGAAGAATTCAATTAAACTTGCCTCCGATTGGATTACCGAAAATATGAATCATGAATTCGCAAGCATAAATTATTGCGCTACTTCCTGCGCCGCATTGATGATCGCTTTTAATGTTATTCCTGATTCGGCTTATGTAAAAAAAGCGGATACTCTTGCGATGTTATGCGCCTCGAAATTGGATGAAGATTTCTTTTTAACAGGAGAAGGCAATAGAATTAGAGGCACAAAATACGGCGTCGATTTAGGTTATAGTTTGGATATGTCGATGTGGGGAATGGCATTATACGCTAAACTTAGAAATAATCTTTACGTTGATAACCTCGTTAAAGAATCATTAAAAAGATACATATACTTTATTTATCCGGACGGTTCTACCGATGGTTCATGGGGAGTGAGAGCAAGCAAATGGACTACATATGGAAGCGTAACCGCCGACGGGTGCCAAATTTTATTTTCTCTCTATTCACGGGATAATCCTGTTTATAGAAAAGCCGCTATGGAGAATTTAAATTACCTGATGAAAATGAGAGATGAAAACGGTATGCTTACATACGGTCCGCATTATTCCGAAATGTATGATGAAGCTCCGTGCAATTACCCCACATTCTGCCGTGCAAAAAATTTAGCGATGGCAATAATTTACGGGGATCAATTCGAAGGTGAAGTTGAAAATATTCCGACTCAGAAAACCGGTTGGATGAAATATTTTAAAACAATGGACTTAACATTGGTCCGTACCGAAAATTTTATGGCAACCGTTACAGGATACAGGTACAAGGATATTAGAAGAGGCGCGGATTTTAAATATATGCACCGTCCTTCCGGAGGTTCAATTACAAATTTATGGATAAAAGATTACGGCTATTTGCAGGCATCAAGTCAAACCGAATACTATATATGGGAAATGCATTATCCCGAAGCTGAAAATTCACTGTCAATAACTCCGCGGATAGAATTCCAAGACAGTAATGCTTTTTATACAAACCTTTATGAATTCGATTCTCACATGGAATCTTCCCAAATAAATAATTATTTCGAAGTAA
>JAHJUE010000035.1 GCA_018829205.1 Bacteroidota bacterium
GCCGGAATGACAATTTCACATTTTCAGATTCCGGCAAAAAAACCGCCGGAATGACAATTTCACATTTTCAGATTCCGGCAAAAAAGCCGCCGGAATGACAATTCGAAAATTCAGATTCCGGTAAAAAAGCCGCCGGAATGACAATCTCAAAATTTCAGATTCCGGCAAAAAAGCCGCCGGAATGACATCTCGAAAATTCAGATTCCGGCAAAAAAACCGCCGGAATGACAATTCAAAAATTCAGATTCCGGCAAAAAAACCGCCGGAATGACATTTCAGAATTTCAGATTCCGGCAAAAAAGCCGCCGGAATGACAATTTCACATTTTCAGTTTCCGGCAAAAAAAGCTGCCGGAATGACATTTCAAAATTTCAGATTCCGGTAAAAAAGCCGCCGGAATGACAATTCGAAAATTCAGATTCCGGCAAAAAGCCGCTGGAATTACAATTTCACATTTTCAGATTCCGGCAAAAAGCCGCTGGAATTACAATTTCACATTTTCAGTTTCCGGCAAAAAAACCGCCGGAATGACATTTCAGAATTTCAGATTCCGGTAAAAAAGCCGCCGGAATGACATTTCAAAAATTCAGATTCCGGCAAAAAAACCGCCGGAATGACAATTCAAAAATTCAGATTCCGGCAAAAAAGCCGCCGGAATGACATTTCAAAAATTCAGATTCCGGCAAAAAAGCCGCCGGAATGACAATCCTAAAATTCCGCCTCTTCTAATTCCATTGGAATATCATCAGCCAATGGTCTGCACATTTCTATATTTGCTTCAAAATCATTTTCAAAAAAATCTACAATACTTTCTTTATTCAGTATTACCGGCATACGGTGATGTATATCCTTCATAAATGCGTTCGGCTCCGTTGTTACAAGCGAAACAAATTTTTCATTATTAATATACGCGGCCAATGCGGGTACAAAAAACATCCCCTCATCGGGCAGATATATTTTATACGGAATTTTCTTCGTGCCCGATTTCTTCCATTCATAAAATCCCGTCATAGGCACAAGACATTTATTCTTGGTAAATAGACTTTTCCAGTAAGGTTTTTCTTTAATGGTTTCAATACGCGAATTAAATATTAACGGCGAGCCGGGTTTAAACTTTATTCCCCAATTAGAAATATCAAAAATAAGCGTCTCTTCTTTTTGGGATATATTAACAATCAAATCGGTGGGAGCGATATTTTCTTTTTTGATTTTCTGTTTTAATAATTCATTATAGAACTCTATACTTAAGCCCAGGCTTTCAAGAAGCGATTCAAGCGACATTTTATTTTCGTATCTACCGCACAAATTAAGTCCCGCTGTTTATTTCCAATTAGGCCGAGTTACTGAACCGTAAATATAATGAACAATTAGAAATATTTCGTAAATAATCTGCAAATAAATTATTTCTAATGGATTAAAGGAGTATCCGTATTTTTTCTGATTTAATTTTACCGCGGTTATATCAAAAATTATTTTAAGCAGAAAAGGGATTAAAAATAATAAAGAAACAAATAAAAGGAGGGGGGAGAATAAACATAACATGTTAATCAAATGCCAGCCGACTAATAAAAATTTATGTTTTAATAAATAATAATTCGACGTGGATACATGCCGCGCTTTCTGCCGGAAATATTCCCGGTATGTTTTTTTTGTTTTTGAATAGACAAAACTATTCTTCTCCTCAACGGTGCCGATTTTTAATTTATTCCTCACCGCCTCGCGTAATAATAAATCATCGTCGCCGCTTAATGTCTGGGTTGTATTGCCGTATCCGCCTATTGAATAAAAAGCCTGCTTATCAAACCCGAAATTACGCGCCGCGGCGGAATAAGGAATATTAAACCGCGCAGCGGTAAAGGTAAGCATATGCGAACGCAGATTTTCAAAACACGATATTTTATTAACAATATTTTTTTCCTGTTTAAAAGGGGCTATACCGAAAAGAAATAAATAACCTTCTTCAAATTTATTAGAATATGCTTTAAGCCAGTCCTTCTGAGGTCTGCAGTCGGCGTCGGTAATTAATATATAATCGAATTTTGAACGGCTTATTGCAATTTCAAGCGCGCCCCGTTTGCCTTCGTGTTTTTTATCAACCGCTTTAATTACGGAAAAATTAACTATCTCTTCGGTTAGATCAGCCGCTTTTTGATAGGTGGAATCGTTTGAATTGTCGTCGACAATAATTACTTCAAAATGATCGGCGGGATACTCCAATTTCAGAAATGAATCAATTAAAAAGGGGAGATTCAATTCCTCATTCTTCGCCGCGGTTATAATTGATATCTTTTTCATTTAAATCAAATTTAGTGATTTATTCTTAAAATTGTTGATTTTCTTCGGACCGGGGAGAACAGGATAGAGATTGATTGATTGGATGATTGGTTCTTAGTTCGTAGTTGCTTAGTTCTTAGTTCGTAGTTGTTTAGTTTGTCAGGCGGCGGATTGATTGATTGGCTGATTGGTTGTATGGCGACAAAGGTTTTTGTCTTGATTCTTGATACTTGATACTTGCGTCTAGCGGCTTTAGCCTCAAGGAAAAGTCTTTAAAACTAAAGAATTAAATATTATATTAATGACAACTAAACATGCTTAAGTGAAATAATAAATTAATATTTCTATTTAAGATGTTTGGTTTTTACTGTCATAACAATGCTGTTCTCCATAATAAATTAATTTAATATTTAATTAATAGGAGGATTTATGCCGGTAGATAATCTTGTTTCAATCCAGATACCGCAGGAGACCTTTGATGAGGTTAAAACCGCGGTTGATTTAATTGTAACAAAACTTCAGCCGTTTATTGTAGCTCTTTCAGCAGATGAAAGGAAAAATCTTGCTAAGATGAGCGATAAAACAATTCCTTTTGTAGAAAAAACTCTTAATTACGCCGAAAGCGATCCCGAATTCGCGCCCGCTTATCTTAATGTGGATGAATTAAAAATAGATATGAAAGCGGTGGGACAGTTAAAAGCATTCTTTTTACCGCTTGAACAGCTTAATGCGAATCTCGACGATACAATCCTTCTTGCCGGTAGCGAAGCGTACGTAGCGGCGCTGGCTTATTATAATTCGGTTAAACAAGCCGCTAAAATGAATGTGCTTAAGGCTAAAACCATCTACGAGGATTTAAGTCAGCGTTTCCCCGGCAGAAAAGGAGGTGCTAAACCGCCCGCACAGGAGTAAATAAACAATATTTCCTGTCCAAAGTATATTTTAATATATAAATAGACGGGATTTTGTTTCTTTTTATACCGGCTTTGTTTCTCCGGGAAGGAATTTTCTCTCTTTTTATATCTAATTTCCTTTCCGGAGTATATTTTTAAATATGTTTTGATAGAAATTTCCTGTGCGGAGAGTATTCTTTGATTCGTTTTGAATTTAAATTCCTGCCCGGAGAATATTTTTTGATTCGTTTTGAATATAAATTCCTGTCCAGAGAATATTCTTTGATATGATTAGAATATAAATTCCTGTCCGGAGAATATTTTTCGATATGTTTTGAATATAAATTCCTGCCCGGAGAATATTTTTTGATTCGTTTTGAATATAATTTCCTGTCCGTAGAGTATTCTTCGATATGTTTTGGATATAAATTCCTACCGTAATAATATTTACCAGCCCGTAATAAATTATGTTGAAATTAAAAATAATTTATTAAATAATAATTTTGTCCGATTATAATAAAAGACTTGAATAGTTTGAATTGTTACAGTACATTAAAACTGCAATTTGGAGAAAGCAGGTGATTGATTCCTCTTACGGCAATTCTTTTTATACATTCCTTATACCTTTCGGTAGATTTAATATAGATTTTGGTTTAATAGAAATTAATAAATGTTTCATGATAATTATTAGTTAGGTGCTGCAAAGTCTAATGTATAGAATATTATTAATTAGCAAAATAAAAAATAAAAGTGAAATTGTATGCAAAAGTTAGAATTACGCCAGAACTTAAAAGAAATTATTGAAAAAACAAAAAGTAAACTAATAACTGAGTTTTTTAACAATAACAAACAGGAACCAAACACATACAGAGCAGCTTTATTAAAACTTATCATTGATTCAAAAGCTGGCTATGACCAGGCAATTATTGATGAGAAACAAAGTAGAATATTAAATCTATTTAGTGCGAATGATCTTTATAAAACAGATTATTATAGTAGTATTATACAATTCATATCAACTAATAATTATGACTTGCCAGTATCATACTTGCAAAATTCGAAACAAATTAATTCCTTTTATACATATCATAATACATTAATCACATCATATAATTTAATAAACGATTTATTATTTCAGGATGACAAACTTCAAGAATCTTTAGAGCTAGAGAATTATATCGAAGCAGAGAATAATGGTTTTTTATCATTTGAAATTACCTCAGAAAATAATATAGATTTTAAAAGCTTTTCTGTAGTTGTATCAAATATAGACGAACTAGCAAAACTTGTTACAGAAATTATTTCCACAATTGATAAAATAAAGTTCAATGAAAACCCTAAACTTATTCTTGCAGATTCTGGAAGCAATACTGTTCTATCTATAAAGCTTCCTAAGGAAATCTCAAAGTCTATTTCTAAAATTATTGATGATGCATGGTTGTACTTTACAAACAAATCAAGGTATAACCTAGCAAAAATTAATAGTAATCTTAGCGAATCACTAGAAATTATTGCTAAAATTAAAAAAGCTGAAGTGGAAAAAATAGTTTCTCCTGAACAAGCTGAATTGTGGCGCAGAGGTATTATCAATTCTACTGAGGCAATAATTATGAATAATACTTTAACGAAATCAAAAAGTGAAGAGATAGTAATTATTTCAAATCAAAAATTATTACAGGAAACTAGCACTAAATTATTAACTGAAGGTAAAGATGAAATTAGCTCATAACAAGCAAATCGACACGCCCGAGAGACAAAGCGGTCTGATTGCTTCGCTAAAGAGTAGTGAAAAAGTAAGTAAGCTTTTAAATGTAGTTATAATAAATAATTAGTTTCACCACATTTTCCACGAAAGTGAAACGTGGCTACAAATTCTCGGTAGTTGCGACAAAGCCGCATTGCAGTTCTAGGCGGTGAGTTATTTGCAACGTCGTTATATTGTTTCAAATTGAGGTCATAAAAATGAACTATGCAAGTTTCACATTTGATATTTTGTGGTTGATCTCAGTTGTTGTTCTTCCTCTCATTAAGTTAATTCTTGACAAATTAAATTCTAGAAAACAAGATGAAAAGGTCGAAGCAGCTGAGAAAAAAGCATTTGAATTATCTTCTGATGATATAGATAAGATAATAGAAAAATTTAATACTTCGCAACAAAAATTAGAAACACAGACTTCCGAAATATCAAAAATAATTGATGATACTAAGGATTCTATTAGAGTTGGTAGATTATTTAATTTATACAGTAAACAAATTGAAAAATATCAAAAGGAAACTCAGTCTAGGGCTAGTTGGTCATTTATTTTCGCAATAATTGCAATGGTTTCTGGTTTAGGATTTGTTTTTTGGGGTGGGACAAACATTATTTTAAAAGCAGGCTGGACTAATATAGTGGCTGGTTCTGCAATTGCCTCAATTGGAGGTGCAGTCAGTGCATATATAACTAAAACTTTTTTAAATGTTCACAAATTATCATTAACACAACTTAATCGTTATTTCAAGCAACCTGTATTAAATGAAAATATTCTTACTGCTCAAAGATTGGCTGATTCTATTGATGATAAGGAATTTAAATTAAAATCATATGCAACTATTATAAATAGTATATCTCAAATTATCACTAGCGATTTATCTGAAGATGGGAAAGATGATAGAAAAGTTTAAGTTAAAAATTATTTCTTGTATTTTTTAGTGAGTAAGAAATAAACAATATAATAAGCAAATCAACCAGCCCTTTTCGTTAAGCGGGGAAGTTGCTGTTCTTTAGTATTATGACTAAGCCACATTTCAGTTCTGGGCGACGGGTTATTTGCAACAATGTTAGCTGTTTTAATTCAAAAAAATAGGATAGGTAAGAAAATGGAAATGTTTTATCTCAATAACTTTAGAGGATTTCATAATACCTTTTTGAATTTAGAAAATGTTAATTTTTTTGTAGGGGAGAATAGTACAGGAAAGACATCAATCCTTTCGATCCTCAAAATATTTTCGGAACCAACATTTTTGTTTGAAGCAAAATTTAATACAGATGACATTGAACTTGGATACTTTAAAGATATTGTATCTAGAGCAACCAAAGGAGAAAAATACTTTGAAGTAGGTGTCCTGCCTAACCAATATGATGTTCAACTAAAAAATGGGATGGGCGCATATTTTATGCGATTCTATGACCATGAAGGAAGGCCAAAATTAAGGGAATTCATTTTTGCAACTCACAATAAAACTATTAAAGTAATATTTAAAGGAAAAAGTATTCAGTATGATGTAGATGATTTTTCTTTGCCAGTTACAAAAACAACCGAAGATAAAATTAAAGTATTTAAAACATGGATTGAAAAAGCGAATACACCTTTACAAAAATTTCATAAACTCAAAAATAAGTTTCCGGGTATTCCTCCTTTATATCTTGTCCGAATGGAAATTGAAACCGAATTAAACAAAGATAATGAAAAGTCGGAAAAATACTTAGGTGGATTCGGATGGCCTGTAATATTAGGGCCATATTTTACATGGATTGCACCAATAAGAGCTAAACCACAAAGATTATACGAACAATTTCGCGAAAAACATACACCTGAAGGTGAACATATGCCAATAATGATAAAAACGATATTGAAGAATAAAAATGAAAATTTAATAAAATCATTAAACAATTTTGGTCTGGAAAGTGGTCTGTTTGATGAAATAAAAATTAAAGAACTTGGACGGGATAAAACTTCTCCATTCGAAATACAAATAAGATTAAAAAATATGAGTTTTAGAATTTCTAATGTTGGTTATGGCGTATCTCAAATTTTGCCATTAATTACTGAGATCTTAATGGCGGACAAAAATCAATGGATAGCTATCCAACAGCCGGAGGTACATCTTCATCCTAAAGCACAAGCGGCATTTGGTGAATTTTTGTTTGAAGCTTTATCAGAAAATCAAACTAATTTTATAATTGAAACGCACAGTGATTATACAATTGATAGGTTTAGACTAAAATATAAGCGAGATAAAAAGAAAATTGGGAAAGCACAAGTGATATATTTCGAAAGAAAGGAAAATAAAAACATTATACATCATATTCCTATCCTAGACGATGGCTCTTATTATAATTTGCAACCGGACTCATTTAGAAAATTTTTCATAACTGAAGAACTAAATTTATTGGAAATCTAATATGTGTATAATAATTGATACTAATTCTTTTAATTGTGTTTTTAATTCTTCATCTATGAATCATAAAGAATTTAAACCCATATTGGATTGGGTAATAAAAGGTAATGGTAATATAGTATATGGGGGTACAAAATATTTTAATGAACTTAAGAATTCACTAAAATATTTGAAAATATTTATTGAATTAAAGAAAATCAAAAAAGTTATTAAAGTTGACGATAAAAGCGTTGATGATCTGTCAAGGAAAATACTTTCTGACTGTAATGAAAAAAAACTAAATGATGAACACATAATTGCAATTGTAATATTATCAAAGTGTAGAATTGTCTGTACACAAGATAAATCTTCATTCCCTTTTCTAAAAAATAAGAAATTTTATCAAAATGGAGTTAAACGTCCATCTCTGTATACAAGTAGTAAAAATTCAAATTTATTGATTGATTCTAATATTGTTGAGTTTTGCAAACCTTGTGTTAAGCTAAAAAAAGAAATTTCTGAGAATTTCTATGTGGCCTTAAATTAAACAGCTAACCTTTTAAATAAGTAAAGAGTTACCGTAAAAAAGGCGGGGCGGAAAATAAAAAGAATAATATTTTTAAGTTATATCACAAGGTAGATTTAATATAAATTTTAATTTGAGAGAAAGTAATCAAATGATTTGACTTAACTAATAGTTATACTGCTTTTTAAAAGGTACATATGAATATCATTGAAAATTATATTATTAAAAAGGTATTAGATACATCATGGAATCTTCTTTCAAAGAGAGTAAAACGAAGTAAATATAAGTTGAAGAACAATAAAGATGATTTAGAAGATTCATTGAATTACCATATGAAGAGTATAAATAACTTTTGTACTAGTATTAATTTCAAAAGATCAAATATTATAAAGAAATTAAGTGATTTATATATTGATGTTGACATTTTGTTAAACCCGCATCATCTAAGCGCAGATAACTATGACTCAAGCATAAGTTCAAGCGAACTTATAAAAAGTATTAATACTAACCTAATTATTTTTGGACAAGCTGGTGCAGGTAAGACAACATTATTAAAGAAAATATGTTCGAATCTTCTATTTGACACTGAAAATGTTTCAAAGAATTTTAACTTCCCAATTTTGATTGAACTTAATACACTTGAAGATTTCTATTCACCTTTGACAAAGTATTATACAACCGCTGGTCCATTAACAGAAAAGTTATTAGATATTACAGGTCTAAGAATCGATTTTATTGATGAAGATATTGAAGGTAATGAGAAAACTACAAAGACAGTAAATGCAAATTCATTTAGGACATTTAAGGAAAGATGCATCGTTGAATTATTAGATAATATAAGTCCTATAATATTGTTAGATGGCTTTGATGAAATATTCGATTATGATTTAAGGGATAGACTAATAAAAGATATAATAAAACTGACTAAGCATTTTGAAAGTACAAAAGTATTATTAACTACAAGAGTTGGTGAATTCAATTATTATTTGGATAATACTCTGCAATATGAAATTTCTCACTTAACTTCTTTTCAGGTTAAAACCTTTGTTCACAATTGGTTCAATAATGATAAAAATTTATCAAACAAGTTTTTAGAAAAATTGTACGAATCTCCATTCAAGGATACCTCAATTAAACCACTGACTATTGCTCATTTGTGTGTTGTATTCAAAAAATACAAATCTTTCCCCGATAAACCGTCAGATCTTTATAAAAGAATTGTTAATCTTTTAATAGAAGATTGGGATTATGAGCGAAATATTACTAGAAAGTCACAATTCCCAGGATTTTTAAATGAAGAAAAATTCAGATTTTTATGCCATTTATCATACCATCTATCAACTAATTATTATTCTCTTGAATACACACACGATGAATTTCTTAGTAGCTATTTATTAATACATGATTATTTTAACCTTCCTAAATCTGCTTCCAAAAAAGTTGTTAATGAAATTGAATCACATACAAGCTTATTTGTTCAAAGTTCAGAATATAAGTTCAAATTCTCTCATAAATCTATTCAAGAATACCTAGTTGCAGAATATATTAAAAGCGCTACAAGATCATTAGAATACCTATCGCTTTGGAAATTACCTTATGAAATTGCAATTGCAATTTGTCTTTCAATGAATAATCTACATTCATTTTATGAACAAACTATATTAATATTGTATAAATGCGATTTTACTTTCTTAATTAAATTTCTACAGAGATTATATGAGGAAAAACCCGTTTTTGTCATTAATAACGATCATGAAAAGAAATTACTTATAACTAGCTTGATAAATATTATTAGCTCATTTTGGTATAGCAGATTATCAGGTTTAAATATCATAAAGGATATAAAAAATTATACACCAGATGATCTGTTGTTTAGTACCTTTAAAAGGCTTAATCAATCTACTCAAAAATGGAATATAGATGATGAACATAAGATTAAAGAAATAGAAGTGTTACTTAAAAAGATTATTAAACAAAGTTCTAAGGATTTTGCTCCGGTATTAAATATTAGGCTAGAAATAGTTAATCGTGTTACACTTAATGATGGAAGAATATTAAATCTTTTTATGAATATATCACCAGGAACAAATCTTAAATCAAATCGAAAGTATTTGATAGCAGAAAATAATTTTTTGACTGAACATTGCAAAATATCAGTTGAATAAGACTTTTTTAATATTGATTCATTATATGGTTCTGACGTATTATAACCTCTTTAATATGTAAAAAACACGCGCAAAGAACGCGGTGCAGACATGAAGAAAATAGAATATCAGAACAGTCACATAATAATATAAAGTTGTGGTATAAAAGAGTCTTTTGCACTTTTATAGTAAGTAAATATTTGAGGTGAAAATGAGTAATAAAAAAATTGAAGTCGGAAAAGCAGAAGCACATTATAATGCTAATTTTTCTCGCATTTTAAAATATTCAGTAGAAATGTATCATAATGGATTAAATGAACATAAAATAATGTCAGCGCCTGAGCTTGATATGCTTCAAAATAAAGTTAATCTCCAAGTAGAAAAATGGAATGAGAAATGGGATAAAATTGAATCAAAGAGAATTCAAAATGAGGAAAAAGAGGCTAATATTGAAGAAGCGACGGAAAGAACGGAAGAAGCTCAAAGATCATTAAAAATAATTGATGATTTATTAATTCATACTCTCAATATTGATGATACCATAGAATGGAATAGATTAAAATCAAGAAAAAAATTTACTGAACAAAATCCAAAAGAATTATTACAGCTAAAAATTAATGATATTAAAAAACCAATTAAAAATGAAATAATAGAATTACCCCCAAAACCAGATTCATCATCACCTGTATTTACTCCACAATTAACATTTCTTGATAAAATATTTTCTTCAAACAGAACTAAGAAAGAAAAGCTTGCGAAAGAAAAATATGTAAATGCTTTCCGTATTTGGGAAAAAGATTGTAATAGGATTAACGATGATAATTCGAAATATGCATTGGAATATGAATCAGAATTAAACGAATACATTAAAAAAATTGAAGCGATAAAATTAGAAAATGAAAAAGATGTTGCTGAATGGGAAAAAAGAAAAGAATTATTTTTCAATAAACAAGCAGAGTTTAATGCAAAAATTGATGAGATGAAAAACAGATATTTTGAATTAGATCAAAGCTCAATATTGGAATATTGCGAAATGGTATTAAATAATTCTGAGTATCCTGATTCTTTCCCTAAAAGTTTTGAATTAGAATATAATCCAGAAAATAAAATTTTGATTGTTGAATATAATTTGCCTCCTATTGAATCTTTCCCAAGAATTAAAGAAGTAAAATATGTTGCATCGAAAAATGAGTTAAATGAAGTTTATATTTCTGATGTTCAACTAAATAAAATGTTTGATGAATCAATGTATAAAATTGCATTGAGAACAATTCATGAATTATTTGAAGCAGATAATGCAGGAGCATTAGAAGCAGTTTCATTTAACGGTTGGGTGACTTCAATAAATAAAGCAACAGGCAAAAAAGAACATAATTGTATTCTAAGTATTCAAACAAAAAAAAGTGAATTTATTGAAATAGATTTATCGAATGTTGATCCCAAAATATGTTTTAGAAATCTAAAAGGTGTTGCTAGTAGCAAATTAAGTACTCTTACTCCAATTCAACCTATTTTGCAAATTAGCAAATCAGATAAAAGATTTGTTGATGGTTATAATGTTACCAATGATATTGATTCTTCAACAAACATAGCAGCTATGGATTGGGAAGATTTTGAGCATTTAATAAGGGAGTTATTTGAAAAAGAATTCCAATCAAATGGTGGTGAAGTAAAGGTTACTCAAGCAAGCAGGGACGGTGGTGTTGATGCAATTGCATTTGACCCTGATCCAATTCGTGGAGGTAAAATAGTCATCCAAGCTAAAAGATATACTAACACTGTTGGCGTTTCTGCAGTCAGAGATTTGTATGGCACTGTTGTTAATGAAGGCGCTACGAAAGGAATACTTGTTTCAACTGCTGATTATGGACCAGATGCTTATGAGTTTTCAAAAGGTAAACCATTAACATTATTGAATGGTTCTAATCTTTTACATTTACTTGAAAAACATGGGCATCACGCGAAAATCGATTTAAAAGAGGCAAAGCTTATTTTTAAAAATAAGCAAGGCTAAAGTTCTAAAAATATTGTAATAATAAAATAATATATTGTAGTTATAGGCGGCTGGTTATTTGTAACGCCGTTATAATGCTAATGAAAAACCTAATATTAATATCGAAAAAAATTATCATATTTTACAAGAAAGAAATACAATCAAATGATATAGCTATATTTCTTTGTGGCGGTGCATCAGATGAACAAATTAAATTTAGGTTCATTCTGGGAAACCAATTAGAACTTAGGAAATCTCAGTATATTTATTCGATTTATTATCCCGAAACATTATTCAGTGAGATTTTACTTGGATATAGCGATATTGATTTACTTAGCTTAGAAAATTTATTAGCAAAAAGTGTTAATGTTGTTGTAGTCCCGCTTCAGAGTGTTGGCACATTCACCGAATTGGGTGCATTTGCTAATCACCCTATGTTGAAAGATAAATTAATAATTATCATTGATCCAAGATATAGTAAATCTAAAAGTTTTATTAATTCAGGCCCAATAAAATTATTGAAGAACAAAACAAATAGTCACATTATTTACAATGAGATGAAAGTTTCTGATATAGAAAAAATATCATATAAGATTTCTGAGGCTGCTCGAGATATTTCTGAAAAGACTCCTCTCAAGAAAGATTTAACAAATCCACTTTCTTCAACATTATTGTTTCTGTTTTTAATATATGTTTTCGATCCCATAGAAAAAAATACTTTTGAAAAATTAGTATCTAGCTTAGGTTTAAATGATCCACTAGAGATAAATTCAGCGACAATAGTCAATTCACTAATAAATAGTGGAAATATAAAACTTCAAAATAATTATTATTTATCATTTGTTGAGGAAGGATTTGAAAACATTCTTGAGAAAAAAGGCTATAACGATACGCAAGTCATTAAAATAAAAAATAACTTATCTAAGTTTCGAATACATGCATTAAACATTTATTATAGAAAAAGAGGGTTATATTCAAAAGGAAGAGTAAGTCCATAGACAGTTGCTTTGGCAACGTGGTAGAGCATTCTCTGCCCAGTAAATAAGCTCTGCATTTGTTGAATTAAATTTATTTCATAAATTTAATTCACATATGCAATAATCCTCATCGGATTATTGCATATGTCCTCTCCAAGGGTATGGACTTCTCTTCCTAATATTATTATGAGCACAACAGAACTATTAAGGCTAAGAGATCTACCTGTTTTCGATAATATAGAGGAATTTGCTTCCTTATGTCATATTTCGAAAATTGATATTAGTGCAATACAATATAATGCATATCCTTTCTATCGTAGATACCCTATGCTAAAAAAAAATGGTAAGATTAGAATAGTCTATCAACCAAATCCTACCGTAAAAGCAATACAGTGCTGGATTTTAAGGCACATTCTAGACAAAGTGAACCCTTCTGAATACTCCACAGCTTTTAGAAAGAATAAATCGACTTTAGATAATGTTTCTCCGCACAAACACAATCGTTTTTTTTTTCGCACTGATATTGTTGATTTTTTCCCAACAATAAATCGTTCAAGGGTATTTTTCTTATTTAAAAACATTGGTTATGATACAAAACAAGCAATATTATTAGCACGATTATGTACATGCAGTAATTTACTTCCACAAGGAGCAGTTACATCACCTTCAATATCCAATTTGGTTGTAAATAAAATGGATAGACGTCTAGCTGGATATGCAAATAAAAAAAATATAGTATATACACGTTATGCTGATGATCTTACATTCTCTTCTAATAATCGAAGTGTACTGAACAATTCTATAAGATTAATTAAAAGGATAATTGAAGAAGAAGAATTTATAGTAAATCTTGAAAAGACAAATTTCATTGGTCCAAGTAAATCATGCAAGATAACTGGATTAATTAAAAATACCTCTGAACCCTCGTTTGGTATAGGTAAGAAAAAAAAGAATAGGATGAGATGTGTCATGTATTATCATATTGTAAAGAAAATAACAATAGATCCTAATTATTCGTCTGATAATTCGATAATCGGCTGGCTCAGTTTCTTAAATTCAGTTGATAAAGCATCGTTTAAATACATGAATAATTATTGGCTGTCATTAAAAGCTTTATAACCAACCAAACTAACGGCCAACATATTTGCATTTAACATTTATTTTAAGGTCGACGGGTAATTTATTTAACTTTTATAAATCAATAAATTATGGAAGAAAATAATTACATAAATCAAAATTATAATTTAATCCGGCTTAAGAAATATCTTAATTATGAAGTGTCGGGTTTGGTATTATTTATTTTATCATTTCAGGTATTCATATTTATTTTTTTAGCATCGGCGGCGGTTTTAATATTTACTCCATTCATGCTTTATGTATTATACACAGAAAAGAAAAAAGGCTGGCTGATTCTATTTATAATAATTGTTTTTATTCCGCTTATGGTGCTTATTGTTTCGTTTATTTTTATTGAATTCAGCAGACCGATGCTCTTTATTTCAATAGGTTTGTTTTATTTTTACTTTTTTTTACTGCGTTTTGATGTTAATGAATGGGTACGTGAAGCGGGCGCCAAAAACCAATATCTTAGGGATAAAAAGAAAAGGGAATTAGAATTAAAATCATTTACTGATAATTTTAATTAATAACTTATTTATTCTTACCCGATAGAAGCGGTTCCGCAATAAATCTGCTGTATATACATGTTATTTATTAAACTGATGCACAATAAATCAAACTATATTAAATGGAAACTGTTTTAGAAAATAAATTAATGACCTCTTACAAAGATGAGATGATTTCATTTTTAAAATCTCATCCTGAATATTTTGAAGAAGCGGTGCAGCTTGCAATTTCGGATAAACAGCCGTATTCATGGCGCGCGGCTTTTTTATTATACGGCTGTATTGAAGAGAATGACAAACGAATTCAGAAACATATTAAATCAATTATAAATTGTATTCGTGATAAGAAGGACGGACATCAAAGAGAATTGCTTAAAATTCTTTATAAGATGAAAATCAGCTCGAAATATGAAGGATATATTTTTGATTTATGTATGAATTTATGGGAGCAGATAAATAAAAATCCCTCGGTGAGAATAACGGCGTTTAAGTTTATTGTAAAAATAACAAAGCAACACCCTGAATTATATGAAGAAATTACTTACCTTACGCAGGATCATTATCTGGAAACATTATCTCCCGGTGTAAAAAATTCTATAGAAAGAATAATAGAAGAATTAAACGGGGGGAAGGTTGTATATCAGTCCGGTTAAGCGTATGCCGTTTCCGCATTAGTAATTATTGTTTTACCTGCTTATTTCCGATCAAAAAAAAGTTCTTAAACATATCTATTTAACAAATCCGCAATAGCGTTTTATTTTTGAATAAATAAACATAATTCAAATTTAGAAATAATAAGGGAGAACCTACCATGAAAGCAATTATCTTTTTAATTTGTTTTCTGTCTGCCTTTATTTCTACTATTTACGCGCAATGGGCAGTTCAGGAAACTTCTTTTTCAAAAACATTGTATTGTGTGTATTTTGCGGATGAAAATAACGGCTGGATATGCGGCGACGCGACTATAATGAGAACAAGCAATGGCGGATTAGATTGGTCCGCTACGGGAAACTTAAACAGATTAGGCCATGTACTTTACTCCATAGCTTTCGCGGATAATGACAGCGGCTACGCCTGCGGAGTAAAAATCATTCCGGACTTTGATCCAAGCCTCACAATTTATTTACCCAGTTACGCTAAAACCTGCAATTGCGGAGAGACGTGGGAATTCCCGAGCGCATGGGGAAACACTCAGGGAAGGTGGAAGTCCGTCTGCTTTGTTAATAATACAACAGGATGGCTGGCCGGTTATACGGGCAGTGCGGGAAAAATTTATAAAACTACAAGCGGGATTAATAATTTTACTTTTCAAGCCCAGTTCCCGAAAGCAATTTATTCATCCTGTTTTATTGATGAAAATATAGGATGGGTCTGCGGCAAGGACGGTTATATGTCAAGGACTTCAGACGGAGGGGAGAGCTGGACGGATCAAAATACGGGGACTCAATTAGACTTAAACTCCGTTAAATTCACAGACGCGCATAACGGTTTCGCGGCAGGTTATAAGTATATATCCGGCAGTCTTGAAGGGGTTGTATTAAGCACCTCGGACGGGGGAGAAAACTGGATTGTTTTAAATCTACCTGGCCGGTTATTAAATACTGTTTTTGCAATTGATAAAAATACCGCATGGCTTGGAGGATCAATTCAAACATCGGGGGGGAATAAAGGAATTATTTATTATACATCCGACGGCGGTGTTAATTGGGAACCGCAATACACAAGCGAAACTTCGACATCAATTTATTCAATCCATTTTATTAACGCTTCAATAGGCTGGGCAGTCGGCAGCGGAGGCGAAATAATAAAAACTACCACGGGAGGAGTAACATCTATTTATGATGGGACGGAAGAATTAAATTCATTCAGACTATTACAAAACTATCCCAACCCTTTTAATCCAAATACTAAAATAAATTATTCAATTCCTAAAACATGTTTTGTTACTCTTAAGGTTTACGACTTATTAGGCAAAGAGGTTTTATACCTTGTAAATGAAGAAAAACCCGAAGGTTATTATGAAGTTGAATTTAACGGTGCGTTACTTTCAAGCGGAGTTTATCTTTACAGTATTCAAGCCGGAAACTTCAGCGATACAAAGAAATTTATTCTGTTAAGATGAGAATGCTTCCCGGGTATTTGCAGCGGTGTTATACTTCCGGTTTAGTCTTAAAAGTAATTTATTTAAAATCATTCTAAGGACGAAATCTTATGAGTATAAATATTAAATCTCAAAAAAAACTTGCCAGACTAGCCGGCGGGTTGTTTTTTATTTGGATACTTACAGGTATATACGGCATTTTTTATATCCCGTCTCAAATAACTATGACCGGTGAGGCTAAAACCGTCGCGCAAAATATATTATCTAATGAATTTCTATTTCGAACCGGCATAATAAATAACCTTATCAGCAGTTTAATTTGGATAATTATGGTATTGATTTTTTATCGATTATTTAAATCGGTAAATGAACGCCATGCAAAACTTTTAGTCGCGTTTGTTATAGTGCAAATTCCCGTCGTTATTATATCGGAGGCATTTAATATTACATCCCTTATGCTCTTCAAAGGTGAAATATTGAAAGCATTTGAACTTAGCCAGAGACAGGAACTGGCAGTTCTATTTCTTAATATTAATGATTACGTAGTATCGGCATTAATATTATACTGGGGATTATGGCTATTGCCCCTAGGGAGCCTTGTTTACAAGTCGGGTTTCATATTGGAATATGGCTTCTGATTAACGGCATAGCTTATTTGGTTATGAGCTTTACAGGTATAATGCTGCCGGACTATAAGGAATTGGTCTACAAAATAATCTTCCCGGCAATGTTTGGTGAGGTAATTTTAATGCTTTGGTTATTAATTAAAGGAATAAAAATAGAGGAGAAAGATTTATAATTAATTAAAATGTTATAAACATTTTAATGTATCACAGTTTATATTGTAGGAAAAGAAAACAGATTTATGAAAAAGAAAATAAAATACAGTAACGAAGTTATCGGTAAGTTAGAAATAGTAAAAGACTTTCTGCCGAAACCCGAAGATTTAGTTTTTAAGGAAGACACTGTAAAAGTAACTCTTAATTTGAGTAAATCCGATATTGATTTCACAAAGAAAATCAAAAAAAACTAAAGTTAATTTTAAATGTGAAACAGTGTTCAGAAATTTTTATCCTAAGCCGTGGATAAAAAAATAAATATTCATGTAAAGAACCCGGATTTAGGAAACAAATTTATTCCGGTTAATGTAAGAGCTTCTGCCGGCGGTTAAAACATTGTAAAAAAATAAAGGGATTAATTTTGAAACTACTTAAAAATTTCGACAATTCTAAAATGACCGATAATAAAATTTGCCTCTCTTTACATTCATTAAAATCCGCGTTTCTATTTATTTTATTTCTTCCGTTATTAGGCATGCAGAATAAAGGCGGGGGAGGCTGGGATCCCGGCGATTATATTTTCGCTTTTCTTCTTATCACTGGCATCGTTTTATTATATAAACTTGCGCTTAGGAAGTCTGCAAACATAGAGTACCGCGCGGCTGTTGTAAATATGCTCGTGACTGTGTTTATCATTATTTGGGTAAATCTCGCCGTCGGCATAATAGGCAGCGAAGGCAATGCCGCCAACCTGATGCTTTTTGCTGTTACGGCAATCGCAATCATAGGCGCGGTAATAGTTAGGTTCCGTACCTTATTGATGTTTCGCGTATTAATTGTTACCGCCGCAGCTCATACTCTTGTAACCTTAATCGCACTTTTCGGGGGAATGGGATATCCGGAAAGCGGACCTGTTGAGATCGTTGCACCGAATTTAGTTTTTATAAGTATGTGGGGTCTATCGGCGTGGCTGTTTTATAAATCCGTTAAAAAACAGGAAGCAGTTTAATCAACTTATTAAAGCAGAATAGTTTTAGTTTGATTATTTTATCATCAGGAAATTATGCCGTTCGGACAAATCTTGTTTGTATTAACATGTTAATAAACTATAGTTATTTTAAAATATAACATAACGGCTGTACAAAAATTACTAATGAAATTAAACGTAGAATTAAAAGTTTCATTAATTGCCCCGTGCGGAATGAATTGCGGATTATGTTATGCTTTTCAGCGGAACAAAAACAAATGCGCCGGATGTAATTCATTCAGTCCGGCCAAACCGAATCACTGCCGAAATTGCACAATAAAAAAATGCGTACACCTCAAAAACTCCGGTTCCAAATACTGCGTCGACTGTGAAATATATCCATGCGCGCGTTTAAAATCTCTCGATAAAAGATACAGAACAAAATACGGTATGAGTTTGATTGAAAATCTAAACGCAATTAAAAGGGACGGAATAAGAAAGTTTACACAAAATGAAAAAATAAAATGGAAATGTTATAACTGCGGAAATATAATTTGTGTCCATGATGAATTATGTCCCGTCTGCGGCATTGTTAAAAATAAATTCTAATCTTTTCCGCCATTACTATTCCGTTAAACCGGCATTAGCTCCTTTTACAAACATGTTAATTTCAATTCTTTTTATTATAATAAACATTAGAAATCATAAGCTTAAAAAAAGATATGTATGAAATTGTAATTATATTAATTCTAATATTAATAAACGGTCTGCTCGCTATGAGTGAAATCGCGTTTGTATCCTCCAAACGATTTAAATTGGAAGAGAGCGCGCGGAAAGGGAATGAGGCCGCTAAAAAGGCTTTGCTGTTATTAAAAGAGCCCGAAAAATTTTTATCCGCCGTTCAGATAGGCATTACATTAATCGGAATACTCGCAGGCGCGTTTGGCGGCTACGCTATGGCGGAGGATTTAAATCCGTTTATTGAAAAAATAGATTACCTGAGGCCGTATTCAATTGAAATATCATTTTTTATAATTGTCGCTTTAATTACATACCTTTCGTTAGTTATAGGCGAACTGGTTCCCAAAAGCGCCGCGATGAATAACCCTGAAAAAATAACATTGCTAACCGCGCCGCTGATGTATTTTCTTACAAAGATTTTTACCCCGCTTGTAATATTTTTAAGTCTTTCCACAAAACTAGTTTTGTTTTTTTTGCGTATTAAAAAGAACGAAGAACCGCCCGTCACTGAAGAAGAACTTAAATCCCTATTAACACTCGGAACCCGGCACGGGACAATTGAAAAAGAAGAGTCCGAAATGATTAAAAGGATTTTTAGTTTTAACGATAAAAAAGTAACCGCGGTAATGATTCCAAGAAATGAAATTGAATGGATTGATGTTACATTGACGAATAAAGAAATCTTTACATTTATTTCCTCCCATCATTATTCAAGGTATTTTGTATGCGATAAAAACATAGATAATCTGCTGGGATATATTGATGTTAAGGAATTTTTGATAAAATACAGTATTAAACATGATTTTGATTTTCGTACAATTATAAATGAAGCGCTTGCTGTGCCTGAACATTTTTACTCTATTAACCTGCTCGATAAATTCCGCGCGCGTAAAACAAACCTTGCATTAATTATCGATGAATACGGCGGATCAAAAGGAATGATTACACTGCACGATTTGATTGAGGATATATTCGGCGACCTGCCCGAAAAACATGAAGCGCCGGAACAGAACATAATTAAAAGAAAGGACGGATCGTTTTTAATTGACGGCTCGACCGATATAATTAAAATATCTTCTCTGCTTTCGATTGAAATAGAAGCTGATAATTTTTCTACCTTAAGCGGATTTATTATGTTTCATCTTGATAGAATTCCTAAAGAAGGAGACATATTTAATTACGGCATGTATGATTTTGAAGTAATAGATATGGACGGCAGAAAAGTCGATAAAATACTTGTGAAAAAATCTGCGGAAAATTAGACGCTCGTCTATGGCAGAAATAATTTATAAATATTCCGGTTAATTAATTCTATTTAATAAAATCTATTTCATAAATTCGAAATAAACTTTTAATATTTGTTAACTCCTATTTCTATAATACTATAAAGACAAAACTTTATGAAGAAAATTAAAGGACTTTTTAATTTAATACGGTTTGAACTGCCGTTTTCTGCCGGAGTATGCGTTGTAATGGGGCAGATGCTGGCGCTTGGAAATTTCCCTTCAATTTATTTAACTCTTGCGGCTTTTTTCGCCGTGTTTTCAATATCGGCTTCCATACTCGTATCAAATGATTATTATGATATCGAGACAGATAAAATAAACGCGCCTTTTCGTCCGCTCGCTTCTAATACCGTTACTCTTAACGAAGCGAAAATTTTATCAATATTTCTATTAACTGCCGGACTATTCCTAAGTTATTTAATTTCATTTGCCGCGCTGCTTATTTCAATTATTTTAATGATTATAGGATTTATGTACAACCGCTATTATAAGAAAAGCGGTTTGCAGGGTAATATAATGGTAAGTTTTTCAGTCGGGATGACTTTCATTTACGGTGGTGTATCTGTCGGACAGCCGTTTCATAAAGCTGTAGTGTTCTTCGCATTAATCGCCGCGCTTATAGATTTAGGGGAAGAAATCGCCGCCGATGTAATGGATATGGAAGGGGATTTGCTTATAAATTCAAATTCGGTAGCGATAAAATACGGCAGGGATACAGCGCTTAAAACAAGCGTATTTATTTTTTTACTTGTAGTACTTCTTTCATTTATTCCGTTTATAATGAAGTGGTTTCCAGTTATTTATTTGATTCCAATTTTAATCATGGACTTTTTCATTTTATACCCGGCGGTAAAGTTATTAAAATCCGGTAATGAAAACGGACGAAAATATATACGCACAATATATTTAGGCGCGACGCTGGGATTGGTGATTTTTCTAGTTATGAGAATGTTTTCTTTATAAAATAAATTTTATCTTCATTCCAACATCCGAGAATTTCAAATCCGTGTTTAAAAAATATCAGTATTTCAAAATATCTTATGGAGCAATAGAATATGAATAAAATATATTTTACCGTTTTTAATATTTTACTTTTGGTCTTATTTCTATTTTCTGAACCTATAGTTTCAAAATATAAATTTGATGTAAGTCAGGCCGATTCATCATCTGAAAGCGAAAAAATATTAAACAACGCTGAACCGAAGGTAACCGGGATTGGGGGAATATTTTTTAAATCGAGAAATCCGAAAGATACTAGGGAATGGTACGGAAGAAATCTTGGTCTGGCTATTGATGATTTCGGATCACCGTTTGAATTCAGAAACGCTAATAACCCGGAAGAAATAAATTATCTTAGATGGAGTCCCTTTGATGAAGCGACAGATTATTTCGCGCCTTCTGATAAGGATTTTATGATCAATTACAGGGTGCAGAACTTAGAGGGACTAATAAAAATACTTAAAGAAAACGGCGTTAATATCCTGGATGAAATTGCCGAGTATACATACGGAAAATTTGTTCATATTATGGATAACGACGGTAATAAAATTGAATTATGGGAACCGGTGGATAGTGTATTGACGAATATGGGGGGAGCGACTACTAAATAAAAATTCGTGCAGACTCGAGAACACACCCCTGCCGCTCCGCGGCTTCCCCTCCTGCCTACCGGCAGGCAGGCTTGAGAGGGGAAGAAGCTGCGCGCGCAGCACGCGACGAAAGGGGTGTGTGCAATGCTGCGCAATAGCAATAACTTAAGTAGAATATTGCAAAGTATTGGATAAAATTGAAACTTGGATAAAAAATAATGCTGAACTTCCAGTGTAGCAAAGAACCCTAATATTCATCCTCCAGCAGCCATTCTTCGGCTAAGTCTTCTGTTATATTATCGATAAAACGGGATGGTTTGCTGTATGTAACGCCTTGATATCTGTCGAATATATTCATCGGATATGAAATATATAAATTCTGCTTCGCGCGTGTTGAAGCAACATACATTAATCTTCTTTCTTCTTCAATCGTTTCTGTTTTATTAAATGACTGCGACGAAGGGAAAAATCCTTCCACTGCGTGTATAATAAAAACCGAATGCCATTCCAATCCTTTTGCCGAATGGATTGTGGATAATGTTAAAAATTCTTTTTCTTTATCGGTGCCTTCAATATCAATAACACTGTCGCTCGGCGGTTCAAGCGCCATATCCGAAAGAAATGAATCCATGCTTTTATAATTCTGAGAAATATTCATAAATATTTCAAGATCTTTTCTGCGTTTGTGGAAATCATCATATTTTTGAACAAAAAGCTGTTCATAATATTCCATTGCAATTTCCGCTTTTTCATAGGGAAGAGGATGTTTTGTATAAAGCTCGTTTAACAATTTGAAAAGATTATATATTCTGTCGTTGTATTTTTTTCCTATTTCTTCTTCGGGTTTCGCTTCTCTTGAAAATCTAAAAAGACTAATTTCATCCAAAATCTGCTGAGCTTTTTTAGGTCCAATCCCTTCATGAAGCAGAAGCACCCTGTACCAGCTTACAAAATCTTTAGGATTAGCGGCGATTCTTAAAAACGCAAGTAAATCTTTTACATGCGAAGCTTCAATAAATTTCATACCGCCGAATTTTATAAAAGGGAGATTCGCTTTGTTTAATTCAATCTCAAGATCAAATGAAAAATAAGAGGACCTGAATAATACGGCTATTTCATTAAGAGGAACTCCTTCTTCACGAAGTTCAAGAATACGGTCGACAATAAATTTGGACTGCATATTTTCCGTGGTAGCCGAAATTATAGCAGGCAGTTCTCCGTTTTCTCTGCGGGTATATAAATATTTAGGATATTTCTCAATCGCGTGCGCAATTATATGATTCGTAAGATTTAATATTTCCGGAGTGCTCCTGTAATTTTCCTCGAGTTTAATAAGTTTTGCCCCGGGGAATAGACTAGGGAAATCCATAATGTTTTTAAAGTCGGCGCCGCGGAAAGAATAAATTGACTGGGAATCATCCCCGACAACCATAACATTATTATTTATTTGAGCGAGTCCCCGTACAATATCAGCCTGAAGATTATTTGTATCCTGGTATTCGTCGACCATAATAAATCTAATTGTAGAAAGGAGAGATTTAGCGGCAGCGCTTTTTTCCCACAGAAATTTTTTCAGGTAAACAAGAAGATCGTCGTAATCCAGCAATGAGTTCTTCTTTTTATAATTTTCATACAGGTTATTTATTTCAAGAAACTTATCAAGATACTGCGAATAATGAGGATACTCATCGTTAAGTATATCTTCTATTGAGTCGCCAGTGTTAACGTGCAGACTTAAAACTTTCAGAATAGTTTTTTTATTCGGGAAACGTTTTTTCATTTCACCGAGATTAAGCTGACCGCGGATTAAATTAATAACATCCTCGCTGTCGCCCTGATCTAAAATTGTAAAAGCCGATTCTAGTCCGATTGCTTTTGCGTATTTGCGTAATGTAAGATTAGCAAAAGAATGGAAGGTCCCGCCGTTTATTTTAGAGCATCTGTTATCAAGCAGTAAGGCGGCGCGGTTCATCATTTCGCGGGCGGCTTTTCTAGTAAATGTTAAAAGCAGAATTGATTTTGGATCGATTCCCATTTCAACAAGCCGTGCGACTCTATAAACGAGCGTTCTTGTTTTCCCGGTGCCTGCTCCGGCAATAACAAGATAAGCACCTTCGGCTGCAGTAGCGGCTTCAAATTGAGCGTCGTTTAATTGTGATCGGTAGCTGATTTGAAAACGGGCCTCGTCCGCATTTTCGGTTAGAAGGCCCGTTTTATTAATCTTCTTTAGTACATATTTTTTAGTCATTATCTAAGCAGATCATTACCGCGCCGGCGGTAAGCTTTCGGTTTATTCAATATATCGGCAATAATTATTGAGTCTTTTACTGATTTTTTATTTTTTAGAATTCTTTTTAATGCAAGAGCTCTTTTATTAACAATTGTTCCGCTGCTGTTGTTATTCAAAATTAAAAAATCATAACGTTCTTTAGATACTACGGATTTATCATAATCAATTTTAGAAAGTTCGTCAAATCTTTTCTGTCTAGCTTTCATTTCCGAAATCTTCAAATTTTCTTTATCGGAAAAATCATCTTCCGGGTTCCATGAAGAATCCTGATAACCGTACCCGGTATTTTGAGCAGACGGTTCATCAAAAGGATCGGGGGATTTTGAATTATCCTTTTTCAGTCCGAAAATTTCCTGAAGCAGGTCAATCTCATTTTCCGGAACCCTTTTTCTTGCCGGAGCAGGGGAATCCGCGTTTCCGGTATTTTCACTTTCTACGCGTCCCTTTTTCTTTTTGCCGAACAAAGCATTTAATCCGCTTAAAACAAAAACAATAAGAATTATTATTTCAAATAAATTTTCCATTATTTATCTTCTTTTGTGTCTTTCGGATTTTCAGGTTTAGCTATTGAATTTCTCATATCTGTATCTGATTGAATATTTTTAAGATTATAATAATCCATAATTCCTAGATTTCCGCTTCTGAAAGCTTCCGCAATCGCTTTCGGAACTTCAGCCTCTGCTTCAACAACCTTCGCGTTCATTCTTACAACTTCCGCTTTCATTTCCTGTTCAAGAGCAACTGCCGCGGCTCTTCTTTCTTCGGCTTTCGCGCGCGCGACTTTTAAATCTGCTTCGGCCTGATCTGTCTGAAGAATAGCGCCGATATTTGTACCTACATCAACATCGGCTATATCAATTGACAAAATCTCAAAAGCTGTTCCGGCATCCAAACCTTTTGCTAATACGACCTTTGAAATTGAATCGGGATTTTCAAGCACTGCTTTGTGTGAAGCGCTTGAACCGATTGTAGAAACAATACCTTCGCCGACTCTAGCAAGAATTGTCTGTTCGGTAGCTCCGCCCACAAGTCTTTCAATATTTGCGCGCACCGTAACCATGGCTGTAGCTTTTAATTGAATACCGTCCTTTGCAACCGCCGCAACAAGGGGAGTCTGGATAACTTTAGGGAGCACCGACATTTTAACTGCTTCAAGCACATCTCTTCCGGCAAGATCAATTGCCGCAGCTTTTTCAAAACTTAGATCCAAATTAGCTTTATTAGCTGAAATTAATGCTTGAATAACCTTAATTACGTTTCCGCCTGCTAAATAATGAGCTTCAAGTTTACCGATATCCATAGGAATTCCGGCTTTTGAAGCGGTTATTTGACTTCTTACTATAACTACCGGCGGCACCTTTCTTAAGCGCATTCCTACTAAATCTTTAAAAATCTTAACTTTTACGCCGGAAAAGTAAGCTGTAATAAATAAATTAACCGGTATAAAATAGAAAAACAGAAGTAATATAAATATTGAGCCTATAATAATAAAAACGGATAATCCTGCTGCTGCATCCATGGTTTTCTCCCAAAAAATAAATAAATATGAGTCTTTTAATAAGTTTCAAATTAAAGATTAAAAAAGACTATTACAATCAAATTGTTAATTTGATTTATTTGACAATTATTTTACATTGTGTCTGAATATAAATTTTTAATATTGCTTTAAGTAAAAGTAGAAACTACTTTATTTTACAAATATTTAGGCATTTTATTCGTCTTGATTACAGAAGTGCCTTTATATATATTTATTGAAACAAATTATGCATATTCTGTGTTTACGAAAGAAATTATAAGAAGGAGTAAATAATGGACGGAAATTTTTCAGAAAGAGTCCAAGAAGTTATAAGATTAAGCCGTGAAGAAGCTTTAAGATTAGGTCACGATTATATTGGAACAGAACACCTTTTGCTGGGAATTATAAGAGAAGGCCAGGGTGTGGCCGTAACTATTCTCCGCAACCTGGATTGTGATTTGATAAAGCTTAAAAAGGCGATTGAAGATACCGTGCGTACTTCGGGCGGTACATTAACTATTGGAAATATACCTCTTACAAAACAAGCGGAAAAAGTATTAAAGATTACCCAAATAGAATCAAAGATTTATAAATCGGATGTTATCGGAACCGAGCATATTCTTCTTTCATTGTTAAGGGATGAAGATAATATAGCGACACAAATTCTTCACCAGTTTAATGTTACTTATGAAAGCGCTCGCGCCGAATTAAATAATATTTTAAGCAGCAAGTCCTCGGGCGAAAAACCTAAAATGAAGGTTCCGCAGCCTAAAAAAGTGGAAAAAACAAAAACTCCCGTTTTAGATAATTTCGGGCGCGATTTGACTAAACTTGCAATTGACGATAAACTTGATCCTGTAATCGGAAGAGAAAAAGAGATAGAAAGAGTTGCGCAAGTTCTTTCAAGAAGAAAGAAAAACAATCCCGTTTTAATCGGCGAACCCGGAGTCGGTAAAACTGCTATTGCCGAAGGACTGGCGCTTAGAATTATTAATAGGAAGGTGCCGAGAATTCTTCAGGAAAAAAGAGTAGTTACTCTTGATCTTGCCGGACTTGTTGCAGGCACTAAATACCGCGGACAGTTCGAAGAAAGAATGAAAGCATTAATGAATGAACTTGAAAAAGCCGAAGACGTTATTCTGTTTATTGACGAACTTCATACAATCGTAGGAGCGGGAGGAGCTTCGGGATCTCTCGACGCTTCGAATATGTTTAAACCCGCTTTAGCCCGCGGCGATATTCAATGCATCGGCGCTACAACTCTTGATGAATACAGGAAATTCGTTGAAACCGACGGCGCTTTGGATAGAAGATTCCAGAAAGTAATGGTCGATCCTCCTTCGGTGGATGAGACAATTAAAATTCTTGAATATATTAAATTCAAATACGAGGAACATCATCATGTGAAATATACTAATGAAGCAATCGAAGCATCGGTTAAGCTGAGCAATAGATATATAACCGACAGGCACTTCCCCGATAAAGCTATTGATGTTCTGGACGAAGCCGGTTCACGAGTACATATGGGAAATTTTAATGTGTCCGAGGAAATATTAAAACTCGAAGAAGAAATAGAAAACGTAAAGAAAGAAAAAATTCAGGTCGTAAAACAGCAGGATTATGAAGAAGCGGCTAGATTAAGAGATAAGGAGCGCACGCTGCAGTCAGATCTTGAAATAGCCAAACGCGAATGGGAAAGAGAAACCCAGGATGTTGTTTATGACGTAACCGAAGAAGATATTGCTACCGTTGTCGCGATGATGACGGGAATTCCTGTAACAAGAGTTGTTCAGGCCGAATCAGAAAAATTAATGAAAATGGGTGAAGCCTTAACAGCAAAAATTGTAGGACAGGATGAAGCCGTAAGCAAACTTACAAAAGCAATACGCAGAACCCGCGCGGGATTAAAAAACCCTAATAAACCAATAGGAAGTTTTATCTTTTTAGGCCCTACGGGCGTCGGTAAAACCGAACTTGCAAAAGTTCTGGCGAGATATTTATTTGACTCGGAAGACGCGCTTATAAGAATTGATATGAGCGAGTACATGGAGAAATACGCCGTATCAAGATTAGTAGGAGCTCCTCCGGGATACGTTGGATACGAAGAGGGCGGACAGCTTACCGAAAAAGTAAGACGTAAACCTTATTCGGTTGTATTATTCGATGAAATTGAAAAAGCGCATCCTGATGTGTTTAATATTCTGCTTCAGGTGCTTGACGACGGACAATTAACCGACAGTCTCGGCCGCAGAGTTGATTTCAAAAATACAATTATTATTATGACCTCGAACGTAGGAACTAAAGAAATTAAATCAACAGGCGGATTCGGATTCGGCGGTGAAAACAGTTCGGATAAATATGAACATTTAAAAAGCACCGTGGAAGACGCGCTTAAACGTCTTTTTAATCCTGAGTTCTTAAATAGAATTGATGAAACAATTGTATTCAGAAATCTTGATCTGAATGATATCAAACAGATTATTAATATCGAAATGCGGGATTTAATTACCAATATTAAAGAAAACAAAATGACGATCGAATTGGATGAAACAGCTCACGAATTTCTTGCAACAAAAGGATTTGATGAGAAATACGGAGCGCGTCCTTTAAGAAGAGCTATTCAGAAATATGTTGAAGATCCGCTTGCGGAAGAATTACTGCTCGGGCATTTTAAAGAAGGCAATAAAATTTTAGTTAAGCACAAACTTGATACCGAAGAAATATATTTCGTGCTTGATGAGAAAATTGAGAAAGCCGAAGCGGCGCCTGCGGCAGACGCTCATCCGGAAGACTCATCCGATGCCAAACATTCGGACGAATAAATAGAAAGGATAAAGATTATTTTACCTCCCGAAACAATCAAAAATAAACTGAAAGAATTAAACGGATGGAGTTATGAAAATAACTCCATCCATAAAGAATATGTGCTGGCCGACTTTTCGTCTGTTCTTGCTTTTACAGTTAAAGTAGGAATAGAATCCGAAAAAATGGATCATCATCCAGATATATTTATTCATTCATGGAATAAATGTAAAATTATCATTTCAACTCACAGTCAGGGCGGTGTAACCGAAAAAGATATAAGCCTTGCTCACGCTATCGAAAAGGTATAATGTTTTTTAAAAAATCTTAAAGTTTTCTTCAAATCAAAAGGCATTTCTCTATTTTTAAGATTAAATTTAACAGTCGAAAAATATTATTTAAGGGGTTAAATGAAGCTATTTCTAATATTGATTTTATTATCATGTTCAATTTTCGGACAAATAAAATTTGACGATTATTTTTTAAGTAAAACATTAAGAGTTGACTATTTCCATTCCGGCAATAAAACAGAAGAATGGATGACTTATTCAAAACTTATTGAAGAACCTTATTGGGGAGGTTCTAGGATTAATCTGGTTGATACGCTAAACCTCGGCAATTTTATGGTAAAAGTGTTTGACGCTACGTCGGGAACATTGATTTATTCAAGAGGATTTTCTTCCTTGTTTCAGGAATGGCAGACAACCGATGAAGCCAAAAAAGTAAATAAAACATTTCCGGAAAGCGTGATAATCCCTTTTCCTAAAAACAAAATTAAATTGCAAATTGACGGCAGGGACGATAAAAACAATTTTGTTAAAATATGGGAATATGATATTGATCCTACAAGTTATTTTATTTCAAAAGAAATGAAACATAAATTTCCTAATATGAAAATTCATTACTCCGGCGATCCCGCTGTTAACTATGATATAGTTCTGCTTGCCGAAGGATATACAAATGATGAGATGGAAGATTTTATAGAATCATGTAATTTTTACGGCGAAGCCTTGTTTAAGTATGAGCCGTTTAAAGAGTATAAAGATAAAATTAATATTTGGGCGGTGCTTTCGCCTTCCAAAGAATCAGGTTCCGATATTCCGGCAGATTCAGTTTGGGTAAACACAATTATGAATTCATCCTATTATACCTTCAACAGCGAAAGATATGTAATGGTTGAGGATTTTCAGGGTGTTAGAGATATTGCCGCAAACGCGCCTTATGACCAAATTTATATTTTAGCGAATAATGATAAGTACGGCGGCGGGGCTATTTATAACTTTTACTCAATTACCGCAATTAAAAACGCCGCGGGAGAAAAAGTTTTTATTCATGAATTGGGACACGGATTAGTCGGACTGGCCGATGAATACGTTGATAAATATACTTATAACGAATATTACAAACTTGACGTCGAACCATGGGAACCTAATATTACCACGCTGGTTAACTTCGACGAAAAATGGAAATATTTATTGGACGAAGATGTGCCGGTTCCAACGCCAAATGAAGAAAGGTATAAATCAAGATTAGGTGTTTTTGAGGGGGGCGGGTATGTAGCAAAAGGTGTTTACAGACCTACATTCGACAGTATTATGAATACTCTTGCTTCGGGAAAGTTTAATTTACCTTCGCTGCTTGCAATTAAAAAAGTTTTGGACTTTTATTCAAAGTAGAATTTATGACTGATGAAAATATTGTATATAATTTGTTCCGCCCCTATCAGGAAGAATTGATGGGTCTGCCGTGGGATAAACCTTTATCGAAATGGAATAATAAATCGGTTGAATTTATTGACGTTAGAAAAGGTAAATCAAAACATGCGGTTAAATTTATAAGAACAAGGAGTTACTCATTCGCGGTAAAACAGACCTCTCCAATTAACGCTTATTTTGAAGTCGATACATATAACAAACTTCTGGAAATGGGAATTCATACATTAATTCCCGCCGGTTATGTAATTTATCAAAACGAGCTATTCGCTTCAAAAGAATACTCGGCCGCAGATAAGAATAAAAGAAAAGAACACGCGTTTATTGTCACAGTATTAAACCACCGAACAATTCCGCATTCAATATTATTTAAATGGGATTTTTCCGAAAGAAACAGGCAGACAATTTATAAATCTATCGCGGAACTACTAGCCCAACTTCATTTTAATAATATTTTTTGGGGCGATGCCTCGCTAACAAATAACTTAATTAAGTTTGTTAAAGAGAGAGACGAAAAAGGTAATACAAGAACAAAATTGAAAGCATTTTTGTCGGATGCGGAAACTGTTAAAATTCTCCCGGAAATATCGAAAGATCTTTTATCCGAGGATATAAGTCATTTCTATCAATCGCTTGAACAATATAATAATACATACCTTAAAGAGGATTTAAATAGAACCGGGATATCTATCACGGACGATAAAAAATATTTTAAAGAGCAATACGACGAGCATTATTCACTTCTTAAAACTATAAAAGAATTTGAGGAAAATACGGGGCTTAATGTACATAAACATTTCTTCGAGGTAAACGATAAGTATTCTTTGGATTCGATATACAAACAAATTGAAGAACATAAATGGTACTTAAGCGAAAAGCAAGGGACAGAAGTTACGATTCAGAAATCGGCGGATAACTGGATTAAAAATGTTTATAGACCAATTATAAAAGAATTCGAAGAATCTAAAATTTCCGATTTCTTTCCGCATACTAATTCCGTAAGTTTATACGTTCAAATAATGGCCCACAAATATTACCTTAGTCTTGAGAACGGGGTTGATGTTGGAATAAGTAAATCAATTAGAAGTTATTTAGAAAAGTATTCAACAGCTGATTATAATACCGATAAGCCGGAAAATGTTTTACAGCTATTGATAAAAAGAATCTTAAATATTTTCCCAGTTAATCACAAAGTATAAAATTATGGAACAAAGAAAAGTATTAAAAATTATAGAATCGTTAGCATCAAAACCTTTAATATCATTCAGAGAATTGCTAAGTGAAGTCGTTACCGAAATTGTAAATAATGATCAAATAAATGTTACCGGCGGAAGAGTATGGAAACTTGACGCCGAGAATAAAGGATATAGACTTTTATTCCAGACAGGCAACCTTCAGAGAATTGAAGATAATTTTCTTCTGCCGCTTATAGAAAATCCTATTTTTGAGGTTCTCACACGCGAAAGAACTATTCTTGCCGACGAGACAAACGAGGAGTTAATCAAACGCGGCATTTTTAAATACAGCGCTTCAGGTGTAGGTAATAAAACTAAAGTTGACGGTAAGAATTTCTATCAATATCTTTTGGCGGTTAACAGCGATTTAATTGACGATGAATTAAGATATACGTTAAATATCGTTGCTACTGTTTTAACCCAAAAACTTAAAGAAAGAAATTTATCGGTAAAACAGAAAACTCTTGTCGCAGATATTGATAAAGCTAAAGCGCTTATAAAAAGTATTCTCCCGGAGCATGAATATTCATTCCACGGATATGATTTATTCGGAATTACGCTGCCGGCAGAATATTTAGCGGGAGATTTTTTTGATTATGTAAAAATTGGGAATAACGAAGAAAGATTAGGCATTGTTGTCGGAGACGCCGCGTCAAAAGGTTTAAGCGCAGCGGCCGAAGCAATGTATATTTCCGGGGCCGTAAGAATGGCCAGCATTTTCCAGATTAAAATATCACCTTTTATGTACAGGGTTAATCAGCTTGTTAATAAAATATTCAGCGACGACAGGTTCTGCTCTTTATTTTACGGTGAAATCTCCGCTGATAAAAAAGGATTATTTTTATACGCAAACGCCGGGCATAATCCACCTATATTTATAAGCAGCAAGGATAAAAAAATATCCTATCTTGAAGCTACAGGCCCGCTGCTAGGTCCGGCCCCTAATTCCAAATTTGAAACAGACAGCATAAATTTTTCCAAAGGCGATGTGCTTTTAATTTATTCGGACGGTATAACAGAAGCGGCCAACGATAAATTTGAATTTTTTGAAGAGCAGAGACTCGAAAAACTTCTTATCGATAATATTGATCTATCTCCCCGCGAAATTGTATATAAAATATTAGAGAGTGTAAATACATTCTCAACCGATAACAGTAAATATCAGGATGATAAAACCTTGGTAGTAGTAAAACGTAAAGGATAAGAATTAATGTCGTTATCTAAAAAAATATTTGATGCAGGAGTTGTTGGAGCCGGAGGCGCCGGATTCCCGACACATATTAAAGCTAATTCAAAAG
This sequence comes from Bacteroidota bacterium, assembly GCA_018829205.1. GTDB lineage: Bacteria > Bacteroidota > Ignavibacteria > Ignavibacteriales > Melioribacteraceae > JAHJUE01. The sequence continues at coordinate 32,889 of JAHJUE010000035.1, forward strand.
TAGAGTTTGTGCTTGCCAACGGGGCCGAATGCGAGCCTCTTCTTCATAAAGATTATGAAATAATGGTTAATTTCGCGCCGCAGATTATTGACGGTATGGAATTGATGATTAAAAATACTTCCGCTAAAAAAGGAATATTCGGAATTAAAACCAAGAATACCGGTGCAATTGAAGCTGTTGAAAAAAATCTAAATAACAGAAATATTGAAATGAGTTTTCTCGGTGATTTTTATCCGTCCGGGGACGAGTATGAGCTAGTTTATCACGCGACAAATAGATTAATTCCTCCTCACGGATTACCTTTAGATGTAGGATGTGTAGTAAATAACGTTGAAACATTTTATAATGTGGCGAACGCCGTAAACGGAATTCCGGTAACTCATAAATTTATATGTGTCGCAGGATGCGTAAAAACCCCTTCAACTTTTTGGGTGCCTGTAGGTACATCAATTGAGGATGTACTTAAATTCGCGGGCGGAACAACAATAAAGGATTACGGCATATTCGTAAGCGGTCTGCTTATGGGAAAATTAACTTATGATATTTCCGAACCGGTTACAAAAACAACAGGCGGGTTAATAGTACTTCCCAAAGATCATTACTTAATAGACAGAAGCGACAGGCCTATTCAGGATATGAACAGGATCGGTAAATCGGCATGCGATCAATGTTCATACTGCACTGAATTTTGTCCCCGTTATTTATTAGGCTACGACGTTCAGCCTCATAAGGTTATGCGTTCGTTGGTATTCTCGACAACCGGAGAAGCTGTTTGGAATCAATACGCTGATTTGTGCTGTTCGTGCGGTTTGTGTTCTTTGTACGCGTGTCCCGAGGACTTATATCCCAGAGAAGCGTGCAATCAAGGCAAAGCGGAATTAAAAAAACAGGGTAAACGTTATGAACAGTCTAAACCTGTAAAAGTTCATCCTATAAAAGAGGGAAGAAGAGTACCGCTTAGACAATTAATGAAACGCATGAATGTTCTTCAATATGAAACAAAAACTCCGTTTATAAAAAATGAATTAAATCCATCTGCCGTAAAAATTAATTTAAAACAACATGTTGGATCCCCGGCATTTTCTGTCGTTAAGATTGGGGATTATGTGAAAAAAGGAGATTTAATTGGTGATCTGCATGAAGGAGAATTAGGCGCGAAAGTTCACGCTTCGGTAAACGGTCAGGTTACCCATGTTTCGGATGAGTTTATACGCATTTCAGCAAATTAATATAAAGAGTATAATTAGGAAGGATTTAAAATGGCAATGAATTCACTTGGATTAATAGAAATGACAAGTATAGCCGCGGGAATGCAGGCGGCGGATATAATGCTGAAAACAGCTAATGTTGAACTAGTTTTATCAAGAACAATCTGTTCGGGTAAATATATGGTTCTTATCGGCGGCGATGTTGCCGAAGTTCAGTCGGCGGTTGACGCGGCGGCAAGTCAAATTGATTTTGCGATTATAGATACATTTGTTATAGCGAATGTTCATCCGGATATTTTCCCCGCGCTTTCAGGCCATTCCGATGTAGGAGAATTGGAAGCATTAGGAATACTCGAATCATTTTCGGTCGCATCATTAATTGAAGGAGCCGATGCGGCTGTCAAATCCGCAAATGTTCGTATTATTGAAATCCGTTTAGCGATGGCCTTGGGCGGCAAAGCATTCTGCACAATTACAGGGGAAGTATCCGCTGTTCGAAGCGCGATTGATTCAGGCGCACTTGTAATTTCGGAAAAAGGACTGCTTGTGAATAAAGTTGTAATCGCTCAGCCGAGAAAAGAATTATTAAGTGAAATGATCTAAAATATTTTATTTATATATCTAGTTAAATGATTCCCGAAAAAGCGGGAATCATTTTAATAGATCCCCGCCTAATTAAATTATTCCGACTAACTATTATTTTGAAACAGATGTACATCTCTTTGTGGGAAAGGGATTGAAATTCCGTTTTCGTCAAATTTTTTCTTTATAGTTTCAGTCGTTTCAAAATAAACGCTCCAGTAATCAGCAGTATTTACCCATGGGGCGACTTTAAAATTAACGCTGCTGTCTGCTAATTCAGTAACGGCTAGCAGCGGAGCAGGATCTTTTAAAATTCTTTCATCGTTTTCTAAAACAGATTTAATTACATTTCTTGCTTTGTCAATATCATCACCGTATCCTATTCCGAAAACCATATCAACTCTGCGAGTATCCTTGGTTGAATAATTAACAATATTATCGCTTAGTAGTTTTGAGTTTGGCACAAATATTATTTTATTATCCGGTGTTTTAAGTATTGTAACAAAAATGCCGATTTCTTCAACTGTCCCTGAAGAACCGCCGCCTTCAATAAAATCACCTGCCTTAATTGGTCTGAAAATAATAAGCATAATTCCGGATGCGAAATTCGACAATGAACCTTGAAGAGCGAAACCTACTGCAAGTCCGGCAGCTCCAATTACGGCAACAAATGAAGTTGTTTCTACTCCCGCCTGGTCAATTGCAGCGATTACAACAAAGGCAGAAAGTGAGATTTTTACTATATTAACAAAAAACTTAGTTAAAGTAGCGTCGATATTTTTACGCGTTAAAATTTTCCCTAAGGTATTCGATAGAACTTTGGACAGCCAAATTCCTATTATAAGTATTGCCGCTGCTCCAATAATTTTTATTCCGTATAATGTTAAATAATCCTGCATCTGTACAAGAATATTATCCATAACTCTTCTCCTTATTAATTGTAAGTATCTTTACTAGTATACTGTATTTGAATTGTTAATCAGCGGAACTGATATTCGTTTAAAAATTATAAGTTCGTTAAATCAAATAATTTTCAGTCTTTTCATCAATGAAGTTTTGTAAGAAGCGCCGATTGGAATAATCTTTTTATTTACTAATAAATTATTATCCTCGATATCCGTAATGTTTTTGATATTGACAATATATGACCTGTGCACCCTGACAAAATTGTTGTTTTTAATTTTATCCTCCAATGCTTTCATTGTTGAATAAACAGTTATATTTTTTTCGGTGGTTGAGATATTAACATAATCGCCGTTTGCTTCAATATAATTAATATATGAAGTGTCAATTTTTATTAGTCTTGAATCAACCTTAGCGAAGATAAAATTATCTGAAGATACAGTAACATTTCCTTTTAGAGTTTCGGATACTTTATTTACGGCTTTCAGAAATCTTACATATGTGGGAGGTTTTACAATGTAATCAATTACGTCATATTCAAACGCTTCGGCCGCATATTTATCCTTAGAAGTAACAAGAATTATAGCAGGTTTTTCATTCATTGTTTTTAGAAGATCGAGTCCGCTAAGTCCCGGCATTTCAATATCAAGAAGTATCAAATCAATTTTATCATTTCGTAAAATTTCAGAAGCTTCATTTGCGTCCTTGCATGAACCTGCAAGTTCTAAATCATTAGTCTTTCTTACAAATTCTTCCAATATTTTTCTTGCAATAGCTTCATCGTCCACAATTAAGCATTTCATAAAGCAATCCTAAAAAATATTATAATAATTAACGGGCAAATTAAATAGTTCATCGGGCAATATATTCGATTCATCTAAAAAATCAAAATATTCCTCATAAATACGAAATATTATAAGTGAAGATAATAATAATTAATTAATGTTTTGATAATTATAAACGGCTGGGCACCAATAATTATTAAAACGTAATAATAACGGCGGTGATTTGGTCGTGCTGGGCAAATCATGATGCGGCTAAAAAACTAGGGGCACCGATAATGTAAACAAGCCGCATCACCCGCCGTATAAATTAAAGAGGAATATTATGTGTTATTCAAAACAAATTGAAGGGAAGGAGTATTTAATAATTACTCCCGGTTACATAAGCATCGACGCGTCAATTTCAATGGAGTTTAAAGAAAAGTTAGTTAATATAATAGCTCAAGAACATTATCATATATTAATCGATCTTGTTAATGTAAGATATATTGACAGTATAGGGCTTGCAACAATTATATCTGCGTTAAAAGAACTTAAAAATAAAGGAGATATTGTTCTTGCAAATTTAAATGCGGCCGTTAATACATATTTTAAGCTAACAAGAATGGACAGGGTGTTTTCGATTATTGAACTGGAAGAATAAATAAATATTAGATTTAATTTATTCTGAATATAGTAACTCCACTAAAACTTCTCCTACTTGCTTTAAACTTTCATGTGAACATTTATCCGGCGTATCTTCAAGAGTATGCCAGTAATCCGGAAAAGGCTGCTGTATCAAATCTACAACCTTTATTCCGCGTTTTAAAAAATGCACATGGTCATCCATAATGCCTTCTCCAGTTTTATCAATAAATACCGGCGAGTTTATTTTATCGGCGGCATCCCAAATAAGTTTTATAATATCAGGCGCGGAGTAATATGAGTTGGCTTCTTTTACAATGCTGAGATTTTTATCGCCGACCATGTCAAGCAATATCCCGTATTTAGGTCTGTAATTTCCCAAATTATTTACAAAATACTCCGAGCCAATACAATAAGGATTTCCGTTTCCAGAACTGTATGTTTTCTCATTATCTCCTATATCTTCCAAATCAAACAGGATAATGTCAATTCCCGTATTCGTGCTATTCTCTTTAAGTATTCTGGCAATTTCCAAAAGCACCGCTACACCGGATGCTCCGTCGTTCGCACCTGGAATTGGAGTAGACCATTTGCTTGAGTCTTTTTCTTCATCCGCGAAAGGACGTGTATCCCAATGCGCAGTAAGCATTATTCTGCCGGGATCTTCAGGTTCAAGATTAAAAGATGCTATAATATTTGTGCCGTTATATTTAATTAATGAATCGCGTTTATCGTGATAAACGAAATTCTGTTCAATTACTCTATCGGCATATCTTTTAAGTGTTTTAATAAGATAATCTTTAGCGCGGCTATGTCCGGTCGAGCCCGGATTTCTTGGGCCGAAAGCTACCTGATCCAATAAGTTCTGAAATGATTTGTTTGAATCAAATGTGGGTTTATTTTTCATATTAAACAGAATAACAGCTGCCGCAATTATGAGAATGACGGCGATTAGGAAATATTTTTTATTAGACTTAATAATTATTTCTTCTATATTTTTGATATTATAACTTATGAATAATAATGAGGATAATATTAGGAATAATTTATTCATCAAAAAAGAAAATAATAATTTTGATTTCAGTATATTTTAAACCGATGAAAAATTATAAGGATAAATACGGTCCGTGGGCGCTTATAACCGGCGCTTCTTCGGGAATAGGTGAAGAATTCGCACGTAAATTGGCGTCATTAAAATTTAATCTTTTTCTAATTGCCAGAAGAAAAAACTTATTAGAAAACTTAGCGGCTGAACTGGAATCAGAATTTAGTATAAAAGCTATTGTTATCTGCGTTGATTTGTCGGATGATAATTTCCTGGAAGAGATAAAAAACAAAACAGCCGGCAATGAAATAGGTTTGTTAATTAATAATGCCGGATTAGGTTCGGTAGGGGAATTCGCGGTACTTAACCCGGATGATGAAATAAAAATGATAAAGGTAAATTGTCTTGCCCCCGCAATATTAACTCATCATTTTATAAATAAAATGCTAGAACGGAAAAAAGGGGGAATAATATTCCTCGGTTCTCTATTGTCATTTCAGCCTACTCCTTTTTCTGCCTCGTATTCGGCGACAAAAGCGTTTAATTCATTTTTAGGCGACGCATTATGGTATGAAATGAAAAAACATAATATAGATGTGTTATCGTTAAATCCCGGGGGAACTGACACGGGATTTATAAGATTGTCCGGAAAATTTAATAACAGTTCATTAATTAGAACGACTGAAAACGTAGTTGAAACAGCTTTAAAAGCAATTGGAAGAAAACCGTCCGTAATAGACGGTTTAATAAATAAAATATTAGTTTTCGGAGGAAGACTACTTCCAAGGAAAACATTAATAAATTTAAGCGGATTAATTTCGGGGAAACTTCATGAACATAGAGAAAACAACAAATAAAAAAAGTATAGTCCGCGGTTTTCTATTTCTAATTCTTGCGTTTTTTGTATTGGCATTAATTTGGGCTGTGATAGGCAACTTAACATTTACTAAAAAAAATATTTCGGAAGAAAAAGGGGTACCAATGTATAAAAAAATAACAGCTAATTTAATGGTAAAAAGCGTTAATGAAACCGCCGATTTTTACGAAAAATACTTCGGATTCAAAACTACTGTAACAGTACCTGACAGCGGCGAATTTGATTTCGCCATTATTATTGGCGACGAAGTGGAATTAATGATTCAGAAAATTGAAAGTCTGGGGGATGATGTTCCGTATCTTTCCAATACGCCTATCGGGGGTTCCTTTACATTGTTTATAGAAGTTGAAAATGTGGAAGAGATTTATAACAAGATAAAAGGAAATGTAGAAATCCTTGTAGATTTAAAAACAACATTTTACGGTATGAAGGAAGTTACAATAAAGGATTTAAATGGATACGTTCTTACTTTCGCTGAAAAAATATAGAACATTAATCCGAATTATTAAAAATCTTTATTTAATGATCTTTTCGCTATAAAGAAAAATAGAACCGATATTATTACAGATACTAAGGCGATAAGAAAAGACATATAATAAAATTGAATATTGGATTGAGATATATTTCTGTACTGCATGTAAAATAATTGATTGATCGGTATAAGCTGAACTACCACAACAAACAGCATAAAAAGAACACATAAAAGAAATGTTAATGAAGCACCCTGCGAAGAAGCTATTCTTATAGGGTTTTTCTCTTTGTAATTAGCGTATAAAGCTCCCATACCGAAATTCATCATTATAATAGCAGTAGAAATAAAAAATGTTATAACCCCGGAAAATACAGCTAATTCGTACGAGAATTTATATACTGTTAATATGCCGAGAATCTCCGCGGTGAATAAAATTATTATTATCCATGGCAGAAGCCTTATCCACATATAATTGTTATTACTAATAGGTGCGCTTTTAATTTTCCAGAATGATTTTCCTTCGAGACTAATTAGAGGAAAAACAAAACGCAGTGAAAGAGTTGTGATAAGAAGCAGATTAAACAATTGTATTACGAGATATATAATTGTTTTTATATAACTGTTGTACATTCCTTTTAAATAAATACCTTTTAATGAAACAACAAAAACAATTATAAGAAAAGCTAATACTGCAATATGTATTACTTGCGCCGGTTCCCGAAGGAAGGTAAATAAATCTTTTTTAAATATTGAATCGTGCGCGGGTTTAAAATATTTACCGTTGGAAAAATTCAGATTACTTTTCTGAAACCGCATGATTTTCTTTTTCCTGTTTCGCAAATCCAAAACAAGAAGCCATGTTTTATGATACCATTTGTATCCTGCGAATAAGGCCAGACTAAATAAAAACAAAGAAAGAATAATCTGATAAAAAATATATAAAATAGAATCTTCAATCTTTCCCGATGAAATCCAGTAAAGCGATTCGGATAACCAATGATTAGGAAGGTATTTTATAATACCCGGCACTAAATCACCGAAGTACTGATTTACATTCGGGTAATATTTCATTACATCAGCTACAAGTTGGGCGGGGGATATAATATTAAAAAATAGTATAATTGAAGATAAATACAACCCGGCTAAAATATAAAACACAGGACGCACCCCAATTCTGGAAGCAAGTTTAATTAATAAAAGAAGTATAATTACTCCCAAAGAACCGGCGGAAACCATAAAAGGAATTAAGTCAAATAAAAATATTATCAAAATTAAGTATGGTGAGATATTAAAATAAACCGAATACCCGGCTAACAGAGCAAGCAGAAACATCATCATTGTAGAAGAACTGTAAAAGAAATTATCCAAAAATTTTATTAAAAATATTTTTGCCGGATTTACGGGTTTTGTCAACAAATAATAAACTTCATCGGATTTATATAATGTAGAAAATGAAACAATTATATTGCCGGCGTTGATTGAAAGAAAAAATATAAATAATCCAGTAGCAATAAATTCATGCAGCAGAAACATTCCTATTTTTGCCGTTACAAGCAGATATGCAATTAAACTTTTGGAAAAGTAAAAGGCTCCTACCGCGAACCCGCCGTAAACAACCAAAGATGCTAATTCTTTCAAAAATGAAACTAATGAAAAACGGGCGCTGGTTTTAAAGAAAGCGATAAACTTATATTTTAATATATGAATGAGCTGACTCATTCTTATAATTCTTCGTTTGTTAATTCAATAAATAATTGTTCAAGATTATGATTCTTATCCGATTTAAGTTTTTCGAGCTCCGCAATAGAATCATTAAATATAATATTCCCGTTATTAATTATTCCTACGTGGTTGCAGATTTCTTCAACAACATTTAGACTATGAGTTGACATAAAAACAATTCTGTTCTCTTCGGCTTTTTGTTTCAGCACTTGTTTAATAATATGCGCGCTTTGCGGATCTAGTCCTACCATCGGTTCGTCAATTACAATAAGTTCGGGGTCATGAAGAAACGCAGATGCAATTGTAATTCTTTGTCTCATGCCCTGGGAGTATTCTTCGGTTCTTTTATCAAGCCAGTCCTTAATCTTAAGCAGTTCAACAAGTTCATCTATTTTATTTTTAAGGAATGATTTAGGCAGATTAAAAAGTCCTCCGCTGAAATATAAAAACTCTCTTCCGGTTAATTTATCGTACAGAAACGGGTTGTCAGGTATATACCCAATTTTCATTTTTGCTTTTAAGGGATCATTTATTACATCAATTTCATTTAATTTTATTGAACCGCCGTTAAGCGAATATAAACCGGCTATCATTTTTATTGTTGTTGTTTTTCCGGCTCCGTTGGGTCCGAGGAAACCGTACAGATAACCTTTGCCGATATTTAGATTTATTGAATTAACGGCTGTGAAATCGCCGAATTTTTTTGTAAGATTTTTCAGTTCAAGCATAGAATATATTCTGGCAGGTTTAGAAATTAATAATCGTTTTCCGATACTTTTTCAACATCTTCAAAAGTAATTGTCATAAGAGCATTATCATCCAGGTTATACATATTGGTTATTCTTTCTTCCTGATTGCTAATAGCTTTGTACAAAATATTTCTTGCGGTTCTGGCGTTGCCGAAATTTTTATCTCTTGCTTCGTAAAGATTTGTATACATTTCAAGAAGCAGCTGAAGTGCGCCTTCGTCAAGTTTATAGCCGCTGGAATTTGAAATCTGATCAGATATTTCGAGCATTTGCCGCGGAGTATAATCCTCGAATAAAAAATAATTTGAGAAACGTGATTGAAGACCGGGATTTGTATCTAAAAATCTTTTCATATCGTCGGGGTATCCTGCAACGATACATATAAACTGACCGCGAAGGTCTTCCATTTTTTTAAGAAGTGTGTCAATAGCTTCCTGCCCGAAATCATTACCGCCGCGGGCAAGAGTATATGCTTCATCAATAAATAAAGTACCGCCGATAGCCTGCTGAATGATTTTATCTGTTTTTATTGCTGTTTGCCCCTGATAACCGGCAACGAGTTCAGATCTGTCTACTTCAACCAAATGACCTTTTTCAATAAGTCCGAGTTCTTTATAAAGATTCGACATTAATCTGGCAACAGTAGTTTTGCCGGTGCCTGGATTTCCCATAAACACTGCATGCAGACTTTTCTCAACTACTTTAAGTCCGCGTTCTTTTCGGAGTTGAGCTACTTTTAAACCGCTTATTAATTTATCAACGGAACGTTTTACCGAATCAAGTCCGGTTAAATCATAAAGTTCTTTTTTATACTGCTCAAGTTTTTCCGGGTCGCCTTTGGCCTGATACGATTGTTTCTCAACTTTAGGCATAATCTGATCGCGCAGATCATCAAGTGTCATCATTTTTGTAATTTCTTCTGTTCTTCCTTTCTGCGGTATATCGGCTAATCTTAAAAGCATTTTCTGCTGAGCTTTATCAATTAAATTTCTTACAATTCTTGCATTGCCGAAATTCTTGTCCCTTTTTCTATAAATATCGTTATAGTATCTTGCCAGCTGAGAACGCGCTTCATCTTCAAGCTTCATCTCTTTACCGCCTAATATTCTATCGGTAATTTCCATAAGCTCATCGGGAGTATAATCTTCGAATGTAAAAGATTTAGTAAAACGCGACTGCATTCCGGGATTAGATTCAATAAATGCTTTCATTTCATTTGTATATCCGGCGGCAATTACAATAAATTTTCCTCTGTCGTCTTCCATTCTTTTAAGAAGGGTATCAATCGCTTCTTTTCCAAAATCTCCGCCGCTGCCTTCTTTAACTAATGCATAGGCTTCATCGACAAATAATGTACCTCCGATCGATTTATCGATCATTTGTGTTGTCTGTATTGCCGTTTGTCCAACATGCGAAGCGACAAGTCCCTGTCTATCCGTTTCAACGAGATGTCCTTTAGGCAATATTCCCAACGCGGCGTAAATTTTCCCCATAATTCTGGCTACGGTAGTTTTGCCTGTACCCGGGTTTCCCAAAAACAGGACATGGGAAGTAAATTTATCCTTAACGTCTTCACCCTGTTCAATATAATAACGCGCAAGTTTTACCATATCGCGCACATCATTTTTAACGGAACCGAGACCTGTTAATTTTTCGAGGGCATTTAATCCCTCACTTAACATTTCTTCATTAATCGGAAGTTTAACATCCTTTTCTTTATCTTTTTCAAGAATAGATTTAATATCTTCCGCGGTAATAGTGGTCATCGCTTCTTTTGTTTTTTCAGCGTCTGAAAGTTTTATTACTCTTCTGCTAAGCTGCATTTTAGAGTCTTCAAAAAATTTACGAGCTAATCGTCCGTTGCCGAAAGTTTTATCCCTTGCCCGGTATAGATTTATAAATTCTTTGTTAAGAAGATTTTTAGCTTCGTCTGTAATTTTATACTCTTCTTTTTTCAAAAACATGTCAATAATTTGAAGAAGTTCATCGGGAGAATAATCCTCAAAATTAAAAAAGTGAGTAAATCGGGATTTCATTCCAGGGTTAGAAGAGAGGAAGGTTTCCATATTATCGGGATAGCCAGCGGCAATAACAACAAACTGACCTTTTTTATCCTCCATTCTTTTAAGAAGAATATCAACTGCTTCCTGCCCGAAATCCTGACCGCCTCCGCCTTCTTTAACCAATGTATATGCTTCATCAATAAAAAGGATTCCGCCCATGGCATCTTCAATTATTTTATCTGTCTTCTGCGCTGTTTCGCCCACATACTGTCCAACAAGTGCAGAGCGGTCGACTTCAATAATATGTCCTTTGGGAAGGATTTTCATAGCTTTAAAAATATCGCCTACAACACGCGCTATAGTAGTTTTACCTGTTCCCGGATTACCAAGGAATACGGCATTAATTGCAAGTCCGTCAGAAGATTTTAATCCAAGTTTTTTTCTTTCCTGCATAAAATTTAGATAATCAACAAAATCGCGCATTGATTTTTTTACACTATTTAAACCAATGAATTTATCCAGTTCTTCAAGCAGTTCTTGCAATGATTTCTCTTTTTCTGCTTTTGGATCGTCTGCTTTTGAGGATTCTTTTTCTATCTGCTCCTTGGTTTTAACAACTTCCATTTTATTATCTTTTTTAGGAATTTCTGGCGGGGGAGCGGGGGCTTTGATTTCTTCTTTTACAGCTTCGTCATTTAATACAAACCATTTTTGACAAACCATTTCATTGTTAACAAATAAATCCACCCGGCCTTGACCGTATTGCCAAAATCCGTTTTGGTTTGAACCGCAAGTCTGAGCGAAAATAACCGAATCCCAATCGTTTTCGACATTCAGACCGAAATCGTTGGAAGCAATTTCATAATCATTTAAATACCAGACCGCGCGGCATGGGTAAGAACGGTTTTCCATCCTGAAATAAGGGTTATTAAATATTACTTCAACGCCGATATTTCTAATTTCGTTTACATTAAAATGAATGTAGAAGATTCTTTTACCTGTTCGTTTTTCCTCTTCAACATTAAAAACTTTGGCTGAAAATACTTCCGCATCGTCGTTAATTAAATATACAGAATCGCTGCGTAAATTCTCTGTTTCAAAGCTTGTCTGCTTTGGTGGTTCTGCATAGGTTTTGTCTTCAACCTTTGCAACAGGTTTTTGATATGATTCTTTAGTATCATTTTGAGGAGTTTTATTAATTGGTTTTTCAAATACTTCTTCGTCACGATCGGCGTTCTGAATTTTAAGAAGCTGGTTATAAATACTTGTGAATTTTTTACTGTCGGCGAATTTATTTTTTAGTTCATTTGCTTTTTTAAGGGCGGGTCTAATCTGAAATAAATGAAGCATCGCTTCAAGATTTAGAAGTTCTACTTCATCATTTTCTTTTTTTACCCTGTCGCTTTCCAAAATTTTGTTTGAGACATAAAGAGCAAACCAATGATCCTTAGTTTTTATTGCTTCCTGTCCCATTTCAAGGAGCACTGATACTTCTTTATCTTTAACTTTAATTTTTCCCCGTTCAATTTCCGAAGCGGTTTCATACCATTTACGGGATTTTTTCCAATTTTCATTTCTATTATTATTAATTAAAAGAGCCAGTTCTAATGTTTTATGCCCCTCTTCAAACTTTCCCATTCCGGCAAGAGTGCGGGCTTTATTTATATAAGTAAACGCAAGGAAATCTTTCTGCTCGGAAATTGATTTATCAAAATCGTCAATAGCTCCTTCAAGAATAGACATTCTCATCAAAAGGTAACCGCGGTACATACGGGCTTTTGTAGCACCGCCGCTTAATTCAACGGCAAGATTCGCGTAATCCATTGCTTTGGCCGGGCTTCCATTTTCTAACAATGCCCATGCAAGACATAATGCCGCTTCACTATCATCGGGTTTTTGCTGAAAGGCGTTTTTAGCTGAGGTTAACGCCATTCTAAATCGGCCGTTCTTCAAATGATCGTTTGCGTCGGCAAGATGATCATGAGACATTGTATTAGATTGCTGATTTCTCATTTAATAATAGATTACTTTCAGAATTGAGGTTTATAATACAAAAAATAAAAATAAATTACAGTCGTGAAAAAAATAATAAATTATTCTTAATAATCTAAATATGTTTTTCCTGCAAAGTTGTGCGATGAAATTAAGACTTTAAAAACTGTAACTATTATGAAAAACTATACGTCTAAACCTCACAACACAACGAGGAATCTATGAAAACAAAAATAATATTTCTTCTTTTAATATTTATAATATCGCTTTCAGGATGCAGGTTTTGGGGTGTAAGAGGATCAGGAGATATTGAAAGTGAAAACAGAGATTTAGAAGTATTCGATGCTATTGAAGCATCTGGTGCGTTTAATATTGATGTCTCTGTAGGAGACGAACAAAGCATTATTATTACAGCAGACGATAATTTGCTTAAGTACATAGTTACAAAGGTAAGAGGCGGAAAATTAATTATTGATTCAAAAAGAAATCTGAATCCTAAAAAAGAGATATTAGTTAAAATAAAAGTAAAAGAACTGAACTATATTGAATCGAGCGGAGCTTGCGATTTCTATATTGACGGAATTAATAGTGAACATTTTAAGGTTAATGCCAGCGGCGCTAGCGATCTGACATTAAAAGGAAATTGTGACAAATTTTATATTTCACTTTCCGGGGCGGGCAATGTTAAAGCACGTGATTTTATCGCAAAAAATGTTAAGGTTGATATTAGCGGCGCATCTGACGCGGATGTTTTTGCGTCGGAGTCATTGGACGCTGAAGTATCAGGTGTCGGGTCAGTGAATTATTACGGCAATCCGGATAAGGTATCAAGCGATATTTCCGGCGTTGGATCAATAAATAGAAAATAATAGCAACGACTAATTTCTAAATTCGTACATTTTATGAATTTAGAAATTAGTAATCATGCAATTTTGCAATCTTTTAATATTTTTATAGCGGGGAAGAATCCTTATAAATTCTTTTCCGCTTTTTTTTGTTAATAAACTTTTCTTATAAGTATTTTGTTCTTATTTTTGATTTGAAAACATTTTGAATCTAATAATCGAAAGGGAATAAATGTCAGATAAAATTCTTGTCGGAATAATTATGGGAAGCGACTCCGATTTACCCATTATGCAGAAAGCAGGAGATGTTTGCAAAGAATTCGGTGTAGGTTATGAAATGAAAATATTATCAGCTCACCGCACACCTGAAGAACATGCTATATATTCGAAATCGGCAAGCGGACGGGGATTAAAAGTAATAATTGCCGCTGCCGGAATGGCAGCTCATTTGCCGGGTGTAACCGCGGCACAAACTATTTTGCCTGTTATTGGTGTGCCGATGAAGGGAAAAAGTTTTGAAGGAATGGACGCGCTTCTTTCTATTGTTCAAATGCCGCCGGGAATACCTGTCGCAACCGTTGCTGTCGACGGCGCAAAGAATGCCGCAATTTTAGCTGTTCAAATTATTGCCACCGGAGATAAAGACCTTTCTAAAAAGCTTGATGAATATAAAAAGTCAATGGCAGAGGAATCTATTAAAAAAAATGAAAAGCTTAATTCGTAAATAGATTTTTAGTTAATACAAAAAAACCGGGTCTTTATCCGGTTTTTTTTATATAGTAGTAAAGTAAAAACATTATATGCCGGAAAATATTATAGTCTGAAATTATAGAATTGATATTGAAAATTCCTCGGCCGGCAAAACCATCATTATTATTAAGTGAATTTATTATAATAATTCTTAATTATAGTCACTAATTATTACCCTAAACTTATTTACCGCTTACTCGTCAAACATAATTATCAAATGTAGTTAATTGGGCTTTTACGAAATATTTGTTCTTAAAATAATTTATTAATATTTAGGGGAAGGAATATGAAACTAATTAGTACAAAGTCAGTAATTTCGTTCTTTTTATTTTTTATTTTTTCACTGCAATTAAACGCGCAGACCAATCTTCCGTTTCTAAGAGTCAGTCCTAAAGCAAAAGTTGTTCAGTATATTGAATTTGCAAGCATCGAAATCGATTACAGTCGTCCCGGAGTTAAAGGAAGAGAAATATGGGGAACGTTAGTCCCATACGGTTTAGCCCCTAATCCATTCGGAAACGGAAAACCTATGCCGTGGCGCGCGGGGGCAAATGAAAATACGGTTTTCACATTAAGTCATGACGCAACAATTAATGGCCAAAAACTTTCTGCCGGAACTTACAGTCTTCATATGCTTGTGCACGAAGACGAATGGACAATAATTTTTAATAAAGATCACAATGCATGGGGCAGTTTCTTTTATGAAGATAAAAATGATGTAATCAAATTTAAAGTTAAACCTTCTGAAGCTCCTTTTGAAGAATGGCTTGTTTACGGTTTTGATGATATAACACCTAATTCATGTAATGCATATCTCCATTGGGGTTCGGTTAAAGTTTCTTTTAAAGTTGAATTCGACAGACATAAACTGGTTTTAGATACGTATAAAAATTTATTAACCGGCCTAGCCGGGTTTAATCAAGCGGCTTGGGCAGCAGCCGCAAATTATTGTTTAAATAATAATGTGAATCTTGATGAAGGATTGTCATGGATTGAAAAAGCATTAGGTATGAACGGAGGAAATAATTTTGCCAATACTGCTACTAAATCCGGCTTCTTAAGACTAATGGGTAAAACTGCTGAAAGTGACAAACTAATCGCAGAATCAATTAGTACTTCTACGGAAGCGGAATTAAATATTTACGGATATCAATTAATGAATCAAGGCCGAATTGATGAAGCAATTAAAATGTTCGAGCTCAATATTAAAAGATTCCCGGAATCATGGAATACATATGACAGTTTAGGCGAAGCTCTTAACAATAAAGGGGATAAGAAAGGAGCTAAAGAATTTTATGAAAAAGCTTATGAAATGGCTCCTGCAAATCAAAAGGGAAGAATCGAAGGTATATTAAAAACATTGTAATTTTATAATTCCTATAAATTCACGGCGGATATTTGTTAAAATCCCGCCGTGAATTATATTAAAGTTTTCATTTAATTATTTTATACCGGAGATTTAACTTGAATAAAAATAATCCCTTCTTTAAAAATTCCGAAAAGTTTCTTTTTATTGTGTTTCTTTTTTTTATTACTCCGATTACTCTATTGCCGCAGAATAAAATATTTTCCTCGTCAGAAATATATTTGGCAATTAAAAAATTGAATGTACTCGGCAGCGTACTCTATATTGCCGCTCATCCCGACGATGAAAACAACGCGATACTTTCTTATATGTCAAAAGAGAAACTTGTGAGAACAGGATATTTATCCCTAACAAGAGGCGACGGAGGGCAGAACTTACTTGGGAGTGAAAAAGGAGATTTATTAGGTGTTATAAGAACACAGGAGCTATTAAGCGCAAGAAGAATTGACGGCGCAGAACAATTTTTTTCCCGCGCTATTGATTTCGGATTTTCCAAAACGCCTCAGGAAACTTTCAATAAATGGGACAGAAATTTAATTCTCGGAGATATTGTAAATGTAATAAGAGAATTTAAACCTGATATAATAATTACAAGATTCAGCAATACCTTGGGCGGACACGGTCATCATCTGGCATCTGCGATTCTCGCAGAGGAAGCATTTTATGCCGCGGCTGACCCGAATATGTTTCCCGAACAGTTAAAAGAACTTTCTGTATGGAAAGCTAAAAGAATTGTGTGGGATTCATTTGTACCGGACCAAAATTCACTTCCGTTGGATATTGGTTTATTCAATCCTGTAATTGGAAAATCATACAACGAAATTGCCGGCGAAAGCCGCACCATGCATAAAACTCAAGGTTTCGGAGTTGCATTATCCCGCGGTACTCAAATTGTACAGTTTAATCATACTGCAGGCGACACCGCAAAGACTAATCTATTCGATGATATAGACTTAAGTTGGAATAGAATTAAATCCTCCGATAATATTCAAATCCTTATTGATGAACTAATCTCAAACTATAATTATGATAAGCCTGAAAATAGTATAAAACTATTAACAAATTTATATAACCGGCTAAATGAATTAAAAAATAATTATTGGGCATTTGTTAAAAAGAATGAAGTTAAAGAATTAATTAGAATGTGCGCGGGTTTATGGCTGGAAGCAATTGTTTGGCAGCCGGGAATTTCACCCGGCCAAAATATCGATATCCGCTCAATGTTACTTAACAGATCCGATATTAATATTAGTTTAGAAAAAATAAAATTTACATACTCAAAAAATGATACAGTGATTAATAAAACATTAACGAAAAATATTCCTCTTCAAATAAAGTATACTATGTTGATTGATAAAAGAGCTCCATATTCTCAGCCCTTCTGGCTTGAAAAAAAGAATAACGGAAAAATATTTGATTTGTCTGAAATGAAGCAAACTGGTTTAGCCGAAAACGGGCCGGCAATTACAGGGAGTTTCTATCTGAAAATTGAAAATAATGTTTTTGAATTTAATGTGCCGGTAGTTTACAGATTTACAGATGCGGTAGAAGGCGAAAAATATAAACCATTCGTAATTAGACCAAAATTAAGTTTAAAGGTAGAACATCAGACATATGTTTTCCCCGACAATAATTTTCGAGAGATATCAATTCAAATAGAATCAAAAGAAAAAAATCTGACGGGAGTATTAGTTCCGGCAGCTCCGGAAGGATGGATAATAGAACCTGCGTCATACAATTATTCTTTGCTTGACGCGGGAGATGTAAATATATTTTCATTTAAGGTTACCCCGATTAATAACGCATTGGACGGTGAATTGGTATTTAAGGCAAAATCAACGGATGAAGAATTTACTCATCAAATAATAGAAATTGAATATCCGCATATTAAAAGTCAGACAGTTCTAATAAAAGCAAAAACAAAACTTGTTAAACTTAATATTAACGTCGATCCGAGAAAAATAGGATATATAATGGGATCGGGAGACGATGTTCCGGTTGCGTTAAGTCAGCTGGGTTATAATGTTGAGCTTTTAAGCGACCACGATTTGGACAACAAGGACTTGTCGAATTATGATGTAATTATAACCGGCGTAAGAGCTTTTAATGTTAGAGAAGATTTGGACAGACAGCAGAAACGGATTATGGAATTTACAGAAAACGGCGGTACATGGATTGTCCAGCATAATACTAGATTCGGTAAACAGGTTCAGCAGATTGGACCATATCCATTTCCTACCGCAGGCAGAGATAGAGTAGCTGAAGAAGATGCGGCAATTCAAATCCTAATACCTGATCATAAAATATTTAACTATCCGAATAAAATTACTCAAAAAGATTTTGAAGGATGGGTACAGGAACGTGGTGTAAGTTTTGCAGATAACTGGGGCGGAAAACTCTTCCCTTTATTAAGCTGCAGCGATGCCGGTGAACCGGCAAAACTAGGCGGATTATTATACGCAAGGTATGGTAAAGGGGTATTTATATATACTTCTTATTCATGGTTCCGTCAATTGCCCGAAGGTGTTGAAGGCGCTTATAGAATGTTTGTAAATATTGTTTCATCAAAACAGAAGAGCAAATAATATATTAGCAATAACCGCCGGAATTATTTTCTAAATGACTTATGGTTGTTATTTAATCTTAAATATGGTTTTCTTATTTTTGTTCTGTATATATTTTAAATAAACATTGCCGGCATTATGAAAAATATTTTATTCAAGATCCTTTTCCTGTTAATTATACAAATGAGCTTTTCGTGCACTCCTACCAAATTTCATATAAAAGAATTTACCTCTCCTGAATTTAAGAAAGAAGTTATAAGAACTGTCGCCGTTTTTGATGTAAAAGGGGATGAACTCTCTAAATTTGATAAAAGGCAGATAACCGATATGTTCTTTTCTAAAATAAAATATAATGAAGTCGCTCTTTTTGATTATTCTGATTTTTACAATGAAGAAAACAATGAATCATATTTAAGTTCATGGGATATTTTCTGGAATAATTATCTTAATTCTAAAGAGGTTGACGCGGTAACATTATTTGAAATTTCGGAAAAGATAAAAACAAACGCTGTTCTGCAGATTGCAGTTGTTGATGTTGAGAAAATATTCGGTCAACATAGGAAAACTATTGGACAGACGACCGCGAATTTAAAACTTGCCCTCTTTTCCTTAAAAAGCGGAAAGCTTTTATGGGAAGCTGATGTTACAGGCACTCAAGCAAATGTGCACAGCGATCAAGTTATACCTAAACTTATTGAAGCCGTAAATGTTGCGATTATTAATATCGCGGATAAACTTCCTTTTAACTGAAATGTTTATCTGCCGCACTTAATGAAAATTATTGGTTTCTTTCTAAAAATATATTCCTATAATTTATATCATTTCAGCTTCTTAAAATTATATTCCGGTGTAAATATTTACTTTAGTATGCTTATTTTGATTTGTACATTAATAAGCATCAAAAAAATATTATTAATTATTGGAAAGGAGAGACATGGCCGCATATGAACCTGCTTTCGAAAAAATGATAATTAACGAAGGCGGATATAAACTTGTTAATATCCCCGGTGATTCGGGAGGACAAACATTTGCCGGCATTGCCAGAAATTATCACGGTTCGTGGAAAGGATGGAATTATATTGACTCTAATGATTTGACAAATCCCAAATTAATTAATTCTGTAAAGTCCTTTTACAAATCTAAATTCTGGAATTTGATTAATGGCGATAAAATTAATAATCAGAAAATAGCCGAATTTATTTTTGATTTTGCCGTGAACGCGGGAGTAAGAACTTCTGCTAAAATTGCGCAAGGTATTATTAACGCTGAAATGGATGGAGTTATCGGTCCAAAAACCCTGGCTAAATTAAATAATTATGATTCTGAGAAATTTCTATTAAAATTTGCTTTAGCAAAGGTTTCCAGATACGCACAGATTTGTAACAAAAATAAAACTCAGTCAAAATTTCTGTTAGGATGGATTAACAGAACTATCAAAGAAATTGACCTTAATGTAATTTAGATGAAATCATGAGTGAAATACTAAGGAAAATGCAGTTTAAGAATAACCGGCAAATTCTTCTATTAAATGCTCCGTCGGATTTTAATAATCATTTAAAGGAAATTTCTCAAATAACAAAAGTATATTCAAGATGTAAGAATGAAAGCGGTGATAAATTCGGCTTTATTTTAATTTTTGTTCAAAGCAGTGTTGATGTTAAAAACTATATGGAATTAACGAAAAATAGTCTGGAGTCCGACTGTAATTTATGGTTTGCCTATCCCAAAAAATCATCAAAGAAATATAAAGCAGAAATTACAAGAGATTTAGGCTGGGAGTTTTTAGGCGAACTAGGATTTGAAGTTGTAAGATCGATTTCTATTGATGAAAATTGGACGGGACTGCGTTTCAGGCATTTAGATTACATAAAAAATATTACAAGAAATAATGAACGATTATTAAGCGTCAAGGAAAGTAAGAATAATAAAATTTCAAATTGAAAATGGATGAACAATGAAAAAATCATATTTTTCTCAACTCTTTATAATATTATTATTTATTACACTACTTGCGTCATGCGGAAAAAATGAAAAAGTTTCTTCATTGCCTTTTCCAGACGAAAATAATCCATGGCGGCAAATTCGAAAAGATAGAATTGAGAAATTATTGCCTATTGCAATGCAGCGTTCAAATGTAGATTCTTGGATTGTTATCTGCCGCGAAAATAATAATGATCCATTAGCTTTTCATATAGGCGGTGAAAATTCCGGGGGAACGGCAGCCTTTCTCTATTTTTTAAAAGGTGATAATGTTAAATCAATTGCGGTTTCTCCCGAAGGAGAAGCGGATGCTTTGGCAGAAACAAATGTTGCCGATACTGTAATAAAAATTGAACGCGGTTATAATATCTGGGAAAAAGTTAAAGATATTCTGGAATTTGAAAATCCAAATAAGATCGCTATAAATTCATCTCAATATTCAATTGCAGACGGACTTTCTTATACGCAAAAAAATGAACTTGTTTTGGGATTGGGTAAAAAGCTTTCGGAAAAATTTGTTTCATCTACCGATTTGGTAAATGAATGGCTTTCGGTAAAACTTCCCGCAGAAATTGAAATTATGAAAAAAGCGGCGGAAATAACTTCTAATCTTCAATATGAGGCTTATAAAACTGTTGTTCCCGGTGTAACTAAGGATTCTGATGTAGCAAAATATCTGAAGAAAAGAATGGCTGAACTTGGCGTAAAAGACGGGTGGGCGGCAGATCAAAATCCCAATGTAAATTCCGGTCCCGATAGAGGCCATTCTCATGCCACCGAAAAAGTTATTATGCCGGGTGATGTAATACAAACAGATTTTGGAATTAAAGTATTTGATATTTGGGTAACAGATATACAGCGGTTTGCGTACGTTTTAAAACCTGGTGAGACAGATGCTCCCGATGAAATTCAAAAATACTGGAAAAATTCAATTAAAGGGCATCGAAAAGTACTGGCTTCAATGAAGCCCGGCATAACAGGCTGGGAAGTTGATAAAACGCAAAGAGACTGGATGAATGAAGTTGGCTCTCTCCCTGTTATGTGGGGAACAGGTCATCCTATAGGTTATTGGGCTCACGATGCCGGCCCTGCATTAAGCGGCGCGGCCAGATCCGATAAACCAATTGGAAACTCGGCTAGATTACTTCGTCCGGGTCAAACATTTGCATATGATGGATTTTTTAAATGGCGTACCGAGAACGATACAACTAAAACAATATCGGTTGAAGAAATGGCGGTTGTTACAGAAACGGGGGCGGAATATATGACAGCGCCGCAGGAAGAATTGATTTTAATAAAAGGGAATTAAAAGTTTTTATGGAATATAAACCAATAGCTTGCGGTCTGTATGATGAATTGGAATTACTAGCTTTAAAAAATGTAAAAGTATTGATAAAATTTATTGATGAACACGGGAAAATAATAAAATGCAATTCCGTAATAAGCGAATTATTTTCCGAAAATAAAGTAGAATACATAAAACTTACAGAAGGCCAGGTTATTAGATTAGATAACCTGGTTGACGTGAACGGGAAACAATTCGGCAGCTCATGTAAAGATTAATAAAATAATATTAAACTTAAATTTTAATCGATTATCTTATACATAAATCGCTTATCAGATTTTGAAAGTCCAAATATCCTGCCTCATTAATTAGCTTAATATCATTTCGAGACAATAAACATTTCTTAAAAACTCAGAATAAGAGTTAAAAAATAACATTTCAGTGTGGCATCCTTTTTGGCCTATCAGTATGTGCAAATTAAAAGGGAGAAGACCCTATTAAGAAAGATTTATAACATATTGAAAGGTATCAAATGAAAAAGGCAGCGGTATGTCTTGCAGAGAAATTGTTCTTTGCATCAGTACTATTATTCTTTTTCTCGGCTTCAGTCCTGTTTTCACAGAATAGTATATTCACAAATCAAGTACCAACGGGTACTGGAAACGACAGCGATTATGAGTTGGGAATGAAATTTTCTACATCTCAAGTCGCCGGCATAACTAAAATTAAATATTATAAAACTCCTGGTGAGAACGGACTTCACACAGGTAAAATATGGAACGACAGCGGGGTCAAGTTATTAGAAGTAAATTTTGATAATGAATCCTCGTCAGGTTGGCAATACGCGGAATTAAATACTCCGTTTATGATTTTTCCGGGGACTACCTACATTGTTTCCGTTAATGCAAATAGCGAATACGCTATAACTCAAAATGAGTTAGCTTCCTCAATTTCAAATGGTATTTTAAGTACAATAGCAGATAATAATAACGGTGTATTTAACGATACTCCTGAATTATTCCCGGCTCAATCTTTTAATAATTCAAATTACTACAGAGATATAGAAGCTGTTGAACTTAACAGTATTTTTACTACCGAATTACCTGCCGGAGAATTTAACGATGGTCCATATGAAATGGGAGTAAAATTTACAGCTTCACAAGCTGCGAAAGTAAGAGCTATAAGTTATTACAAGTCTGCCGGTGAAAGCGGCGCGCATACAGGTAATTTATGGACGAGTACCGGAACATTAATAGCTTCTGCTAATTTTACAAATGAAACAGCTTTAGGATGGCAATATGCTTTTCTTTCAACACCGGTAAATATTCCGGCAAATACTGTATATGTTGTTTCGGTTAATTCTAATACCGCATATGCTCCGTCAGCTAACGAAGCATTGGCATCTTCCGTTTCAAACGGAATTTTAAGTACTGTGGCTGATAATAATAACGGTGTTTTTAGCGGTTTACCAAATACTCAGGGAATTTTTCCAACTATCTCATATCAGAACACAAATTATTTTAGAGATGTTATTGTCGAGCCTATTGATGTTCCTGATTTGCCTATATTAATTACTCCGGCGGATAATGCGACAAATGTTTCAATTGAACCTACATTAAACTGGTCGTCGGCAATAGGTGCGGAAACATATACTCTTGAACTGGCTACGGATGTAAATTTCTCAAATCTTGTTTTCAGTTCGTCTGGTTTAACCGTTACTTCATATTCATTTACAGAGTTATTGAATAATCAGAATTATTACTGGAGAGTAAGCGCGGAAAACTTTGCGGGCACAAGCGGATACTCAACAGGTACATTTAAAACAGTGCAAGCTTATCTCCCATATTTGGCATTCCCTACAAATAATGTTAAAGTTTATACAAACCCGATTGTTTTTACATGGTATTTAACATCCAACTTTATCGGGATAAAATATGATTTAATTTATTCAACCGATCCGGGATTAAATTCTCCTACTGTTATTACAAATATTGGTTCACTTTTTTATTCAATAAGCGGATTGGATAAGGGAACAACTTATTATTGGAGAATCAGAAGCAGAACAGCAAACGGAGCAGTAGCTTCTTATTCATCAATAAATAGTTTTATAACTTCCGGCGAGGCGGTAACACCAATACCCGCGTATCCAATTAATAGTGAAATAGTTTATACGTATTCACCAACATTGTACTGGTATCTTGGGTCATTTGGAGTCGGATTTACTTATGAAATTGAATTTGTTCAGGGTGATACAACTAATTTAATAGGGATACCTACATCGAATAATATTAATAATTTCAGTTATTCGGTTACAGGATTAGACCCTGATACAAAATATTCATGGCAAGTTAGATCTAAATCAGGCAGCACATATTCTTCATGGTCAAATAAAGTCTCATTCAAAACTGTGCAAGGCGCTACGGGTCCGGTTAAACCGATTTTAGCATGGCCTATTAATGATGCCGTTGTTTATTCAACCGCAACCGCACTTCATTGGTTTATTGAGACTGACGGGACCGGATTAACGTACGAATTAGAACTAGTTGAAGGTGAAAGTTTTGACTTAACCGGGACTCCTAATTTCCTTAATATCAATGCCTTATCGAAAACAGTTGCAGAATTAGAAAACGGTAAAAGATATTCTTGGTCTGTGCGTTCGACTAACGGTATCGTTTTTTCACCTTGGTCGGATCCGGGTACTTTTGAAGTCGTTGGAAGTGTAATAACTCCCACAATACCGATTTTGTCCTATCCAATTGGCGGAAATACGGTTTATATGAATAAAGTTAATTTGAACTGGTATCTGGCTTCAAGTTATACTGGATTGACTTTTGATATTGAGTACGGAACCGGTCCGTTAACAGGAACTCCAACTGTTACTGGAATTACAAAAGGGAATTATGAAATATCAAATTTAACAGCCGGTTCTGTTTATTACTGGAGAGTTCGTTCTTCAAACGGATTAACAAATTCAGATTGGTCCGATACCGAAAGTTTTACTACTTTAACAAGCGGCAATAATACTGTAAGTGTTCCATTACTGTCATGGCCGATTGGAGGAGCGACTGTTTATTCAACTTCACCAAAACTATTCTGGTATTTGAACAATATAGGTACAGGTTTAACATACGAACTGCAATATTCTACTCACTCAAATATGAGTTCGCCAATTACAGTTCCGAATATTTTAAGCAAGGATTATACATTGAGCGGATTATCTCACGGTACTATTTATTACTGGAGAGTTCGTTCTTATAACGGATTAATTTATTCGAACTATTCGTCAATTGAAGCATTTGTAACATCGGCGGCCTTCAGCTGGGCAGTACCAATTGCCGCGGCTCCGATGGGTGGTGCTGAAATTTCTTCTTCATCTCCGCAATTATCCTGGTTTATACCTACAAAAGCTTCCGTTTCTGCTTATGAAATTGAATTCTCAAAAAATTCAGATATGAGTAATTCATCATATATTGAAAGCTCTGAAAATTCAAAAGTTATCAGCGGTTTGGAAATCGGAGAAAAGTATTATTGGAGAGTTCGTTCTAAAAACAATAGAGGCGAAGCTTCGGAGTATAGCGAAATAGAAAATTTTGTAATGCCTTCCCAAGTTACATCTGTAGATAGTGAAACCGGTGTGCCTTTGAGTTTTAATCTAATGCAGAATTATCCAAATCCATTTAATCCGGCAACAACATTTGAGTTCAGTATAGCGGAAGCGGGATTATATACGTTAAATGTTTATAGTATACTAGGAGAAAAAGTCGCTACATTAATTGATAGTGAAATTTCTGCGGGAATACATAAAATAAATTTTGACGCCGGTAAATTATCATCTGGAATTTATATATACACATTATCCGGTAATAATTTATTCTTATCAAAAAAAATGATGCTGTTGAAATAAAGCGGATGTTAGTTTTATTGTTTTTTATGAAAGGGATGATTTATCATCCCTTTTTTATTTTAAATTACGGTTAATTCCGTCTAAAATTGTCATTATATAAGAAATATTTCATTTTTTTTTATATCTTCATTTCAACTTTTAACTAATATTTCTTTTTATGGCAAAAGATCCGCATTTAACTTCCAAAAGAAAAAAAGAACATATAGAATTATGTTTAAACGAAGATGTGGGTTTTAAAAATAAAACAAACGGATTCGATAAATATGAATTTATACATAATGCCGTTACTGAAATAAATTACGAGGAAATAGATTTATCTACGAAATTTTTCGGAAGTAAAATATCTTTGCCCTTTTTAATATCCTGCATGACAGGCGGAACAATAGAAGCCCAGTCAATAAACGCCAATCTTGCCACAGCCGCAAATGAAATTGGAATTCCAATCGGGGTCGGGAGTCAAAGGCAAGCATTAGAAAACTCTAAATATCACATTTCATATAAAATTATTAGAAAAAACGCGCCTGATGTGCCGGTACTCGGTAACATCGGAGCGGCTCAAGCGGCTGATAAAAATAATTTAGATAAAATTCAGATGCTGATTGATTTGATAGAAGCAGACGCTCTTGTAATACATTTAAATCCCTTGCAAGAATTAATTCAAAAAAACGGCGAGCCAGATTTTTCAGGCCTGCTAAAAAACATTGAAAAAATTGCAAAGAAAATTAAACTTCCCATTATTGCAAAGGAAGTCGGGTCAGGAATAAACAAATCTTCAGCAAGAAAATTGTTGGAGGTTGGAGTTAGGGGAATTGATGTTGCAGGTGCAGGCGGAACCAGCTGGTCGGGAGTGGAATATTTGAGAAATAAAGACAGCATTAATCAATTTTGGGATTGGGGCCTGCCTACAACATATTGTATTAAAGATGTGAACAAATTAAAAAAATCTAATTATTTTACACTTATTGCTTCCGGTGGAATTAGCAGCGGGGAAGAAATCGCAAAAGCAATTGCGCTGGGCGCTGATTTAACAGCTTCGGCTAGACCTGTTTTAAAAGAAATTTCAGTAAATGGAATTGAAGGCGTGAAATATTTAATAAACTCTTGGTTTGATACAGTTAAAAAAATTATGTATTTAACAGGAGTTAATAATATAGATGAATTAAAAAAGATAAAATTATTAAGAAAAGAGGAATTGTATTAATTGGGTAATCCGGTAAAATTTTATGAAAAAGAAGTAAATAAAATTGAGAATAAATTTTCCGTTTTATTTAAAGGCAGAAAACCTAAATCACTATATGAACCGTGTTCATTTATAATGCAAAGCGGAGGTAAAAGACTTCGCCCATTTTTAGTAGTAATTTCTAATTATGCAGTCAGCGGTAGATTGTCGGGTGCTTATAACGCCGCCGCCGCGGTAGAGCTTCTGCATAATTTTACATTGGTTCATGATGATATTATGGATAATGCGGATAAAAGACGAGGAAGACCTACACTTCATATAAAGTATAATCTAAGCACCGCAATTTTAGCGGGGGATAATTTAATCGGACTGGCTTACGAATACTTGTTAAAAGACTGCAAAGATAATGATAAAAAGGTTTTGCAGACTTTTACAAAAGGAATGATAGAAGTTTGTGAAGGTCAAAGTATGGATACAGATTTCGAATCCCAGAAAAAAGTTACAATCCCCGAATATGATTTAATGATTAGTAAAAAAACAGCTGCTCTTGCCGAAATGTGCTGTTCTATCGGCGCTCAAATAGGAGGCGGAAATAATATTGAAATTAAAGCTCTTGCCGACTATGGAAAGTATCTTGGTATGGCTTTTCAGTATCAGGATGATCTTCTTGATATAATGGGGGATGAAACTGAATTCGGAAAAACCGTCGGCGGTGATTTGGTCGCCGGGAAAAAAACATATCTTTTTTTAAGAGCTCTTGAAAAGGCCAAAGGTCCGCAAAAAACCGCGCTTCAAAAAGTAATAAAGAATAAAGGCATACGCAGAAATCAAGTCAAAAAATATAGAGAGATTTATGTAGATTTAGGCGTATTGGTTGACGCGCAGAAAGAAATTAAAAAATACACAGACAAAGCATTAAAATCTTTAAATAAATTAACTAATCATGAAGCTAAAGAAATATTAATTTGGCTGGCAAACGCACTAATAAAAAGAAATAAATGATAGAAAAAAAAGTCAGAATTATAAATGACGCCGGACTTCATACAAGGCCTGCGGCAACAATTGTAAAATTAGCAGCTAAATTTAAATCCGAGTTTTTTATTGTTAAAGACGGTATAAGCATTAACGGAAAAAGCATTATAGGTGTAATGACTCTTGCTGCTGAAAAGGGTTCCGAAGTTATCCTTTCGTTTGAAGGTGATGACGAATTTGAGGCATCTGAGGTTATATTAGACTATTTTAATAGAGGATTTGACGAAATGTAATTATGGTAAAAAAAGCAGATAACATATTAAACGGAATAGCGGCGGCTCCAGGTATAGCAATCGCAAAAGCGCATCTTTATTTAAAAGAAATTTATGAAATTAATGGCGATCCTATAACGGACGTTGATGAAGCAATTGAAAGTCTAAATGCGGCGCTGGAAAAATCAAAAAAAGAATTAGGAAAGGTTTTCAGTCTAGCTTACGATAAACTGGGAGAAAAACGAGCGGCAATATTTGAAGCTCAGATAATGATTCTTGATGATCCGGTTCTGATTGATAATATTTCAAAAAGAATTAAGAAAGAAAAAAAACAACCGGAATATATTGTTAACGATGAAATATCGAAATATCAGGAATTGATGAATTCCTCAAAAGAACCTTATATGAAGGAAAGGTCGCACGATATTGAGGATATTAAAAACAGAATTATAAGAAACCTAAAAAAGAAAAAACTTCAATCCAGAATTAAGGAAGACGTAATAATTGTTTCCGAAAACATAACTCCCGCCGATACTGTTTTGTTCTCAAGAGTAAACGCATTGGGTTATGTTACAAATTTCGGGGGACTTACTTCTCATGCCGCGATTGTTGCAAGATCGCTTAACATTCCCGCCGTTGTCGGGGTTCATGACTCTACCAATAAAATAAAAGACGGCGATACTTTAATTGTTGACGGATTTCACGGTGAAATTATTGTAAATCCGGATGCCAAACAGTTAATATTTTACAATAAAAAAATAAAAAAACTTACCGAGTACGATACAGAACTCGCAAAATTAAAAGACAAACCTGCTGTTACTTTGGACGGCAGGGAGATTATAATTCAGGGAAATTTAGATTTGATTGATGAACTTGGATTAACTATTCAAAACGGCGCCAGAGGTTTAGGCCTTGTTAGAACTGAACAATTATTTCAGGAATTTGACGGTTTCCCGGATGAAGAAGAACAGTATAAATATTATAAAGAATTGTCGGAAAAAGTTTACCCTGAGTCAATTACAATAAGGGCTTTTGATATCGGCGGCGATAAAGTACTTCCGTTTGACGTTAAAGAGCCAAATCCTTTTTTAGGCTGGCGGGGAATCAGATTCCTTCTCGATAACAAAAAATTATTCGTATCTCAAATTAGAGCGATACTGCGGGCAAGCGTTAATAAAAATATCAAGTTTCTAATTCCAATGATAACTTCTATGAAGGAGATTAGAACATTTAAAAGTATAATAGAAGATTGCAAAAATGATCTTTTAAAAAATGATATTGCTTTTGATAATGATATGAAAATCGGCATTATGATTGAAGTTCCTTCAGCCGCTGTTTTAGCGGGTGAATTCGCCGAGGAGGTAGATTTTTTAAGTATCGGCACAAACGATTTAATTCAATATCTTCTTGCGGTTGATAGAGGCAATGATATTGTATCTGAAAGTTATCAGGAATTTCATCCGGCAGTCGTACGTACAATATCCCACATTATCATACATGGTAAAAACGCAGGCGCGGAAGTTAGTCTTTGCGGTGAAATGGCCGCTGATATACTCGCCGTACCTTTATTAGTAGGACTTGGTTTGGATTCTATTTCAGTATCGGCTTCAGCTATACCTTACGCTAAAAAAATTATTAGAGGCATATTATACAGTGAAGTAAAAGAAATTGCCGAAAAATGCCTTAAAATGAAAACGGAAAATGAAATCAGCTTATTACTAAAAAGCTTTTTGGAAACTCATCTTAAAACCGAATCGCAAAATTTATTCTGATAGATATTTATATTTCAGAATTAATTTATAAAAAGAATATCTGTAGAATAATTTTTACATTGTTTAAGAAAATGCATTTGTTAATTTGAACGCGAAATAAACTAAACTTTGTAAATTCTCTTAACCAGAATAAAAGAATATCTTGCTTATAAAATTCTTAAAATATATATCCGCTATTCTTATTTTAGCTTCAACTATTGTTCAAGCTCAATTCTATTTTTTCGGCCGTAATAAAGTTCAGTATGAAAAATTTGATTGGAAGGTTTTAAAGACTGAGCATTTTAATATTTATTATTACGGCGATTTCGAAGAAATAGCTGAAATAGGTGCTAAATATGCCGAAGAAGCATATGAAGAACACAAAGTTAAATTTAACAATGTAGTTACCCGAACAATTCCTCTTATATTTTATAATACACATACACATTTTCAGCAGACAAACACAATATCTGGTTTTATTCCCGAAGGCGTAGGAGGTTTTTTTGAGTTTATTAAAGGACGTGTTGTTATACCGTTTTTCGGTTCTCTGAATCAATTCAGGCATGTTATAAGGCACGAACTTGTTCATGTATTTATGACTAACAAGGTTTATAATGTACTTAGGGACAGGCGTTTCCAGACAGCTCAATTGCCTCATCTATGGTTTACGGAAGGACTTGCGGAATATTGGTCGACGGATTGGGATACGCAGGCAGAAATGGTTTTGCGCGACGCAGTTTTAAATAATGTATTAGTACCGCTTGAACATCTTTATCTGTTGGGCGGATTTTTAATGTATAAAGAAGGGCAGAAATTTCTTGAGTTTGTATCGCAGGAATACGGTGAAGAGAAAATATTATTAATACTCGAAAATATTTGGCGCTATACCGATTTTTATAAAGTAATTGAATTTACTCTTGGCGAGAGTATTGAAAGAATCAGCGCAAAGTGGACGCATAAATTAAAACAGGAATATTATCCTTTAATGCAGGATAAAATACCTTATGATATCGTAACTCAAAAAATTACGGAAGACGGATTTAATTTTTCTCCCAGGTATTATAAAAACGATGATAAGAATGAAATATATTATCTGGCTAACTTGGACGGTTATACATCAATATACAAATTAGAAATTGACAGTTTATTTAAACCGCTCGGCTCGCCAGATTTGATATTAAAGGGAGAAAAGGATGAGGAGTTCGAGACATTTCACCTGCTTGAGAATTCTATTGACGTAAATGATGATAAACTTGTTTTTGTATCTAAGTCGGGAAAATCAGACGCTGTGCATATCTATTCTATTTCGGAAGACGAAATTATAAAAAGCTATCAATGGGATGAACTTATTACTATTGAAGCTACTAAGTTTTCCGGAAAAGGGAATAAAGTAGTTTTTTCCGCAGTTGATAGAAAAGGATTCAGTGATTTATATATTCTTAACCTTTCGGATGATTCATTACTAAGAATTACAAATGATTATTATGAAGACATAGACCCCGTATTTAATCAGGATGAATCTTTTATAATATTTTCTTCTGACCGGACATCGGGAATATTTAACGAAAATTATAATCTGTTCAAAATAGATTTATCAACCATGAAAATAGATTATATAACTTATTCTTCGTCAAATATTACAAATCCGAGATTTACTCCCGATTATAATGAACTATATGTTAGAAGCGATAAAGACGGTACTTTTAATATTTGGAAAATTAAGATTGATGAAAATCTATTTGCTTCGGAAATGCAGCAAAACACAAAATTTGTTACTAGTTTTTTTGATTATACTTTCGCCGGAAACGATAAAATGATAGTCGCGGGTTTTGAGAAATTTTCTTTCCATTTATACGGACTGGAAAATCTTGAAGTTAAAGATTCAATTAAGAATTATGAGAAATTTGATTTTAATAATACCGGCGAAAAATGGGTTGCCGCAAAAGTAAAACTGGATCCTAAAACGGATAAAATTAATTATGAGAATAAATATAATTTGGATTACGCTTTTACACAGCTCGCGACAGACCCTGTATTCGGTCCCAGGGGAGGAGCACTTGTTTCAATTAGTGACATGTTAAGCGACGACAAATATATTTTTCTGCTTTATAATACAGCCGAAACACAAAGTGAATTATTAAAAAGTTTTAATGTTGCAATATCAAGAGTAAATCAAAAATATAGAACTAATTACGGCTACGGTGTATTTAACCTCAGCGGACGGCGTTATGATATACGAGAATCTGACGCTTATTACGAAGAACGCAGCTTCGGCGGTTACTTCAGTTTGATTTATCCTTTTTCTAAATTTCAAAGACTCGAATCATCCGTTACTGTAGCCAACAGCGATAAACAAAGAGATAATGAAATACTGCCCATTAAATCTCTTTTAATTTCGAATTCCATTTCCTTTATTCATGATAATTCTCTTTGGGGTCCGACAGGTCCAATAGACGGTTCGCGCTTTCGCCTATTGGCAGGATTTACAAGCGATGTTAAATTCAGCAATGTTAACTATTATTCGTTTATTGTTGATTATAGAAAATATTTTAGAATTAGCCAGAGATTTGCTTTAGCTACTAGGGCATCGGTATTTTACAATCACGGTAAAGAAGCCAGAAGATATATTGCCGGAGGAAGCTGGGATTTAAGAGGATGGAATAGATGGTCTGTAAGAGGTGAAAAACTTTGGCTCTCGTCAATCGAATTAAGATACCCGTTTATTGATCAGCTTTACATACGCTTTCCGTTTTTCGGATTAGGATTTACATCAATACGCGGCGCTTTGTATTTTGACGCCGGCGGTGCCTGGGATGATAAATATAAAGAAACTCTCGGAAGTGTCGGCGCGGGAATTAGAATTAATTTTTTAAACGCAATTTCTTTCAGGTATGATATCGGTAAAAAAATTGAGGATAATTTCGGACGTTTTCAGCCGAAATTATTCTATCAGTTTTATTTCGGATGGGATTTTTAACTATGACTTTAAGAATAAAGATATTAGTCATTTTACCGGTGTTATTAATAATTTCATGCACAAAGCCAATAAGTTTAAAAAGAATTAAGCTTGATGCTCAAGGTGTAACTTCATTCGGAAATTCACCTGAAAGAAATTTCTTTGTTGATCTATCAATAGGCGATTCGTTAGCACTTAAATGGACAGCTGAAATTAACGGCAGTTTTGATAATACTACTGTTTCAGTCTTTAATGATTATGTCTTTGTCCCGGATTTATCAGGTAGAATTTATGTGCTCGATAAAGCCGACGGATTAATTAATGGCTATGAAATATTTAAAGGCGAAATACCTTCGGCAATTGTGATTGAATTAAATAAATGCATGTTTGTTCATAATGAACAGAAAGAAGATTATTTTTCTCTTTATTATTTCAATTTTACATTAGGTAAGGTGCATGAACGGATTTTAATAAAGGGTAAATGCGTTACTGAATTATTGAAATTAAACAACGGAATAATATTATTAACAGAAGAAGGAAATCTTTATAAATTTGATTTTATCGGGAACAAAATATGGAAGTATGAATCTGGTGAGTATTCTTTATCTTCTCCAGCTTCCGACGGTAAAATTGTTATGTGGGGAAATACAAAAGGAGAGATTATTGCAGTTGATGCCGAATCCGGGAATATTTTATATAAAAACAAAGTTACCGATAGATTTGAATCAGATATTACTATTTCAGGTAATGAGTCATTTATAGGCGATTCAAAAGGAAACCTTTTTTCAATAAATAATAACAACGGCAGTGTAAATTGGAAATTCAAAACTTCCGAAAAAATTAAATCACTTCCCGTATTAAACTCGAATACTGTTTTTATAAACAACCTGCAGGGGAGTGTATATTCTATAAATTTATCTGACGGGAAATTAAACTGGGAATTAAAAACCGGCGGATTAATGAACGCGGCTCCGTTATTATTTAACGACTATTTGCTGCAGCCGGATGTTGATCAGAAAATTTATTTAATTGACGTAAATAAAGGCATTATCCGTAAACAGCTAAACTTTGATGAAAGAGTGAAACTTTCTCCAGTATATTTTGACAGTACAATTTATATCGGCACTGACAGAGGAATTATTTACGCTTACGAAACTCCGAAATTAAAATGAATAAAATTAAATCGGCATTATTTATAATATTATTTTTACCGCAGATTATATCTGCCCAGGATTGTAAATCATACGTTACTATTGAATCGGACAATAGTGATCTTCTGATATTTGTTAATGATATTTATGAAGGAAACGGCAAGGTTGAATTAGAACTTTTTGTCGGTAAGTATATTATAAAAATAAAAGAACCAGGATTCCGTTGGGATGCTCGATCCATTGAAAAAGAAATTTCTGTTGATGAATGCGGAAGTAATTACGACTTTAAAATTAATTTGGGAAAAGAATATATACTAAATACAAACCCGTCCGACGCTTCCGTATTTAATTCCGATTCGCTAATAGGTTATACGCCTATATATATTCCCGACGATATAAAAACTATATTAATAAAAAAAGATAATTTCAAACCGAGAAGAATAAATATTACCGAGCTTCCTTCATTAAAACCTGTTAGCCTTGATTTCACAGGTGAAATTAAAAATAAAAGTTTTGCCGAATCGCCGTATTTTGAAATATTAGTCGGGACTGCTTTGGGAATAGGAGCTGTAGCGGCATATTATAAAATTCAAGCGGATCAAAGTTTTGACCAATATGAAAAAACAAAAGATCAGAAATATTTGGATGAAACAAACCGCTACGATAATTACAGCGGTATAGCTTTCGCCGCGCTTCAAATAAACTTCGGTACATTAATTTACTTCTTACTTAGCGATCAATGAGCGTCCAGCCAATTATCTCCAATACCGCAGTCAACTTTTACCGGAACCGCAAGAGGCATTGCTTCTTCCATTAATTTTACGATTATCGGTTTCACTTCTTCGGCCTCTTCTTTTGGCGTGTCAAATAAAAGCTCATCATGCACCTGAAGAACCATCTTGGTTTTGAATTTATTCTTATTTAATTCCCTGTATATATTAATCATCGCTAATTTTATCATATCGGCCGCGGTGCCTTGGATAGGCATATTGATTGCGACTCTTTCTTCAAACTGTCTTACAACCCTGTTGCTGCTGTTTATATTTTTTAAGAATCTGCGTCTTCCGAAAATTGTTTCCGCATATCCTTTTTCTCTGGCTTTGGTTACGGAATCGTCCATAAAGTTTTTAACTTTTTTAAATGTGTTAAAGTATGTATCAATAATTTCTTTTGCGTGATTCTGAGTTATTCCAAGCCTTGTTTTTAAACCGAATGGACCAATGCCGTATAGAATTCCGAAATTAACTTCTTTAGCTTTTCTTCTCATATCTGCAGTTACATCTTTTGGGTCAACCATAAATACAAGAGCCGCTGTGCTCCTATGAATATCTTCACCGTTTTTAAATGATTTTACCAATCCTTCATCGCCGCAAATACTAGCCATAATTCTTAATTCTATTTGACTGTAATCGGCGCTTAATATCAGGTGATTTTTATCCCTTGCCACAAATGCTTTTCTAATTTCTTTCCCAAGTTCGGTACGAATAGGTATGTTCTGTAAATTAGGAGATATGCTTGATAATCTGCCGGTAGCCGCCACAGTTTGATTAAATGTTGTATGAATTCGTCCTGTATCAGGATTTATAAGTTTGGGTAATGAATCAGCGTAAGTTGATTTTAATTTTGTAATTTGACGGTATTCCAGAAGCTCGTCAACAATTTTGTGTTTGCCCTGAAGCGACTCCAATGACCTTGCGTCGGTTGAATATCCAGTTTTAGTTTTTTTTGTGCTTGGAAGTTCTAGTTTATCAAATAGTATTTTTTGAAGCTGCTGTGTTGAATTAATATTAAACTCCTCGCCGGCGGATTCAAAAATAGATTTTGTCAATCTTTCAATAGTTTTCTGCAGTTCAATACTTAGCACTTTTAAAATTTTCTTATCAACTGTTATTCCTTCACGTTCCATATCTTCAAGAACAGGAACAAGAGGGAACTCAATTTCATATGCTACTTTCTCAAGACCTTCTTCTTGGATTTTCTTTTTTAAAATTTTATAAAGTTTATAAGTAATATCTGCGTCTTCACTTGAATAATCGGAAAGTTTTTCCGCCTCAATTTCAAATATTTTTTCCGGAGTTTTTTTCGAACCTATTAAATCAATTATAGGAATTGGTTTGTAGTTTAAATATTTTTCCGAAAGATCATCCATTCCGTGTTTGTCATCAGGATCAATCACATAGCTTGCTAGCATTGTATCAAAGAAAAAGTTTTTTACTTCAATACCGTAAGTTCTAAGCACCGCTATATCATATTTGCCGTTCTGGCATATCTTTTTAATATTTTCATTCTCGAATACAGATCTAAATACATCAATAAATTCATCAACGCTCATTCTATCGGATAAATCATTTGCGAATAAATCATTCGACTTTTTATAAGGGTTTGTCGCCACAAAATATGCTTCATTTTCTTTTATTGAAAAAGCGCAGCCGGCCAAATTAATATTTAGCACATCAAGTCCGTCGGTTTCAGTATCAAATACAAATTCTTCAACTTCGGAAAGCAGGGCGGTAAGTTTTTCAGCTTCTTTTTTATTTGTAATTAAACTGTAGTTTACTTTTTTATTATCAAAAGAAATTGTCTCATTATCTTTTATCTCTTCAAATTTATCTTCGAGATTAGAAGTTGTTTCAAATAACTTCTGCACCTTGGCTGCAAAGGTTTTAAATTCAAGTTCGGCGAAAATCCCGATAAGTTTTTCAATATCAGGTTTCTTAAAAATTGTTTCTTCTATGTTAAAATCAAAAGGCACATCCTTTACAATTGTAGCTAATTCTTTAGATAAAATTGCGTTCTCTTTTCCTTCAATAAGTTTATTTTTTAATCCGGCTTTTTCAATTTCATCGATATGTTCATATATTCCTTCTACTGTTTTATATTTTTGAATAAGCGGCGTAGCTGTTTTAGGTCCGATACCTGCAACGCCCGGAATATCGTCCGATGAATCACCTATTAAAGCCAAATAATCGATCATTTGAATCGGCTCGAATTCATATTTTTCTCTTACTTTATTAATATCTAATATTTCAATTTCATCTGTCGACTTGCCTGGTTTAACAATTTTAATATTTTCGGTAACAAGTTGAACATAATCTTTATCGGGTGTAATTGCGTATGCTTCAAGCCCTTCCTTTTCGGCTAACTGCACAGCCGTTCCAATCAGATCGTCTGCTTCATAACCGTCTTTGATATAAATAGGCATTTTAAAAGCTTCAATAATTTCTTTCAGGCGTTTTAATTGCGGTATCATGTCTTCAGGCATTTTAGCTCTTGAGGATTTATATTTGTCGTAAATATCGTGCCTGAAAGTCTTAGCCTTTGAATCGAATGCTACAGCAATGTAGTCAGGTTTTGTATCCTCAATTATTTTAAATAGCTGATTTAAAAATCCGAATACCGCAGAAGTCGGTTCGCCTTTGGAATTTGAAAGCGGGCGGTTTATAAACGCGAAGTATCCTTTATAGGCAAGAGCCATTGCGTCTATTATTATAATTCTTTTTTTTGGTTTACTCATATTTTTCTGGAAGTTTGTTGAAAGATTAATGAAAAAATAATACGATATATTTTTTTAATTTCCTATTTTAAGATAAGAATCAAAGCGATTTTTCAAAACCATGGATAACAAAATTTAAGAGATTTATGAAAAAAATAGTTTTGCTGGCCGTTTCTGTTTTTAGCCAGTTTGTATTTGTAAAATGCAGCGCTGAAAATAATACATCTAATTATATTAATCTTGATACGATCTATATCGCAACATGGAATGTTGAAAACTTGTTTGATACAATAGACGATCCGAATACAAATGACGAAGAATATACCCCGGGAGGAGAGAGGAATTGGGATGAAGAAAGATTAAATCAAAAATTAAAAAATCTTTCAAAAACTATTAAATATATGAACAACGGAAAAGGCCCCGATCTTTTAGCCGTACAGGAAGTTGAACATCAATCATTGCTCGAAAAATTGAATACTGAATATCTGTCTGAAAAAAAATATGGAATTATTTACGGCGAGTCCTTGGATAAAAGGGGAATAGACAACGGTTTATTTTATAACTCATCTTTATTTGAAAAAATTTCATTTGATACTTTAAGAGTTGATTTACCCGACGGTTGGCTTACAAGATATATATTATACGCACAACTAAGACTTAAAGGAACAGATAATATATTGCATGTTTTTGTAAATCATTGGCCGTCAAGAACAGGAGGAAAAGAAAAATCCGAAAAGAACAGAATTGCCGCTGCGAACGTTTTAAAAAATTTTACCGGTCAAATATTTTCCGAAAATAAAAAATCAAATGTTATAATAATGGGTGATTTTAACGATGAACCAACGGACACCTCGGTATATGAGGTATTGAAAGCAGAAGAATTGTTTTGCACAGGTACTAACAACGGATTATTGTATAATACATCCATTACAGCTTTTAAGAATGGAACTGGCAGTTATTTTTATAGAGGCACCTGGAATATGCTTGACCAAATTATAATTTCTAAAGCATTGGTTGAAGAAAATAAGTTTAATTATGTATGCAATTCGTTTGAAATTGTAAAACCGGATTTTATGATTAACAAGGAAGGAAATTATGCCGGATCCTCAATTAGAACATTTGGGGGTAAACAATATATTGGCGGATACAGCGATCATTTTCCCGCGGCTGCAAAATTAACATATGTAAAATAATGGTTGCAATTGTTAATTAAATTGTTAGAACATGTTGTATTAGTCCAAATACCTAATAAAACATGTTAAACAGGATGCGGATATAAATTTATTTATTGACTTTTTTTGGGTAAATCCTTAATGTTACTTCACTTAATTGTAAACATAATAACAACGTAGAAATATCATTAAATTAAATAACTTTGGAGGTTATCTCTTATGCAACTTACAGAAATAGTGGGATTTGTTTCCTATATTATAGCTCAAGTAGAAGACACTGGTATACTTAATTACCTTCAACAAAAGTTTGTTGCCGGCGGCGGATTCATGTGGCCAATACTTGCAAGTTTGGTTATCGGTTTAGGTTTTTGTTTTGAAAGAATGTGGACTCTTTCAAGAGCCAGCATGAACACAAGAAAATTTATTGTTAAAGTTAAAGATGCTTTAACTACCGGCGGTGTTGAAGAAGCAATGAAAGTTTGCGAAAATACCAGGGGTTCTATTGCTTCTGTATTTCACGCAGGTTTATTAAGAGCCGACGAAGGTATCGAAGCGGCTGAAAAAGCTATTATGGCTTACGGTGCAATTGAAATGGGCTTTTTGGAAAGAGGATTAATCTGGATTTCTACATTTATTACTATTGCTCCTATGCTTGGTTTTACCGGTACGGTTCAAGGTATGATTGAAGCTTTTGACGCTATCGCAGAAGCTGCTCAAATTTCACCTGGTGTGGTTGCCGGCGGTATTTCGGTTGCCTTGTTGACAACACTTTTCGGGTTGGTAACAGCTATGATTCTTCAAGTATTTTATAACTTTTTTGTAGCTAGAATTGATAAACTAGTTGCTGATATGGAAGAAAGTTCAATTGAATTGATTGACGCTTTATATGAAATAAAGA
Source organism: Bacteroidota bacterium (assembly GCA_018829205.1). Classification (GTDB taxonomy): domain Bacteria; phylum Bacteroidota; class Ignavibacteria; order Ignavibacteriales; family Melioribacteraceae; genus JAHJUE01. The sequence goes on from JAHJUE010000035.1 coordinate 72,387, forward strand.
AAAGTAATAAAAACTAAAAATTGAGATAATAATAAAATGGTTCGAATTAAAAAGAAAAAAAATAGTGGCGCCGAAATTCCAACAGGTTCAATGGCGGATATCGCCTTCCTGCTGCTTCTGTTCTTTCTTGTCGCAACTGTAATTGATGTTGATACAGGTATAGGTTTAACTTTACCGGAATACCAGGAAACTCAAACAGACGTTGTACCTCTTTCTAAAGACAGACTTGCCGCAGTACTTGTTAACGAAAACGGTGATGTGCTTATTAATAAGGAAATAATAGCTATTCCTCAGATAAAAGGTTATTTAACTGATAGAATTAGAAGTAAAATTACTCTTCCGAGTAATAAAAAGCTCGTTGTTTCTGTTAAAGTAGATAGAAAAACAAATTATAATTTATATATTCAGACTCTCGATCAGGTTAGAGGCGCATTTAATGAAGTTAGAGAAGAATATTCTGCTACAACTTACGGTACTAATAAATTTGAGGAATTAAACGAAGAACAGCTTAAAGATGTCCGTGAGAAAATTCCGATTATTATATCAATTGCCGAACCTGAACAAATTAAATAAAGTTGGGGATTTATAATGAAATTTGAAAAGAAAAGAGCTTCTACTAAACAGGAAATACCAACGTCTTCTATGCCTGATATTGTATTTATGCTTCTTCTTTTCTTTATGGTTACTACAACATTAAGAGAAGTTGACGTTATGGTGCAATTCAAACTTCCTGAAGCGGAAGCTATTGAAAAAATTGAAAACAAAAGATTAGTTTCATACATTTGGGTTGGCAACGATGAGAGAATTCAGCTTAATGATAATATCATCAAATTAGATGACGTTCAAAAGCTGATGTATCAGAAAAGAGTTGAAATGCCGAATGTAATTGTTTCGTTAAGAGTCGATAAAAACTCTAACATGGGCATTGTAACCGATATTCAGCAAGAGCTTAGAAAAGCAGATGCGCGCAGAATAAACTATTCAACAATGCTCAAACAGTAAAATAATTTTTTTACTAAATTTAGGCAGGTTATATTATTTTATAATCTGCCTTTTTTTTTGGAGCTAATATGAATTTAAAAGACAAAATTAATGAAGACTTAAAGACCGCTATGAAAGAAAAAGACGCGGTAAAACTTCAAACCATCCGTTCAATCCGGGCGCTGATTCTTGAATTCGAAAAAAGCGGAACAGATAAAGAATTAACACCTGAAGATGAAATTAAAATGCTCAGTCAAGCAGCTAAAAAAAGACAGGAGTCCATTGAACAGTTTAGGAATGCCGGCAGAAATGAATTAGCTGATAAAGAAGAAGCCGAGTTAAAAATTATTCAGGTTTATTTGCCTAAACAGCTTACAATTGAAGAAATTGAAGCGGAAGTTAAACGCATTGCCGCTGATGTTGGAGCAGTATCAAAGGCCGATTTCGCAAAAGTAATGCCGGTAGCAGCTAAAGAAATGAAAGGCAAGGCCGACGGAAAAACAATTAAAACTATAGTTGAAAAAGTACTGGGAAATAATTGATTTATATTGATTACATTATTGCTCTTGTTATACTTATAGGCTTCCTTCTTGGATTTAAAGACGGACTTGTTAGAAAAATTATTGGATTAGCAGGTTTAGCCTTAGGTGTGCTTTTCGCAATTGAGTTTTCAGATGAGCTTGGCAGGTTTCTTTCGCCTGTCTTTAATGATGAAATATATTTCTCAAATACTGTATCTGGATTTATAATATTTTTCCTGACAATTTTAATCACTTCAATTATAAAAAGAATTGTTCATCCGCTTGATAAAGTAAACCGCTTTGTAAATCAATTTTTGGGAGGACTTACAGGTTCAATTCAAATTATCTTCTTCATTAGCGGCTTTTTACTTTTTCTTAACATTTTTAATATTCCGTCTAACGATACAAGAAAAGATTCATTATTATATAACGGAATTTCAAGCCTTGTCCCTAATACAATAGATTTTATTTTGGGCGATAATTCTAAAACAAAGGATATTTTTAAAGAGTATATTGAAGAAGGTGAACTCCCGCCTGTAAATGTAGAATTACCGGATTCAATTGGAGTTAAAATTACGGAATGATAAGCAAACAAATTTTAGAAAAACTCGAATTTATTAAGGTGCTGGAATATATTACCGTTTATTCTTATACGGAAAACGGGAAAAACATTGTACTAAATAAACGTCCTTACAACAGTATTGAAGAAATTCTTAAATACGGCAGTTATGTAACAGAAGCTAAAGAAATCCTTATTAACAATGATTTTCCGCCTTTAAGTTATATACCCGACTTAAATAACCAAATATCGACCGCAAAAATTGAAGACGCAGTACTTAATCTTCAAAATATAAAAGACATTCTTTCTCTAGCCGAAACTTCGCGTAAAATGTACCAATTCTTAAAATTAAACGACGAAGCGTTAAACATTTCTCAAGATTTTTTGCATAGCCTATTTGTAGATAAAGTATTCGAACATCATATCAGCCGTATATTTGACGAAAGCGGAGAGATAAGCGACAATGCGAGTCCCAAACTAAAAGAAATAAGACTTGAAATAAAAAACAAAGCCGATCAGCTTAGAAAAGTAGTTAACAAATTGTTAAGGCAATTAAGCGAATCTTATCTTGTGCAGGAAGATTATATGACCCAGCGCGACGGTAGAATCGTTCTGCCTATCAAATCCGAACATAAAAGACATGTACGGGGTTTTATACATTCCGAATCATCAACCGGACAGACTGTTTATATTGAGCCGGAAGAAACACTTGAATTAAATAACGATATACTCTCTCTATCATTTGCCGAGAAGAGAGAAATTGAAAGAATATTAAAACAAGTAACAAAAAAAATCGGGGAAGTCAGCGATCAGTTAAAAACTGCTCTTAGATCCATTTCGGAAATTGACGCTATATTTTCTTTCGCTAAATATTCTATCGAAACAATTGGCGCATTCCCTTCATTCGATGAAGAAAAACCATTTTATCTTTACAATGCAAGGCATCCAGTATTAATTAAAAAAATAGGATTAAACAAAACCGTTGCGCTGAATCTTGAAATTAAAAATCAGAATGTAATTTTAATTACAGGACCGAATGCGGGCGGAAAAACTGTAGTCCTAAAAACAACCGGATTGCTCACTATAATGGCGCTATCGGGTCTGCATATTCCCGCTCATAGCGATTCTAATTTGCGGTACATCGATAATGTACTGGTTGATATTGGAGATCAGCAGTCAATTGAGGACGACCTCAGCACATTCAGTTCTCATTTATCCAATATTAAAAATATTCTTCTTCAGGCCGATTCAAAATCGCTTGTACTGTTGGATGAAATAGGTACTGGCACAGATCCGGCGGAAGGTTCGGCTCTTGCTACTGCAATTTTAATTTCCTTAAGAGATAAAAAATCGATAGTCCTGGCTTCAACTCATCATGGTAATCTTAAAATTATTGCAAACGATACGGACGGCTTTCAAAACGCGTCAATGGAATTTGATTCAAAGTTATTAAAACCTACATATTATTTTAAACAAGGAACACCCGGATCAAGCTACGCTTTTGAAGTTGCATCCAGAATCGGATTAGACAATGAATTTATTTCCCTCGCAAAGGATTATCTTGACACCGATAAAACAAAACTTGAAGATTTTCTTGTGAAACTTGAGGAGAATTCTACCAACCTTGAAAAAAAATTGAGAGAATCGGAAATAGAAAACTCAAGATTAAAAGGTTTGACAAATTTATATAAAAATAAAATTGATGAGCTTGAAGAAAAAAAGAAAAAAATATTATACGACACAAAAGAAAAAGCGGATGAGTATTTAAAAGATATTAATAAAAAAGTTGAATCAGCTATAAAAAATATTCGCGAGCAGAATGCGGGAAAAGATGTAATAAAGCTGGAAAAGCAGAATATAGCTAAAGTAGTTGAAGAAGCTAATAAACTTGTTAAACATGAAGAAAAAATTATAAGTGTTTCAGATCAAAAAATTACAGTAGGTGATTACGCGGTAATTAAAGGCACGCAGACTTACGGAATTGTTGAGGAAATTAACGAAAGCAAAAATAAAGCCATACTTATTGCCGGAAGTATTAAATTACAGGTAAAACTTACGCAGCTTCAATACGCCAAAAAGAAAGAAGCAGTTGATACTACGGTTTATCAGAAAAGCTTTACTCCGGAAATCGGAAGTTTAAGACTTGATATAAGAGGCAAAAGACCCGAAGAAACTGAATATGAAATAGTAAGGTTTATAGATGATTCTTATGCTGCCGGCGTCGGACAGATAGAAATTGTTCACGGTAAAGGAACCGGAGTGCTTAAAAAGTTTGTACATGAATTACTAAATAAAAATATTGCAGTTAAAAAATATTACTTCGCAAATATAGAATTCGGCGGCGAGGGTATTACAATTGTTGAATTGAAATAATGATTTTATGTTTAAAAAAATATTAATTGCAAACCGCGGTGAAATTGCGGTTAGAGTTATTAAGGCCTGCCGTGAACTTGGCATTATATCAGCCGCGGTTTACTCCGAGATTGATAAAAATTCTCTTCACGTTAGAGCAGCCGAGGAAGCTTATTTTATTGGCGCATCAAACGCGTCGGAATCTTACCTTAACTACAATAAAATTATAGAACTCGCTAAAGAAATTAATGCCGATGCTATTCATCCCGGGTACGGTTTCCTTTCTGAAAATCATAATTTTATAAAATTAATTGAAGAACAGGGAATAAAATTTATTGGTCCTTCATGGCAATCCGTTGTGCTGATGGGAGAAAAAACATCTGCCAGGAAATTAATGAAAGAACACGGCGTGCCTATTGTCCCGGGTACCGTTGAACCTATATCCGATATTAAAGAAGCAAAAAAAATATGCGGTGAAATAGGTTACCCGATTATGCTTAAAGCTTCCGCGGGAGGCGGCGGCAAAGGAATGCATAAAATACATTCGCATGAAGAGTTTGAAAACGCGTTCGAAAAAGCGGGGCGCGAATCTAAAAACGCTTTCGGAAATTCCGACATTTATATTGAAAAATTTATTGAAGATCCTAAACATATTGAAGTGCAAATATTAGCGGATAGTTACGGAAACTATGTGCATCTTTTTGAAAGAGAATGTTCTGTTCAGCGTAGACATCAGAAAGTAATTGAAGAAGCGCCCTCGGTATCGGTTGATGAAATTACAAGAAAGAAAATTACCTTGGCTGCCGTAAACGCTGCTAAAGCGTGCAATTACGAAAATGCCGGCACAATTGAATTCTTAATGGATAAAGATAAAAATGTATATTTCCTTGAAATGAATACAAGACTTCAAGTTGAACATCCGGTTACCGAACTTATTACAGGAATTGATATTGTTAAAGAACAGATAAGAATTGCATCAGGCAAAAAATTGTCATTTACTCAGGAGCAATTATTAAAACGAGGACATGCGCTTGAATGCAGAATTTATGCGGAAGATGTTGAAAACAATTTCGCTCCTTCTACCGGACAAATTATTCATCACAGACTTCCCTCAGGTCCAGGTGTTAGGGTTGATAGAGGAATAGATTTAAAATCGGAAGTATCTGTCTATTATGATCCAATCCTTTCAAAAATAATTACATACGGAACGGATAGGGAAGAGGCGATTGAAAGAATGAAACGCGCGCTGGGTGAATACCAGATTGCAGGCGTAATAACTAATATACCGGCATGCAGATGGGTATTAAATCAAAAAGAATTTTTAGATGGAACATTTACGATTAATTTTGTTGATAATGTTTTTATTCCGCTGCTCCCGGATGCATGGAAATCGCAAAACAATGACGACTATGAAATTGCGGTTTCAATACTAGGCGCGCTGCTTCAGAAAAAAGAACATGATTTAAAACCAGGGCGTATTAAAAATAATTCATCAAATAAATGGAATGATACATCTGATGAATAATTTTATTGTATCATTAAATAATAAAAAAAGAATTATCACAATACTTAACAGCAATAATGTCTGTATTGACAATTTTACTTTTGACGTTGATTTGGCTAAAGTAAATGAATATCTCTACCTGTTAAAAGTTAATAATAAAGTATATGAGATAACGACAACAAAATTAAAAAATGAAAAATATAATTTTTTATTGGACGGAAATAATTTTGAAACTACTGTAAGAACAGCTCTTAAAGAAAAGGCAGTCGAGTACCTGAAAAATAAAGAGAGTCTTGTTCACCATGACGAAGTTGTTGCGCCAATGCCCGGATTAATAATAAGTTTTAAAAAGAAAGTAGGCGACAAGGTTAAAATTGGCGACTCGTTATTAACCTTGGAAGCAATGAAAATGGAAAATGATTTGCGTTCTCCTGCATCTGGAATAATAAAATCAGTTCATTTTAACGAAGGGCAAAATGTCGAAAAAGGAGCTGTTATCCTAATTATAGGCTGATTTCTTTTTGCTTTTTTAAAATACAAATACTTATATTCATTCGTTATTATTCAAAATACTTCAACTTAAACTCGGAGGACGTGTGGTAAAAAAACTTACTTTAATCATTATGCTTGCATTGTTATTAAATGGAAATTCATTCGCTAGCGGTTTCCAAATAAATGAACACGGTGCAAAAGCAATGTCGTTGGCTGGAGCTTTTACTGCTTTGGCAAATGATGCCTCGGCCGTACAATTTAATCCGGCCGCGTTAGTTTATTTATCCGGCACAAAAATAAGTCTTGGTACAACATATATCAGACCAAGCGGTTCTTTTGAAGGACCGGACGGACCCTTAAGTACAAAATCAGATTTAAAGAACAGATTTTTCACTCCAATTAATTTTTATATAACACACAAAATTAACGAAAAGATGGCCGTCGGTTTTGGAGTAAATAATCCTTACGGGTTAGGCACCGAATGGGAAGATAATTGGGTAGGCCGTTATAACGCTGTAAAAACTGAAATTAGAGTTTTTAATTTTACTCCGGTTTTTTCATATAAAGTATCTGATCAGTTTTCAATTGGTTTAGGCGCAAACATAGCTTATGCTGATGTTGAAATTACAAGAGCGCTTCCTGCCGCTTTAACACCACCGCTTTCACCGACGGTTGTTGTATTGCCAGATGGTAAAATTGATCTTTCAGGTGATGATCTTGCTTATGGTTTTAATGTATCATTTTTATTCAGACCAAATGACCAATGGTCTTTCGGTGCTTCATATAAACATGAATTAGCATTCGATTTCGAAGGTGACATAACAACAACAATTCCAAATGTATCTGGTTATGTTCCTCCTGCATTAGTTCCAACTGTTGAAGCGGCATTAAAAGCAGCTTATCCTAAAGGAACCGCTACCGCTCCTTTAACTGCGCCTAGTGTATTTACAGCCGGAACTGCTTACAAAGCAAATGATAATTTTACTGTAAGCGCCGATTTTCAATATACTATGTGGTCAAGCTACGATAAATTGACACTTAATTTTGAGGACGGTACTTCTTCATCTTCTATCAGAGATTATGAAAATTCATTTATTATCAGATTAGGAGCCGAATATATTCTAAGCGATAAATTCGCTTTAAGAGGCGGATTCTTATTCGATAAAAATCCTATTAAAGATGAAAGAGTTGATTTTACGTTGCCTGATAATGACAGATATGGTTTCAACCTAGGTTTCGGTTATAAGTTTAATGAAACTATTTCTCTAGACGTTGCTTATATGCTTTTGGTATTCCCTGAAAGAACTATTACAAATTCAAAAGAATATATTTCAAACCCTTTTATTGCTCCAACTCCGCTTAACGGTACATACAATCCATCGGCGAATTTAATAGGCGCAAATGTATCTTTTAATTTATAACATTAAATAATTATTTGAGGGATGATTTATTTTCATCCCTCATTTTAAAATATCAAATGAAAACATACATAAAAATATTAGTCTCCGCATTTATTTTCTTTTTTGCCGCATGCACTTCATCTCAGGAATCCGTTAACAATGATGAAATTAAAAAAGAAGAAATTTATATTTTTGATGATTCAGAAATTGATGTCCTGGCTAAAACCGATTCATTAAATACAGATGAAATCTCAAAAGATACATCAAACTTTATAAGAGAAGATTTCCCGGCACTTGAAGCAGATGTTAAAAAGGAAGTATTATATACGGTTCAAGTGGGAGCTTTTTCAACCAGGGATAAAGCTGAATTATTTGTTAGTGAAAACCGAAACAAGATTGATTTTACAATGGAAGTAAATTATAGTGAAAAAGTAAATTTATTTGTAGTTTGGATTCCAAAATTCAAATCAAGAGAAGAAGCAGAAAATGTAAGAAATAATCTTTGGAAAATTGAAAAATTTAAAGACGCTTTTATCGTCATTTTAGAATAAACCTCAAATATAAAGAACCATCCAATAAATAATTTAAAAATTAATAATTTTAATGCATTTATTAATTCATTAATTATAATTATATTGTTTCAACTTCAATCATTATTTAATAATTCTTTTCTTAAATTAAATTTTGAAAGAAGCTTAATTTATTATAAATTTTATTTCATAAAATTTACCTGTTGAAAGACAGGGAGGAGGTACAAATTGGCTTTTTCATTAAATAAAATTATGTTAATTGGAAACCTTGGGCAGGACGCCGAAAACAGGTTTACAACTAATAATCTATCTGTAACCTCTTTTTCAATTGCAACTACTAACAGTTATAAAGGAAAAGACGGAAACTGGGTAGAAGAAACAACCTGGCATAATGTAGTATGCTTTAATTTATCCGATTATTTTAAGGATAACCTTAAAAAAGGCAGAAAGTTTTATGTTGAAGGTCGTTTATCTAAAAGAGATTACACGGATAAAGAAGGCATAAAAAGATATGTTACTGAGGTTGTATCTGAAAAACTAATTCCATTGGATTCAAGCGGCGGCAGTTCAAAAGTATCCGACAATAATTCATCCTACGAAATGGGAGCTGCTCCTGTTGATTCTTCTTCAGAAGATGACGATCTTCCGTTTTAATTATCATGTTCCACAATCGGAGTTAAATTACATTTTTGGAAGTTGACTGGTACTATCGTTTAATTCTTTTATTTATTCTTTTAATTTTATCAGCTTTTTTTTCAGGATCGGAAGTTGCTCTTTTTTCATTAGACAAAAATAAAATTAAAGAATTAAAAAAGACTCCCGGAATATTGGCCAAGTATATTACAAGCCTTCTTGAAACACCAAGAAGGCTGCTTGTAACAATCCTTCTGGGTAATACCCTTGTTAATGTTGCTGCGTCAATTTTAGCTGTTACTATTGCTTTGGACGCGGCTCCGTTTTTTAATATTTCAAACGATGTCGCACTTATTATTCAAATTGTTCTGCTTACTATACTTATTCTAATTGCAGGCGAAATTCTTCCTAAGGTTTTTGCAAGTAAAAATCCTCTTACTTTTTCAAAGGTTATATGCATTCCTCTTTATTGGGCAAGCGTATTTATTTTCCCTATTTCTAAAATATTAACCGATCTAATAAAATTTTTCAGCTCTAAACTTACAATTGACAGATCAAAAACAGCGCTTCTTTCCTCGGACTTAACAGAACTTGCAAATCTAGGAATTGAGTCCGGAACAATTGAAGAAGAGGAGCACGAATTAATTCACGGTCTGGTTTCATTTAAAAGCGTAAGCGTGCGAGAAGTTATGACTCCCCGCGTTGATATTACAGCCGTTTCGCTTGATACAAATTTTAAAGAATTAATGGAAATTATTACTACATCAGGGCATAGCCGTATTCCCTTATATAATAATAATTTAGATGATGTAATCGGTATTATATACGCTAAAGATTTACTTCCTTTTTTAGCAGATGAGGAATTAAAAGAAAAATTATCGCTTAAAACCATTGCCCGGCCGGCAATGTTTGTACCCGAATCAAAATTAATAAGCGATCTTCTGCACGAGTTCCAGGAAAAAAATATGCATATGGGAATTGTTGTGGATGAATACGGCGGTACAGCCGGATTAATTTCTCTTGAAGATATTCTTGAAGAAATAGTCGGTGAAATTAGAGATGAATATGATAATGAAGAAAATGAAATAACCAAAATTGACGAGAACTCATACCTTGTTTTGGGTAAATACCTAATTGATGAATTAAATGATTTGATAGGTGAGGATTTCTCATCGGAAAATGATGACTACGATACTGTCGGCGGTTTTATATTAAATCATATTGGAACAATTCCCGATGAAGGCGTAAGCTTCGAATACGGCAATTACAAGTTTACGGTTAAAGAAATAGATAATAAAAGAATTAACAAAGTATTAATTGAAAAGATCAAATCCGGTACTTCAGTAGAATGAAAAAATCAGGTTGTTTTTTTACATCTATAATTTTAATTACTATTATAATCGGAATTATATTCTACATCGGTAAAAATTATGGTCCCCAACTTTGGGAAGCTGGAAAAGAAAAACTATTTTCTTTTGCCGAAAAAGATATAAAAGAAAAACTTGATAATCTTAAAAGTAATGAGTATAAAGATTCTTTAATAGTTCTCGTAAATTCCCAATTGAAATATATGAAAGACCTAAACTTTGAAGAAGTTAAAAACGATTCTTTCCATTTTTTCGAAAAAATTGAAGAGTTTATAAATGACAAAGTGATTGATTCCGACGAACTTGCTAAACTAACGGAAATTTATAAAAAATATGAAAGATAGCAGAAAGACTGAAATTAAAGTCGGTATAACTGTTCTTGCCGGACTACTAATACTTGTATGGATATTAGGCTGGGCGAAAAACTATAATCTGGTTTCTTCGCAAAAAGAACTGCTTATTAGATTTGATAATATTGCCGGACTGGAAATCGGTGATAGAGTTACAATTAATGGAATTAGAAAGGGAACAGTCGAAAACTTTTTTAATGAAAACAATTATGTAATAGTTAAAACTCTCATTGACGCTGATTCTGATATAAGGGAAGACGCTAAATTCACGATATTAATGCTTGATTTAATGGGCGGGAAAAAAATAGAAATTATTCCCGGTATTTCAGCAAACAAAATAGATTTTAAGGAAATTCAAAACGGTTATTTCTCCGGGGATATTTCAACTGCAATGGCAATGCTAAGTTCTGTTCAGAATGACCTTGTTGACGTAATTAAAGAAGTGAAAATTTCTTTAAATAATTTAAATGAAATATTTGCCGATAAAGAATTTTCCGGAAATGTTAAAACTTCTTTTGAAAATATTACAACTCTTTCCGGTCAGTTAAGTGAATTGATCACGGCCAACAGAAAGGATATTTCTTCTCTTATAAACTCTTCAATAAATTTAACCGAATCGGCTAACAGCCTGATAACAGATAACAAAGAGCAGGTTTCGGAATCATTAAAGAGATTGAACGAATTTATTAATAACTCGAATAACCTGGTTTCAAAAATTGATAAATCCATTGAAGAAATTAAGAATAAGGAAAATAATATCGGGAAAATTATTTATGATGAAAATTTTCTTAAAGGTCTTACCGAAACATTAGATCAGGTAAAAGAACTTACAAAACTGCTAAAGGAACAATTGGAAGGAGACGGCGTTAATGTTGACGCGAATATTTTCTAATTTTCTTTTATTTGTATTACTTTCCGCATGTACATCTTCAGTAATTCATAAAACACCTCCGGAGCTGCAGCTAAACCGCGCTAAAAACGCTATGGTTGTTAGCGAAAGTTCCTATGCTTCGGAAGCAGGTATCCAAATTTTGAAAAATGGCGGAAATGCGGTCGACGCCGCGGTTGCCGTTGGTTTCGCGCTTGCGGTAACTTATCCGGAGGCCGGGAATATCGGCGGCGGCGGATTTATGGTTATTCATATTGCCGGCGGGAAAAATACTACAATAGATTTCCGTGAAACAGCACCTCAAAATTCTAACCGTAATATGTTTTTAAACAATGAAAGCAATTTTGATCTATCCTTAAGTACTGAAGGATGGACCTCTTCAGGAATTCCAGGTACTGTAGCCGGACTTATATACGCGCTTGAACAATACGGTTCTTTAAGTTTAGATCAAGTTATTCAGCCTGCTATTGATTTAGCGGAAAATGGTTTTATTGTTGAATATAAGATAGCCGATAGAATGGCAAATTATACCGAAAGGTTTAACAAATATAGTACAACAAAAAAAATATTTACCGATAATGGAAATCCTATAAAAGAAGGCACACTGCTGAAACAAAATGATCTTGCTAAAACATTAAGATTAATAAAAGAATTCGGAAAAGACGGTTTTTATAAAGGAGAAACTGCAAAACTTATTGTTGAACAATCTGATAAAAACGGCGGTTATATTACATATGATGATTTGAGTAATTATACTCCTTTAGAAAAACCTCCTATTACCGGAAGTTATAAAGGGATTGAAATTATATCTATGCCTCCTTCATCGTCGGGCGGAATTGCTTTTGTTCAATCGCTTAACATATTGGAAAATTTTATTTTCAAACAAGATGAATGGAACGCAAGCCGTTATGTGCATACTTTAAGCGAAACATTTAAACATGTTTATGCAGATAGGTCTAAACATTTAGGAGACTCAAAATATTATGATGTGCCTGTTGAACATCTAATCTCAAAAAATTACGCAAGCAAAATAGCCGGCAGCATAAAAGATAGCGCCACTTCAAGTATTAAAATATTGCCGTCCGATATTTCCGGCACAGAAAGCGATGCAACAACCCACTATAATGTTATTGATTCAAAAGGCGATGCCGTAAGCGTAACTTATACAATTAACGGATTATTCGGGAATAAGATTGTTGTTGATGGCGCCGGTTTTTTTATGAATAATGAGATGGATGATTTCAGTTCGCAGCCCGGTATCCCGAACCAGTTCGGATTAATTGGCGGAGAAGCAAATTCAATAGAACCGGACAAAAGAATGTTAAGTTCAATGACGCCTGTAATAGCATTAAAAAATGATAAACCTTTTTTGCTTTTAGGAGGAAGAGGGGGAAGTAAAATTATTACGGCCGTACTTCAGACTTTTTTAAATGTTGTAGATTTTAGAATGGAATTGGAACGTGCAATACAAGTTCCGCGTTTTCATCACCAATGGCTTCCTGATGTTATTAATTTTGAACATTATGCTTTTACATCCGACGTTAAGGAAAATTTAGCATCAAAGGGTCATAAATTAATTGAAACAGGAAATCTCGCAAAAGTATTAGGCATTATGATAGATGACAACGGTACAATTTGGGGTTCTTTTGATCCCCGGGGTGAAGGATTAGCTATAGGATATTAATATGATACTCGGAATTGGGATTGACATAATAGAAATCGAAAGAATTAAAGACAGCGTTGAAAGGTTCGGAGACGCTTTCCTGAATAAAATATTTACGAAGACAGAATTAGATTATTCTCTTTCTAAAAAAAATAAATACCAGCATCTGGCCGCCAGATTTGCTGCCAAAGAAGCAATAGCAAAAGCCCTTTATTCAGTAGGCGATGAAGGTTTTGAATGGAAGAATGTTGAAATATACAACGAGCTAAACGGATTGCCGAAAGCTAAACTTTTCGGTAAACTCAAGGAGTTAGTTGCGGAAGGAAATGAATTAAAAATTACAATGAGTCACTCCAATCATTACGTTACTTGTTTTGCTATTCTTTATAAAAAATAATTATTTAACAAAACATTTTTATAAAATATTTTTACTTCCATTTAATATTGCAGCCGATACTTGGTTTCTGATTTATGCTTACTTCTTTTCCCGCAAGAATATTATCAAGCGCGTTTCGTATATCATTGCCGGTAACCGGGATATCATTTTTAGGGCGCGACTCGTCAAATTGCCCGCGGTATACAAGTTTTAATTCTTTGTCATAAATGTAAAAATCGGGCGTACATGCGGCGTTATAAGCTTTTGCGATCTCCTGAGATTCATCATATAAATATGGGAAAGGGTATCCTAATTCAATTGCGTATTCTTTCATTTTATCGGGACCGTCTTCCGGATAATTAACGGCATCATTTGAACTTATAGCAACAAATGATATTCCTTTTAACTGATATTCGGAAGCAACATTTACAAGCTTATTGTTGATATGTTTAACATATGGACAATGGTTGCATATAAACATTATTACCGTAGCTAAATCTGAAGATACATCCGTCAGTTTAATTTTATTACCGCTAATAGTATCTGTTAATAAAAAATCCGGTGCTGTTGTTCCTAATTCAATCATTGTCGATGGAGTCTGTGACATTTTAACCTCTTTACAAATATTTTATATTAAACCTTAATTAAAAAAACTAATTCTCAATATTCAGCTAATTTTAACATCTTTGCACAAAATATAAAAAAAAGATATAATTAAAAATTCTTTGAGAAAGAAAGTTTTATAATTAACTTGTTTTTGAATAAAGACAACATTTCTGCGATTATCAAAACCGGCTTTTCTTTTAGCCTCTTATTCTGCTTTTGTAGATTATTAATTTTTCAGATAAACTCGGAGAAACTTTTTTATTATTAAATATTAATATTATTCAATAAAAATTTGGAAAAACAAGGAGTAACCATGAATATTTTTTGCGGAAATTTAACAGGGGATGTATCAGAAACAGATTTGCAGGAAACGTTTGAAAAGTATGGAAAAGTATCTTCGGTAAAATTAATTAAAGATATGTTTTCAGGAGTTTCTAAAGGTTTCGGATTTGTGGAAATGCCCAGTAAGGTTGAAGCCGAGACAGCAATAAAAGAATTAAACGTAAGCGATATGAAGGGAAAACCTATGACAGTTAATGAAGCTCGTCCGCCCCGCAATACTAAAGGTAAAGGAAGAAGATATTAATATATAATATTTTATATCGGTTACAAATATTTTGACAAACTCCGTTTAAGCGGAGTTTGCCATTTTAAAAACTGCTTGTTTATCTTACTTATTGATTTGGATTGTGATGTTCTTTATAATGTTTTAATAAATGAAAATGTTTGAAAGATACTTTTAACCTAACTCCTTCATCATTTTTTATATACACAAACGCATCGCCAATTGTATCAAGCACTCCGACAAATTTTACGTTATCAGTATTAGAGGGATTCGGATATACATAAGATATTTTATCGCCTATTTTAAAATCCAGGTCCATACTTTCTCCTAATAAATACAAAAGAATATACATAAAATATTTTTATATAAGGTTTATTTCGTATTTAATAAAGAGTATGAAAAGATTATAAATTTTACGGCAAGTTTGAATATTACTAAAGAATAATTACCCAAAATAGTTTTCACTTTTTATATCGAACAGCTGGTTTTCTTTGTATAATTCGAGTAAATCAAAATTCTTAAATGATACTTTTAAACGAATTCCTTCTTCATTACGGATGTAAATGTGTGTATCGGAAATAATTTCAAGAATACCGATAAATTTATCATTATTTGAATTAAGGGGATTGGGAAAGTTGTATACTACTTTGTCGCCTATTTCCATATTGAACTCCGATTTTTACTTGCGTAAAGATAGAATTCAAATGTTAACTGAGTTTAACCAAAGTATTAATTTAATGTTATTTTGCTTTTATTATCCGGACAAAAATTAATGAGGAAATGAGAATTCTTCGTCTTCTGATTTTTTCAAAGCATCATTTTTAATATTAGTAAAAAATATTATTATCGGGGCAATGAACCAGAAGATCAACCCAAGAGTAAACCAGTTTTCTGCGTGCATATTTTTCTTTTTTGCGTACAAAGAGGAAATTATTCCGAATACTATTCCTATAATTAAATACCATATATCTAACATATTATCTCCAAATTTATGATTTATAATAATTATCTAATATTAACTGATAATTACCGAATTATTAATTTTTTGTTAATTATTATCTATAGAAAAAGTTTGTTCTCCATGAAATAGCAAAATCTTAACAAATTACTTATATTTGACAATCAAAAACGATAGAATATCTAAATATCAGAAAGGATTTGTTTTGAACGAAAATAGAGTGATTGTTGCAATGAGCGGCGGGGTTGATTCTTCTGTGGCTGCGGCTATTTTGCATGAACAAGGATTTGAAGTAATTGGCGTTACAATGAAAACATGGGGATTTATGGAGGTAGGAGGCGCTCCAAAACATGAATCCGGCTGCTGTTCGCTTGATGCTATTTATGACGCAAAAAACGTAGCTACAAAATTAGGTGCTCCTCATTATACTGTAGATTTTACAAAACCATTTGAAAACGCGGTTATTGATAATTTTGTTGAAGAATACTTAAACGGCAGAACTCCGAATCCATGTGTTGTCTGCAATAGAAAAATTAAATGGGAAGAACTTCTGAAAAAAGCAGATGCTTTGGACGCAAAATTTGTTGCAACCGGGCATTATGCTATTGTTGAACATAATAATGAACTTAACAGATATTGTTTACGAAACGGAATTGACGCGCGCAAGGATCAAAGTTATGCTTTATGGGGATTAACTCAGGAAAGTTTAAGCAGAACAATTTTTCCGTTGGGAAAATTTACCAAAACTGAAATCAGGGAATTGGCTGTAAATTATGATCTTAAAACTGCTAATAAACCTGACAGTCAGGAAATTTGTTTTGTTGCCGACAATAATTATGAAAGATTCTTACGCGAAAGAATTCCAGATGTTATTGATAATGTTAAAAAAGGTGAAATGATTTATAAAGGGGAAAAGGTCGGTGATCATAAAGGTATTCCTTTTTATACAATAGGCCAGCGTAAGGGGCTTGGAATTGCAATGGGGAAACCTGTTTATGTAAAAAAAATTGATCATGAAGCCAATACAATTGAAATCGGAGATAAAGAAGATTTAATGCAGGATGTACTGGAAGCTGAAGATGTTAATTATGTAAGTATGGATAAACTTAATCCCGGCGATGTTATAATATGTAAAATCAGATATAACGATAAAGGCGCTCCGGCACAGGTACTGGAATCCGGTGAAAATACATTTAAAGTAAAATTTCTTCAGCCAGCAAGCGCAATTACACCTGGCCAATCAGCTGTAATTTATGATGAAATGGGATACGTTTTAGCCGGCGGAATAATTAAATCCGGGCAATAATATTTATAAACATAAAACCAATTCTATAATATTTCATATGAGGGGGAAAATGAAATATATTATTGATCTAACCGCGGTATTTATTTTATTATTATTTGTTTCTCTTTCTGCACAGACACAGGAAGAAATTATTATAAATAATAATTTGAAGATTATCCCGATTACAGAAAATACATACCGCCATGTTTCAAATCTTAACTTTAACGGCTACATTGTTCCATGTAACGGATTATTATTTATTGATAATAACGAATGCCTTGTTGTTGATACTCCGCCTGATGACAGTTTAACGATTAATTTGATAGGCTGGATTAAAAAAAACAAAAAAGTGAAAATAATAGGTATTGTAGCGACTCATTGGCACAATGACTGCGCCGGCGGGCTTCAGGCTTTTCATAGTGAAAATGTTCCCTCTTACTCTTTGAAATTTACAAGAGACACTTTAATGATTCAAAACTTGCCAGCACCAGAAAATATATTTACTGATTCGATGAAAATTAAAGTAGGCGGTAAATTTGCGGAATTGTATTATCCCGGACCTGGGCATGCAAAAGATAATATAGTTGTATGGCTCGAAGATGAAAAAATATTATTCGGTGGATGCCTTGTAAAAGAATTCAAATCGAAGTCCATAGGCTATATAGGAGATGCTGATTTAAATCTTTGGGACAAATCTTTGGAAAAAGTAAAAAACAAATTTAATGATGCTAAAACCATTATACCCGGACACGGGGATACCGGAAACCTTGAGCTGATTGACAAATCTATAAAAATAGTTTTAAACTATAAAAACAAAAAATGACCGCTTAACTTATAATTAAGAAAGAGATTAAATTTTAATTAATTCGAAAAAGTGTTTTATTAAGCACTACACTTTTAAAGAAAAATATTTTAATTTATTCTACATTAAAAATTATCCATGTTAAAGGAGGCCAAGTTCGAGCGCTACGGAATTGAAAACGGTGCATTAAATGCAAAAGTACTCCTTCTGAATCAAAGTTATGAGCCGCTGACTATTTGTAATGTAAAAAAAGCAATTATACTTATGGTTCTTGGTAAAGCAGAAATGGTAGTCGATAAAAAGGATAAGGTTATTAGATCAGTAACTGAAAATTTCCCATGGCCGAGTATTATCAAACTTAATACGTATAGAAAAGTACCTTATAAAAAAATCATTCTAACTCGAAAAAATATTTTAAGAAGAGACGGGCACAAATGCGCTTACTGCGGACGCGGTGATTTGACTTTAACAATTGACCATATAATTCCCAAAGCAAGAGGGGGAGAAGACACCTGGGAAAACCTCGTGGCAGCTTGCCTTAAATGCAATAATAAAAAGGGGAATAAAACTCCGGAAGACGCTGGTTTAAGTTTAAGGTTAAAACCGTATACTCCAAATCATATTATGTTTATTAGAAACTCCCTCGGAAGAATGGATGAAACTTGGAAATCTTATCTTTTTCAATCATAATTTATCCCATATTCCTCTAAAAGTAATAATGTTTAATTCCGAAAATTCATTTTTTTCATTATCTTTAATGTTGTTTTATTGATATTAAGCATTTCAATTAGGGATCGTCGTTTTTGTATAAAATCAAATTAAACCATTTTGAAGGTCCTTTAGATCTTCTTTTGTTTTTTATCCGCCGCGATGAATTGGATATTTATGATATTCCAATTTCATACATTACAAGCGAATTCATTAAATACATGGAATTTATTGAACAGCTTGATCTTGAAACCGCGGGAGATTTTATTCTGATGGCTTCTACTTTAATGCAGATTAAAGCGCGCATGCTTCTGCCAAGAAAAATTGATGAAAAGGGGGAAGAAATAGATCCGCGCGCTGATCTCGTAAAAGCGCTGCTTGAGTTTAAAAGATATAAAGAAATGTCCGAAGAACTTTCTTATTACGAATCAAATCAAAGAAAAGTAAATTATAGAGGCAACTTTTCAGCGGATTATAGAGAATCAATGCCCGAATATTCAACCTTATTAAAGAATATTACAATATACGATCTTATAAAAGCATTTAAACAGGCTATGATGGAAAAACCGCCCGAGCCTGTTCATAATATCAAAAAATTAAATGTAACTATAGACGAACAAATAGTTTATATATTAAACAGGTTAAAATTAGAAAAAAGCTTTTCCTTTGTTTCCCTGCTAAAAGATTTTAAGGAAAAAATAAGAATAGTCGTTACGTTTATCGCGCTTCTTGAATTAGTGAAAATGGGGAGAATAGGATTAAGAGAATCGGAAGAATTTAACCAATTTGAATTATACGGAATTGAAGAAAATGGAGAAAATCTACAACTCAATAATTGAGGCTTTGATATTTGCGTCCGATGAATCTATTCACGCCTCTGAAATTATAAATGCTATTAAAGAAATTGACGGCGATGATACTGAAATTAATGCAAAAGACGTTGACGCTGCGGTTGATGAAATAAATAAATATTTTGAAGATAATGACAGGTCGTTTCAGATTGTTAGAATCGCAAACGGTTATACCTTTGCCACTAAACTTGAATACGCAAAATATGTAGGCTTCTTATCCTCAGAAAAAAGTAAAAGAAGATTAAGCCAGGCGGCGCTTGAAACACTAGCTATTATTGCTTATAAACAGCCAATAACCAAACCCGAACTTGAGCAGATACGAGGCGTTAATACCGATTATATGATTAATACACTGCTTGAAAAAAATCTTATTACAATTAAAGGAAGAGCTGAAACTATTGGCCGGCCTCTTTTATATTCCACCACGGATGAGTTTCTTAAGTATTTCGGTTTGAATACAATTGCCGATTTGCCCAAACCCCGCGAGATTGAAGAGATAATGCAGGATGAGGATTTTCTGGAACAGAAAAGAAAAATTATGATGAATGAAATAGAAGAAATTATTGAAAACGAAACAGATATGAGCGGGGAGGAAAATGACTCGATTGAATAAATATTTATCCGAATGCGGAATCGCATCTCGAAGAAAATCCGAAGAACTAATTCTGCAGGGCAGGGTCAGCGTTAACGGATATCCCGTAATTGATTTGGCTACTCAAATTGATCCTGATAAAGATATTGTACAGCTCGACGGTGAAAAAATTAAATCGGCAAAAAAACTATATTTCCTGCTGCATAAACCCAAAGGCGTAATTACATCAACAATGGATGAGAAAAACAGGAAAACGGTTGTCGATCTTATAAATACAAGAGAAAAAATATTTCCGGTTGGAAGATTGGATTATAATACTACGGGAGTTCTTCTTCTAACAAACGACGGCGAGTTCACAAATTTTATTACTCATCCCCGCAATAAAATTCCGCGCGAATATTACGCTACGTTGAACAAACCTTTGGAAGAAGACGATAAAAATCAGCTGTTAAAAGCGATTTATCTGGACGGGAAAAAAGGTAAGTTTAATGAGCTTACTTTTACTTCAACTTCAAATCATAAACATGTAAGGGTTGTTACCGTTGAAGGAAGAAATCATTTCGTGAAAAATATGTTCTCGGCGTTAGGGTATTTCGTTTCTAAATTGGAAAGAAAAAGTTTCGGACCTTTTGATGTTAAAGATATTCCTGCAGGAGCATATAGGCCATTAACTGAAAAAGAAATTAAAAGTTTTTATAAAAAATATGCGTAATTGTCTACTCTACATATTCTTATTTACCATAATTATATCTGCTCAAATAAGCGCTCAGAAAGACTCTGTTAAAATTAAATCCCAGTCCTCAGGATTTTTTTCTTTAAATGAATTAAGAAATCAATTGGACGATACCTTTGCAGATCCGAATTTTAACAATGCGGTTTGGGGTGTATTTGTTAAATCGCTTAAAACAGGCGATGTTATTTATAAAAAGAATCAGGATAAATTATTTATACCGGCCTCATTAATGAAATTGTTTACTTCGGCTTCTTCATTACTTCTTCTTGGTTCCGATTTTTCCTATCAAACCGATATTTACAGCGACGGTGTAATTGAAAACGGGATATTAAAAGGTAATCTTATAATCCGAGGCTCAGGCGATCCTACAATTTCAGGACGTTTTACTGAAAAAGAAAATGAGCAGATATTTAATGACTGGGCAGATACACTTCTAAACAAAGGTATTAAGATTATTGAAGGGAATATTATAGGTGATGATAACATTTTTGATGATCTCGGTCTGGGTAACGGCTGGTCGTGGGATCTTCAGAATAAATGGTTTGCGGCACCTTCCGGAGCGCTTTCGTTTAACGAAAACCTAATTGAAATTACTGTTGCGCCTTCAAAAATAAATTTTCCCGCCGATTTAAGTTTTTCTCCATCAACCAGACTTTTTTCATTCGCTAATAAAATTATTACGGTTGAAGACGGATATAACGAAGATATTGAAATTTATAAAAAACCGGGATCAGAAATATTTACTTTAGTCGGTACGATTAAAGAAAACTCAAATCCTGTAAAAGTTTTTGCGCCTGTTGATAATCCAACGCAGTTTTCAGTTTCGGTGTTTAAAGATATACTTGAATCAAAAGGAATTGTTTTAGACGGGTATCCGGCTGACATTGATGAAATAAATATTGAACTAAATTATAGGGAATATGAATTACTTTTTTCACATATCTCTTATTCAATGAAAGATATAATTTATGAACTAAATAAAAAAAGCAATAATTTTTATGCCGAGCAGCTCTTAAAAACTTTGGGGCATGAAATTTATAATTACGGTACAACTGAAAACGGAGTAAAAGCATGTAAGGAATTATTTAAAGTAATGGGAATAAATCCGGAAAATATGGTTTATGCCGATGCCTCAGGTTTATCACGCTTAAATTTAATTACACCGAAACAAGTTGTAAACCTGCTTGAATACATGTATAAAAGCGATGAGTTTAATTCGTTTTATGAATCGCTTCCAATTGCGGGAATGGACGGAACACTAGCAGCAAGAATGAAAAAAACAAAAGCCGAAGGCAAGGTAAGAGCGAAACCTGGATTGCTGAGCGGAGTTAGGGCTTTAGCAGGATATTTAAAAACTGCGGATAATGAACCTTTCGCGTTTTCTATTATTGTAAATAATTATTTGGTGCCTTCTAATTTGGCAAATTATATTCAAGATTTAGTATGTTTGAAACTCGTAAATTTTTCAAGAAGTCAATAAGTTTAACAAGGAGGAATTTTGGAAAGCAATATTCAGCAGGATATGAATGCGTTGATTAAAAGACGGCATGAGGAATTGCAGGAACTTAAAAATGGAAATCATGAAACCTATGCCTACAGTTATGATGTAGATAATTATTCGAAAAATATAAAAGATAATTATGAGTCGCTGGAAGCAAAAGATGTTTCTATTGCGGGCAGAATTATGGCAATTAGAAGAATGGGTAAAGCTTCATTTACTCACATTCAGGATAAAGAAGGCAGGATTCAAATATATTTAAAGAAAGATGAAATTGGTGATGAAGCGTATGATGTATTTAAACTCCTAGACATAGGCGATATTATCGGCGTAACAGGATATGTATTCAAAACAAAAACCGGCGAGACTTCGGTTCATGTTAAATCAATGAAACTATTGGCTAAATCAATTAGACCAATACCTATCGCTAAAGAAACTACGGACGAACAGGGTAACAAAATTATTCACGACCAATTTACTGATAAAGAACTTCGCTATCGTCAAAGGTACGTTGACTTAATTGTAAATCCCGAAGTAAAAGAAGTTTTTATTCTGCGCTCCAAAATTGTAACGTCGCTTAGAAAATTTTTGGACGGAAAAGGATATTTTGAAGTTGAAACGCCTGTTCTTCAAACATTATACGGCGGTGCTGCCGCGCGTCCTTTTGTTACTCATCATAACGCGCTTGATATGAAATTATATATGCGAATTGCCGATGAATTATATCTTAAAAGATTAATTGTCGGCGGCTTCGATGGTGTTTATGAAATCTCGAAAGATTTTAGAAATGAAGGAATTGATAAAACTCATAATCCTGAATTTACCATGCTCGAACTTTATGTGGCATATAAAGATTATGAATGGATGATGGATTTTGTTGAATCTATGGTTCGTTATGTTTCAATGGAAGTATTCGGAACAACTAAATTTTTAATTGAAGGAAATGAAGTTGATTTCGGACCAAGATGGCAGAGAATATCAATGACAGACGAGCTAAAAAAAGTTACAGGTATTGATGTACTTGAAGATACAACCGAAGAAATCAAAAAAATGCTGAAAAGCAAAGGTGTTACCGTTACAGGTAAAGAAAGCAAGGGAAAACTTATCGACGAACTTTTTGAAGTTACAATTCAGGATAGTCTAATTCAGCCCGCATTTATTGTTGATTACCCCGTTGAATTATCGCCTTTGGCGAAACAGCATAGATCGAAACCAGGACTCGTAGAAAGATTCGAAGGATTTGTTCTGGGCAGGGAAATATGCAACGCATTCAGCGAACTGAATGATCCAATTGATCAGATGAATAGATTTATGGATCAGAATAAAATGCGCGATGAAGGTGACGACGAGGCGCATCAGATTGACGAAGATTATGTTAAAGCGCTTGAATATGGAATGCCGCCTACGGCAGGGTTGGGTATTGGAATCGATAGACTTGTTATGCTACTTACAAATCAGCCCTCAATTAGAGATGTAATTTTATTCCCTCATATGAGACCGAATAAATAAATGATTAGCCGAAATGTTTGATGAAATTATTCAGAGTAATTATATCATTTTTTTTTATAATAGTTTTTTCAAATGTTTCGGCTCAATTATTACCGAATGACAGTCTTAAAATAAATTTAAGAAATATTAATTTACCGCATCCCGAAACTAATTACCTGTCATTATCAATACTAGCCGCTTCTTCAATTACTTCAGGATTATTGCTTCATAATTATCAATACAATTCATGGTGGTCAAATAATACAAATAATTTTAAGATTATTAATTCGTTAAATAGAAATAATTGGATCAATAAAGCGGGAAAGTTTTATTCAACGAATTTAATAGCTCATTTTTATTCGGCTTCTCTTGAATACTCAGGCATTGAATATGAAAAAGCTACTATCTATTCTGCCGTTATTGCTTTTGCTTATGGGTTGTACATAGAATCTTACGACGGATTTGCGCCTTCTTACGGGTTTAATGCATCGGAAATAGTGTTTAATGCTTTTGGCGCAGGCTATGTTTTAGGACAATATTATATTCCTGAATTAAAAAATTTTCAGCCTAGAATTAGTTATTATCCTTCCAACGCTTATTCAAATAACAGTATTAAAAATAAAAATATATTTTCTGATTTCGGCGGGCAAAAGTACTGGATGGGAATAAGAGTTGAAAATTATTTACCGGATAAAATTGCCGATTACTGGCCTTCATTCTTAATGGTCTCAGTCGGCATGGGTACAAATAATTACGACGCTAATAATTCTGGATATGATTTATTTGTAGCTCTTGATATTGACGCTGAAGCAATTCCACTTTACGGAAGTTTCTGGCAATTTCTGAAAAACACTCTGAACTACCTGCATTTTCCTATGCCAGGAATTAGAATTACACCAAATACAGCGGCATTTTTATTATGCTACTGAGTATTCACTCTTGAAGTATTAGGTTTTTATCCCTACTTTTGCCTTAGTTTAATCAAGGATATTTAATGAAAAAAAATAAAATTGGATATACATTCGTATTTGTGATACTTATTATCGGCATAACCTTGGGAATGCAGATACAGAATCTTTTCTCAAGCGATAATTTAAGAGAAAACCTGCTTAAGTTTAATGATGTATTAACGTTCGCCTCAAAATATTATTATCAAGATGTTGATTCACAGAAAATGGTTGAATCGGCAATTAACGGAATGCTCGAAGACCTTGACCCGCACAGCGTTTATCTTCCGCCTGTAAAACAAGAAGAAGCTGAAGAAGATTTTAGAGGCAGCTTTGTAGGAATCGGTATTGAATTTCAAATTATTAATGATACAATTACAGTTGTCTCTCCGATTACAGGCGGACCAAGTGAAATGGTTGGCATTATGGCAGGAGATAGATTAGTACAAATTGACGGTGAAAGCTGTATTGGTTTTAAAAATAAAGATGTGTTCAAAAGTCTTCGCGGTGAAATTAATACAATGGTAAAAGTTGCCGTATTCAGACCTTCTAATTATAAAATTATTGATTTTAATATTAGGCGTGATAAAATCCCTCTTTATTCCGTTGATGCTTCTTTGATGTATGACGGCACTACTGGTTATATAAGTATTTCCAAATTCGCTGAAACAACTACATCTGAATTATATAAAGCGCTTGTGGATTTGACCAGCAAAGGGATGAAAAAACTTGTTCTTGATTTAAGAAATAATCCTGGCGGACTTTTAGGTCAGGCTCAGCAGGTAGCGGATTTATTTATTGGCGGCGATAAAATGATTGTTTATACAGAAGGACGCTATGATAAATTTAATGAACAGCTTTACGCTTCTAATAATTATCCTTTCGAGAATATTCCATTAATTGTTCTTGTAAACAGAGGTAGTGCTTCTGCAAGTGAAATTGTATCCGGCGCGGTTCAGGATTGGGACAGAGGTCTAATTATTGGTGAGACAACCTTTGGCAAAGGCCTTGTGCAAAGAGTATTTAAATTGCCGGATAATTCAGCTGTTAGAATAACCATATCGAAATATTTCACACCTTCTGGAAGAGCCATTCAAAGAGATTATGAAAATAAAGAAGAATATTATTCCGAAATTTATCACCGTGAGGAAAAAGAAGGCGAAAATATTGATCATACTGCCGAAGCGGATTCAACCAAACCTGTCTTTAAAACAAAAGGCGGAAGAACGGTATTCGGCGGTGGCGGAATCACGCCTGATGTTTTGGTTTCTTCGGGTAAGATTTCCGATTTCTCAATTGAACTAAGAAGAAGCAACATTTTTTATCAGTTTATAAGAAACTATATGGACTTAAATGGGGAGAGAATTAAAAGCGTTTATTTAGACGACCTTTATAAATTTAAAAATGATTTTGTAGTTGATGAAAAATTACTCGAAGATTTTATTGCATTTGCAAAAAATCTTGGTGTAGAATATAAAGAATCTGATTATAATGAAGATAAAGATTTTATCAGCTCTAGAATTAAAGCATATATTGCCAGGGACATTTGGAAAAACGCCGGCTGGTATTATGTTTTACTTGACGATGATAAACAATTTCAAAAAGCAATGATTTCATTCGGCGAAGCAGAATCAATGGCCGGCTTAAAATAATTGTGATATTTGGCATGAACTTTAATTAAAAATAATATTATTATTAAAAAACACAATGACAGAAGATAAATTATTCCCGTATTTGGATACTTTCCCTAAAATTGATGATAGTGTATTTTTAGCATCAGGCGTAAAAATTATCGGGGACGTGGATATCGCAGAAAACTCCAGCGTTTGGTACAATACGGTAATCCGCGGCGACGTGCATTACGTTAAAATTGGCGAAAGAACTAATATTCAGGACTGTTCAATGCTTCATGTAACCAACGGTAAATATCCTTTAAATATTGGAAATAAAGTTAC
Source organism: Bacteroidota bacterium (assembly GCA_018829205.1). Classification (GTDB taxonomy): domain Bacteria; phylum Bacteroidota; class Ignavibacteria; order Ignavibacteriales; family Melioribacteraceae; genus JAHJUE01. The sequence goes on from JAHJUE010000035.1 coordinate 98,992, forward strand.
CGTAGGACATAGCGCGGTTTTGCACGGCTGCACAATAGAAGACCTGACGTTAATTGGAATGAACGCGACCGTACTTGACGGCGCAGTTGTGCAAACAAAGTCCATGGTGGCTGCCGGAGCCGTAATTAGACCGCATTTTATTGTGCCTACCGGTAAACTTGCAGCAGGCGTGCCCGCCAAAATTGTAAGAGATTTAACAAAAGAGGAAATGGAGGAATTCGAGAAATCTGCAGACAGATATTTAGAATATACCCGGCTTACGATTAAATCGCTTAATACTAAACAAATAAAAAAAGTTAATGAGAATTAAATTCTGGGGTACGCGGGGTTCAATTCCCGTACCCGGTAAAAATACTTTAAAGTACGGCGGAAATACTCCGTGTATAGAAATTTATAACGGCGGAGATGAAATTACTATAATTGATGCCGGCTCTGGAATCAGGGAACTCGGAATCGAAATCATAAAAAATCCTTTAATAAAAAAAATAAACATACTCATTTCTCATTTCCATTGGGATCATATTCAAGGTCTCCCTTTTTTTACTCCCATTTACAATAAAGATTATGAAATTAACTTTTATTCAAGCAGAAAAAAAATTGTACCGAATGAAAATATTTTTGATGTGTTAATGCAGCCATTGTTTTTTCCGGTTACAAAAAAAGTACTTAACGCCAAAATTAATTTTCACGGAATAAAAGAAGGGGAAAGTTTTAATATTAACGGATTTGAAATCAGCACTGTTAAAACACATCACTCGCTTGGTACTGTTTCTTTTAAATTATCAAATGATAAGGTGAAATTTGTATATCTAACCGACAGTGAAATATTTTACGACGCGGATAATAATGATCCGGATATTAATCTTATAAAGAAACATAATTCGGATATTATTGATTTCTGTCGCGGATGCAATTACCTGGTTCACGATACAATGTATTCAATTAAAGATTTTAAAGAAAAAGTAGGCTGGGGACATTCGAATAATATTTCGGCCGCCATTCTTGCCGCGGCATCTGATTCTGAAAACCTAATGCTTTTTCATTATGAACCCAGGTACACGGATAAAATGATTGATTCGCTTCTTTCGGAAACTAAAAAGTTTATAAAAAAAATGAATTATAATTTTAAATGTGCTGCCGCCAAAGATTATATGGAAATTAAAATATAATTTGTGATTTTTTTCACCTGCAAATGTTGAAAATATATGATTAAAAATTTATCAGTATACTCATCAAAAGGAATTCGTCTTAATAAAACAGCAATTCATAAAATTGTATCTTTATTGAAAGATGATTTGAAATTTTGTGTAGAATCGCTTCAGTTTAACTTTGTTCTTGGTGAAGAGATTCATAAAATCAACAAAAAGTATTTGAAGCATGATTTTACAACCGATATTATTACCTTTAATTATTCAGGCAAATTTGATAACTTAGACGGTGAAATATTTATTTCTGTTGACGACGCTCTGCGGAACTCTAAAAAATATGAGATTACTCTCGATAATGAAATAACGCGGCTTGTTATTCATGGAATTTTACATATGTTAGGTTATGACGATATTAAACCTGCAGATAAGAGAAAAATGAAAATTGAAGAGGATAGACTTGTAAATCTGTTCTCAAAAAAATTAAAAGAAAGTATTGCCCTATATGCCAACTAAAATTGTAGAAGTTTTAGCAAAAATACTTGACGGTTTGAATAAAAACTTCACTCTTGAAGAAGTAAATTTATCACTGGTTAAAAATAAAGAATTCGACCAGCAGACAGTAGGAGTTGCATTCAGTCTTGTTTACGACAAAGTTTTAAGCAATAAATTAAATCCTAAAAAAAGAAAAAAAATCTCCAACAATTTCAGAATATTAAGCGAAGAAGAAAAAGACTCTCTGGGATTGGAAAATTACAACTACCTAATGCATCTTTATAACGTCGGATTACTTACATCTACAGATGTTGAGACAATTCTTGAACAGGTCGGGCTTTTCCCCGACAACACCGTTACAAAAGAAGATATTAACTGGATTATCCTTATTTCTTTGATTGATTTTAATTCGGAAATTCCTCCGGGCAGCAGAATATTATTATATTCTTCTGATACAATTAATTAAATATCTTTAAATTTTATTTCCTTAATATTTTTTATAATTGGAAGAATTAAATATTTATGATTGATAATATAATTGATTCTTTTCTTCTTGAACTTTCCGGCGTAAAAAGATCTTCCGATAAAACTATTCAAGCTTATTCAAATGATTTGCACCAATTTCAAAAGTTTTTAAAAGAAAAAAACATAAATGATTTAAAGTCGATATCCGAAAGAGTAGTCCGCTTATATTTAATGAAGATGAACGGTGATGAATTAGCGAAAACTTCAATTTCAAGAAAGCTTTCTGCATTACGTAAATTTCTGGATTATTGCGTGCGTGAAAAATATATTGATCTCAATCCTGCAAAACAAATCTCTAATCCTAAGACAAAAAGAAGCCTGCCCGAAACTATAAGTCTTGACTCTTTTAAGGAAATTATTAAATTGAATTTCAAAGGTGAAAATGACTTTAAGAAACTGTTGACTGTATTAATCTTTGAATTATTATACGGATGTGCATTGCGTGTGTCAGAACTTTGCGGATTAAATGTGGGAGATATTGATTTCAACAGAGAATCAATTAGAATTCTGGGAAAAGGATCAAAAGAAAGAATCATTCCTGTTAGTAGAAAATCAATAATGGTATTAAAAGAATATAATAAGCTTAGACAATCGTTTGCTTTCGGCGATCCTTTGCTGGTAAACGAAAAAGGAGATAGAATAAATGCCCGTCTTGTGCAAAGACAGGTAAAAAAGTATATTTCCGAAGTTTCAGATATTCTTAAAAAAAGTCCTCACGTTTTAAGACATTCAGCCGCAACGCATATGCTTGATGAAGGTGCCGATCTTCTTGCCGTTAAAGAAATACTCGGTCATGAAAATTTATCTACAACGCAAATCTATACTCATGTTAGTATAGAAAGATTAAAAAAAACACATAAATCAGCTCACCCAAAATCATAAGGAGTTGTTATGAACATTCAAATAACATCAAGAAAGTTCAGAGCAAAAGATTCTCTAAAACTATTTATAAGCGATGAAGTAAAATCTCTTGAGCGATTTAACGATCAAATTAGGGAGGCAAATGTTATTCTTAGTTTTATGCATCAGAAAGACAGCGTAAAAACTGCGGAAATAAATTTAAAGCTGCCTGGAAAATCTATTACTGTTAATGAAACATCCGATGACTTTTATAAATCTATTAATTCCGCAACAGGTAAATTGGCTCGTCAATTAAAGAAAATTAAAACTAAGAATATCTCCAAAAAAAGATAATGAAGGTCAACGAAAAAAATATTACCCGTAAAGAGAGCTTATCTGTTGAATTATTTTACGCTAAAACTAAGGACAGATTTAAACTAAAACTGATTACTCCTAAGTGGGGGTTCGATAGAACCATAGTTGATCAAAATTTACACAGACCCGGTTTAGCATTAGCCGGGTTTGTTGATTTATTCAGTTATAATAGAATCCAGATTTTTGGTAATACAGAAATGCGTTATCTTGATAAACTGTCGAACGGTGACAGGCTGACGGCATTGGAAAGATTGTTTAAATTCGATCTTCCTTGTTTTATAATTACCGACAAAAATAAACCTCATTCTGAAATGCTTGAACTGGCCGAGAAATATCAAGTTTCAATTTTCTGTACGGAAGATTCTACAACCAAACTTGTTTACCTTGTTTCGGATTTACTTGATGATCATTTTGCCCCTCAGCTGGTTCTTCACGGGTCATTTGTCGATGTATACGGAATCGGGATGCTGTTTGTTGGTAAATCAGGAATAGGAAAGAGTGAAGTCGCGCTCGACCTAGTAGAGAGAGGACACCGATTAGTTGCCGACGATGTAGTAATTTTCACTAAAAAAGGGGAAGGAATATTAATGGGTTCCGGAACCGAATTAGCAAAACATTTTATGGAAGTAAGAGGAATAGGAATTATCGACGTCAAAAGCATGTTCGGCGTGCGTGCAATTCGATACCAGAAAAGACTTGAAGTCGTAATTGAACTTGAATTATGGGACGATAAATCGGAATATACAAGAACCGGGCTCGACAATAAAAATGTAAATTTAATGGGAGTAGAAATTCTTAATATAAAACTTCCTATATTGCCGGGAAAAAATATTACGGTTATTTCTGAAGTAATAGCGTTAAATTATCTTCTTAAACATTACGGTTATGACGCCGCAAAAGTATTCCAGGATAACCTCACGGAAAAAATTAATAATAAAACAAAAGGAAAAAATCCGGATAGAATGGTGGACTATTTTGAACATGATTTTGAATAAATTTTATTTTAATAGAATAACCTTGACTTATAAAAGTCCATTTATTATCTTCGCAACCGAATTCATATGAAAAATTTTTATTATTTCTCAAATACAAAGCTTAAATTCGTCGAAATACACAATTTTTATAAAAAATTTGTATTTCTGATCGTTTTCTTTTCATTTGTTTCCTCTTTTTTAATTTTCGGAGTCTATTTTGTTGCAAAACAAATTATAAACCCGAATGCTGAAAATGCGGAACTTCAAGCTGAAAATTTAATTCTTAAAAAGAAACTTGACGAGTATGTTTCAAGTTTTAATGAATTTGATAAAAAGCTGAACAACATCTCTGAAAAGAATAATGAACTGCGATTGATTACAAACCTTCAGCCAATCTCAAATGAGGAGAGGAAGTTGGGTTCGGGCGGTTCAATATTTGAAAATTTTAATCCTTCAACAAATAACGACTTAAAATCTCTTTTGGAAACACTTGACTCGTATTCTGAAAAACTATCGTTAAAAATGGATTTTGAATTAAACAATTACGGCGAAATTAAAAGAAAACTTGATAATAATATCAAATTGTTTGACGCAATTCCTGCTATAAATCCTACAACAGGCCCTATAGGCGACAGGTTCGGAATGAGAATGCATCCTATCTTAAAAATCAAAAGAATGCACAGCGGACTTGATATAGTCGCAAACACCGGTACAAAGGTTTACGCTCCCGGAAGCGGAATGGTTGATTTCGTTGGATATAGAGGCGGTTACGGCTTAACCGTTGAAATTGACCATGGATTCGGTTATAGAACTATCTATGCGCATTTAAAAAAAGCATTAATCAAAAAAGGTGTTAAGGTTAAACGAGGTGACGAAATTGCGCTTTCCGGACAATCCGGTCAGCTTGCTACCGGCCCTCATCTGCATTATGAAGTACGCCATAACGGCATAGCATTAAATCCTAGAAATTTTATATATGACGATGTAAATCTTTTCGATATTGTTGAAGCTGAAAACGAAACCGAAAAGTAATTTATTCTGGAGTAAAACCACATGATTTGGACAGTAGAATTAGCATCATATTTAGATGATGCGCCCTGGCCGGCAACTAAAGATGAACTTATTGATTATGCCGATAGGATCGGGGCACCGCTTGAAGTCCTCGAAAATTTAAAAGAATTAGAAGATACTGAAGAACCCTACGAAACTATAGAAGATATATGGCCGGATTACCCGAGCGATGAAGATTTCTTCTACAATGACGACGACGATTATAGTTAACTTCTTTTGGTATAAGTATGAATAATTTTGGCGAAGAAATTTACGGCCAGACGAAAGCTATTGAAAATCTTCGCAGAATATACGAATCCCGAAAGATTCCTCATGCTTTATTATTTTATGGAAATGAAGGCGTTGGAAAACATTTTACGGCAGTTGAGTTTTTAAAACTGCTTAATATTGACGTATCCAGGAATAAAAATGCAGAGTCGTTAATTAAAATCTCTAAACTTTATGAACCTTATGTAAAGTATGTTTTTCCATTGCCTAGAGGCAAAGGGGAGACAAATGAACATACAGCGACTGAAAAACTTCCTCCCGAAATAATTGAACAAATTAGCTCTGAGATTTTAAAAAAATCAAAAAATCCTTATTACAATTTTACTATTGAAAAAGCCAACAATATAAAAATCAGCAGTATAAGAGATATAAGAAAGTTTGTTTCTTATAATTTTGATGATGTAAATTATAGAGCAATTCTTATTTCGGATGCGCATAAAATGAACACGGAAGCGCAGAACGCTCTTCTAAAAAACCTTGAAGAACCTCCGCCGGGAATAATTTTTATTTTAATGACACCTTATAAAGATCAATTGCTTCCAACAATTGTCTCTCGCTGCTGGCAGATAAATTTTAGTCCGCTTATCCCCGAAACTATTGAAAATATTTTACTTAAATATTTTGAAATGAATAAGTTCGAGGCAAAAAAGGTTTCCAATTTTTCAAACGGATCAGTCACTGAAGCTGTAAGATTACTTGAAAAAGATTTTGACGAACTGCTAAATAAAACCATAACAATACTGCGTTATTCTTTCGGGAAAAGGTACAACACTGCTATAACCGCATTAAATGAAATTTCATCAGGTAAATCACCGGAATCGTTTAACCAAATATTATTTCTTATTAGCAACTGGTTTAATGATGTTAATAAAAACCGATACGGCAAAGATGAAAATTATCCGGCTGAATATATTGAAACGCTATCAAAATTTAATGAAAAATTCAGCGATTTAGACCTGACAGATATTATCCGCAAATTAAATTTTTTAGAAAGTTCAACGGACAAGAATGTCAACTTGAATCTTATATCTCTTAATATTATATTGGAACTAGCGTCTATTGCAAAGAGGTAATTAGTGTATCATCTCGATCTAACATTTTTAAAAGGTGAAAATATCACCGTTGATCCGAAAGAAACTGAAAATAAGTTTAAAAATATGATTGCGGATGAAATGTGCTGCAATTATCATAATATAAGCGGATGTCTAGCCTGTAGCGTTGATCATACCTTTGAACCCCCTTTTGACGAAAGAAAAATTGTTGAAGCCGAATCAAAAGGACTTCTTGGCCATCACTTCTGTGAATTAACTGAAAATGATAATAATATTTATTCTATTGGCGATATGGTAATTGTCGATATTGAAGGTTTTTCGGAAATTGCGCGTATTGTTGAAACAGGTGAAATTGTTAAGGTAAAAAGACAAAAATTCGGGTTCTATGGTGAAGATTTGCCTAAAGTTCTTAGGAAAAGCAGCGACCAGGACATGGATATATATAGAGAAAACCTGATTGCGGAATCAAAAGCCCGCCCGATTTTCAGAAACAACGTGGAAAAATACTCTTTGAATATGAAACTGGTTGATGTACATTTCCAATTCGATAAAAAGAAATTGTATTTTTTCTATACTTCTGACGGCAGAGTCGATTTTAGAGAATTAGCAAAATCATTGGCGTCTGAGTTTAAAACAAGAATAGAATTAAGACAGATGGGCGTTAGAGATGAAGCAAAACGGATCGGCGGACTTGGTACATGCGGCCGTGAGTATTGCTGCTCGTCGTTTATGAATAATTTTAAAAAAATAACGACTCAAGTTGCCAATCAGCAGAATACGTCGGCAAACATATCAAAACTAAGCGGTCCATGTAGTAAATTAAAATGCTGCCTTTGTTTTGAAGTTGACGAAAATTAAATCCCGCAGTAAACATGTCTCAGTATTTTTAGATATTATTATCTAACTTCAATTATTATTTTAAAATCGAAATTGAGGGTATAATGAAAAAAGTAGTTATTGTTTCAGCTAAAAGAACCGCAGTCGGAGCTTTTCAAGGCGCATTGTCATCAATTAATGCAACAAAACTTGGTTCTATTGCTGTCAGCTCTGTTTTAAATGAATCTGGAATTGATAAAAATATTATAAACGAAGTAATAATGGGAAATGTGCTTTCAGCTGGTACAGGGCAGGCTCCGGCAAGACAGGCGGCTATTTATTCTGGTTTGCCAGAAAGTGTCGAATGTTTAACGATAAATAAAATGTGCGGAAGCGGGCTTAAAGCCGTAATGCTTGCAGAGCAGTCAATTAAATGCGGTGATGCTGAAATTGTTATTGCGGGAGGAATGGAAAGCATGTCTAATGCTCCATATCTAATTCCAAAAGCTAGAAACGGATTTAGATTAGGTCACGGCGAAATAATTGATTCAATGATTAAGGACGGTCTTTGGGATGTTTATAATGACTTTCATATGGGAAACTGCGCCGAATCATGCGCGCGTGATTTTAAATTTACACGGGAGCACGTTGATGAATTTGCCGTTAATTCCTATAAAAAAGCTCTAAAAGCTCTGGAAGATAATGTATTTGTGGATGAAATAGTCAAGGTTACAATACCTGGTAAAAAAGGAGACATAATTGTTGATAAAGATGAAGAGCCTGGAAATGTCCGCTTTGATAAGATTTCGTCATTAAGACCTGTATTTGAAAAAGACGGAATTGTTACCGCCGCAAATGCTTCAAGTATTAATGACGGTTCAGCTGCACTTTTAATTATGTCCGAAGAAAAAGCTCTTGAATTAGGGTTGAAACCCCTTGTAGAAATCGTTGCTCAAGCATCAGCGGCAAAAGCTCCAATTGAATTTACGACTGCTCCTGCAGATGCGATTATCAAGGTGCTTAAAAAAGCAAATTTAACAAAGGACGATATTGATTTATTTGAGATAAACGAAGCATTTGCTGTTGTGTCTTTAGCAGTAAATAAAATCCTTGATCTAGATAATTCAAAAATTAATGTGAACGGCGGCGCAATTGCAATCGGACATCCTATTGGAGCAAGCGGAGCACGAATACTCGTAACATTAATTCATGAAATGAAAAGAAGAAATTCTAATTATGGACTTGCATCTCTTTGTATTGGCGGCGGCGAAGCCTCTGCTGTTATTGTAAAAAATTATAATAATTAAAGAGGGTAGAGATGGATATTAAAAATATTGCCGTAATTGGCGGCGGTACAATGGGAAACGGAATTGCGCATGTATTCGCTGCTAATAATTTTCAAGTCTCCTTGGTTGATGTGAAACAAGAATACTTGGATAAGGCTATTTTAACTATTACTAAGAATTTAGATAGACAAGTAAAAAAAGAAGCTATAACTGAAAACGATAAACTTAATGCATTAAATAACTTAAATCCGGTACTAGGAATAAATAATTTAAGTCCTTCTACAGATTTAGTAATTGAAGCTGTTATTGAGAACAAGGAGCTTAAACAAACAATTTTTAAGGAGTTAGAATCTATCATTTCAAAGAATTCTATTTTTGCTTCAAATACATCATCTATTTCAATAACAGAACTTGCATCTGTATGCCGTCCGGATAAATTTATCGGTATGCATTTTATGAATCCGGTACCGGTTATGAAATTAGTTGAAATTATACGGGGATATTCGACAAGCGATGAAACTTACAATATTATTAAGGATTTATCGTTGAAGCTTGGCAAAACACCGGTTGAGGTAAATGATTATCCCGGATTTATATCGAACAGAATATTAATGCCTATGATTAACGAAGCCATATTTTCTTTATACGAAGGCGTAGCAAACGCGGAAGATATTGATACGGTGATGAAACTTGGTATGGCTCATCCGATGGGACCTTTAACGCTTGCAGATTTTATTGGTCTGGATGTATGCCTATCTATCATGGAAGTTTTATATAACGGTTTTAACGATTCAAAGTACAGAGCATGTCCTTTATTAAAAAATATGGTTGCCGCGGGAAAACTCGGCAGAAAATCAGGTGAAGGATTTTTCAAATACAATTAATTACGTTTAACAAACAAAAAGGTCGAAATGCTAATATCGGCCTTTTAATAACAAATAATATGTCGCATAATGTATATTATGTAAACTAATAATATCACCTATTCAAGGTACCCGCCGAATTTCAAATAAAAATAAACTACAATCGCAATAAAAATAAGCCAGATTATCGGCGACCTGGTTTTAGTTTTATGTTTTCTCGCGTAACGGAATTTTAATCTTTTCTTCCTCTTTTCTTCAGTATCATCTTCAGGTTTATAAAACCTGGGTGTATAATCAAATATCCTATGACGAGGTTTTTTCATCAACATTTTATTTTTTATTTTAATTCCGGGTGTTGTTTATAAATTTTAATTTATCGTTTAATACTTTTACTGAAATTTTATCGGCTGATATTAGAGATGCTTCGCCGTCTGTGTGTATATAAAAATCACCGTTTAAACTTATATCAGCTTTTTCAGCCTTGTACATTTTAGCTTCTTTTACGGTTTCCATTTTATTTATTAGTGCCATAGGAAGCTTTTGGAGCAGCTTAAATCTGCTGATAAATTCAATAGTAGTTATATCGAGCAGATTATCATTTATTTTAGCATTAGGCGTTAAATAAAAACCTCCGCCCGAAGAAGTGCCGTTTCCGAATGTTAATAATAACTTTTCCCCTATAATCCTCTCATCCTCAAAACTTAAAGTATAATTAATCGACTTATATTTCATTAAAGCACGTAACACGGCAATTATATATGACGTGATCCCGCTTCCTATTTTTTTATGCTGATTTATATAAGCAACCTGCGCGTCAAATCCTAAACCAAAATTATTGATAAATCTTTTTTTTGTTGAATTAATTTTTCCGTTGCTGTATTCCAGTTCGCATACGTCGCACAAAATATGATTTTCATTTCTAAAGATTATATCAAGACTTTCTTCAATATTTTTAGACATTAACAGATTAAAGGCAAAATCATTTCCAGATCCGATTGGTATTACACCGAGGATTGTTTTTGAACCGGGATCAATGCCGTTTATAATTTCGTTTAAGGTACCGTCGCCGCCGACAGAAACAATCACATCGAATAAATTTTGACGCTCATTTGCGATTAGCGTGGCATGCCCCGGTTTCTCAGTTATAATAATTTCATGAGAAATAGACATCTTATCAAGATAATCTTTAATCTCGGGAAGATGTTTTCTTCCTCTTCCCTTTCCTGAAACGGGATTTATAATAAATAGGTACTTTTTCAAGGGTTAGAGCTATTATATTGTTTGTAATTAATAGTATAAAATCTTGTTATAGAACTAGATAAACATCTGTAGATAGATTTAATTATATCTCAAAAAGAGCTTCAACATAACTTTTTGAATCAAATGTTTGAAGATTATCAATTCCTTCACCGACACCGATATATTTAACCGGAACTTTCTGCTCCGTACAAACCTGAAAAATAACGCCGCCTTTTGCCGTTCCGTCAAGTTTTGTAATTATAAGGCCTGTCAAATCGGCATATTTTGAAAATTCTTTAGCCTGAATAATTGCGTTTTGGCCAGTATTTCCATCTAATACTAAATATACTTCGTTGGGAGCATAATCCAAGACCTTATTCAGAACCTTGTTGATTTTTCTTAATTCTTCCATCAAGTTATTTTTTGTATGAAGTCTGCCCGCTGTATCAATTAAAACTATATCGGCATTATTTTTTTTAGCTATGTTTACCGTATCATAAGCAACAGAAGAAGGATCTGCTCCGTGTTCTTTTTGTACTAATGTGACTCCGGCTCTATCAGCCCATATTTCAAGCTGCTCATTTGCTGCGGCTCTAAATGTGTCGGCAGATCCGATTACGACATTTAAACCGGCCTGTTTATAGTTATATGCTAGTTTTCCAATTGTAGTCGTTTTACCGGCACCGTTCACTCCTATTATTAAAATCACATACGGCTTAAATTTTTCTATCTTTTCGGATTCACTAATTTCATCGTCATATTTACTTAATACTTCCGACAATTCTTTTTTAATTAGTTCGACTATATTTATTTTTGATCTGTCTTTTTCACTCCGGAGCATCTCTTTGGCTTTTTCAATTATTTTCATTGAAGTCTCAACACCAATATCTGAAGATATTAAAATCTCCTCAATTTCCTCCAGTGTAGCATCGTCAATTTTTGCTTTTCCGCTTACAACTTCAGTTATACTGTTTACAAGTTTTTGTCTTGTTTTTGTCAGTCCGCTTTTCAGTTTTTCAAAATTTATATTCTTAAACAGCTTCATTTCTTTTTTTCCATTTTATAGATTCATAACCTCTTATACCGTAACCGATTACTGAAATAAAGCTCATAAATAGACTTAAATTATATAAAAAGCTATACAAGCCCGGAGCAGCCTCAGAAGCATTTAATGTAAGCGCAATTAAAAAGAATCCGATAGTTAATACGGTTATTTTTCCTAAAAGATTTGAAGGGAGCACTTTCCCTATTATTTTGCTTATTATAATACCGCCGATAAATATTATAATATCTCTTAAAATAATAACCCAAAAATAAAATTCAGGAATTTCTCCGATTAAATAAAGTTTTATTACAACGACTCCTATTGCTATTTTATCTGCAAGCGGATCAATTATTTTTCCAAATTCGGTTATTTCATTATATTTTCGGGCTATCCATCCGTCGGCTAAATCTGTTAATAATCCAAATATCATCAAACCGAAAATTATTATACGATACGAAAAATCATCATTTATATGGTCTAAAAGGAAATACAACGGAACAGCAAGAAATAATCTTAGGAGACTAATATAATTTGATTTTGTATTTATTTCTTTAAAATTAATTTTCATAGACATTAATGCTTAAAAATGACATTAGTTATTATTTGTAAATTATTATTATTTATAATGAAAACTGCTTATAAATAATAAAATACCTAGTTCATATCATACTCTTCTTTTTTGAAATTTACATCAATATTTGTGGGATAAATTCCCGAAAAACAGGCTGCGCAAAATTGGTCGGGTTCGTGATCCACCATTGCTTCCTTCATTTCGTCAATTGTCATATATTCAAGACTATCCACGCCAAGGTGCTTTCCTATATCTTCAATATTTCCTTTAAACTTATTAGCAACAAGTTCGCTTTTATGAGGAAAATCCATTCCATAATAACAAGGGCTCAAAATGGGAGCAGACGATATTCGAAAATGTATTGATTTTGGTTTGGCTTCACGAATAAGACTTATTAATTGTTTTGAAGTTGTTCCCCTTACAATTGAGTCATCAATTAAAACAACAGTACGGCCTTCCAGAACTCCTTTTACAGTATTAAATTTGACCTTAACGCCAATTTCTCTTTGAGATTGCCCCGGCTGAATAAAGGTTCTTCCTATATAATGACTTCTAATCAAACCGATTTCAAGTTTAGATTCGATACCGAGTTTTTCGAGCTGATTCTGATAACCAATTGCTGCCGTATTTGAACTATCAGGAACGCTTATCACAATTACTTTTTCGCCGTCTGGATCAACAACAGGATGATTATTCGCTAATACCTTGCCTAACTTCCTTCTGATTTTATCCACATTTGTACCGAATATGCGGCTGTCGGGACGTGAAAAGTAAATATATTCAAAAATACAATGTTTCTTATCCTGCTCCGGGTGAATTCTATAAGATTTTACTTCATTAGAATTTCTTGAAATAACAACAAGTTCGCCGGGTTCAATATCTCTTATATATTCGGCGCTGTTTATATCAAGAGCGCATGTTTCCGAAGTGGTTATATAAGACCCGTTTAATTTTCCTATACACATTGGACGGAATCCGTTGGGATCACGCGCTGCGATTAATTTGTCATCTGTTAATATAACAAAACAATATGCTCCTTCAACCTTTCTTAAAGCATCCAGAATTTGATCAGTCTGATCATCGAGTCTGCTTCGCGCGATTAAATGAAGCATTACTTCGGTATCGGAAGAAGTCTGAAATATTGCCCCTTCGTTAACCAGTATGTCTCTAATTTGTTTTGCGTTGGTTAAATTACCGTTATGAGCAATTGCAAGGTTACCCATTCTGTAATTAACAACAAAAGGCTGAATATTTTTTCTGGATTCAGATGCTCCGGTTGTCGAATATCTGTTGTGCCCTATAGCGGCATAACCTTTTAAAATGTCTGTTATAATTGTAGGGTTTTTAAATACTTCCGAAACAAGTCCGATATCTTTGTGTATGTTAAAAATCGGCCGTTTATCTGCGTTATGCGACGCAGTTACAATACCTGCGGCCTCCTGTCCCCTGTGCTGAAGTGAATGTAGTCCATAATAAGTTGTTACGGCGGCGTTATCCGAACCCATTATTCCAAAAATACCGCAATTACACGTTGGTTTGTCGGTGCTGCAATCCAAATTTATCTCTCACATTTATTATTTTTTTGTGTGTAATAATAAAATAAATATCGGTGGGTTGCAATTCGCATGTTTATATAAATTTGAAAATAGCCGGCGACTCCAGAAAAAGTAAGATATGTTATAAGTTTATTTATATAATTGATTTCGCATTATCTTTAACTGTTCCGTAAATTCTTTCGGTTTTTCATTGATTATTTCATGATAGGTAGAATCAATTAATAACAAATATTCTTGTCGGCGCTTTGAGTGTATTGCAGTCGGAATAATATATAAACGTGTCAATTCCTTCTTAAAAAATATTCTTGGACTGGATGAAAAAAGCAATGAAATACTCGAATATATTATAGCTTATTTATATTTAATACCTTGCTAATTTTTGATGAAAAGTCGGATATGTTTACTGGTTTTAGTATATAATCCAGAACTTTATGCTGGGCCATCAACTTTACGGTTTCTTTGTCATTGACACTTGTAAGCATTATTATAGGAATATCTATATCGCTGTATTCGCCGCGAAGTTTCTGAAGGAATTCAATTCCTGTCATTTCAGGCATATTAATATCAAGCAGAATTAAATCGGGTCTGTGTTCAATTACCTGATTTATACCTTCATTCCCGTCCCCCGCTGTTAAAAAATCAACCGAACTGAATCTTGTTAAAATTATTTTCTCAATAAATAATTTGAAAGCGGAATTATCGTCAATCATTAATAATTTTTTTCTTACCGAGATGCTGCTATTAATTTTATTTATTAAGTCATTAGCCTGAAAAGGTTTTAGGACATAATTGGTTACGTCAAGGTTTAAATACCTTGATACCGTTTGACTGTCGTTTGAAGCCGTTAAAACAATTACGGGAAGTTTTTTAAGATTTAGAACAGAACGCACCTTACCTAAAAATTCATAGCCGTTCATTACAGGCATATCATTATCAAGAATTACTAAATCGCATTTCTCTTTCTTAAGATAATCTAAACCTTCATTTCCGTTTTCGGCATGAAATATTTCGGCTTTTATTTTTTTTAATATTATTTCGGAAGCTAAATTTCTTATTTTAGAATCGTCGTCAACCAGAAGTATTTTCATCTATATGTCACATTCAATTTATTTTTCAATATAAATATAATTAAGTATGTTTCAATTCGGGGAAATAAATTTATTATTTTTTTAATGATTTTAAATTGAAATGAATTTGAAAAATTAAAAAGGTTCATAATAAAACATTCAGTTTTTCTTAAGTCGATTTCTATAATTTTAAGCGGCGCTGTAATGGGATACATATTTTATTTAATTCATTAATCTTGAGTAATAGAAATTTATGAAAATACGGGAAAGCGGAATGCCGCTTGAAGAATCGTGGAATACTTTTTTTAACGTTGAATTGATACTTGAAAAACTTCAAATTAACGGAACCATACAAGATGTTGTTGAATTCGGTTCCGGTTACGGTACGTTTACAATTCCCGCTTCGTTAAAAATAAAAGGAAAAATCTTTGATTATGATATAGAGCCGGAAATGATTAAATGTCTGCAAGATAAAATCAACCAAAATAACTTATCAAATATCATTTTAATGAATAGAGATTTTTTAATAGACGGCACAGGCTTAGACGATAATTCCGTCGATTATGTAATGATGTTTAACATTCTTCATGCAGAAGAACCTTTGGAGCTTTTAAAAGAATCTTATAGAATTTTAAAGTACAACGGGAAAATTGGTATAATTCATTGGATATATTCAAAAGATACTCCCAGAGGACCTTCAATGGAAATAAGGCCTACTGAAAAGCAATGTATAGAATGGGCAAATATTTCTGGGTTTAATACTTATGGAGGGTCTTTTTCTTTGCCTCCCTATCATTATGGAATAATTGGAATTAAAAAATAAATAATAAATTACAGGAGAATTATAATGAAAATATTATTAATTATTAATGACGCCCCCTACGGTACAGAAAAAGCGTATAACGCACTTAGACTAGCGATGAATATTCAAAAAGAAAGTCCGGATACAGAAGTTGCTCTTTTTTTAATGGCCGATGCTGTCGGCTGCGGTATACCTAATCAGGTTACTCCTTCAGGCTATTATAATATAGAAAGAATGATAAAATCTGTGGTTTCTAGAGGATCGAAAGTTAAGGCGTGCGGTACTTGTATGGACACAAGAGGTTTTGCGGAAATTAAATTGATAGACGGTGTTGAAAGAAGCAATATGAAAGAACTTACTGATTTAACTTTAGAGTCGGATAAAGTTATAACATTTTAAAATATATTGGAATAATTATTATTTATATCTAATGTCAGCTCGCGGAAAAACAGCAGAATGCTTATACTTTTACTTAAATTATAGACTACTTTTTTATTTTAGAAAAAACAAAAAGCATCTCTCTTGCGATCTGCTCAACGCGTTCGTCATATTTTTCTTCTTCCTGATTTGTACCGTCAAATACTTTGGGATCTTCGTACCGGATCGGGAATCTTTTATCGGCGCCGAAAACTACTGGACAATTTTCATCCGCGTCGGAGCATGTCATAACTGCGGCGAAATCTTTTTGAGGATTAAACAGGTCATTATAAGTTTTTGAAAAGCACTTTAACGGCTCCGAGTTTTCGGAATAATAAACAAGATATACTGGATTATCGGAATTATCTTTTTGTTCTATTTTAAATCCTGCTTTTTGCATCGCATTTACAGCACGCGTATTAAAAGCAGTGGCTTCTGTGCCTCCAGAATAACATTTAACATTCTTAATCCCAAAATATTCAGCAGCAGCCTGAGCCCAAATTTGACTAATGTGACTCCTTCGTGAATTGTGAGTGCAAATGAATGTTAAATTTATTTTCTTATCTTCTTTTAATTTTCCTGATATATATTCTGCAAAAGAAATTAATAGTTCCTTTCTATCGGGATCTATTCGGTTAAACTGTTTTTTTAGTTCATCAGTTTTATTTTGAATAGTTTTTAATACCGCCATTTATATTTCCCTTTTAATTATTAAAATGTAGTAAGGATTAAATATACTCCCCCAAACAAGACAAGAATTCCGCAAATTCTTTTAATCCAAATAATGGTTTTTGATCCTTCACTCCAGTTCAAATATTTCTGAATCTTGCCGGCAAGTGTTCCGGCTCCGACAATTACCGCGCAGTGACCTAAACCGAAAGCCAATAGAAACATAACCGAAAGTAAATAGTTTGTTTGGGCAGTTTGAAAAACTACTCCAAGCACAGGAGCCATATAAGCGAAAGTACACGGACCGAGAGCAATTCCGAATAATAAACCAAGTATTAACGCTGCTAGGAGTCCTTTAGTTTTTGTATGCCGAAATCCGGCGGAATTCCAATCAAGTTTTATTATGTCGAGTAAATAAAGTCCGACCAAAAAGAAAATGCCTGCTACAAAATAATTACCGTAAACGCCCACATCCCCCATCAATCTGCCGAGCGACGCTGTGATTAATCCTATCAAAGCAATAGTAATTAAAATCCCAATTGAAAAAATCAGAGATATATTAAAAGTTCTGCCAACAGATATTTTCCCTTGCAAGCTTATAAAGCCTACAACAAGGGGTATGCTTGAAAGATGGCATGGCGAAAGTAATATTGATAATATTCCCCAAGCAAATGAAGCAAGTAATGCAATCCAAATTGCGCCGGTCATTGCTTCGTATAATGATGTAAACAAACCTTCAAACATTTCTATCCTTTTAAAGTTTAATTGAAATTAAGTACTATTGCAAAAGTCAGTTGTGGTCATTAAGTCATTCATTGTCATCTAATCGTTAAAATTTTAGCTCAATTTAATTCCCAATAATAAATGACTATTTAATGACGCGAAGTAAAATGACAAAATTGAACCACAGATAAAATATAGTAACATTTATCCCTTCGCTTTTAATCCTTTACCTTGCAGTACTTTATCAATTTCCGCTTCAGGATAAAATCCTTCATGCCTGTGAAATTCTTTCCCGTTTTCATCAAGAAAAACTTGAGTTGGAATTAATCTGATACCGTATTCTTGACCGTATTTTTTTTGATCTTCTTTCCAAACATCATAAAAAACAACTTTAATCTGTTCACCGTACTTTTCTTCAATAGCTTTCATTACAGGCTGCATTTGTTTGCAGGGAATACAATTAACTGAACCGAGTTCTACAAATGTAACTTTCGCTTTTACAATTTCTTTTGTTTCTTTAATTTCTTTACCGCTTTGCGCTTCACATCCGTTTGATAAAAACACTAAAATCAATACTGCCGTTAACAATTTTTGAATGATTGAATAAGTTTTTACTTCTACTGTCATTTTATTCTCCGATTAACCAATTTAAAATTTGTTCGTCCTTAGGAATTACGCCAACACTTTTAACTTTTTCATTTATTACAAGACCGGGAGTCATCATAATACCGTATGTCATCATTTCATTAATGTCTGTTATTTTTTCAACGTTTGCATCTACGTTATTTCCAGTCACAATATCTCTTACTTTCTGTTCAAGTGTCTGACATTTTTTGCAGCCTGTTCCAAGTATTTTTACCGATATCATTTTTCCCTCAATTTATTTATTACATTTCTATTTAGATATTCATTTTACGGACATACATCCGGCGCTTCCACATTGCCTCTTTCAACGTCACCTTTAAAATATTTTTTCTGAAGCCATAAGGCCACATTAACTAAAGCTATTAAAACCGGGACTTCAACCAGAGGTCCGATTACCGCGGCAAACGCTTCGCCGCTATTAATTCCGAACACTGCAATGGCAACCGCAATAGCTAATTCAAAATTATTGCTGGCGGCTGTGAATGATAGTGTAGCGGTTTTGGAATAATCGGCGCCGACTTTCTTTCCCATATAAAAAGAGACAAAAAACATTATCACAAAATAGAATACTAACGGAATAGCAATTCTAACAACATCAAACGGAATTTTTACAATGTACTCGCCTTTAAGCGAAAACATTACAATAATTGTAAATAGCAGGGCTATTAATGTTATCGGACTGATACGCGGTATAAATTTCTTTTCGTACCATTCTTTTGATTTTACTTTTAGCGCAGCATATCGTGTTATCATTCCTGCAAAAAACGGAATACCAAGATAAATAAAAACGCTTTCAGCTATTTGACCGATTGTTATATCAACCGCGAAAGTCTGAAGTCCGAGCCATGACGGAAGTACTGTTAAAAACACATAAGCGTAAACTGAAAAAAATAATACTTGAAATATAGAGTTAAACGCGACTAATCCGGCGGCGTATTCCGTATCCCCTTTCGCTAATTCATTCCAGACAATTACCATCGCGATACATCTTGCTAGTCCAATCATTATCAGTCCAGCCATGTATTCAGGATAATCCTGCAGGAATATTACCGCGAGAACAAACATCAGCACCGGACCGATAAGCCAATTCTGAATTAACGAAAGAGAAAGTATTTTAACATTTTTAAATACATCGGGGAGTTCTTCATATTTCACTTTAGCAAGCGGTGGATACATCATTAATATTAATCCGATTGCTATTGGAATATTGGTAGTGCCCGATTGAAATGAATTCCAGAAATCTACAACACCGGGAAACATGTAACCGGAAAAAACTCCTATAAACATTGCGAGAAAAATCCATAGTGTTAAATATCTATCTAAAAAAGAAAGTTTTTTTGTAAGTCTACTCATTTAATTCCCATATTATTTTGAAATATAAAAATCGTTTTGTCTCACTTCTTCGGAATAATGTTTGAGATCAAGATTCCATAAGCCAATGCATTAACGTTGATTTTGTAGGAATCTTTCCCTGACTAAGAATTTTATTATTTACTATCAGTCCCGGAGTAATCATTATCCCCAAATCAGCGAACTTGTTTATATCAATTACTTTTTCAATTACCGCGTCAATATTATTTTCACTTATCACTTCTTTGCACAAAGCTTCCAGCTTCAAACAATTCGGACATCCGCTGCCAATAACTTTAATGTTTTTCATTTTATTATCCCATGAAACTTTGTAACTGATTTTATTAGGTTGAACCGGATATTATTATAATTAGAATAAATTTCCGTAAATCAATCCTGTTATTGTTGACATAGCAATCACTAATGAAACAAAAACTACTGTTTTCTGCGTACCTATCACACTTCTTATAACGAGCATATTAGGAAGTGATAATGCGGGTCCCGCGAGCAGCAATGCTAAAGCCGGCCCTTTTCCCATTCCGTTATTAATTAATCCTTGTAGGATCGGTATTTCGGTTAAAGTCGCGAAATACATAAACGCTCCCGCAACCGACGCGAATAAATTTGAGAATAATGAATTACCTCCAACTAATGCGGCTATCCATTCATTCGGAATAATTCCTCCGCTGCCTTCTGCAGAACCTAATAAAAATCCCGCGACAAGAACTCCGGCGCCGAGTAAAGGCATAATCTGTTTAGTGAATCCCCATGTTTCACCCAGCCATTGATTTGGCTCGCCTTCGGAAAATGTTAAAACAATTGTCGTGGCAGCGACTGCGACAACAAAAGGAATTAAAGGGTTTGAATAGAAAATCACTGCAGCGATAATAACCGCGGCGGTTCCAATTAATACAAAAAGTTTTTTTGCTTTGACAATGAATATCATTGACAGCGCAAAGCCGAATCCAAACAAACCTGTAATAAACCATTTGTTGACAAACATAAAATTCCAGAATCCCTCTTGCGTATCCGGTTTTCCCCAATTAACAAAAACAAGAATTGCCACAAGAATAAAAAAATGAAGCGCCGTTTGCCAAATTGGCCGCGGTTCCTCAACTTCTGGCATCGCAAGCTGCGCGTCGGCTCTTTCTTTTTCTTCCTTGCGATAAATGAATGACATAATTAAACCAATCAATACACTGAATGTCACGGCTCCTATAACTCTCGCGATTCCAAGTTCAAATCCGAGTATTCTCGCTGTAAGAATAATTGCTAATATATTAATTGCCGGGCCTGAATATAGAAACGCTATTGCCGGACCCAAGCCTGCTCCCCTTTTATGTATGCTTGAAAATAAAGGCAGAACTGTGCATGAACAAACAGCCAGTATAGTTCCTGATACCGAAGCAACAAGATAAGCAACCCATTTTTTAGCCTTGCCGCCAAAATATTTTATAACAGATGCCTGACTTACAAATACCGCAATAACGCCTGCTATAAAAAACGCGGGAATTAAACAAAGCAAAACGTGTTCCTGAGCGTACCATTTAGCTAGATTAAAAGCATCAATAACAGCGTTCTTAAATATTTCGGATTCAATCGGCATAAAGTACGCGAAAAGAAAAAATCCCGATATCCACAAAAAACTTTTATACTCTTCTTTCCAATTCATAATATCTCTTAATAATTCGTTATACGACGAAATGTCTTATAAAAATATTTTAAATACCGCAAAGTTTATTTCTATCCAATTTTTGTACTTTAATTTTGTCGTTGATAATTGTTTGTTCATCATTAATCCAAAAATCAAGAGAGGTTAAAATTGTGTTTATCCTTGGATCGGATGGATGCTGATTAATTAAATAATTCACCCACTTTCCTTCCTTCTGTTCAACTATAAAACCCGATTCTTTTAATATTTTAAGATGCTGCGAGACTGTAGAATTTGCAAGATCTAGAAGTTCTCTAATTTCACATACACATAAAACCCTTGTCTGAAGAGCTTTTAAGATTCTTAATCGGTTGGGATCCGATAATGCCTTAAATATTTTTGTTTTGTCTAACATAGTCTAAAATAGTCTCATTTCGTTTACTCACGAAATGTATGGTTAATTATTTATTATGTCAAATAAAAAATAATTTTACGGCAGTGCTTTCTTTATAATGCGGTGTATCGGGATCTTTCAGAACTTATTCGAGGAAATTCCACCATTTTATGAAAATCGAACTAACTTTTAATTTTCATAAAAATATTATCCAATTTGGTATTGTGATTTTATATATTTGTGCATGAAAAAAATGCTTTTAATTATTTTGATTCTCGTTGTTTATCATCAGATTGCAATAGGAAATGAAAATATCGATTTTACGTATAATCCTGTATTTGAAGTTTTAGATTGCTGCGATAGCGAAAACGATAAAAAATGCTGTGAAAATATCTGTACATGTTTTTGCTGTACAAATTTACCGGCCGATTTTAATATAATTACTATTAATATCAATTCTAACAGTGAAATTTCAATCCTAAATTTTAATCAGAAATTTAATTCCAACCATTTCCAGAATCATTGGCAGCCTCCGAAATATTAAAATTACAGCTACTTACCTACATTCAAAATATTCTAAATTTTAATCGGAGATTTATAATGATTCGTAAACTCATTCTATTAATTTATCTGTTATTTAATACATATATTATCGCACAAAACAGTATATCGGGAAAAGTGCTGGATCACCATTCAGGTGAACCGATTCTTGGCGTTAACGTAATTTTTTTAGATACAAATATCGGAACCGCCACCGATGATGAAGGCGCGTTTTTTCTTACCAATATCCCGGAAGGAAAATATATACTTAGATTCTCGCACATCAGCTACGATGAATACGAAGTGCAAATAACTATCCCTTTTACAGGTGAAAATCTTGTTGTTGAACTTGATTCGGAATCCGAAGAACTTGAGGAAGTTTATGTTAACGCTACCCGTTCTTCCAGAACAATTGAAAATGAGCCGACGCGCGTTGAGGTAATTGCCGGTGAAGAAATAGAAGAAAAAATAAATATGGACCCTTCCAATATTTCTATGGTGCTTAACGAAAGTACAGGAATTCAAGTTCAGCAGACATCGGCGGCAAGCGCGAACAGTACATTCAGAATTCAAGGTCTCGACGGCAGATATACACAATTATTAAAAGACGGGTTCCCATTGTTCGCCGGTTTTTCAGGGAGTCTTAGTATTATGCAGGTCCCCCCTCTTGATTTAAGTCAAATAGAAATTATAAAAGGAAGTTCATCCACCCTTTACGGCGGCGGAGCAATAGCAGGACTTGTAAATTTAATTTCAAAACAGCCCGGAGAAAAAAGAGAATTATCATTTTTAATTAATGGAACTTCGGCGTTAGGACTTGATCTAAGCGCATATTATTCCCGCAGAAATGATAAATACGGTTTTAAAGTTTTAGCATCCAGAAATACGCAAAAAATATACGATAATAATGATGATAATTTTTCCGACCTGCCTCAAGTGGAAAGATATAGCCTTAATCCTGATTTTTATTTTTATTTTGGAGAAAAAAGTACACTTAGAGTCGGCGGTATTTTTTCTTTTGAGGAAAGAATCGGCGGGCATGTTGATGCGGTCGGCGGTAATAATAACAGCAATAATTTTTATGCTGAAAAGAATAATAGCGGCAGATTCGCATCGCAAGTTCAATATACCTATTCGGGAGTAAATAATTCATTTACGTTTAAGAACAGCATCTCGGTATTTAACAGGAAGTTATCACTCCAAAATTATACATTTGAGGGGAAACAGTTTTCAACATTTACCGAAGCGGTTTATAAAATTATAAAGGGAAATTATGATTGGCTATTCGGCGTTAATTTATACACTGAGGATTTTAATGACGAAAGCGATGTAATTTTAAATAGAAGTTATACGGATATTACATACGGCGCCTTTGTTAATAATATTTTTGATATCAATAAAACTCTTTCATTAGAAAGCGGATTACGTTTTGATTATAACAATGATTTCGGCTTTCTTCCACTTCCAAGGATTAATCTTTTAATTAAATGGAATGAAAAATTAAGCAGCAGGATAGGCGGCGGATTCGGCTACAAAATTCCTACTATATTTACCGAAAAATCGGACGAACTTTCTTTTAGAAATATTATTCCGGTTAACACAAAAAATACAGAAGCCGAAAAGTCATTAGGGTTTAATCTTGATCTAAATTATAACACTATCATATTTGATAAATTTACTTTTTCCGTTAACAATCTTTTCTTTTACACAAGAATTAATAATCCGCTGTTTCTTAATTTCAACAATTCGAATAACTATTATGAATTCTTAAGTTATGACGGTTATTTTGATACAAAAGGATTAGAGACAAATTTAAAATTAACATATGGTTATTATAAATTATTCGCCGGTTATACTTTTACCGATGTAAAAAGCCATTCCGGAGGTGTAACATCCGGATTTCCGCTTACACCCAAACATAAATTAGGATTAGTATTAATGTATGAAGTACATGGAAATTTACGTATAGGTGTTGAAGCATATTACACTGGGAAACAGAGTTTAGAAGACGGTACAGCTACTACCGATTATTGGATGAATGGATTAATGATAGAAAAAAGATTCGGCAATTTTTCATTGTTTATTAATTTTGAAAATTTCCTCGATACAAGGCAGTCGAAATTCGGCCCGATGTATTCAGGTTCTTTTGAATCTCCAAAATTCGCGGAACTTTATGCCCCGACCGATGGCAGAATTATAAATGGCGGAATTAAAATAAATCTTTAAAAAAGAATTCGGAATTTAAATCTATTAATGGAACGCGGATTTTTATGATTTATTAAGATCGATTAAGATTATCATAAAAAATCATAAGCAATCATAAGAATCTGCGTTCTATTCTTTTGGCTAATTATTTTATTATTATATTTTCAGTCACTTTATTGCCAAAACATAAGTTTGTTTTTCATAAAACTAGCTAATTCTCATTTTTTACAATTTGTGCAATATCTTTCAGAACTCTATCCGTATCATAAAGTATTTCATTATTTTCAAAACGTATTACATTTAGTCCAATACTTTCTAAATAATGTGTTCTTTTTTTATCGTATTCTATACCCTTTTTTTCGAAATGCGGCTGACCGTCAAGTTCAATAACTAATTTCTTTTCATAACAGAATAAATCCACGATGTAATTTCCGATACTGTTTTGTCTGCGGAATTTACAATTTGCTAATTGTGAATGTTTGAATATCGCCATAAATGTTTTTCGGCTTTTGTAGGATTATTGCGGAACTATAGCTTTTCCATCTTTTAAAATCGCTCCGTCGGCTTTTTTAGAATCAGTTTCGTTTTTAAATTCCGTTGTGAGGTTATAATCTTTATCGGGATTAATTTTGTAGCCGAGCACATCAACAAATATTTCACGGAGAAAACCTTCCTGGTAATTCTCCTCTTTAAGAAGTCTTATGTTTTCTATTCTTTCTGCTTCACCGTAAAACTTTTTGAACTTCTTAAATGCTATTTGAATTTCAATTTGGTCTAAGTTCTGAAGGTATTTGTTAATTACGGACTTTTGGAAAATTGACATGAGGTTTCAAGAGTTTGTGAAAGTTGAATTGAATTTAACACAATCAAACTAAATAATAAAGATTCTAAATAAAATTATTGATTTTAGTTTTTTAATATGTTTTCTACCAGCTCTGTACTAAATTTTTGCATTTATTTTTCTCTTTAAATCGTTTATTATTTATCAAGTTAATTTTGTTATAAATTTAATTCCGTATATGTAGAATAATTTATTATTGGGAGTATAAAATGAAAATTCTAAAATCATTTCTGCTATTTGCTGTTTTTATTACTGTGTCATGCACAAATGATCCGGATATAAACAGTATCGGCAAATCTTCAATCCGTCTTGTAAAAGGAGTAAATGACTCAACAACCGTAACGTTAAAATACGGCGATGAGACTGTTATAAATGAAATTATTAAAATAAAATTTAAAGGCATTACGGAAGATTCCCGATGCCCTATGGACGCAATGTGTATTTGGGCAGGCAATGCCGCCGCCGAGCTGGAAATTTTAACACCGGATGAGAATCTGACTGAAGTTTTGAATTCTAATGTGCTTCCGCAATCAATTTGGGTCAGCGGGATTATGATAAAATTAATTCAAGTCTCGCCTTATCCATCAACACAAATAAAAATAAACCCTGAAGATTATATTATTACATTAGATATAAAACTTGCCGATGAAGCTCCTCAGGTAAATTACGTTAAACTTCTTGATGATAACAACTTGGAAGTAATAAACAAAGACCCGCTTCAATTTAACAGTGCAGTTGTTGACGGCGATAAATTATCTATTAATTTAAGTTACAGCGGAGGATGCAGAACACACCAAATACAGCCTTATGCATTAACTTCAATTGAAAAGAGTAATCCGGCGAGAGTATTAATAATGTTATCACACCACGCGGATAATGATATGTGCGAAGCATATATTACAAAAGATTATGAATTTGATTTAAGCGCGTTAAAAAATTTTGCTATAAATCGGCATAACATTACAGATAAAGTTGTGCTCGTTTTTTACGATCCGGAAGGAAATAAAATTGATAAAACTTGCGAGTATCAATTCCCGCAATAATTTTTTACCAATACTGTCTCAAATGAATTTAAAATCAAAAAGCCTCGTGAAAATCACCAGGCTTTTTTTGTTTTCGCTAAACTCTGTCGGAACGGCGGGATTTGAACCCGCGACCCCTTGAACCCCATTCAAGTACGCTACCGGACTGCGCCACGTTCCGTTATCAAATTGTCATTCATGCAATCCGCCGTGGCGGAATATGCCGGAATCTCTAACTTGAAACTTGGAAAATTCCCGCCCGTCTGCCTCCGGGCAGACAAACAATATGCGGGAATAGACAAATTAGTTCTATAATTTGGAATACAAATCTAATAAAAAACCCTTTACATCTTCAAGGTCTTTTTTCAGAGAGCGTACTTCTTCTTTTAATTGGTTTACTTTGGTAATGTTATTAGCGGTATTTACAGCCGCTGCTTCAGCGGAAATGGAGACCCCGTCATTTAAAATTCTTTTTGCTCCTTCAATTGTGTACTTTTCATCTCGAAGAAGTTTTTTAATTTTTAGAATAAGTTTTATATCTTTATTTGTGTATATCCTGTTGCCGGCTCTGTTTTTGGAAGGCTTTAACTGATCAAACTCTGTTTCCCAATACCTTAATATATATTGTTCTAAATCAGTAAGCTTACTAACTTCACTAATAGAATAGTAAAGCTTTTTTAATCCAAAGTCTTTCATAACACCTCTTGTGTCAATTACTTGAGCTAAAATAATTATTTACTTTTATAATAGCAACATTTATGAAGACTCTAAATATATACTTGAACAGTATTTTATAACTTGTTTATTTCTTTAACGATACTGACTAACTCACTGATGTCATTTAATTCATAATCGGCGCTATGTTCTTTTGTATCAAACGTATCGCCGTATTTAGCGAACGCTGTTTTCATGCCTACATTTGATGCTCCAACAATATCTCTTTCAGCCCAATCGCCGACCATCAATGATTCTTCAGGGGCAACGTCAAGTTTTTTAAGAATCGCTTTAAACGGAACCGGACTCGGTTTTCTTTCCCCGGTTTCGTCAAATGTAACTATCGCGTCAAATATATGATGAAAATTCAAATACGCTAATCTAAGCCATGCTTCCTTGCTTGGAGCATCGGATAAAATACCCAATTTTAATCCCATTTTTGAAAGCTGAATTAATGTGGGATATACATGCGGATAAGGCGTTAATTCAGCCTCACGCGCCTTCCTGTAAGCTACAATTCCTGCCGCCAGTACTTTATAGTCAACATCCTTTAAAACCTCTTCAAGAAGGAAATCAAAGACTTTCTGGAATTCAATTCCTTTTTCTTTATATATGGCGTCAATTTTTGACTGCGCTTCCTGTTTGGAGATCTGAAGTCCGGCGTCAATCATAGCCGAAATCGCAGCGTCAATTGCGCGCCCTTTCATTTTCATAAAATCCATTAATGTATTGTCTAAATCAAATATAATTCCTTTAATCATTTCTTATCCCGAATTTTAATTAACAAATATACGGCTGCCAGATAACCGTCTTCCTTAAAACCTGATATATAACCATTTGTTTTAGAAGCAGTTAAACTATGTTTTCTAAAATCTTCTCTATCCGCGAGATTCGATAAATGAACTTCTATTTTAGGTATTCGGCATAATTCAAGGGCATCGCGCAAAGCTACCGATGTATGCGAATATCCGCCGGGATTTATAATTAATCCGTCGAAATTATCCGCGGCTTTCTGAACTCGGTCAATTAGCTCACCTTCAATATTACTCTGAAAAAACTCAAACTTAAAATCGGGATATTCGGTTTTTAATAATTCTTCAATTCCGGCAAGCGTCATTTTACCGTATTGATTTTCATCGCGGGCGCCTAGCATATTTAAATTAGGTCCGTTTAATACAATAATTTTCATAATGTGCCTTCCATTTCTTCAATTACTTCTCTTAATTTCGGAGGCATATAAACTTCATCAATCCCTAATTCTTTTAATGCTGCGGCAAGCGTCATTACCTTCCTTTGAAAATTTGAAAGTTTATTAATTACGATTACCTTACTGTCTTTTATAATACAATACCCGCCCTTAAAATCACCCCTTTCAAAACGGACCTTTGCCCCCATTTGAGTGGCAAGTGATTTTAAATCTTGTAGTATAGCTTCAAATTCCTTTTCTTTAATTTTCATTTTTTATAAAACCTAAAAAGTAACTGACAAATAAAATAAATTTTTTAATTAAAGTTAAGTAAGTAATTTTTGATTTAATTTGAACCGTTAATTAATTTCTGAAAATAAAATACCAAAAAAATATGATTGTTGCTTCAATTGATATAGGAACAAATACTGTTTTACTTTTAATAGCCGAGACGGAAAATAATACAGGTAAACTGAAAACTATTAATAATTTCTATAATATGCCCAGAATAGGCAAAGGTGTTACGTACGGAAAAAATATATCGCAAGATAAAATTGACCTTCTCTTAAAAATATTAAAAGAATATAAAAAAACAGCCGAGTTTTATAAGGCCGGCATAATTATTTTGACCGCGACTAACGCCCTTAGAATAGCGGCAAACGGAAAAGATATCGCACTTAAGATTAAAAAGGAATTGGATTTGGATATAAATATTATTGACGGCGATACTGAAGCAAAATTTTCGTATCTGGGCGCCGCTTTTTCAGGTAAATCGAAGAGTTTAAATCTTGTAATTGATATCGGCGGCGGGAGCACTGAAATTATATTCGGCCGGTATGATAATATTATATATAAAAAAAGTTTTCAAATCGGGGTTGTAACCTTAACCGAAAAATTTATCACTGAAAATCCCCCTTCTGTTAAAAATATATCGGAGATGAAATTATTTATTGAAGGGACATTTTATGAATTAAAGAAATATTCACATGAGAAGATAAATGCCGTGGCCGTAGCCGGAACCCCTACTACCCTTTCATGCATTAAACAGAATTTAAAAGAGTATAACGACGACAAGGTTGAAGGATCAATTTTAACTAAAAACGATTTGGTAAAACTTTCAGGTGAAATTTCCGCGCAGACGAACGATAATATAAAAAAGAATTACGGAAGCGTAGTAGAAGGAAGAGAGGATGTGCTTTTAAGCGGCACATTAATTCTAAAAATACTCGCTGATATTATAAATCTTGATGAAATAACAGTTAGTTCAAAAGGACTTAGATACGGCGCTGTTATTGATTATCTTAGTACCCGCATACAAAAATAATATCATGTGGAAAATATTAAAACGGGAAATACGGGAAATAAATCATTCCGTAAAAAAGAAATCCTATAAATACAATTCCAGTTAATATTGAGTATAAAATATTCCTTGTCTGTGTATATGTCGCAGTTACAGAAAGAAACAAACTCCACAAAATCAGAAGTCCCTCTAGTCCGGCTGTTATATAAGCCACATTTTCTTTTAGAAGAAACGGAGAGGGATCAAATGTTAAAAAGTAATGACCGAATAGCGCGTATTCAATCAAAAATAGAAACATCCCTCCTAAAATAATTGGGAACGCGGAATAAATATATATTGCTACATTATCTTTAAATCTGCTGCTGATTCCGGATAGTTTATTAAAAACGGTAACAATTAACGCGAATAGATGAATTATGATTATTACATATAAAATCGAAAGTCCGTAATTTAATGTTAGATAATCTAATGTACCGGAATTAATTTTTAACGCGTTGGTAAGTATTAAGCTGTTTATGAAATATTTTATTGAAAAAAGAAGAAACAATACAATTACAAAATTCTTATGCTCGGAATGAATAATATTTGAGAACGCGGCTGAAGGTGATTCGATTAGTTTCCACAAGGTTGACCAAAAATCAATATTGATTATTCTATCCCTTAAATATGCCTTGCAGTTTTTACACGTTAATTTAAAGTAAGGATTTTCAGTTTCGCAGTTTTTACAGGTTATAACATTTTTCATAAATTATTTTCTTTTATGGCAAAAAGAATTTCATATTTATTTGCGGAGAATGTGTAAAGGGATTTTCGGATACATCGAAATCAAACAAATGCGCGTCTACATAGGCGTCAACCAAATTAAGAAAATATGTAAGTCCGAAATAAACGGCAAAAAGATCTCTCTGGTCCTTGTAAAACTCCCTTACCCTTTTATAATTACTGTTTCCTAAAGCCGAACCTTCCAAACTTTCCGTATATTTATCCCTGTATTCAATATATAAATCGTTATTCCTATTATACCCGTATGAATAATAACCTATTAATCCGAGTACTATAGGAATTTTCCAGTATGACTCATTGTAAAATTGTCCCCACCCAGGAATAACAGCGCTGCGAAGGACAGCTCCCCATGGTGATTTCTGCATAATAAACAACGAGTCGTTCATTTGGACGGAGTTCGTATCAGCCGGTTCCGTTTGAGCTGAAAGCGGAATGCATAATAATACGAGAAGGGACAGTATTTTAATAGTTTGATTTTTCAATTAAACTAAATAAATCAAATAATCGTTCAAGTTCGTCGTTTGAATAAAACTCAATCTGAATTTCACCGGAACCGTCTTTTTTCTGTTTGCACATTACCTTGGTTCCGAATATACCTCTTAATTTATTTTCAACGTCATTTTGAGAAATAATATCCAACGTGCTTTTGTTATTGTCCTTTTGGTGTGATGATTTGGGCTGAGGACCTGCCAAATATTTTTTGACAATAGCTTCAACCTTACGGACGGATAAATTGTCCTTAATTATTTTGTGGAGCATGTCAATTTTTATGCTGTCGCTAGGAAGGTTAATTAGCGCTCTTGCGTGTCCGGCGCTTATTTCATTTTTAACAAGGCTTTCCTGTATATCTTTCGGAAGTTTCAGAAGTCTTATTGAGTTGGTAACGGTTGTTCTATCCTTCCCGACTTTATCGGCAACTTCTTCCTGCGACAAATTGCATTCTTCTATTAATCTTTTATAAGCTTCGGCGATTTCAATAGCGTTAAGTTTTTCTCTTTGAATATTTTCAATAAGAGCTAAAGCGAGCATCGCTTCTTTGTTTTCTACCTTTATAATATATCCGGGTATTTCCTTGTAACCAATATCCTTGCATGCCCGCAGTCTTCTTTCGCCGGAAATTAGCTGATATTTATTTTCAAATCTTCTTACGGTTATCGGCTGGATTAATCCGTTTTCCAGAATCGATTTTTTTAATTCATCCAATGCTTTAGGATCAAAATCGGTCCTGGGCTGAAACGGATTAGGTGCAATATCGCCGACTGGGATCATCGCCAGTATATCGTAAGATCTGCCGTCGTCTCTTGAGATAGCATCCGCTTTAACAGCTATCGGCCTTTCTTCATCTCTATCTGGATTCGGATTTATTAGTGCATCCAAACCTCTTCCTAATCCCGGTTTAAATTTGCTCATTTCTGTCACTGTTTTTTTCTTTATTGTTTTTATTAATTAGTTCATTTGCCAATGCCATATAGTTTAAAGCGCCTGTAGAAATTGAGTCATATAGAATTACAGGTTTCTGGTGACTGGGCGCTTCTGATATTCGTACGTTCCTGTGAATAATTGTCTCAAACACCTTCTCGCCGAAATATTTTCTAACTTCTTCAACCACCTGCTGAGAAAGTCTTAATCTCTGATCATACATTGTAAGCAGCACGCCTTCGATAAATAATCCCTGGTTAAGGTGTTTTTTAACTATGTTTATTGTATTTAAAAGCTGCCCCAAACCTTCGAGCGCGAAATATTCGCACTGTACCGGAATCAATACAGAATTGGACGCGGTAAGCGCGTTTAATGTTAGTAATCCCAGCGACGGCGGGCAGTCTATAAATACGTAATCATAATCATTTAATGTTTTTAATTCTTCGCGGAGTCTTGTTTCACGGTTTTCCATATTTACAAGTTCTACTTCGGCTCCAACTAGATTAATATTAGCCGGAAGCACGTCAAGAAAAGGCATATATGAATTCTCAATACAATCTTTTAATGATTCCTGGCCGATTAAAACTTCATAAACTGAATTTCCCTTAGTATTAATTCCTAAACCTGATGAAGAATTTCCCTGCGGATCAATATCAATTAATAATGTTTTTTTCTCAGCCGCAGCAATTGATGCTGAGAGATTTATTGCTGTACTTGTTTTTCCTACGCCCCCCTTTTGGTTGGCAACAGAAATTATTCTTGGCATTTTTTATTCCGAATTAGATTCTATTTGTAAGTATAATTATAATTCTATCTCTTCACCGAATTCCATTACTTTGCACACCTTACCGATTTTATTCACTTTTTCTTTAAATTCATTTGGATCTGCATTTATAACCGGGAATGTATTAAAATGCATCGGAATAGCGGTTCCCGGATTTGCAAACTCAACCGCTTTTACGGCATCGTTTATTCCCATTGTAAAATTATCCCCTATCGGAAGCATCATATAATCTATTTTATTAAGCTCTCCAATAAGTTTCATATCGTAGAACAAACCCGTATCCCCGGTATGATAAATAACTTTTCCGTCAATTGTAAGCACAACGCCCGAAGGCTCGCCTGCGTAATATTCGTCCGGCGTCATTGATCCGTGATGAGCAATTGTAAATTTCACTCGACCGAAATCAAAATTATGCGCTCCGCCGATATGCATATTATGACTTTTAAAACCGTTTTTAATGCAGTAGTTTCCCAATTCGTTTACGCATATAAATGTTGAGCCGCATCTTTTCGCTATGCTGAATGCGTCGCCTATATGATCACCGTGTCCGTGCGTTAATATAATATAATCTGCTCTAACATCATCCGCTTTTACCGGTGATGTAGGGTTGCCGTCAAGAAAAGGATCGATAAGAATAACCTTGCCTTCGTTTGTAGTAATTTGAAATGCCGAGTGCGAAAAATATCTTAGCTTCATTTTACCACCTCTTAATTAATTAAAATACTATTAACTTTTTTATCGGATAGGAATTTAATCAATTCCAGCTTAATAATTTGACGGGAAGCCAATCTTTTTTCATCAATCTTACTGAAAAAATATTTTGGAATTTTCGCCTTAGTTTCAAGAGCTATTTCTTCTACTTTTAATATCATAACATCAAGGTCCCTGCAGCTGCCGATTAAATCCTGAAGAAATTTTATTTTTTTGTAAATATAATTAAATAGTTCTTTGTTATAACAAATATAAAATATCTCAAAAACATAGCGGAATTTTCTTAAAGCAATTCTAAGCGCGTGAATATTTTCAGGTTTATCGTCCTTAAAAAGCAAATCAATAAGTGAAAAGATTTCTTTTAGTTTAAGGCTCAATATTAATTTACCCGCTTCGCAGAAAGCCAGGTTGTCGCTTATCCCTTCAATTACATATTTTTTCTTTTTGGACATATAATTACATAAACATTATTTTCAAGAATCCTTTAATAGCCTGCAGCGCTTTCATCTTACTGTCATCATTCCCGTATATTACAGGTATATCTGTGAATCCGATTTTGTAATTGTTTCTTGCCGCTTTAACTATCATTTCGCTTTCGGCTTCAAAACCGGGAGATTCCGGAAGAATATTTTTCAGAACCGGAGTTTTAAATATCCTGTATCCGCATTGCGAGTCAATAATATTTCTTCTTGTTTTTTTAGAAAGCAAAAATGAAGTTAACAAATTACTTAATCTTCTCTGAAGCGGCATATTTTTTAAATCATGAAGCCTGTTCCCGATAACAATATCATAATTAATAATTTTATCAATAAAATCCGGAATACATTTAGGACTATGCTGAAGATCTGCGTCAATTGTGATTGTATATTTTGAATTTAACTTTAAGCTTTCCGTAAAACCTTTTAATAATGCTTTGCCTTTTCCCAGATTAAAATCATTTTTCAAAATAATAACTTTATCAATATTTTTAATTTTATCATACGAACTATCGGAAGAACCGTCATTTACCGCAATTACAAAATCGACGAATCGTAATACCTCGTTTACAGTATCCTTTATTGTTTTTTCTTCATTAAAGAACGGAATTACGGCGCAGATTTTATTATCCGTATCAAACTTACTTGTGTTTAGAAAACTGTTCAAATAATCCTTTCCATCCCTTTTCTTTTGATACCTGCATGCTTGCCGTCAATTCGGCTTTTAATGATTCTTTTGAAAGTCCGCGCTTAAGTATTCCGTTTTGGGCAACAGAGATTCCCCCTGTTTCTTCGGATACAATCAAACTTATTACATCGGCGGTTTCAGTGATTCCAAGTCCGGCTCTATGCCTCATACCAAGAGCTTGACCTTTAATTACAGTTTCGGATGAAAGAGGAAGAGTACATCTTGCGGCTTCAATAATTCCTCCTTTAATAATTACAGCTCCGTCGTGCATAGGAGACCTGGGGAAAAACAGAGAGCGGAGCAGGTTTTTATTTACCCTCGCATTAATAATTTCACCGGTTTCTACAACACCTCTTATACCCGCTGACTTAACAATTACAATCAACGCGCCGTGCTGATTTTGAGCCAATTCAAAAGCCGTATCAGTTAGAATATCTGCAATATTTTTTTCGTCGCTTTTCAGAAAAAGTCTTATAAGCGGGTTTCTTCCGAGAAGAATTAGCAGTCTTCTAATTTCGGGCTGAAATAATATTATAAACGCTATTACCCAAATATCGGAAACTAATTTTAGAAGCCATCCCAATGCTTTAAGACTAGCCGCCTGCGCTACAAATGACAGAAGCAGAACTATAATCAATCCAATAAATATCTGTGCTGCAATTGTTCCGCGGATAACGGTATAGAGTTTATAGATTATAAAAGCTACGAGTGCAATATCAATCAAATCTACAAACGTAAAGGTGAGGAATCCTATTTTAAATAATTCAATCATTAAAAAACTTTTCCGGGTTATTTACAAAGTTAATAATTTTTTTCGCTTCGGCCGCATTTTTTACATTATGAGTTCGAACAATTCTTGCTCCGTTGTTTACGGCAATTGTTTCGGCAACGGTTGTCGCGTTCTCCCTTTCATCAATATTATTACCAAGAGTTTTACCGAGAAATGATTTTCTTGACATTCCGATTAGAATCGGGTAGCCGATACTTTTAAATTCATTTAATCTTTTAACCAGTTCAAAATTATCCTCAACTCTTTTCCCGAAACCAATACCCGGATCTATAAACAGGTTTTTAATTCCGTATTTTTCAGCTTCTTCGGCTTTTTCTGATAGGAAATCATAAACTTCCGAAACAACGTCTTCATAAAATGGATTATTCTGCATAACCTTCGGCGTGCCTTTTATATGCATAATTACCATAGCGGCTTTAAACTCACTAACCACATTTAATATATTTTTATCAAAAGTTCCGCCGCTTATATCATTAACAATTTTAGCACCGGAATTTAATGCTTCTTTAGCCACGGCAGATTTTGTAGTATCAATAGAAATTATTGTCCCGGGCCTTTTACTTATTAATTTTTCTATTACGGGAATTACCCGTCTTAATTCTTCATCTGTTTCAACCTTTTCGGAACCGGGTCTGGTCGACTCGCCTCCGATATCAATAAAATCCGCTCCTTCGTCAATCATTTCAATTGCATGCCGTACCGCGTCATCAGTATTAAAATATTTACCCCCGTCGGAAAATGAATCCGGGGTTACGTTAAGAATTCCCATTACATAAGAATTTGTCAACGGATAAATGAGCGAATCAATCTTAAAATATTTTTGGTCGTAATTTCTAATATTGCCGAATACTTTTGAAATCTTATAACCTAGATCTTCATTTCCGGCTGATAGAACAATTTTGGATAAATCTTTTAATACGCTGAACGAACCTAATGCGAGAAAGTCGGAACTATTATTTTCATTTTTTACCGAATAACATATTTCTTTATTATCAAGAAATATTCTTCTAACTTTTTCGCTTAATTCCTGTTCGATATTTCTAATTTCGAGACCCAGCAGATCTTTTTCGTATAAATCTCTAAAAATATTATACTTGCCGCCGTATCTTTTAAATACATCATGGTAGGAAATATTGACTATTTGAATTGTCAATTAAAATATCCCATTTTATGACAAATTGAAATGAAAATATATAAAAGAAATGAATAAATTGTAACGGATATCTTTTTTATATGAAACAATTTATATGTTAAGACTTATGGTATTACTTGTTCAGCAGATTCTTTAATTCCATAGCAGCCGCTGAAATATTATCCGCACCGAAAACCGAGGAACCCGCGACAAAAACATCGCATCCGGCCTCGGATATTTTATTTATATTATCGGGCCCTACTCCCCCGTCAATTTCGATTAAATATTTATAACCTTTTTCATTACGGATTGAATCAAGAAATTTTATTTTATTCAAAGATGATTCAATGAACTTTTGACCTCCGAATCCCGGGTTAACGCTCATAATTAAAATCATATCGACAATATCTAATATTTCGGATAAAGTGCTGACAGGCGTAGACGGATTAAGCACAACACCGGCGTTGGCTCCTAGTTCTTTAATTCTATTTATGGTTCTGTTAAGGTGCACAACTTCTTCCTGATGCACCGTTATATAATCCGCGCCGGCATTTACAAATTCTACAAGAAAATCATCCGGCCGCTGAATCATCAAATGAACATCGACGGGAAGTTTTGTAATACCTTTAACCGTATTCACTATAATCGGTCCGAATGAAATATTAGGAACAAATTTGCCGTCCATAATATCGCAGTGTATCCAATCCGCGCCGCCCATTTCAGCCATACGTATCTGCTGAGCTAAATTAGAAAAATCGGCAGCCAGTATTGAGGGAGCAAGAATTTTATTCATATTTTATTCACTATTAATTGCTTTGAGTAATAGTTACGTCAACGCTGTCGCCGTAACTTAATAATTTATCTTCGCTTGGATATTGATCAATAATTGTATTCGGCAGCAGATTAGGAGAACTTAAGTACACTTTCTGTCCGAACTTTAACGAATGCCTGTGCAGAATGTTTTCGGCTTCCTTCACAGATTTGCCTAAAAGACTTGGCACGCGTATCATACCTACTTGTGGACCGACGCTGATTTTAAGGTTTATTATTGTTCCTTTAGGAAGTATTTCGCCTTCGTCAAATTCCTGTTCAATTATAGTATTTGCGGGGAATTCGGATCTTGTTTCTTCCAAATCACCTAACGACAGTCCTAATCTTTCAACCGTTACATTGGCGTCCCTTAATGTTTTACCTATAAGTTTGGGCATTCTAATCTGCGGTTCGCCACCGCTTATAAACAAGTATACACGCCGGTTCGTTTTTACATTAATTCCCGAACGCGGATTGTGATAAATCACATCATTTTTTTTATATCTTTCATCAAACCTAGGTTCTTCAACAATAGGATTTAATCCAATATTCTGAAGAATCTCAACTGCTTCATCTTTATTTTTTCCGACTAAATCGGGAACTGTAACTTCATCGGAGGCAACATACCACGGCAGAATAATATTGTCGGCTACTAGAACAAGGATTAAAATTAATAATAATGCCGAAGCGGGAATAATAAATATTTTTTTCATGAATTTTTTCATTGTATAAATATATTAAAAGCGTATTTGTATAACAAATTTTATCTTTTTGTCCCTTATATTTTATTTGTGAAAATAAGTTTCAAAGAAAATATTTTAAGAGAAATATTAAAGACTGTTTATCTTAATCTTTTTTTCATAATATCCGTCCGTATGTTTTTGGATTATATTTTTGATTTGTTATCTTTCATTCCAAAATTAATGGATTTACCTAAATCAGGAATTCATGAAATTAAATTCACATCATAATTTAACTAACCATTCCCGGACTGCCTTTCGGCATTTACTTTTCGGGAATAGATTCGCTAATATCAATCAGGAGAGAATATGTTTAAAGACCACCCAAGAGGACTAATAGTACTGTTCTTCACGGAAATGTGGGAAAGATTCGGATATTACACCATGCTCGCCATTTTCGTGTATTATCTTCAGGAAAATTTTGGATGGGATCAGGCAACAGTAACAAACGTTTACGGTATATTTTTAGCCGGTGTTTATTTTACTCCAATTTTAGGAGGCTGGATAGCCGATAATTATTTAGGATACGGAAGAACAATTGTACTTGGAGCTATTGTCGTCGGAATAGGATACGCCATGATGGCAATACCTACCGATCAGTCAATTTTAGTCTTTGCGGCATTGTTTGTCGTGGCAATCGGCAACGGCTTATTTAAAGCAAATATTTCGGTATTAGTAGGCAATTTATACGGACATTCCGATAAATCATTAAAAGACGCAGGTTATAATATTTTTTATATGGGTATTAACGTAGGCGCATTTTATGCCCCGTTTGCTGCGGCCGGTATAAAGAATTTTTTTATGGATTCTTTCGGAACTACTTTGGCTCAAGGTTATAACGCCGCGTTCGGTGTTGCTTCAATAGGTATGGTAATCTCACTTCTTATTTTTACATTTTTCAAAAAACATTATAAACTAGCCGATTACCAGTCAAAGAACGAAACCAATAATGAAAAAGATTTAGTATTGACACCTAAACAGGAAAAAGACAGGGTAATCGCTCTTTTAATTGTATTCGGAATTGTAATATTTTTCTGGATGGCTTTTCATCAAAACGGTGCGGCTCTTTCTTTATTCGCAAGGGATTATACGCATCAGATTGTAGGAAAATTTACATTTCTGCTGTTTGATGTAATTGCTCTTCATTCAATATTATTTATAATTTTAGGCGCATCGGCATCGTTAAAAAAATCATCCGGACCTAAAGGTAAAATAGTCGGAGCCGTTTTTGCAGTAATTGGATTGATAGTATTGATTTATAAAATTAATACAATGCCTGAAACAGGAACAATTTCACCTGAACAGTTCCAGGCTTTTAATCCAATGTTTATTGTGCTGATGACCCCTGTAATTGTAGGAATGTTTTTATGGCTTAGCAACAGAGGAAAAGAGCCGTCGTCCCCCGCAAAAATTGGTATAGGAATGCTTATAACAGCAATGGCTTATGTAGTAATGGTTGTCGCGTCAATTGGTCTAGCACCGGTTCATTCATTAAACGGCGCAACATCGGCTGTTACAGTTTCACCTTTTTATTTAATTTCCACATATTTTATGTTAACAATCGCAGAACTTCATTTAAGTCCGATGGGACTTTCATTTGTCTCAAAAGTAGCGCCTCCTAAAATGAAAGGTTTATTGATGGGCGGATGGTTCGGCGCAACCGCGGTAGGAAATTATCTTGCCGGATTTGTAGGGCGTTTCTACCAGGAATGGGAATTATGGCAGTTCTTTTTAATTCTGATTATATGCGCATCTCTTGCCGCTTTAATGCTTTTAGCGGTGCTTAAAAAATTAAAAAAAGCGATTGAATAAATTAAGCAATAAGAAAATAATTAAAGGCGTTATTTTTATAACGCCTTTTTTGTTATTTTAAACCAACCAGAATAAAACAAGGCAGATAAATGATAAAAAACATTTGCATTGTTGAAGACGAGAAGTTTGAAAATCTATTACCTCTTGTTTACATGCGCCCGGTTTATGACCTCAGATGCGGGATATTAACTATCAAAGAAAAGATATTAAATTCATTCCCTTCGGCAAACATATTTTTGCATTGCCGTAAATATCTTGAAGAGAAAGTAAAAGAGAGTAATAAGAATTT
The DNA here is from genome assembly GCA_018829205.1 of Bacteroidota bacterium. GTDB lineage: Bacteria > Bacteroidota > Ignavibacteria > Ignavibacteriales > Melioribacteraceae > JAHJUE01. Next base: position 139,072 of record JAHJUE010000035.1, read on the forward strand.
GTCAGTGAATGATTTAGGAAATATTGATTCTTGCCTTTTCGTTAACGGACGCGTACTGCTTAATACAAAAACAATCTCAATGATATTTAAAAAAGGCGACGCACTTTATTATTCGGGTGATACATTTGCCGCAGCCAAATTAAGCGGTATTCACTTCGAAAAAATTAAAGCAAATTTTCATAATGTAATTACTTCTTCCCTTTTTGACGGAATTAAAAAAACTGAGTGTGATTCAACTGTAATTAATTATCCATGGGATTTGGCAGCAAACAACGGAGAACAAATTGTTGAAGATTTTGTTTTCCATAAGGCGGAAAGAAAAAATATTAAAGGCAAGATTTATGACGGTGCGGTTTTAATAAATGAAAAGAATATTATAATTGGTGAGGATTCCGTTATTAAACCGGGTGTTGTAATCGACGCCAGTGAAGGTCCGGTTTATATCGGAGAAAATGTTGAGATAATGCCGAACGCCGTTATTATAGGTCCATGTTTTATAGGAAATAATTCTAAAATAAAAATTTCGGCAAAGATTTATGAAAATACGAGTATCGGCGAATACTGTAAAGTCGGAGGCGAAGTTGAAAATTCGATTATACATTCTTTTGCAAATAAGCAGCATGACGGTTTTCTAGGACATTCATATATTTCACCCTGGTGTAATTTGGGCGCGGATACTAACAACAGCGACTTAAAAAACAATTACGGAAATATAAAGGTTGTAATAAACGACAAACTAATTGATTCCGGCAATATGTTTGTCGGGCTTACAATGGGCGACCATTCTAAAACATCTATCAATACAATGTTTAACACCGGCACCGTATGCGGTGTAGCGGCAAATATATTCGGTTCCGGTTTCCCGCCAAAATATGTTCCCTCTTTTGCCTGGGGCGGATCAGATTCCATGACCACTTATAAACTTGAAAACGGAATTGAAGTAGCAAAAAAGGTAATGGCAAGACGAAATGTTCAATTTACCGAAACTGACAAGAATTTATTAACAGCTGTATTTGATTTAACAAAGGAAGAAAGAAAACGGAGAGATATGCCTGATTAAATTTTAATTTTATATAAACCGTCGGAGTTAATATGAGATTACTAATTCAGCCTAATTACCAATTCGTTTCTAAATGGGCAGCCAATTATGTTGCCGCATCATTGTTGAATTTCAAACCCACAAAAACAAAACCTTTTATTTTAGGATTGCCCACAGGTTCCTCGCCGTTAGGAATGTACAAAGAACTTATAAAACTTTTTAAGAAAGGAATCATTTCATTTAAGAATGTTATTACTTTTAATATGGATGAATATGTTGGTCTTCCCGAAACCCATCCCGAAAGTTATCATTTCTATATGTGGAGTAATTTTTTTAAACATATTGATATCGGCAAAAACAATGTTAATATATTAAACGTAAACGCTCATAACCTTGAAAAAGAATGTTTGTTATACGAGAATAAAATAAAAAAATTAGGAGGAATAAATTTATTCATTGGCGGAATTGGTCACGACGGTCATATTGCATTTAACGAACCAGGATCATCCATAAGTTCGCAAACGCGTGTAAAGACACTTATGCATGATACCGTATTAGCTAATTCAAGATTCTTCCAAAATAATATAAATATGGTACCTAAAACGGCATTAACCGTAGGCGTAAAAACAGTATTGGACGCGCATGAAGTACTTATTATTATATCCGGTCATAATAAAGCACGAGCGCTTCACAAAGCGGTTGAAGAAGGAGTAAATCATATGTGGACCGTAAGCGCGCTTCAGCTTCACCCAAAAGCACTAATTGTATGCGACGATGAAGCTACGGTTGAACTTAAGGTCGGAACCGTTAATTATTTTAAAATCATTGAAGCGGATAATTTAAATCCGGATACATTGTTAAATTAATCTTTTTAATAATTTCTAAATATAAAACTAAAAATGACGGGTATAATATTTATATTAAGCCTTCATTATATTTAATTTATTACATGTTTAGAAATTATTTCTATATAAACAGAGCGGTTACCGAGCTGAATAATATTCTGCCCGGCTTAAGAATTGATGAAATATTCACACAGGATAAGAATAAATTATATTTCGCAATCGGAAATAAAGAGTTTCCATACAGGCATCTAATAATTTCAACCGACCAGAACATTCCATACTTCCAGATTAAAAACGAACATTATAAAGCGAAAAAAAATTCTGCTTCTTTTTTCAACAATCTTCTGCCGGATGAAATTATTAATGTTGAAATAGCGGAAAACGACAGAATAATTAGGATAAATCTAAAATCGGCAGGAGTATATTTTACAATCAGAGGCCGTGATACAAATATTATAATAATAAATTCCGATAGGAATTATGAGTCATTTAAAAAGATTTTATGTAATGAAGAAGAAATTATAAACGATTTGTTAAATTCAACTTATTCAGCTAACGCGGTTATCCCCGACTTAAGCGAGTTTGGTTTTTCGGGACTTCAATATCCCGAGCTTAGAAAATTATTTTCCAGAATTCCAAAAGATATGTTTATTGAAGCTAAAGCAAGAACTCACTCCGATTCAAATGAAGAATTCAAAAATAATTTATATGCCGTAATCTTAGAAGTATTCTCAGAGAATATTTCAGTGTTTTATGATGAAGCTGAAAACAAAATGTTCTTTCTCCCCGCCTCTTTCCTTAAATCCAAAGAAAATAATAAAGCCGAAAGAGCGGAGAATTATTTAAACGCAATAAATAAATATATATCGTTAAAGTATAAAAATGAGAGTTCATCGAGTATTAGAGATGAAATTTCGAAATATCTCGATAAGGAACTATATAAACTTTCCGGTAAATTAAATAGTCTTAGAAAAAGAATTGATGAAGGTTCAAAAGAAGAAATTTATAAAAACTTCGGAAATTTATTACTGACAAATATCCATCTTCTCGACGAATCATTATTTAAAGGTGAAAACAGAAAAGATGAACTTGTACTTAACGATTATGAAACCGGAAATGATATCACAGTTAAATTAAATACAAAAATTCAGCCCAAACAAAATATTGATTATTATTTCGACAAGTCACGTGATGAAAGAATTAATTACAGTAAATCAATTGAACTTTTTGAAGAATCGGAAAAATCATATAATTATTTATTAAAAATAAAAACGGAATTTGAAAAATCGTCGACTTTGGATGAATTAAACGCGGTTAAAAGCAAACTTAAAATAAAAACGGATAAACAGCCCGGTAAAAAAATGGAAGATCAGATAAAATTCAGACATTACTTAATTGAGGATAAGTATCACGTTTATATCGGAAGAGATAGTAAAAGCAATGATCTGCTGTCAACGAAGTTCGCAAAACAGAATGATTACTGGTTTCACGCCCGCGGACTGCCGGGTTCACATGTAATACTAAGAGTAGATAATTCCAAAGAAGTCGTGCCAAAAAATGTGATTAAAGACGTTGCTTCAATTGCAGCATTTTTCAGTAAAGCAAAAACCGCCGGCACAGCGCCGGTAGCTTATACATTCGCCAAATTCGTTTACAAGAAAAAAGGAATGGAACCGGGACAAGTAATTGTGCAGAAAGAAAAAGTAATTCTTGTAAAACCCGGAATCCCCGCAAATTGTGCGGTGCTTGAGGATTAACTAATTTCTTCCCTTCCAGGAACGCATGCTTTGCGGCACACCCATTAAAATTAAAATTGCCTGAAATAATTTATCAGGCATAATTCCTCTTAATAGAATTGCGATTTTTAATGTGCGGGGACGAAACATTATGTTTTTATCTTTTTTGATTGCTTTAATTATTGCTTTTGCAATTACGTCGTGACTTTTTAATAACGGAACAATTAAATTTCCCAACATACCTAATTTAGCTCCAGCAAATAGACCGGTCTGTATATAGCTAGGATGTATCGACACCCATCTTACATTTTTCCCGGCGTTCATTGATTCAAAACGCATGGATTCTGTAAGTCCCCAAACAGCCCATTTGGTTGCCGTATAAATTGATAAACCTGGAACACCTAACGCGCTTGACGCGGATGATATATTTATGACAAATCCTGAATTTCTTTTATTCATTGACGGGAGAAAAGCCCTTATTGTGTATATAAATGAGCGTAAGTTTACATCGATAGTTTTTTCCCATTCTTCATCCGGCTGATCAAGAAAATCTCCTCCTTTTACATATCCCGCGTTGTTAATTAATATATCAATAGCGCCGAATTCATTTTCAATTATTTTTGCAGAATCATATACTTCATTTTTATTTGTTACATCTGTTTTCTTAACAAATACTTTTACCTTAGAAATCTTCTCAAGTTTTAATTTAGCTTCGGTTAATTCATTTTCAAATAAATCCAATAGAACAATATTGCATCCTTCATTTGCCAATCTTACGGCTGTCGCGAAACCAATTCCTTTTGCTCCACCTGTTATTAATGCATTTTTCTCTTTTAATTTCATTTTAATTTCTCTTCATTTATAATTACTTTTATAAGTTAAAAATTTTGACGAACTAATTAACGAAAACTATTAAGCATTTGAAACCTGATTACAGAAAAATATTTATTATTGTTTTAGTTTCTTTCGCGCTGGGTTTTATATATAATTTCCTCTCGCAAAACGGAATTTCAATAATTAGACAAGAAACCGAAATTATTTATGATGAAACCATAAATTACGACGGTAATAAAGATGATATAAAAATAAATGAAATCCGGGCCTTAAACACAGCCCAGGTTTACGAGATATTCACAAATAAAGAAGCAGTATTTGTTGACGCTAGAGACAGTTGGGATTTTTCCGACGGACATATACCCGGAGCGGTTAACATACCTGAATATAAATTTACTCCGGATGATCCGAATATTAAATATTTAGATAAAAATCGCAAAATCATTGTCTATTGCGAAGGAGATCAATGCGAAGTAAGTCAACGTCTCGCAGTTGAACTACAAAAATTAGGTTATAAAAAAGTATGGATTTATTTTGGCGGTTGGAAGGAATGGTTTGAAAATAATCTTCCTGCCGAAAAACTATAGTCATATTATTCAGGTAAAACTTATTTCATTAATAGTTCATTTTATACAATACGGCTGTTTTGTCAAATAAAACAAAAACATTATGAAAGATATTCTAAGAAATAAATACTTGCTCTTAGTTTCGCGAATCATTCTTGCACTCATTTTTGTGTTTGCCGGCATTGAGAAAATATCTAATCCTGAGCAATTTGCCGTGTCAATTTCTAATTACAGAATATTTCCTGTAATTTCTCTTAATATAATCGCAATAACTCTCCCCTGGCTTGAGGTAATAACCGGAGTATTATTGCTTTTCGGAGTCGCCGTAAAGGAAAATTCGGCGGTAATCGGAACTCTAATGATTCTTTTTACAGTTTTTGTATTTACAGCTATGCTCCGTGGTTTGGATATCGACTGCGGATGTTTTGCAACTTCGGACGGTCAGAAAGTCGGATTGATTAAAATATTAGAAAACATAGGATTAATATTACTATCTATTCATGTCTATTTTTTCCATCACAAATTATTTTCTATTGAGAACTAACTAATGCTCCCAATAAATAAAGAAAAAGTAAATAAAATACTCATCATTAAATTGCGCGGTATTGGTGATGTAATACTTTCCACAGTTGTTTTTGATAATCTTAGAAAAGATTTCCCGAACTCGCAAATAGATTTTCTGACTGAAAAACCGAGTAAAAATGCGCTGCAAGATCTAAAAATAATTGATAATATTCTGATCTTTGACAGAAAAAGCACATGGAATAGATTCAAACAAATATTTGAAATTAGAAGAAAAAAGTACAATTTAGTTCTTGATTTCTTTTCGAATCCTAGTACTGCATTAATTACATTTTTTAGCGGAGCATCGTACAGGGTAGGATTCCCTTATGAAGGTAGAAAATACGCCTATAATATCTTCGGGCCGAAAGAAAGAGATAAATTCCACGCCGCTCAGCTTCATATTGAGTTTTTAAAGAGAATCGGCTTAAGCTCCGATTCATTAGAGCTTTATTTCGGTTTGTCTGATTCTGATAAGACATTTTCTTATAACTATTTATCTTCAAACACTTCAAATGATAAATTGGTTGTTGGAATATCTCCTAGCGGAGGATGGGATTCTAAAAAATGCGATCCGGTAAAATTTGCCGAAATAGCTGATAACATTGCAGAAAAATATGATGCTCAGATATTATTGCTTTGGGGTCCGGACGATAAAGTAGATGCTCTTCAAATTCATAATATAATGAAACATAAATCAATTCTTGCTCCCGATACTGATATAAAAAAAATGGCCGCATTACTTAGCGGATGTGATTTTGTTGTGGCAAATGATAGCGGACCAATGCATATCTGTACCGCTGTTGGAACCCCGGTTTTAAGTCTGCATGGACCTACAAATCCTTATCTTCAAGGCCCTTTTGGAGATAAGCATGAATGGATACGTATTGATGAATTAGAATGTATTGAATGTAATCTATTAAAATGTCCTAAAAAACATGAATGTTTCCTAGATTTACCGATTGAAAGGGTTATGAAGAAAATAGATTCTTTAATAAAAAAGAACAGTTTATTAGAGCGCTTAAATGAAAAAAATTGAATTTGCTCTAAAAAATGTTCTATTAAGAATTATGCTTCATTTTAATTCGGTGAATAAAAAAAACGAATCAATTAAGCTTGCTCCCGATTCAACTATTTTATTTATCAGACTTAATAAAATCGGGGATGCCCTTGTAACTACGCCGCTAATTAAATTGATAAAGGAAAAGACCGGCTGCCGTGTAACAATTCTTGCGGATAGAAAAAATCATTTCATTTTTAATGACCCGGATTTATACGATGAAATATTTATATTTCAAAAAGGATTCGGCGCCTTTAAAAAACTTGTAAAAAAATTAAACGCTTTAAAATTTGACGCGGTGATTGATCTTCATGATGATGTTTCAACTACAGTAAGTTTTTTAATAGCTTCCATACATGCTCCGGTTAAAATAGGACTTCAAAAAGGAAATGAAAATATCTATACCTATATTGTGAATAAACTTGCTCCGGACTCAAATCATGTAGTATTAAGAATTTTGGAATTCGCAAAAGTATTCGATATAAAATATAATTTGGAGAATATAAATATTCATTTCCCGCTAAATGAAAGTTCTTTAAATAAGATCAACAAATTCATTAAAAGTAATTATAATGGTAATTTTGATAATAAATTTCTTGCAGGCGTTAATATTTCAGCTGGAAGCGACGCCCGCTTTTGGGGCGTTAATAGATTTAAGAAAATAATAAGTTTTCTGGAAAACTATGATCTTAATATTCTTATTATTTCGACAGAGAATGAAAAACATTTAGCCGATAAAATTTCAGATAATAAATATCCGGTTTTTACAACGCCTGATTTTAACGAATTTGCGGCCGCTGTTTCAAAACTTAATTTTTTATTTACACCAGATACTTCAATAGTACATTTGGCTTCCGCATATGAAATTCCTATGTTTGGAATATATGTAAAATATAATACTCCAGATATGATCTGGTCCCCTTTCAAATCGGATTTTGATTGTGTAATTACTGAAGAACCGAATTTTAAGAACTTAGATTACGATCAAGTAAAAGAAAAATTTAAAACCTTTTTTGAGAAAATTTATGAGCAAAGAAATACCAAAATGTAAAAAATTCACAGGTTATAAACCTTGTTACCCAGATCATAATTGCTGGGAAGACGGATGTAAAGATAATTTGGCAATAGGCACCAAAATATTAATAATTAACCTCGATGCTATGGGCGATGTTTTAATGAGTACAGCCCAGCTTCCGGGATTAAAAAGAAAATTCCCAGTTTCAACAATATATTGGATAACGTTAAAAAATGCGGTTGGATTGTTAAAACATAATCCCCTGATTGATAAAGTTTTTCCTTACGACTTTGAATCAATCTCCGTATTAAATGAACTTAAATTTGATTATGTAATGAATGTGGACAAATCCCAGAGGTCCGGTGCCTTGGCAATGTCAATAAAAGCCGATAAAAAATTAGGATTCGGCGTTAACGAAGACGGTAAAATAATTCCTTTAAACGAAGGCGCGTATTATAATTATCGTTTAGGAATGGATGACAATTTAAAATTCATGATAAATAATAGAACCGGTCAGGATTATTTATCTGAGACTTTTGAGAATGATTATAAAAATGATGAATATGTGTTTAAATTTTCGGATGATGAACTTCTCTTTACAGCAGATTATAAAAATGAAGTTGGACTGACAGATAAGGATGAAATTATAGGATTTAATACCGGCTGTTCCGAATTATTCCCCAATAAAAAAATGACACTCGAACAGCATGAAGTTCTTATTGAAAGATTTCTATCTTATAATAGATTTAAGATTGTTCTTTTAGGAGGACCCGAAGATACGGAACGAAATAATTATCTTGAAGAAACATTTAGGGGTAAAATTATAAGTACTCCGACAACAATGGGTGTAAGAAAAGGCGCTTGTTTTGAAAATATTCCTCAACTTATTATAACAGGCGATACTTTCGGAATGCATTTGGCAATCGCTTTGAAAAAATATGTAATTGCCTGGTTTGGATTAAGCTGCTGGACCGAAATTGAACTATATAATCGCGGAGTTATATTATACCCTGCCGGACTTGATTGCGCTCCCTGCTGGAAAAAAGAATGTCCATATAATCTTGAATGCATTCAAATGATTGATCTCGAACGAATTGAAAATGAAACAGTAAAATATTTTGATTCCAAAAAATAATTTTAAGATGTAGCGGACGAAGTTTTTGCTTTTACGGCAATAAAAAATGAAAACGAAAAGAATTGACATAATACAAAGGTATAATGATTTAAATCGACCGTTAATTCTCGACGGCGCAATGGGCAGTTTACTTATTCAGCGCGGTATTGAATATGACCCTTTCCTTTGGACTTCAAAAGCAAATATTACTTCGCCTCAATTAGTTAAAGAGCTTCATAATAATTATATAAATTCTGGCGCTGATATTATTACAACAAATACATTCAGAACAAATCCCGCCGCTTATAAAAATACATATTTAAATATTTCTAATGAAACATTTGTAAATATGTCTGTAAGCCTTGCAATGGAAGCAAGGAAAGAAAAAGAAATAATTATAGCCGGTTCAAACGCTCCGGCCGAAGATTGTTATCAGGCTGAAAGGACAATTTCATTTATTGAGCTTGAGTTTAATCACAAGTCGCATATTCAAATGCTTTGGGATTCAGGTGTAGACATAATATGGAATGAAACATTCAGCCACATGGATGAAATTAAAATTGTCTGCGAGTATTGTTCCTCTAATAATATTCCTTTTGTTATAAATTTCTTTTTTAATGAAAATCTAAAATTATTATGCGGCGAGACTTTAATTAAAGCGGTTGATTATGTTTTGAGATATTATCCTGTAGCTATTGGATACAACTGTATTACGCCGAATATATTTTCAAAAAACCATTTCTTTAATTTTAATCATCCTTGGGGATTTTATCTTAACTGCGGTTCGGGAAAATATACAGATAAAACTATAAAGTGCGGTATTTCGCCGGAAGAATATTTAGCTTTTATTAAACCTTATTTAAGGCAGAAGCCTTTATTTATTGGATCATGCTGCGGTTCAACCCCGGAACATACAAAAAATATTAAGGATTATATTAATAAAGAATATTGAAATAGTATCGTGTATTATGTGTATTGTCATTCCGGCAATCTTTTATGCCGGAATCCGCTAACTAAGAATTATAAGATTCCCGCAAAATACATGTGGAAATTACAAAAGAAGAGAATTAAATGAAATATATTGAGATAAAAGCTCCCGCTAAAATTAATTTTGGTTTGAACATTGTTTCAAAAAGAAGTGACGGCTTTCATAACCTTGAGACTATTTTTTATCCTATTAATGATTTTTTTGATGTTATAAAAATTGATAAGTCGGAACATTTTCTATTTACTTGCGATAATCCGGAATTAGAAAACGATAAAAATAATCTTATACTAAAAGCCGTAAAACTTTTAGAAAAGATTTATTCAAAAATTTTTGCTGTAAATATTCATCTTGAAAAAAAAATACCGATTGGCGCGGGATTAGGAGGCGGAAGTTCCGATGCGGCAGCGGTTTTAATTTCATTAAACGAAATGTTCAAACTTGGAATTAAACATGAGCAAATGATTAATTTAGCTTTGGAATTAGGTTCAGATGTGCCTTTTTTTATTAAAGCAAAACCGTCAATTGGCACTTCGAGAGGCGAAATATTAAAACAGATTGATCTTGAATTGGAATATCCCATACTTATTATAAATCCCGGAATTCATATCTCAACAAAAGAGGCTTTTCAGAATATAACTCCGAAACCATCGGCTTATAATTATCTCTCTAATGGAATTAATAAGTTAGATGATTGGAGTATGATTAAAGAAAATATTAAAAATGACTTTGAAGATTATGTGTTCAGTAAATACCCTGAAGTAAAATATATAAAAGAAAAAATGTATGAATACGGCTCTTTGTTTTCATTGATGAGCGGCAGCGGTTCAACCGTATTTGGGATATTTGACACTATTGAAAAAGCAGAACTTGCATACGAGTTGTTCCCTGGAAACTATCTTAAAGTAATATCGCGGAATGTATAAATTGTGATTTGTAATTTTTAGAAGAAGAATCTTCCAGTTATTATATTTCGCTTATTATTTTTATTTTTCTTCTACGGCGCGCTCTTTTTTCGGTGCTTGGAAGAATTATTCTGAAACTTGTTCCCGGCCTGTCTGCTGTTCCGATTATTGAAGGGCTATCGACTTCAACACGTCCTTTATGCCTTTCAAGAATTTCTTTTACAAGTGAGAGTCCCAATCCGCTTCCTTCTAGTTTCCCCCGTTTTATATTTGATGCTCTATAAAATTGCAGGAATACGGACTGCTGTTCATTTTTAGGTATTCCAATTCCATTATCGCTTATTTCAATAACAAGTTCTTTATCTTTGTTATAAAGTGATATTTCAACAATTCCGTTTTCGGTGTTATATTTTATAGCATTGTTAACAATGTTTGAAATTGCAAGTTCGATTAACACCTTATCGGCTTTAATTAAATTGTTTGTTTCTCGGTTGTCGTTATATTTTATACTTATTTTTCTTGAAAGTGCGTTTTCACTAACTTTATCTATAATGCTTTGAATACTTTCGGTAATATCAAGCTCTTCCATATCAGTAAGGTTAAGCATTTTTAATTTCGAGATTCTTAAAATATCGTTAATCATTTCTATTGATTCTTCAGTTCTTCTTCTCGCTTTTTTTACTTTGTCTTCAACCTGTTCAGAAACCGGTCCAAGGAAATTCTGCAGAATTAAATCGAGAAAAGATTGAACCGCGGCTATAGGAGTTTTAATTTCATGTACAACTCCCATAATATATTTTTGTTTCTGCATTTCGGCTTCATTCAGCTGGTTTAACGTTTCTCTTAATTGCTGTTCCCTTTTATATAGTCTGCGAGCAATTGTATTTGTCAAATAAACAGTTACAAGCATCATTGCACTGAAAACAATAAGATACAAGATAACATATGTAAGATTATGTGTTTCAGGATGAGTAATATAAAGTCCGCTTATGTAATGACTTTCAATCAAACTATAATGCTGCAGTATAACAAGCGCCGAATAAAGTAGTATTAAAATTACGGCAACGGTATAAACCAAATATCCAAGAAGAATTAAGCTGCCAATTACAAATTGAAATATAAAAAACATATACAATGGAGAATAAATAGTACCGGTAAAATAAACCAGGATGATAAGCGAAGCTAGATCCAAAAACATTTGCGCTAACGACAAATGCATTGCATTAAACTGTCCCGGTGTAATGCCTATATATTTTCTTGTTCTATGGATAATAAGATTATATAAAAGAATAGAAAAATCTATTATTAATATAGCTGTAAGCTGAGTTTCTGAAAATTGAAAATCTAATAAATACTGACCGATAAGGAGAAATGCTAATAAAGAAATTACGGCGAAATAACGAAGTTTAATAAACCATAAATTTCGTCTTCTGATTGCCGCCCAAAATTCGTCGTAATGATGTGCCCATGCCGGGACTAAGGTTATCATATATGAAATTAAACAATATTTTTGTGAAATTCTTTTAATAAATAAGAGCGGTATAAAACCGCTCTTATTATTCTGATATCAAGTCTTACTTTATTTTCATCTTACTAATAGTTCTAAAAAATAACACATTAAATAGTATTTTCTATTTTAGAATTACGCAATATACTTTCCGCGTTTTGTATAATGAGTATGAAGTAATTCATGCGATTTATGTCCGCATGGTCCGTCAGTCAAGAACTCTTTATAGATTTGAACAACAAATGGATTGTCGTGAGATTTACGCAGTTCAAGAGATTCATCTTCCGCGTAAATTGCCTCGGCTCTTTTCTTACGAATTTCAGGAGTAGTTGGAATAGGCTGACCGCCTCCGCCGATACATCCGCCTGGACAAGCCATGAATTCTATAAAGTGACAGCTTGCTAATTCTCCGCCGGCAATTATATTTTCCATAACTTTCTTAGCGTTTGCCGTTCCATGAGCTACTGCAACTTTAAGTGTAGCGCCTTTTAACCAATCCCAATTCGGAACCAAGTGTTTAATTAATTCGGGCACAGGACCAACTTTATCCCCAATCGGAAGTTCAACAATCTTAACTCCCTCAAAGCCGCGGACAGGAAGTACGTTAGCTTTTTCAAAAATATCTTCCGCTTTTGCGCCTGTAACAAATTCAACAACAGATCTTATTGCAGCTTCCATAACACCGCCAGTTGCGCCGAAAATTAATCCCGCGCCGGAAGCATCGCCGAACGGACTGTCAAAATGCGATTTAGGCATTTCAGGTAAATGTATTCCAGCTTCTTTAATCATTTTTGCCAATTCACGAGTTGTTAAACCGTAATCAACATCTTTAAATCCGGAATCGTCCATTTCGGGTCTGTTACATTCGAACTTTTTAGCCGAACATGGCATTACTGCAACAGATACAACATCTTTAGGATCAACGCCTATCTTATCGGCATAAAAAGTTTTAATGAGTGCGCCGAACATTTGCTGCGGTGATTTAGCGGAGCTCATGTTAGGCAAATATTCCGGATAAAAATGTTCGATATATTTTACCCATCCAGGAGAACATGAAGTAAATTGCGGAAGCGAAACAGAATTATCTTTTTCGACAAGCGCTTTATATAATCTTAAAATTAATTCAGTGCCTTCTTCAATTATTGTTAAATCAGCAGTGAAATTAGTATCAAAGACGGCATCGAATCCTATTCTTTTTAATGCCGTATTCATTTGACCAGTCATTGAATGCCCTGCAGGCAGACCGAATTCTTCACCAATAGCTGCACGAGGCGAAGGCGCGGTTTGAATTACAACATGTTTCGTAGGATCATCAATCACATTCCATATATCGTCCGAATCATCTTTTTCGTGCAGAGCGCCTGTTGGACAACGATTAATACACTGACCGCAGTTAATACATATTACATCAGCCAACGGTTTTTCCATAAATGTACTGATTGTAGTTTTATCTCCGCGGTTAATAGCTTCCAAAACTCCTACTTCCTGCAAATCAATACATGTTCTTACACATCGTTTACAGAGAATACATTTATCCATATCTCGCACAACCGAATAAGAAGAATCATCAATCTGATGTTGTGATTCTTTAACATGTCCGAAAGTGTAACTATCAACTCCGTATTCATTAGCCAATTTTTGAAGTTCACAGTTATTGTTTCTGACGCATGAATAACATTCGCCGTAATGTTCGCTTAACATTAAATCAAGAATATGTCTTCTTGCTTTTCTTACCATTGGTGTCGATGTTTTAATTTTCATAGGCGACGTAATTGGATATGCGCAAGAAGCCTGTAAAGTTCTCATACCTTCAACTTCAACAACACATAATCGGCAAACGCCGGCAATGCATAAATCCTCATGATGACATAAGGTAGGAATATGAATCTGATTTTCTCTGCAGGCCTCAAGTATTGTAGTGCCCATAGGAACTGTTATTTTCTTTTCATTTATTTCAACAGTTATTGAACCGCCTATATGTTCCGGGTGTGCAGGTTTTTCTACCATGTGCGGTTTTTGACTTATCGGTGCTCTGTTTTCTTTATTTTCCATTATTTCCTCCGTTCCCGAAACTGGTAGAATTTAATCCAGTGTTCAAAATCTCATCTTTAAAATTTTCCAAAATTGAAATAAATGAATTAGGACTTGACTGACCCAAACCGCATTTTGAAGCTACCTGCATTGTCGCTCCGAGTTCTTTTAATTTATTTATATAATTAAATGTAAACTCGTTTCTTTCAATCATTTTAACACCTTCCAGCAGTTTAACATTTCCAATACGACATGGCGTGCATTGTCCGCATGATTCTTCAACAAAAAATTCCATGAAATTTTTAAGTACTTTCAGCATATTGCGCGATTCGTTAAAGACAATAATTGAACCGCCCGTAGGCATATCTTCATAACCGAGAGTTCTATTAAATTGAGATTTATCCAAACAAATTCCTGATGCGCCTCCGACTTGAACTGCTTTTGTATTTTTTGCGCTAACAATTTTTAGAAGTTCCGATATTTTTGTGCCCCAAGGCAATTCATATACACCGGGTTTTTCACAATCCCCTGAAACAGAGAATAATTTGCTGCCTGTAGATTTATCTGTTCCGTGTTCCTGATACCATTTTCCGCTATTCTCGATAATCTTAGTAACCGCGGCCAATGTTTCAACATTATTAACTGTTGTAGGTTTACCTTTGAAACCTGAATTGACAGGAAAAGGAGGACGGTTTCTTGCTTCGCCTCTATGACCTTCAAGCGATTCAATCAACGCTGTTTCTTCTCCGCAAACATAAGCTCCGTTGCCTAAATGTATCCTTATATCGAAATCAAAACCTTCTTTAGATTTATCTTTTCCAAGAATGTTTTTACCAAGAAGATTTTCTTTGCGTATTACTTCAAGATATTCATTAAGAGAATCAAGCATATATTCGTATTCACCTCTTAAATAAACTATGCCTTCTTTGGCACCGATTACATATCCCGCAATCACCATACCGTCGAAAACAAGATCGGGATATTCGCTTAAAAGAACTCTGTCTTTAAATGTTCCTGGTTCACCTTCATCTGCATTGCATATAACATATTTAACATCGCTTTTTGCTGCGGCAGTCAGCATCCATTTTGTTGAAGTCGGGAATCCGGCTCCGCCTCTGCCTTTTAATTTTGATTCTTTTATTTCAAAAAGAACTTCTTCGCGGCTCATACTTAAAGCTTTTTTTATGGACCGGCCGCGGTTATAATCAGTAAACAATACTGCTCCCTTCCTATTTTTTCTATTCTGCATTTAATCCCCCTATTTTACACCGTTTAATATTTCAACTGCTTTCTCAGGAGTTAAACTGGTATATACTCTGTCGTTAACAGCCATAGCGGGACCTTGATCGCATAAGCCGAGGCAGTTTGTATATTCTAAAGTAAATTTATTGTCTTTAGAAGTTTCCCCGAATTTAATTCCAATCTCTCTTTCAATAGCATTGCAGAGGTTATCTTTTCCTTTCATATCGCAGGAAATAGTCTGACACACTCTAACAATATTCCTTCCTTTCGGTTCAGCGTTTAGGAAAGAATAAAAAGTAATTACACTAAAAACCTCAACCGGATGAATATCCAAAAGACGCGCAACTTCCTGCTGTGCAAAGTCGGGTATACATCTGTGTTTTTTCTGTAATAGATGCAGAATTTCGAGCAGGGCTGATCTGTCTTTTCCTAATTCTTCAACATATTTTTCAATTTCTTCTGTTAAAGAATTTTTTTCTTGAACTAACATTAAGCCTCCACCTTTTTTAGCAGCAATTTCACTTTTTCAATTAATTCTTCAGGTGAGATTGGTTTTTCAACGAAATCATCAACAGGCACCATTTCACCCTGACCGTATTCAAATCCAATTGTTTTAGAAACTGAAGTGTACATTAAAATAGGTGTTTTTACTTTGTCTCTTCTAAGCTTTTGCGCCATAAAGAATCCGTCATCGGGTTCATCCATCATAACATCGAGTATAATTAAATCCGGGTTATTCTCTTTGATTATCTTGTAGCCCTCATCTGGATTCGACGCTGTGCACACGCTGAATCCTCTTGATTTTAATACAAGACTTGTCGCTTCAATGATATCCGGATCATCATCAATAATTGCGATTAGTGACATTTTGTACTCCTACGTAGTTTGTTGTGAGTTCACCTGCTTGGGGCAGGATAATTGGTAAATATATTGTAAATGTTGATCCAACATTATATTCCGATTCCACATCAATTTTTCCGTAATATGAATCAATTATTCTTTTAACGATACTTAAACCCAAACCGGTACCGCTTATATTTTGTGTAAATTTATTTTTTGCCCTAAAAAATTCGTTAAACATACGATCTTTATCTTCGGGCCTCATTCCTATACCGGTGTCCGATATCTTAATCTTTAAATAATTTTTATCGATAGATAGACTTACCTTAATGCTGCCGTCGGTTCTATTATATTTAATTGCGTTGGAAAATATATTTGTAAATAATCTTGTTATTTCGTTTTGATCAGCTTTTAGTGATGGGATATTATCTTCAAAATTTATATCAACCTTAATATTTTTATTTTTTATATCAATTTCAAGAAACTGAAGTGTATTTAATATTATTTCTTTTATATCTAAATCTTCAATTTCCCTTTGTTTTGTTTTGGTTTCCATTCTAGATATATCAAGCAGATCGTTTACCAAATCAAGCAGGCCGTTTAATCTTACACCCGATCTTCTTAAATAATCTTCCTGCTGTTCATTTGATATATTAAAGCTTTTATCCAATATTAATTTTATAAACCCTGAAACAGCTGCAACCGGAGCTTTTAATTCATGAGCAACCATTGAAACAAATTGATTTTTTATAAATTCTATTTTTTTGAATTCGGTAATATTCTTTAATACTATCACAACGCCGGCAAAACTTCCGTCAGTATGAAGAACCGGAGAACAAACGGCTTCAATAAACACCTGAGAATTGTGATTAAGTTCTATTTGAACAGTACGCGACTTATTTACAACACTGTCCGGCTGTAAATATCTATTAATTTTTTCATTAATTTCTTCAGGAAGATTTCCTAAGATCTGCTGTCCAATTTTAATTTCATCAAAGCCTAACAATTTTAATGAAGCATTATTGTAATAAACCACTTCGCCCGATTTATTTACAACAAGCACACCGTCTGAAATTGATTCGAGTATTGTTTTTAACCTGCTCTTTTCACTTGCTATTTCAAGAAGACTTTCTTCTTTCTCCTTTTTAAGCCGTTCGGATTCAAGAAGAAGTTTTCTGTGTTTATAACCCTTTTCAATTTGATAAATAAGTTCTTCCGGAGTGAAAGGTTTGGGGATATAACCGTAAGCACCAATTCTTGTTGCTTCGATTGCGGTATCATAACTGGCAAACGCTGTAGCGATAAAACAAACAGTAAAAGGAAAAACTTTCTTTATTTTCTGCAGTACTTCAAGCCCGTCTACATCGGGCATCTTTAAATCGATTATTGCTAGGTCGAATTCTCTTTCTGTGCCGTATTTAATTCCGGTTAAACCATTTTCCGCAGACTGCACAATATAACCTTCAGATTCCAAAAGTCTATGTGTGCCGACTCTTAATCCTTTCTCATCATCAACTATAAGAATATGTGGTTTAGAATTTTGCACCTGAATTTATTTCCCTTTTCTTATAGAATAATTACTTAATATGTTTTCTAATTTTCGTAATAGCTTTCCATTTTAGACAATAATTCATCGATAACAACAGGTTTATTTAATATGCCGTCGCATTTTATCCATTCCTTTTCTTCTTTAGTAGTAACGCCAAATTTAAAACCGGTATCGTATGTAGCCGAAGTTAGAATATAAGTTGGAATATTTTTCCCGTGCTCGCTTCTTTTAATTTTATGACAGAGAACGAATCCCGAGTCATGGTGCTCCATAATTAAATCTGCAATTACCGCATCCGGTTTTATTTCCTGAAAAGTTTTCCAGGCTTCTTCACCTGATTCGGCGGTAATTACTTTAAAACCTTTAGATTCGATAATAATTTTATTCTGTTCTAATAAATCGATATCATCATCAACAAGTAAAATTAATTTTATTTTTTCGTGAACTGCCATTTTACAACTCTCCTCAATTCAAAATATTTGAACCGTTTAATTTATAAGGCATGGTAATTTTGAAAGTAGTTCCTTCTTCCAAAACACTATGTGCCTTTATATCACCCTTATGCATTTTAATTATACCGTATGTTATTGCCAGACCGAGTCCGGTCCCCTTTCCAATCTTTTTTGTCGTAAAAAACGGAGTGAATAATTTTTTAATATTCTCTTCAGGAATACCGCACCCGTTATCGCAGATTTCAATAACTAAATTATTATCACCGTTATTAATGTTAATTGAAACCATTTTGTTTTTAGATTCTTCCAGAGCTTCGCAAGCATTATTAATTAAATTCAGGAATACTTGTTTTAACTGATCTTTATCGCCTTCGATAAATTTATTATTTGAATTATCGGCAATTTTTAAAACAACGCCTTCAAACGCAGGCTTATATTTTAATTCCTTTATAACATCATAAATTATGTCGGCAGGTTTTAATGTTGTTATTTTTAATTTACTTTGCCGTGCAAAATCAAGAAGGTTTGCAACAATAGATTTACATCTGTTCGCTTCTTCTATTATTAAGTTGAGATCTTCCTTTGTCTGCCTGTCAACCGACTTTTTCGATAGATCGTTTTTTAATATTGATGAATACATCATTATAGTGCCGAGGGGGTTGTTTATTTCGTGCGCTACGCCCGCGGCAAGCTGACCTACGGATGCAAGTTTCTCTGCATGATGAAGCTGTTCCTGAGCGTTTTTTAATTCTGAATATGCTTTTTCAATTTTATCAATTAAAAAAGGCAGGCACATATCTTCTTCTGCAAGATCCTTAGCAATTGCAACTGCATAAGCTCTGCATGTAGGATATCCGCATGCACCGCAGTTTAATTCGTCTTTCTTTAAAATTTTGTTAGTACGTGCCAGAATTTCTTTTATCTTTTCTTCCGAAGGCATAGGTCTGCGCTGATTTTTCGGTGAAAAGTTTCTTTCAAGTTTTAAGTTACGGCTGTTATATAATTCACTTTTCCAAACGTTCTTATCAACGTTATGAATTTTCGCGTCTATATAATTTATTACTTTTTCCCTACGCGAATAATAATTTAA
The DNA here is from genome assembly GCA_018829205.1 of Bacteroidota bacterium. GTDB lineage: Bacteria > Bacteroidota > Ignavibacteria > Ignavibacteriales > Melioribacteraceae > JAHJUE01. The sequence goes on from JAHJUE010000035.1 coordinate 158,443, forward strand.
ATCGGATTCAATCGCCGGTCCGTTAATACATCCTTCACAAAATAAAATATCTACAAATTTAGATTTTATTTTATTTTTTGATATGTCTTGAATAATTTCTTCAACTTTTTCTTTTCCATCGACTACGATTACTTTTTTAGCCAGTACATCTCCGGGAATATTAGCTGTCTTAAGCAGCCCTCCCGTTAAAGGAAAAGATTTGCCTAGGTTTGCCAAAGGAGCGTCAAACTCAACCTCATTAAAAGAGTTAATATCAATTTCATTATCATGAAATATTTTATTCAACTCAGTGAATGTTAGTACCGCGTCAACGGCATCATTTACTTCATCATCGGTGTACTCACTTTTTTTGGCAACGCAAGGGCCAATAAATACTACCTTAGTAGTCTCACCCAGAGTTTCCTTTAAATATCTTCCCATTGCTATCATAGGGGACACAATAGGAGCGATATTAGGCACCAGTTCAGTATAATATTTCTCGATATAATTATAAATTGCCGGGCAAGGAGAAGATATAATTGTTTTACCGTTTAACTTTTCGAATAATTCTTCGTACAAAGGACTTATTAAATCAGCGCCGAATGCAGCTTCCGTAACCCTGCTAAAACCGATAGATTTAAGAGCGGATGGAAGTTTTAAGTAATTATCAGGAAACGAAGCGGCAAATGAAGGCGCAACCATGGCCACTGCTTTGCCTGTAGGTATAAGATTTAATAAAACTTTATCTATGTCGCTTGAAATTTCTTTAGCGTGCTGTGAGCATACTTTTACACAATGACCGCAGCTTATACATCTTTCGGTAATTACAAATGCTTGTCCGTTTACGACACGAATAGCAGTCGCCGGGCATTCTCGAATGCATGAAAAACATCTTTTACATTTCTGCCCAATTGTACTTACAATACCGGCCATTTAATACTTCTTATTTTTTCAATAATTCTTTTCTGTTCACATATGTCGTATGCAGAATATCATGCGCTTTATAACTGTTCGGCTCCCCGAAAAATTCGTTATAAATTTTCTTTACCGACTCATTTTCATGTGATCTTCTGTTTTTTGCGTTTTCATCTATTTCATAAAGCACCTTAACGCGCTTCATAACTTTTTCGGATTTTTGATGAATCGGCTGTCCGCCGCCGTTAATGCATCCGCCCGGACATGCCATAACTTCTATAAAATGGTATTCGGATTTCCCGCTTTCAATCTGATCAAGTACAATTCCCACATTCCCAATGCCGTTAACTACAGCAACCTTAATATCCGTTCCATTAATATTTATTGTACTTTCTTTTACACCCACATTACCGCGAATATCATTTAGTTGAAGATTTTCAAGTTCATTTCCGGTTAACTTAAAATACGCAGTTCTCAATGCGGCTTCCATTACTCCGCCTGAAGTTCCGAATATAGCTGCCGCTCCTGTAGATTCACCTAGCGGGTTATCAAAACTGTCTTCAGGAAGATCATTAAAATCTATTCCCGCCATTTTGAATAATCTGACTAATTCTCTTGTAGTTAATACGGCATCAACATCCTGCATTTTATCATTCATTAATTCGGCTCTGTCGGATTCAAATTTTTTAACAGTACACGGCATTATTGAAACGACAAATATATCGGCAGGCGTTAATCCCATTTTTTTTGCATAATATGATTTTAAAACGGCGCCTTCCATTTCATGAGGTGATTTACAAGTGGACAAATGATCTAATAATTGAGGCCTGTTTTGTTCAATATATTTTACCCACCCAGGACAGCAGCTTGTAAACATAGGAAGTTTTCCGCCATTTTTAATTCTTCCAATTAGTTCTGTACCTTCTTCCATAATTGTTAAATCTGCCGCGAAATTTGTATCAAAGACTTTTTTAAAACCTAGTCTTCTTAAACCTGTAACTAATTGACCGGTAACATTAGTACCTAACGGTAAATTATATTCTTCGCCAATAGAAGCTCTTACCGCAGGGGCAATTTGCACTACCGTAAATTTATTTTTATCATTTAACGCCGATATAACTTCCTTGGAATGACTTTTTTCTCTTAATGCGGCAGTTGGACAAACAAGTATACATTGTCCGCATAGTATGCAATCACTTACATTTAATCCCTTATTAAAAGGAGTCGTAACATTGCTGCTGAATCCTCTGTTAGTAAAGTCAATTGCGCCAACTTTCTGAATTTCATTGCAAGTTCTTACGCATCTGCCGCATAAAATACATTTAGCAGGATCGCGTTCCATCGAAGCGCTTGAAATATCAATTGCGTGATCCTTTTTTTCGCCGACAAATCTATGTTCTCTTAATGAGTATTGTTCCGATAAATCCTGAAGCTCACAGTTTTTATTTCGTACGCATATAAGACAATCGTCGGGATGATTTTCAACCAGTAATTCAACTATTGTTTTTCTTGCTTGTCTTACTCTTGGTGAATTAGTTTGTACTTTCATACCATCAGATACAGGATAAGCGCAGCTGGGAGTTAATCCTCTCATTCCTTCTACTTCAACAACACAAATTCTGCACGCGCCGGTGGGGAATAAATCTTTCATGTGGCATAAAGTCGGGACATGAATACCAACCGATTTCGCCGCGTCAAGAATAGTCATGCCCTCTTCGGCTTTTACATTTATATTATTTATTTTTAGCTCAATCATTTTTTCTCCGTAAGCAAAATTTAATTAACAGAAATTGCGTTTTTTCTGCAGGCTTCATAACACATACCGCATTTAATACATTTATCTTCAATAATGTAATGCGCATGTTTCTTTTCGCCTAATATTGCGTTCACACCGCATTTCATTGAACAAAGTCCGCATCCGTTGCACAGTTCAGGATCAATTTTATATGTCAATAATTCTTTGCAAACTCCGGCCGGACAGTTTCTATCGTAAATATGTTCTTCATATTCAGTTCTGAAATATCTTAATCCTGACATAACAGGATTAGGCGCGCTTTGACCAAGTCCACACAGCGAAGTATCTCTAATAACGTTTCCCAATCTTTCCAAATACAGAACGCCTTTAAATCTTAATAGATCATCTTTTCCTTCACCGTTTTTCGAATAATTTCTAGTAAGCCTTTCAATAATCTCAAGCATTCTTTTTGTACCTTCGCGGCAGGGCACGCATTTGCCGCATGATTCATTTTGAATAAATGTCAGAAAATATTTTGCGACGTCCACCATACATGTATCTTCATCCATTACAACAAATCCACCCGAGCCCATCATCGCGCCTACGGTTTTTAAGGATTCATAATCAACAGGAGTATCCATAACACTTTTAGGCAAACAGCCTCCTGACGGTCCGCCGATCTGTACAGCTTTAAATTTTTTACCGTCAGGAATTCCACCGCCTATATTAAAAACTACTTCGCCTAGAGTAATTCCCATTGGCACTTCAACCAATCCGCTGTTTTCAATTTTACCGCTTAAAGCGAAAACTTTTGTGCCTTTGCTTGTTTCCGTTCCAATTGAAGAATACCATTTTGAACCTCTGTTGATAATTGCAGAAACATTAGCAAAGGTTTCAACATTATTGATTACCGTAGGTTTTGCCCAAAGCCCGGAAATTGAAGGATAAGGCGGCCTTGGTTTAGGCATACCTCTTTTCCCTTCAATAGAAGCAATCAAAGCTGTTTCTTCGCCGCATACAAAGGCTCCAGCGCCTTTTTTAATCTTCAGTTCAAAATTAAAACCGCTATTAAGAATATTTTTTCCGAGAAGTCCGTAATCATTACATTGTTTTATTGTTTTTTGTAATCGTGCAATTGCAAGCGGATATTCTGCCCGGCAGTAAATATAACCGTAAGAAGCTCCCATAGCATATGCGGCAATTATCATACCTTCAACAAGTTTAAATGGATCACTTTCCAAAACCGATCGATCCATAAACGCGCCCGGATCCCCCTCATCGGCGTTACAGATCAGATATTTAATTTCCGATTTTTGATTATAGGCAAGCTCCCATTTTTTAGCGGCAGGAAAACCTCCGCCGCCTCTGCCTCTCAGTCCGGCATCCAATACTTCTTTTACTACTGTTTCGGGAGTCATTAAACGCAAAGCTTTATCAAGACCTTTAAACCCGCCGGCAGCAATGTATTCATCAATTGATTCCGGATTTATAATTCCGCAGTTTTCAAGTACTATACGCAATTGTTCTTTAAAAAACGGAATTTCATTTATATTGGTTACAACTTCATTTGTTTCACCATAAGTCGCGAATGCTTTTTTAACATAAATTTCTTTCTTTATCAATGTAGATTTTAATAATTCATGAATATCTTTTACGCTTATTTGAGAATATATAATCCTGTCTTTTCCGGGAAGTTTTATATCAACAAAAGGTTCGAAAGTACCGAATCCAATTCCGCCTGTTTCAACTATTTGAGCGTCAATTTTTTGTATCTCTAATTCCTTAATAATCTCTTCTTTAATTTTATTCGCTCCGGAAGCCAAGCTGCTGGTATCCATACCGATAAATATTATAGGTTTTTCGTGAAGTTCATATTTAAGTCTTTTATTGAATTCATTAATTTCATTTTCCTGTCCGGGAGTAAGCGCTCCGTCGGTGCAGTGAGCTATGAATTCTTCTTTTGGCGATTCCGGAGTATGTAGTCCGTCTTTAAATTTTATATCTAAAAAAGATTTCATTCTGCGCTCTCTTCAATTTTTTCAAATGCATTTTCTTTTTTCATTTCGTTTTTATATTTCTTAATAATTTTCGGAATTTCTTTAACCGTAATTCTTCCGTAATATTCATCGTTTATATTTATTACAGGGGCAATACTGCAAGCGCCAATACACGCTACTGTTTCAATAGTAAATAGTTTATCGCGGGTAGTTTCGCCGGCTTTAATTTCAAGTTCCGCTTCAAGCGCCGTTAGAATATTAGCAGAGTTTTTAACGTGACAGGCTGTGCCGCGGCAGACTCTTATTACATTTTTGCCCAATGGTATTAAACGAAACTGATTATAGAATGTCGCAACTCCGTATACGCTGCACTGCGGAATGCCAACAAATTCAGATACTTCGCTTATTGCATTTTCGGGCAGATATCCGAATTCATCCTGAATATCTTGAAGAATTGCGATTAAATTGCTTCTATCATTTTTAGGGTATTTTTCAAAAATATTATCGTGCATTTCTTATCCTTATCATGATTTGTATATAAAATTCAATTTATATGCCAATGTCTTTTATTAACTTAAAATTCTAATTCCAATCAATTATTAATTTATTTCCCTTTTTTGATTATATCTTTCCTAAGTGTAAGAAAATTGTTTGAAAATTAACTGTTTTCGAAGATTTTAATTGGATAACGGGACTCTAATTCTTTTTATTTTATTTATAAAATTTTTTAACAGTTATTTTTTTCCGTAAGTTACAAATGTAATTTTTTGAGATATATGATTAATCAGAATAATTCCTTAAAGAAAAAAGCCGCATTAATTTCTATGATTGTCGGACTCGGAATGTTCGCGGCAAAAATCACAGCTTATTTGCTTACCGGATCCAGCGCAATTTTTTCTGACGCCGCCGAATCTGTTGTGCATGTTCTTGCTACTGGAATGGCTTTATATAGTATAATCCTAAGCGCTAAACCAGCTGATAAATCACATTTATACGGTCACGGCAACATAGAATATTTTTCCGCAGGAGTTGAAGGATTGTTAATTGTACTTGCCGCTATGGTTATTATTTACAGTTCCGTATCAGATTTAATTACAGGATTTAGACCGGAAAAACTTGATATAGGAACAATAATAGTCGGGATTGCGGGAGCGGTAAATTTATGGCTTGGACTGTATTTAATAAAAAAAGGAAAACAGACTAAATCGCTGGCTCTTGTTGCCGATGGAAAACACGTACTAACTGATTCATATACAAGTATTGGCGTTGTAATAGGGTTGATACTCGTTCTAATAACCGGATTTTATATAATCGATCCGTTAATGGCAATTTTTGTAGCGTTAAATATTTTATATACGGGTTATAAACTAGTCCGCGAATCAATTGGCGGACTAATGAATGAAACAGACGAAGATACATTATCAGGAATTGTAGAGACTTTAAATTCCATTCGGAAAATTAGCTGGATTGATATTCATCACCTTAAATTTTGGAAATCAAGCAATAAAATATTTGTCGATTTTCACCTGATACTTCCCTACTATTTTACAATTCAGCAATCGCATTTAGAAGAAAATTTCATTGAAGAATCATTTAACGAAAAATTAGGGGAAGCTCAGGTAAGAATTCATATGGATTACTGCAGCACCAATTTGTGCAAATATTGTGATTATATTGATTGTACTGTTCGTCTTGAAGATAAATCAATAAATATAAATTGGGATCAGGAAAAAATGATCGGCGAGCCGGTTGTTGTAAGCGGACATATCACTTAATTTCAAATTAATTCTTAACATGCAATTCTAATTTTTCCAATCAATTTTACTTATATTGTCACTCAATTTATAAATATTTTTGTGGGTTTAATGTCGATTAATGTAAGTCCGGTTGTTTTAACAGCATCTGATCTTGAAGTTCATTTCGGCGAGCAGATCATTTTAGATAAAGCATCTCTCTCAATTCATGAAGGCGACAGAATTGGTCTCGTTGGCAGAAACGGTGCGGGCAAGTCTACATTTCTGAAAATTATCTCGGGAATAATGCAGCAGGACAATGGCAGTATCGCTAAAAAGAAAGAATTAATTATTACTTCCCTCCCGCAGGAATTTATTTTAAATGACAATAAGAATGTATTGGGCAATATTCTGGAAGGCGCAGATAATATTCTTTCGATAATAAAAGAATATGAAGATACACCATTTGAATCGCCAATTAAGCACGCACTTGAACAAAAAATATTAGAAATTGACGGCTGGAATTTAGAAAAGAACATCGATATTTTGTTAAAATCATTAAGCGCCCCGGATAAAGAAAGAGAAATTTATACCCTTTCAGGCGGTGAAAAAAGAAGAGTCGCATTATGCCGGGCGCTTATTTCCAAACCTGATCTTTTAATTCTTGACGAGCCGACAAATCACCTTGATACTGATTCGATAGAATGGATAGAAAACTTTTTAGCTCAATATAAAGGCACTTGTATTTTTGTAACTCACGACCGTTATTTTCTTGATAGAATAGCAAACAGAATAGTTGAATTATCAAACGGAGTATTTTATTCACATCAAGGCAATTACACCGAATATTTAATTAATAAAGCCGAAAGACAGGCAATAAAAGAAGTAGAGGAAAATAAACGTCAAAGTTTTTTAAAACGTGAATTAGAATGGGTGCGTCGTGGTCCAAGGGCAAGAAGAACAAAATCAAAAAGCAGACTTGATAATTTTTACGAATTATCTGAACAGAAAAACGATGAAATTGAACTAGACGTTGAACTCATTATACCCACTCCAGAAAGATTAGGCAATAAGGTTCTCGAATTAAAAAACATTTCCGTACAGCTTAGCGGTAAAACATTAATTGACGGATTAAGTTTTATGTTTGAAGAAGGACGGAAACTCGGAATTGTAGGTCCGAACGGTTCCGGTAAAACTACGCTTCTAAGAGCAATTCTTGGTGATATAAATCTTTTCGCAGGCAAAATTGATATTGGTGAAAAAACTTCTTTTAATTATGTGGATCAATCTAGATTAATTTTAAATGACAATGATACTGTTTTTAATGCGATAAGCGAAGGAAACGAATTTATAAGTTTCGGCAAACAGAAAATGAATGTTTATACATATCTGCGCCGGTTCCTTTTTACAGATGAAAGAATCAACACCTTGGTTGGGCGGCTTTCCGGCGGTGAAAGAAGCCGTGTTACATTAGCCCGCATTTTAAAAAACGGCGGCAACTTTTTAATGCTGGATGAACCTACCAACGACCTTGATCTACCGACTTTAAGAATTTTAGAGGAAGCATTACTAAATTTTGAAGGATGCGTAATTGTAGTAAGTCACGACAGATATTTTTTAAATAGAATCTGTAATGGGATATTGTCTTTTGAGGGTAACGGAAATGTATATTTCAGCGAAGGCGATTACGATTATTACGCGGAAAAAAGAAAATCAAGAGTTAAAGAATCAGCTGAAGAACAGACAAAAATAAAAAAAGAAGATACTCGCAATAAAGATAAAACTAGAAAGCTTACTTGGAAGGAAAAGAAAGAGCTTGAGACTATTGAAGAAGATATTATAAAAGCCGAAGAAGAAGTAAAAAAAATAGAAAACATTTTTACTTCACCCGACTTTTATGAAAAGTATGCTACACAAACAAACGAATTAAATAAAGAACTAGAATCGGCAAAGGATAAAGTTAAGAAGCTTTTTCTGCGATGGGAAGAACTTGAAGAAATTAAAAACAGTTGTATATAAAATTAGTCATAATTACTAATATCAGATAATTTGCCTAATCCCCCTTTATCAAACCAATTACTTATAAGCTTAAAAGCGATGGATATTCTTGTCGGCATTTTTATGGTTTTATCGATAAGTCGTTTTTTTATTTCTTCTCTTGTGAACCAATCCGCATGTTCTAATTCATTTTTATCAATTTGGATTTTATCGTTTACCGCTTCGGCTGTAAATCCCAGCATCAAAGAACTCGGGAATGGCCATGGTTGAGAAGAATAATATTTTATATTTTTAACAATAATACCGCTTTCTTCAAATACTTCTCTGATCACTGCGTCTTCTAAAGTCTCACCCGGTTCAACGAATCCGGCTAATGTAGAATACCTGTTTGACGGCCATGAACTATTATGTCCAAGCAGACATTTATCATCTTTTGTTACATGAACAATAACGGCCGGATCAGTCCTCGGGAAATGAGATTGACCGCATTTATTATTGGAACACTTCAACAGAGTACCTGCTGACATATTAATGTTGGGACTGCCGCAGTTACCGCAAAATTTATGTCGGGAGAACCAATAAAACATAGCGCGTGAATAAAGTAGAATATTTCTATCAAATTCATTTAAATTTGGGAGAGTTTTTCGTAGTTCGGAAAATTCACCATAATCTTTTAATAAATCTTTTTCATTATCCAATATTTCAAAGAGAAAATATGATACATTATTTGAGATTCCTAAAAAGATCAAATTGTTTATTGTAATTTTATTGTATGTAATTTCTTTTTTAGATAAGTAAACCGGGGTAAAATTTTTAATAGAATTAAATAATAGAAGTGAATTAAAAACTGGGATAAACAACGAGCTGTTGTCATTAACCTTAGTTTTTATCCAGTCTTCATCATTTCTTTTTTCGGATAATCTATTAATATTATAATTAATATTTTCGTGCATATTAAATCAACTGTATTTTTAAACAACCAATATAAAAAGCCATACAATTTAGCGGATTTTATTAACATCGCATAATTATTTTTAAATATATGTTAGCCCGTAAAAATATACAAGAAACTTAATCCTCAGTTCTTCTTCTCTACCTCAATAGTCCATGTATCAGAAAAAGTTTTGCCTTTATCCTTGGTTTGAATACTGTGCCAGCTATAATCATTTTCACTTAGATTATAGAAAATAAAATAATTGTAGGCTGGCGAAGAAACATCGGTTTCAAAACCGTGAAGTACTATTTTATCTTCTTCTTTAACTCCGCCAAAGTAATAATTAGCGTTATTCCTGTTCGATAAAAATAAACATTCCCAACGGCGCATTGCTCTATTATAAATTCTAATTAATGATGTACCGGCATCCGTTACTCCCTGCCTGGCGTCAAACCAGTCGTGTTCCATAATCGCATTTCCATTCATTGTGTAAACAGCTGTTGTGGTTGAACTATATTTTATGTGATTTCCGTTGGGCAAGAATAGTTCGTGACTGGCGTCCCATTCTCCTATCAGAAAATCAAACTGACGCGCCTCCTCGGGAAGACTATTGTTATATGAGCCAAAGGAATCATTTTCAAAAATAATATTCAGACTGTTCTTTACTTTTTTATATTGCTTTTGCTGAATCAATACCCACTCATTAGAATCATCAATGGACAGTTCAACAGTAATTTCGAAATTGACATTACTAATATTTTTTAAACTGTATTTATACCTGTGAATATTCAGCCAGCCTCCTTTCCTTATCGAATTAAACAAAATTAAATCTTCATCGCTGGTTTTGCCGGTAAACATAACTATGTTTTCTTTATAACTATCGGCTAGTCCAATATTCCAAATTTTATTTTGAGAATTATACGCTATAAATGAAAGTGTATTAAGTTCGTCGCCTTTCCCCGTAAAATCGTCACAATAAAATTTTTCCATAATTGAATGTCCTCGGTTAAGATAACTGAATCTTGAAATACCTGAAGAGGTGTGATATGTTGAATCGCCGGTTTTGCTTTTTATTATTACATTCCATTCTCCTATTAAAGGTGAAAGTTTTCTTAATTCCTCAGGCGCATTTGGACTTTGTTCGTTAAGCTCAATACCTTTGTCAAATATTTTGCCGTCTCTTAATTGAATTCTTGATTTCTCCTGCGGAAGTATTGTTATATATAAAAAAAGTAAACAAACTATAATTTTCATATTACCACCTTTTGTTAAAATGTTGTGATAGTTTGAAGTATATAATCTTTTAATTTAACAAACAATACATTTATCCAGTGTCAAATACAGGTAATAATTTCCTGTTTTTTTTCATTATAATTTCGCAATTGCGCAGTAAAAGCTAAATTCGAATACTTTTTACGTGGCATACATATTGTTGAATATATTTATTTATATAATAACGGAAGTAATATGGAAATAAAAAAAATGGCATTTCTAGGCACCTACAACAGTGATGATTCTATTATGGGTGTTATTATGGTCACGGATTCTGAAACAAAACCTGTAGAATTCAGGGTTACTTCATCAATTAAACCGACGAATTTTCAGAAAATATTATACGGCAATGTTCTCAAAGAACATATACTAGTGGAACTGGTAGCGCTACCATTATTAAATGCTTTAAGTGAACAGCCGGACATCATATTAGTTAACGATCCCTTTTTTTTAGGGGCAAATTCAAAAGTAGATACAAGGGTTGTAAGAGTACTATCCAAAAACCAGCAGAACGGGAATAAAGCTGCGAAACTGGAACTAAAATCATTGAATTCAAAGAATGAAACGATTTACATTGAATCGCCGGAAGAATTTGAAGATGAATTGCCCGGTATTTCGGAAGCAATAAATAAAATATCTTTGTACAGAGATATAATGGAACCGTTTGAAAGACTATCACTTGCCTGTGAACAGGTTCATTTAAAAAAGACTAAAGAATAATTTATGTCTTCTAATTTAAGAGTTAAAGCTGCTCGAATTATTTCTAAAATTGGGCAGCCTGAGTCTTATTTGCTGAATCGTTTCCTGCATTCAATAAAAGAAAAACGAATTGAAATTGAAGGCATTATCTCCTATGTGCCTGATCCTCCGATAAATGATTTAAGTATTGAAAAGTCATCAATTGAATATGTCTTTTATTTTACAAAAGGCATCAGTAATAATAATATTTCTTATATAAGTTATTCCGATGTAAAGGTATTAATCCGTTTTTTTGAATTTAAAAGAACGGAAACAGATATATACGAATGGAGCGGATTAAAAGCGGAATACTTTAATTTTCAAAGCGATATATTCCCAAGTGTAAAAGTCTTTGAATTAAAACATTCGATTTTATCTTCAACCACAGAATCCTTCTCTTTATCTGAGAATAATACTAATATAGAATTAATTAATACCGAAATATCACCGCCGGATATTTCAGATTATCTTTCAGAATTTGTTCCTGTAATTGAAAAAATTGAATTGTTAAATTCAAACGATTTGTTAAATAATATTTTCATTTCAGATTTAAACTTATATTCCGGTAATTTGGATTTTAAAATTCTTGATATTCTTAAACTAAATGCAATTCAGATTACAAATGATTTTCCAATGATGGATTATCAGAATTTCGACATTACTACTTCTGCCGTCTGCTCTGTAAATATTGAACTTCCCGTAATTAATAAACCTGAAAAAGATTTAGTAAGCAAACCGAAGAATCATATTACTTATAATTCTAAAACTGATTACAAAAATATTTTTGAACCAACGGATAAAAAGTTTGAAGAACTTTTAAACGAGATATTATCATATGTACCCGGCAGTATGCATGAAGGAATTAAATATTTAGTCCGCACCAATTATGCGTTATTTTACAATAATTTAAAGAATGACAAAGAGCTTCAAATAGTAATTGCTCTTAAAGTTCTTCTAGGTATGAAAGAAGTAAGAAACGTACTTATCATAACAAGCAATTATCAGGAAATGAATTGCAGTTATAGCGGCGGTCTGCAATATGAAAATGTCTGGCAATCTAACATCAATAAATATTTAAGCGGATATATTTATAAAAATGAAAATAAATTCGACCGTACATTTGAAAAAGACGGCTTCAATAATAATATTATCAGCTGTATAAGTTATAATAAACTTGAAGAAGGCTGCATAACCGGAACTATTACAAATGAAATGCTGAATTCATTTGATTTAGTTATACTTGATGATTTTTATAAAGATGTGTATAGTCTTGACTCATTAAAACTTATAAACCATGATAATAATCTAAAATATTTATGGATATTAAGTAATACTTCAACCGAAAGCATGATTGAAATATCTAATAAAATCTGGCCTGAAATAAATTTTAAATATTTAGATGAAGAAGTTAATCTATTGAATAGGTATGAATCAGATTATTTTCTTGATGTAAATAGTCATGTTGCAAATATAATAAATGAATGTTTTGAGAAAGGACAGAAAAAACTTGATGATTTAATACAGTTCGGAAGTCTTCTAAGATTTCAGCCGAATGTTTTTCAAATTATACACGATATACAAAAACAAGGGAATGTAATTTCAGGAAATACAGATGTTTCAAAAATAGATATCTTAATTTACCATGCTAATAAAATATTTCTGAACACAAATAGGTTGCTCATTTATTCACAGTTTGACAAATCCGGATTGGAAGAAATTAAAACAGCTTTAGATGAAAATGGGATTAAAAATATTTCATTCAAACAAAATGATTCTGAAAAGGATATAAATGATAAATTAAAACTATGCCATAATTATGACGGAAACTTGGTTTATTTAACAAACATAAGGCCAAACGGAATTAGATTCAGGTTTCCAAATGTTTCGTATTTATTAAATTATGACAATTGGTGGAATCCGGCAACACGCTGGTCGCTCGAAAACCGTTTAGATAAAATGAATTCTCCGTTAACCGTAATAAATTATTACATAAACAATTCTCATGAACAAAGACTGCACTATCAATTAAATAAGTTGGGATTGATAAACAAAAATATTTTTGAAGTTATTCCGCCTGACAAATTTTATAATATTTTTGATGATAAATGCTGGGGCAATTTCTTTGATTTATCTTATGATATGTTTGTTAATAAAGAGTATCAAAATTATTCGATCATAAATATGATCGATTTAACGAACAAAGTTAAATTGTTTCTGCTTTATTTAGGTTATAAAGAAATAGAATTGAACGCGGGATATGATACCAATACTTATAATATTTCAGCATCGTTATCTTTAAGCGGAGAAAAAATAAAACTTTTTGTAAAATGTATTTATTCAAATCATATTAATTCTGAATTAATTAATTCTTTATTAACGGAAAATAAAAAACAGGCAGACAAATATTTTATAATAACCAGCGGAAATATCTCGCATTCAAATTTAATTATACCGGAAAATGTAAGTCTTATTGACGGCGAACAGCTTAAAACCTATCTCAGTTTATTTAAAGTAGTTTTGTAATTTTCTATTTTTTATTATTAAAAAGCGCGTAATAGAGAACGTCAAAATATTTACCCTGCGCGTAATCATTCTGTTTGAGAGTACCTTCTACCTCAAAACCGAATTTTTCAACCGTTCTTTTAGAAGCAAGATTTTCAGGATCAATTAATGCGAATATTTTATTAAGTTTTAATTCATTGAACCCGTAATCGATAAGAGTTTTTACGGCTTCTGAGACAAATCCTTTTCCCCAATACTCCTCTAGAATTATGTAGCCAATTTCTCCTTTATTTGCTGAATGTGAAATATTAAACAGTCCGCCGTAACCGACGGGTTTATTATCATTTTTATTAATAAATTTAAACATCAAGCAAGTTTTTTCGGAAAACCAAGTAGAGTAATCTTTTACTTTTTTTTCGGCTTCTTCAATTTTTGTAAACGGATCACGCGCGATATATTTTAAGGAAGATAATGTAGAGTTCCCCTTAAAAACAATTATTGCGTCTTCAAGGCTGATCTCTTGTAATAAAAGCCGTTCTGTTTCTAACTTAGGAAATTTTTCAAATACTTTTAAATTCATCCGTGCCTCAATTACATTTAATTAAATTCTTTAATTATTTTACCTTCATACCACAACTGATTAACCCTTACTGATTTTCTTACTGAATTTACGAGAATGATTTCATCTGCGTTTAATAATAAATTCATATTAATCCGATCTTCTGAATAATCTTTATTTTCATCTAATAATTTCTTCCGATAAACACCATTTAATATTCCGCAGTTAATTGACGGGGTTATCCATTTGTTTTTATAAACGGCAAATATATTTGTAAAACTACCTTCTGCAATTTCATCTTTTTCATTTAAATATATAACTTCATAAAATCCTTTGTCACCGTATTTTTTGAGTTCATCATCATAGATATTTCTATTTGTAGTTTTAAAATATTGGAATTTATTTTTTGAGTTTATTCGTTCTTGGGAAACAACTATTTTTATAAAAGTATTATTCGTTTCGACAAACGATTTTTGTATTTCAATTTGTCCCCATTTATCCAGTATAATTTTCAGTTTATAGTTTTTGTCTTTACCTGATCTATCAATAAAATCAAATATACTACTATAAATTTGACTGTAATCGAAATTAAACAAGAAATAATCGGAGGCTTCTTTTAATCTCTGCAGATGTTCTTCAAGTAAAAAAGGAATACCGTTTTCAACCAATATCGATTCAAGTAGTTTAAAATAAACAGACGGCTGAGTAAAAAATTTTGATTTTAATATTGTCTCTTGATATTCTTCTTCCGGATTGCTGTCCCAAACTATTCCGCTCCCTAATCCAATCTCCCCTTTTCCATTCTCTAATAATTTGATTGTTCTTATCGGCACATTAAATTTATAATTATTTTTATTGACTATACCAATAGCGCCGGTATAAATTCCCCGTTCTTGATTTTCAAGTTGACTGATAATCTCCATTGTTCTGATTTTCGGCGCACCGGTAATTGATCCGCACGGGAATAGACTTTTAATAATATCGGGAAAGCTGTTTGTTTTTAATTGTGCTTTTACCGTAGATGTCATTTGAAACAAAGATTCATACTTTTCAATATTATAGTATGATTTTACATTTACACTGTTAAACTCTGATATTTTACCAAGATCATTTCTAAGCAAATCCAATATCATTACATTTTCTGCACGGTCTTTTTTACTGTTGAATAATAAATCCGTTTTTAACTTATCTTCAATTACATTTATTCCTCTTTTCACTGTTCCTTTCATTGGTTTAACCGTAACAGTATAATCTGAAACATCAAAGAATAATTCAGGTGATATTGAAATAATAAATTCAGTTCCGTTATTTATTAGAGCAGAATATTCGGCGGATTGATTAAAAATTAAACTGAGGAATAATGATTGAGGATTGCCTTTAAAATCAAATTCCCCTTTAACTGTATAATTAACCTGATAGGTGTCTCCTTCTTTTATAAAATCGCGTATTCGATTTATATTATTTATATATGTTTTTTTATCGTCGCTTAACTTGAAATTATCAATTAAATAATTGTTGTTTACGATAACCGTTTCAATATCTTTATATTCAATTTCAGTATTCTCAAATATTTTCACCTGATTGTTTTCAAAAAAGTAGAAAGTCATAATTGAAGAATCATTTTCATTAAATAAGCAATTGAGTTTATTTTCCAATAAGTACCCGGCTTCATAATTAATTAATCCGTATCCGGTTAAACCACTATCAAGCAAATTGCTAATAATGTTCAGCATTTCATAAAATTCAGTTTTATTTTTCGCTTCTATTGTTTTAACAGGTTTGTTAAATAGAATTGATTTCCCGTTTTTATAAATTAATGGAGTATAAAAAAATGCGGAACCTCTGTTAGTATTAACAGAGTTTATTATATCTGTAATTTTCATATTCGATTGATAAAAGAATTATCAGTATTAATTGGAAGTTTCAATTAAATATTGTCAAATTATTGCCGTAAAAAATACAAATATTCCCATATAAAAAACTATCTATTAATGTAGTAACTAATGTGAAATATATTTTTCATTTTTGTTTTTTTATTTCCTACCATACCAAGGGTCTAATATGCAAAAACCACGATTAAGTTTTTGGCAAATCTGGAATATGAGTTTCGGATTTTTAGGAATTCAATTCGGCTTCGCTTTACAGAATGCAAACGTAAGCAGAATATTTGAAACACTAGGCGCCAACATCGATGAAATTCCTATTCTTTGGATTGCCGCTCCGGTTACAGGTTTAATAATACAGCCTATTATTGGGCATATGAGTGATAAAACATGGAACCGCTTGGGCAGAAGAAGGCCTTATTTTCTCATCGGAGCTATATTAGCCTCTCTGGCGATTTTAATTATGCCGAACTCTCCGGCATTGTGGTTTGCCGCCGGCATGTTGTGGATAATGGATGCATCAATAAATATTTCAATGGAGCCTTTCAGAGCTTTCGTAGGCGATATGCTTCCCGCCGAACAGCGAACAATGGGTTTTTCAATGCAGAGTTTTTTCATTGGTACAGGCGCAATTATAGCATCAGCTTTACCTTATATGATGACCAACTGGTTCGGCATCAGTAATACGGCGCCGGCCGGTGAAATCCCTTCCTCGGTTAAATTCTCATTTTATATTGGAGGACTTGTTTTCTTTTTAGCGGTTCTTTGGACAATCTTTAGTACTAAAGAATATTCACCGGAAAAGTTAAAGGAATTTGAAGAAAGCGAGAATAATAATATATCATCAAAACGATATAACGAATCATTAATTGAATCTTCAATATTTTATAGATTCGGAATTATATGGCTATTAATCAGCGTGTGCCTTTTTTTGATTTTTGATTTGTTTATTTATATGGACTACGGGCTTGCTGTATTTTTCGGAGGCGGAGCAATTTTCGGATTTATTCAAATACTTACGGGGTATTTACAAAATAAGAAGAATACTCAATCCGGGTTTGTTACAGTTATTAATGATTTATATAAAATGCCTAAGACCATGATTCAGCTTTCATACGTTCAATTTTTTTCATGGTTTGCCCTTTTTGCAATGTGGATTTACACTACGCCAGCTGTAACACATCATATTTACAATGCGTCCGACCCATCATCCGCAATTTATAATGAAGGTGCCGATTGGGTTGGAGTTTTGATGTCCGTTTACAACGGCTTTGCAGCTGTAATGGCTTTCTTTTTAATATGGCTTGCTGGTAAAACCAGCCGTAAAATTGTTCATGCCATAAGTCTTATCTGCGGAGGCCTAGGATTAATTTCTTTTTATGTTATAAAGGATCCTAATTTATTACTTGTATCTGAATTAGGAATTGGGCTTGCATGGGCTTCAATATTAGCAATGCCTTACGCAATATTAACAGGCTCTCTCCCATCTAATAAAATGGGTGTTTATATGGGAATATTTAATTTCTTTATAGTTATTCCGCAAATAACCGCCGCGGCAATTTTAGGATTTTTTGTAAGAAGTCTTTTCGGTGGTGAAGCGATTTATGCATTAATTTTAGGCGGGGTTTCAATGTTTATAGCCGCACTAATGGTGATGTTTGTTGATGATGTTGATTAAACATCAGACTATGCCTATGTGACCCGCGAATAAATATTTACTGATGCAGATAAAAAAGGATAATTGCTTTATTATTCTATCACTTTTTCTATCAATTCATTTTTTTGAGTATGGGGAATTTTATATTCAGCAATATCCATATTTAATTCTATCTTTTTGTCGTTGTACTTTACCCATAGAATTGTTAAAAATATTCCTAAGATAAATGAAAGTATCCCGATCAAACCGGCTTCGGGACCAAATGAACCACCGGTCCAAATGTCCGGTCCGCCCTGTTCAATAATAATGATAGAAGCTGAAGAAGTATTTCCGCTGACAGGAAATCCGAAAACATAACCTTGAAAAAAATTCCATGAAATATGAAAGCCAATAGGAATTGCCAGTCTGCCAGTAATTAAATAACCGGACGCCAATAAAATTCCTGCAAGTGATATTGATATTGAACTGACCAATGTAGCGTTCGGATTTGAAGCGTGGCCAAAACCGAAAATCAAGGAGCTTATTAAAACAGCAATCAATATTCCCCTTTTAGGATCATTCTTAAGATTAAAACCTTCAGATAAATTTTTCAGCAAATAACCGCGTACCTGCATCTCTTCATAAAATCCAACACACAAAAACATAAAACCGCTGCTAATTATTGCGTAACTAAAACTATAATCATCATTAGCTGTCTGGAAACTGCCTGTTATTGTTATCCACCCGGCTAAATACTCTGTTGTAAATATTGCAGATATCAGAATGATTCCCATAATTAATCCGGCAGATAAATCAGAAATCCATTTCTTATCAATATGAAAACCGAATTCCGACATTTTCCTTTTATCGAGATACTTTGCAGTTATCAGCATGCTCAGAAAAATCGCCATAAAAAGTTCTAAAGGCTGAAAGAAGGAGTAATTGGGTATTGATGGGTTAGAAGGAAGATATTCTTTGAAATATTTATCAGCATATACAAAAACATTTGTAAATACGGCAACCAATATTAATTGACTGATTATGCGCCAGCCTGCGCGGACTCTGAATTCTTCATTATTCCAAAAAATATATTTTACGCCCATCTATTCCTCTTGATAATTTTCCTCAAAATTAAAATCAATATTAATTCAAATTATTATTATTTCCAATAAAAACATCAAAAGGAAATTAAAACTTTATTTTATACTTTTACTCATATCTTAATGATTTAATTGGATTTGCCACAGCGGCTTTAATTGACTGAAAACTTACTGTAAGCATAGCAATTAATAATGTTACTAACCCGGCAAGTAGAAAGTATAAAAGATTTATTTCAATTCTATAAACAAAATCTTCAAGCCATTTATTCATAATATAATACGCTATTGGCCAGGCAATTATATTTGAAATTATTACCCATCTTACAAATTCCTGAGATAATAAAAATATTATCTGAGATATTGAAGATCCTAATACTTTGCGGATACCTATTTCTTTGGTTCTTTGCTCCGCAGTAAAAGCCGCCAAACCAAATAAACCCAGACACGCGATAATAATAGTCAATACTGCAAAAACTGTAAATACTTTACCAGCTCGTATTTCCAAACGGTACATATCATCAAAGCTATCATCAAAAAAAGTATATTCCAGCGGTTTGCTTTGTCCGAACTCTTTCCATTTATCTGAAATATATTTTATTGAATTTTCAATATGTCTTGTAGTAAGCTTTACAGACAAATAATTTGCTTTATGTCTATTCAACAGCATAAATGCTGCGGGGCGAATTTCATCTTTAAGCGATTGTATATTAAAATCCTTTACAACTCCTATAATCGTCAATTTAGGAGTATTGGCTTCTTCACCGATATTTATATGTAACTTTTCATTTATCGGGTCGTTATAACCCAATTTTTTAACTGCCACTTCATTTAGTATAATGCCCAATGTATCACCGCTAATTTCTCTTGAAAAAAAACGCCCAGATTTCATCTGCAGTTTATATGTATCCAAATAATTATAATCAACTTCAATTGTAACAAGTGTATGGCTAGTATTACTTTCCTTTTCTTTCCTGTAAACATCTGCAGATAGATCATGAACCGGCAGTCCCCATGACAATGAAGCGTTAATAACATCCGTATTTTCTTTTATTGAATTTACAAAAGCGATTTGCTGTTCTCCAAGGTCCGATACATTCTGCACAACAAGAATTTGATCTTTATTATATCCTAAATTCTTGTTTTTCATGTATTCCATCTGATTATAAATTATAAATGTGCTTATAAAAAGAACAATTGAGGTAGTAAACTGAAATACTACCAGCCCTCTTCTCAACCTGCTTTTTTTTGTGTTTCTAAAAATCTTTCCTTTTAGAACAGCAACAGGTTTATAAGAAGCAAGAATAATTGAAGGATATATTCCCGAAACAAAACCAAGCGACAATGTAAAAACAAGTAAAAACATTATTGTATAATAATTTCCAAAGTAATCCATACCTAAATTTTTCTGCGTTAATTCGTTAAAATATGGGAGAGCAATTTCAACAATCATCGCGGAAATTAAAACAGAGATAAAACATAATATTACAGACTCTGATAAAAATTGTTTTATTAATTGCCCTTTATTTGAACCTAGCACCTTTCTAACGCCGACTTCATTAGCTCGTCTGGTAGATTTTGCCGTAGCAAGATTAATAAAATTTATGCATGCAATTAATAAAATAAAAATCGCAATAGCGGAAAATATGTAAACAGTGTTTATATCGCCTGTTTCTTTTAATTCATTAAAAACTGTTGAATAAAGATGAATCTTTTTTAAAGGCACAAATACAAAACTAAAGTCATTCCCGTTATTTATGAATTCCTGGTAGCTTACTCCAAATGCTCCTTTAAATATTGGGCCAACATGTTTTTCGGTTACTTGAAATATTTTATCGTTTAATTCTTTTTCGGTTACAATCCTATTAGTTAAAACATAGGTATGTACAAATTCACCGAACCAATGAATTTCTGAGCTTTCTTTTAGAGAGTTATATGAAGCAATAAAATCAAACTCTATATGCGAGTTTTTGGGAAAAGGTTTTACAACTCCTGTTACGAGCATTACCATTCCGTTTGAAAGAATAAGTCTTTCACCCATAGGATTTTTTCCCGCAAAATATTTCTCTGCCATTTCATCAGTTATTACAACTGAATTTGGTTGTGTTAACGCAGTTTTATAATTTCCTTCAATAAATTCCGCGGTAAATATTTCAAACATGGTTGAATCGGCATAAAAGAATTCCAATTCTTTTATATATTCATCACCTTTTTTTATATATATAGTTTCTCTATTGGTCAAGCGAACGGATTTTTCTATTTCAGGGTATTCATCCACAAGTACATTCCCGAGCGGGACAGGTGAATTAGCCATATTAAATCTATTATCACCTATTTTGTAATGCGCATTTACTCTAAAGATTCTTTCCGCGTTTTTATTAAAATTATCGTATGTTATTTCATCCTTAACAAATAAAGAAATAAGAATAAAACATGAAACTCCCACCGCTAATCCGAAAATATTTATAAAGGTATAGACTTTATTGTTCACTAAATTTCTTATTGTCAGCTTTAAATAATTACTTAGCATAAAATCTCCGGATTTCTATAAATAATAGACTTAACAATATATGTGCCACTAAAAACATTAAAATATTGTAAGTTATTAGAGATATGAATAAAATCATTGTGCGAATAAGTACTTGGATGTCCGTTTACGTACAATTGAAAGATTCTATAAGGATTTATCTTGAAAGAAATTAAATATTATTTCAGAAGTGTTTATTTCATCGTTCATATACCAGCGGTGACCTCCGCCTTCAATTGAGATTAACTTTGTTTCATAAGGATGATCACAGTTTACGAAATTATCAATTCTTATTTTCAAATAATCTATTCCATTATCAGGCATGTAAGTAGTCTCTGATGGAGAAGCACATCCGTTTACAGAAGCCCAATACTGAATTGATTCCATACCTGAAAACTTACCGCAGTCGCCGACTGTTCCTTCATAGTTAACTGAATCGTCTTTTGTACCAAGTATAATTAAAACAGATAATTTATTAGGAGTTTCGTATTTAGAAATAAATCTAGGCATAGTAGCCGCAACAGGAGCAATTGCTGCTATACTTCCCTTCAGCTTTTCAGCCAAATAATAAGTGAAGTATCCGCCCATTGAAAAACCGGTTATAAATATTTTTTTCTGATCAACATTATAATTTTTTATTACTTCATCAATAATATACTTTATAAAGTGAAGATCATCAGGTCTTTCGGGGAATGCCATACCGCACTCCTCGCCGAAATTCCAGAATCCTTGAAATGCGTCCGGATATACAATAATAAATTTCTCCTCACCGGCAATTAAATTAAAATTAGTAGCTTGTATCATTGAGGCTGCCGAACTTCCGGCACCGTGAAGCACAATTAATAGAGGTCTTGGATTTTGGTAATTTGTATCATAACCCGCCATTACTTCATATTTCCTGTCGGAAAAATCATAAACTTCTGCTTCGGAAATATTTTCAGTATTATCCTTACAGGAAATTAAAAGAATAAAAATAGAAAATATTAGTAATGTTTTTGTATGCATAAAATTATTTTATAACTCCAAATTCCAAACTTACTTCATAAGTGTTAACAGTATCTTTATTTTCTTTTAAAAATATTTTTATGTTCTTCTTTATTTCTTTTTCAATTGTTGCGAATAAATACTCTTTAGTTATTGAATTAGAGTTGGTTTTCTGTTGATCTTTTGAATTAGTAACCCAGCTACTTCCAAGACAGAGTTTGGTTTCTTCCACAATATTTGCATAAAATGAATCGGCGTTTTCCCTGCTTTTAGTATTTAATAATACCGAAGAATATCGGCTGATTTTATTTTTATTTTCAAATATTCTATTACTTATTGAATTGCTGAAATTAATATTAGATTCCCAAATTTTATCATCCCCTTCAATTCTGGATTTTTTCATAAAAGAGAAATTTGAATTAGAATGTTCCAGTAAAAATTTTAGAGTAGTACAATATCCTGCATCAGCTGGAATTGTAATAGAGTTTGCGGACATATAATTTGCTGCTAAATCATAATGCCCAAAATCAGAGCTGTCGGCAGCAATTGATAAATACCAGGTACCTGATTCGTTAATAGTCTGAATATAATCCGTAATGCTGCTTCCATCTTTAGTATATTCAACAAAATATTTTTCGGAAGGCGCAACCAGCGCGATAAAAGGAGGAAAATCCGACTTAAGTGAAATACTAATTACATCCCCTTTGTTTAAGTATAATTCAACAGCATCAAACCTTCCGAAATTTGGATCATAAGGGTCATCCTGAGTTAATTCACCGCTTATTGAAATAACTTCAACCCTGTATTGAGCATTTATTATATTTGTGACGACTAATAATAAAATTATAATAATTTGTTTATACATATAAGTTCCCAATTATTTTACAACGTTAAAAATAAGACCTTTTGAATAAATAGTCTGGGTAATTATTTTTCTAAATCTAATACTATTAATGTATCATTCGGATTCTTTTTTTCATAATAATTAACCTAATATTATTATGATATTAATTTTTATAATGAATTTTTAAATAAACCAATATGAATACTTTTTTTCCAGCTTTATTATTTATTTTCATGTTTTGTACACCTAAATCGGATGCACAGATTTTTAATAATCTTGATGAATCGTATCAGCATATAGTTGAATATATTATTTCTGACAGATTTCATGAAATAAAGAGAAATTCAGACGATTTAACTCAAATTGACTCAATTTATTTAGAAGCACTTAATATTTCTGAGAATGATATTTCAGAAGCCCTGCTTGTTTTAACTTTTGCTACACTTCCATTCGACAAAATGCCGGTTAAAATTCCGTTTATCGGGAATAATTTTGATTTAATACTTCAGGAAATTGATCCGGTTCTTTTAAAGAAAAAAAATAATAATCTTCCTTCAAAACTATTTTTTAATACTCCGCCGGGCGGTGACAAAGATAAACTCGCTCATTTTTTCGGGAACGCTTTTTTAGCTTACAATATATCGTTTTTTAATATTTCCAAAATATTAGGTATATTTGTTGAACTTTTTGAAGAATCTTTTAAAGTAAGCGGCGGATTGGATTACCGCGATATTGAAGCAAACAACTTTGGTGAGTTTTTCGGAATTATGCTTAATAAAAACAGGAAGATTCTTCCTTCGGAAGTTTTATCATTTTATATTCTCCACCAGCTAAAATTTTATAATTAAATAAGAATACTTATGAAATCTATTTTAGTAATTGATGATGAAAAAGAAATTTGCGAAAGCATTAAAATGATTCTTGAATACGAAGATTATAATGTTGATTATACTTCAATTGTATCTGAAGGTTTGAAGAAACTGGAATACGGAGATTTTGACGCGATGCTTTTAGATATTCAGATGCCGGATATGAACGGATTCGAAGTCTTAAAGTATATTACTGATAATAATATTAATGTAGGCGTAATAATGATATCGGCTTTCAGTTCACTTGAGAATGCGGTAAAAGCTACAAAACTCGGAGCTTTTGATTTTCTTGAAAAACCAATTGACCGCGATAAACTTCTTATAAGCGTGCGTAACGCATTATCGCATAACAAACTTTTAAGAGAAAATAAAAAATTAAAAGATGATTTAGGCACTCCTGATATAATAATCGGTGAAAGCAAAAGTATAAAGGACATATTAAACACAGTCGAAAAAGTTGCTAAGACTGAAGCAAGAATTTTGATAACCGGTGAAAACGGCACAGGAAAAGAGCTTGTTGCCAGAGCTATTCATAAAGGAAGCTCCAGGAACGATAAGGATTTGGTAGAAGTAAACTGCGCCGCAATTCCAACCGAATTGATTGAATCTGAATTATTCGGGCATGAAAAAGGTTCATTTACTGGCGCGGTAAAACAAAGAATTGGCAAATTCGAACAAGCAAATAACGGGACATTATTTCTTGATGAAATCGGTGATATGAGTCTGCAGGCACAAGCTAAGGTTCTTCGCGCTCTTGAAGACGGCAAGATAGAACGTGTGGGAGGTACTGAAAAAATAAGTGTAAATGTAAGAGTGATTGCTGCAACAAATAAAATTTTGGCCGATGAAATCAAGGCTGGTAATTTCAGAGAGGATTTATTCCATCGTTTAAATGTAATTCCAATTAATGTTCCTCCGCTTCGTGAACGCAAGGATGATATTCCTCTTTTAATAAAATTCTTTACAAATGATATCTGCAGAAAAAATAAGTTCTCAATTAAGAATTTTACCGATAACGCGATTAAAGCAATGTCCAAAATGGAATGGAGCGGAAATATAAGAGAACTTAAAAATTTTATTGAACGGGTTGTTATCATGATCCCAAATGATGAAGTTACCGAAGATGATATATACAGTCTTTCTCCAGGCTCAAATTCTAAGTTTGACGATATTTTAAATGTTTCAAATTCTTTCCAGGATTTTAAGGAAAAAGCTGAACGGGCGTTTATTTTGAAACAGCTGAATTTAAATGACTGGAACATCAGTAAAACTGCAGATATACTAGAAATTCAAAGAAGTCATCTTTATAGTAAAATTAAAAAATACGATATTAGTAGGTCTGATTGCTAGCAATCAGACCGAATGTTACTAACAAAGACAATAACATTCCTTTCGATAGAATAAAAAATTACTTAAATATTTAGGTCTGATTGTAAACAATCAGACCTACTAAAATTATGCAAGAGCCTCACTTTCATAGACGACACTTACCACACATATATTTACCCGAACGAACTTACTTTGTTACATTCCGACTTAAAGGTTCTTTGCCGGTTTCTAAAATAAAAGAACTGAAAAACCGAAAAGAATTTACTGTAATTCCAAAAACTAAAGAAGAAAAGTACAAACAGGACAGTAAATTCTTACTTGAATACGATAAATTACTTCATGCAAATAATAGAATAAATTACCTTAAACAACCAAAGATTGCAGCCATTGTGGAGTACCAGCTAAAAAAACTAGATGGAAAAGATTATAAACTTATTACGTATATAGTTATGCCAAATCATGTGCATTTAGTTTTTAACAAACTCGAAAATGCCAGGAGTATTGATAAAATTATGCAAGAAATAAAACGTATGAGTGCATATTACGCAAATAAAGAATTGAATAAATCCGGCTATTTTTGGCAAGGTGAAAGTTATGATCACATTGTAAGAAGTGAAGACGAACTTTATAAAATAATTAAATATGTTTTAAAGAACCCCGTAAAAGCTGGATTAGTAAAATTTTGGCATGAATGGAAATATACTTATCTTGCACCTGAATTCAGTTGGTCAGATTGCTTGCAATCTGACAAAACATAAACTAATCAACTGATTGTAAGCAACCAGAGTAACGAGATTAATATGACAATATTTACAAAAATTATTAACAAAGAAATACCGGCGGATATTGTTTATGAAAGCGATTCTGTTTTAGCATTCAGAGATATCAATCCGCAAGCGCCGATTCATATTTTAATAATTCCAAAAATTGCAATACCTTCTGCCCGCGAAATCAAAGGTCCAGAGCACGCCGAGCTTTTAGGTGAGATGATTGACGCGGCAAATAAAATAGCGAAAGAAGAAGGAATTTTTGAAGACGGATTCAGGTTAGTTTTTAATGCCGGAACTAACGGCGGACAAGATGTTTATCATTTGCATATGCATCTATTAGGCGGCAGAAAAATGAAATGGCCTCCGGGTTAAAGAGAGTGGAAAGTTATAAAGTAGAAAGTTTGTAAAGTTTTATACTTTACAAACTTTTAACGAAGCTTCGCTTTGTCTGAAATGTCTTTTCTATAAAACATTTTATTAAAATTAATTTTAGATATTCCTTCGTAAGCCTTTTGTTTAGCTAATTTTAGGTCATTCTCTTTAATCATAGAAGTTATGCCTAAAACTCTACCGCCGTTTGTTAATATACTTCCTTTAACTTCTTTTGTACCCGCATGAAAAATCATGATTTCATTATCAGAAATATTAAGTCCGGTTATTTCAAAACCTTTTTCATATTTATCCGGGTAACCGCCGGAAACGGCAACGACACAGACTGATGAACCGCCATTATATTTAACAGAAGATTTATCTATTTTTCCATTCGCTGCAGAGTATAATAATTCCAAGAAATCACCTTCTAATAAAGGCAATACTGCTTGTGTTTCCGGATCACCGAATCGGCAGTTAAACTCTACTACTTTGGGTCCTTCTTCAGTTATCATTATACCGGCATATAAACAGCCGTTATAAATCATTTTCTCAGATTTCATCGCTGATAAAGTAGGCGAAATAATTTTTCCAGTAATTTCTTTTAATAATTTATCAGTTACTAACGGAGCGGGAGCATAAGCGCCCATTCCACCTGTATTTTTGCCCTTATCACCGTCGTAAATCCTTTTATGATCCTGTGCCGCAGGCAAAATCAGATAATCATTTCCATCCGTTACAGCAAATATAGAAGCTTCTTGTCCCACCATAAATTCTTCAATAATAACTTTTTCTCCGGCATCGCCGAATGTATTATTTTTAAAACAATCGTTAAGCCCGGAAACTGCATCATCATAGTTTTCACAAATTAAAACACCTTTGCCTGCAGCCAGACCAAACGCTTTAATTACAACCGGGTAATTGTGTCTTTTTAAATACGTTAAAGCATTATTATAATCTGATTTATCAAATACTTCAAATGCAGCGGTAGGGATATTGTATTTCTTCATTAATGATTTAGAAAAAGATTTATCCCCTTCAATTTGCGCAGCTAATTTTGAAGGACCAAAAACGCTAATTTTATTTTCTCTTAAAATATCGGCAAGTCCCTCAACTAAAGGCTGTTCAGGTCCAATTACAACTAAATCAATATTATTTGCTATACAGAATTCCAGTATGTTTTCGTTTCCGGAAATATCAATATTTTCGCCCAAATTTGACGTACCCGGATTACCGGGCAGGCAATATAATTTTTCTAATTTAAAACTTTCAGTTATTTTAAAGGCAAGCGCGTGCTCCCTACCGCCGGAACCAATTAAAACTACATTCATATTTCTGCCTTTAAAAAGAATTGAAATTGTTTCGTTAAAACTTCCGTAAGCGCTTTCCTTTCATGCTTTTCAATATATTCCATTTCAGGCACGGGGAGTTTGCCTGTTTTATATAGATCGTGAACATGAATCAGCGTATTTTTAATTTCAACAACATCATACGGTTTTGTAATAAAGGAGGCCTTATATTCTTCCATTGAGGTTTTAGCTGCTCCGTCAGGAACACAAGCAATTATAGGTTTTTGAGAACCTACATATTCATAAACTTTGCCCGGAAGTATTGCTTCAATATTTTTCTTTTTGCCAACCATAAACCATAAAACATGACTCGATACAATTTTCTTGATTACTTCGTTATGGTCCATGTATCCGTGATGTTTAATATATTCTTCCAGTTTTAGATTTTTAATCATTTTTAAGTGATCTTTACCAAGCAATCCTATAAAATTTAACTCAATATTGGAAGCTATATCTGGTCTTTCAAGAGCAAGCAATTTAAACGCTTCCAGAAAATATTTCGGTGTGCAGTATTCGACAAATATACCGGAGTATGTTAATATCATTTTATTATGTTCTTGGGGAATAGGCTGCACATTTTCAAAATCTTTTGCGTCGTAACCATGTCTTATAATCAATATATCATCGAATGATAAAAACTGATAATTGTTCAGGAGCTTTTCTTTAATTTGCCTGTTTGTTACAATTATTTTATCGCTTGCTTTAAGACTATTATACTCAAGTTTTTTATGTATTGACCGATGAAACGGAGTTAAATAAAATGAGAAGTAGCTGTCAAACCACAAATCCCGATAATCAACAAAAATTGGAACATCAAATTTCTTCTTTAATTCAGCTATTGCAACAAAGGAAGAAAACGGAGGGCATGTAACAAAGATTGCATCAAAATTTTCTTTTGATAGAATATCTTCGGCGATTTTAGCCGCTTTTTTTGACCATGAAATTTTATTATCCGGTATAAAAAATGTTTGGCTTATTCTATTAAATAATTTTCTTACACTTTCTCTCGGAAGTTTTATGGTTCCGAATTTAGACAACATAGAATTTGGATCTTTCGCTTCGGTTCTAATAATTTTTATTCCGGCTTCTTCAGCTTCCTTCATCAAAGAATTGTCATGAGCGAAATAACCTGTGTTTCCTGAAGTTATAACCGTAGGTTCCCAGTTATAATCCTTCATATACTTTGTAAATTTTAGAGTCCTTTGGACTCCGCTTAAACCCATTGGGGGAAAATAATATGCAATAACAAGTACTTTGAACATTTTTGCCTTCTGAAACTATATTTAGAATTTGGACTGATAATTAGGCGATTCTTTTGTAATTATTATGTCATGAGGATGACTTTCCCGCAGACCAGCAGAAGTATTCATAACAAATTTAGTATTTGATTTCAGTTCTTCAATATTCTTAACACCGCAATATCCCATTGAAGCGCGAAGTCCTCCAATAAATTGATATATTGCGTCCGCTAAGGATCCTTTATACGGAACACGTCCTTCTACACCTTCTGGGACTAATTTTTTGATATCATCTTCCATATCTTGAAAATACCGGTCTTTACTCCCCTGTTTCATTGCTCCAAGAGATCCCATACCTCTATAAACTTTAAAACTTCTACCTTCAAATAAAACTTTTTCACCCGGAGTTTCTTCAACACCGGCAAACATTCCGCCAATCATAACAGTATCGGCACCGGCTGCAATTGCTTTAGGCACATCGCCTGTCTGCTTGATCCCGCCGTCGGCAATTATTGGAATATTTAAACTTTTTGTTGTTTTATAAACTTCCATTATTGCGCTTATTTGAGGTACTCCTACTCCGGCTACGACACGGGTTGTGCAAATTGATCCCGCTCCAATTCCAACCTTTACGGCATCAACTCCGGCATCAATTAAATCAATTGCCGCTTCGCCGGTGACAATATTACCGGCAATTAAATCTATGTTCGTATATTTTTTCCTAATTTTTCTTACCGCTTCAAGAACACCCATTGAATGTCCGTGAGCTGTGTCTACAACAATAACGTCCGCATGCGCGTTAACAAGCGCGTCAACTCTATCCATAAGATCGGCTGTTACTCCTACTCCGCCTCCGACCCTCAATCTTCCGTATTCATCTTTGCATGCATTCGGAAATTTTTTCTTTTTTGTTATATCTTTAAATGTTATTAAGCCTTTTAATGTGCCTTCTTTATCAACAACGGGAAGTTTTTCAATACGGTATTTCTGGAGAATTTTTTCCGCCTGTTCCAATGTTGTGCCTTCAGGCGCGGTTCTTAAGTTTTCTTTTGTCATTATTTCGCTAATCTTCATATCAATATTAGGTTCAAATCTTAAATCTCTATTTGTAAGTATTCCGGCAAGTTTATAATACTCATCAACAATCGGTATTCCTGAAATTCTATATTTTCCCATAAGATCTAATGCTTCGCGAATTGTTTTATCGGCAGTTAGCGTAATTGGTTTGTTAATCATTCCGCTTTCGGAACGTTTAACTTTATCAATTTCATCTGCCTGCTGTTCAATCGACATATTTTTATGAATAATTCCGATTCCGCCTTGTACAGCCATTGCGATTGCCATTTTGTATTCGGTTACGGTATCCATAGCGGCGGATAAAAAAGGAATATTAAGAGTAATGTTCTTTGTTAAACGCGCTCCCAAATTAACATCTCTAGGCATAACCGCGGATTTAGCGGGCAGCAATAAAATGTCGTCGAAAGTTAAACCGCGGTATAATATTTTTTCGTTTTCCATGTTTTCCTCAATTTATACAAAAAAGACCACTCAAAGGCGGTCTCAATTATTATTCAAAGGCAGCATAGCCTGTAATATCTTCTCCAAGAATCAAAGTATGCATTTCATGAGTTCCTTCATAAGTTTTTACAGATTCAAGGTTTGCAGAATGTCTCATGATCGGGTATTCATCCAAAATTCCGTTAGCGCCTAAAATTTCTCGCGATATTCTGGCAATTTCTAATGCTTTTTCACAATTATTTCTTTTTGCTAATGATATATGTGTATGTTTGACTTCATTTTTATCTTTAAGTTTTGCCAGCTGAAAATTCAGTAACTGGGACTTTGTTATTTCAGTCAACATATAAACAAGTTTTTGTTGAGTTAATTGATAAGCGGCAATCGGTTTACTGAACTGCACTCTTGATTTGGCATAATTTAAGGACGTTTCATAACAAGCCATCATTGATCCAGTTACACCCCATGCAATTCCATACCGTGCCTGGTTTAAACACATTAGTGGGGATTTTAGTCCTCCGCTGCCGGGCAAAATATTTTCTTCAGGTACGAATACATCCTGGAAAATTAGTTCCGACGTAATTGACGCGCGAAGTGAATGTTTTCCTTTCATTTCAGGAGCAGAAAATCCTTCGAAATCTTTTTCTACAAGAAAACCTTTTACAACTCCATCAAGTTTGGCCCAAACAATGGCAATGTCGGCAATTGTACCGTTTGTAATCCACATTTTGGCGCCGTTTAAAATATATCCGCCGTTTGTCTTAACTGCCTTGGTAACCATACCGCCCGGATTTGAACCATAGTCCGGTTCGGTTAAGCCGAAACAGCCAATTTTTTCTCCTGATGCTAATTTAGGGAGCCAATGTTTTTTTTGCTGTTCGCTTCCGAAAGCAAAGATAGGATACATTACAAGTCCGCTCTGAACAGATGCAAAACTTCGAACCCCGCTGTCTCCTCTTTCAAGTTCCTGCATTACCAGACCGTAGGATACATTATTCAAACCGGCCCCGCCGTATTCTTCCGGCAATGTTAAACCAAAAACTCCCAGCTCACCTAGTTTCGGAACAAGTTCTAAAGGAAATGTTCCGTTGCTGTAATGCTTTTCAATTATTGGGATTATTTCATCTTCAACAAATTCACGTACCGAATTTCTTACTAGAATTTCTTCTTCGGTAAGAAGATTTTCTATATTAAAATAATCAACGCCTTTAAATTTTTCCATTAGCAGCTTTCTAAAGTATTTTTAAAATGTAAAATCTAAATTAGGAAATGCGGTTAATTTAACCAAATTTTATATAGTATTTTATATATCCAGTTTATTTAAAACATCAACAATTTGTTCGGAAGTAAATCCTTTGCTTTGAAGAAAGGAATAAAGTTTACCTTTAATTTTCCGTTTTTCCGTTTCTTTCTTATTTAAATATTCCAGTTTTTTTAAAGCAAGAGATTTTATGTTATCAACAACATCATCACTTTCACTGTAATTCTGTTCAATAAATTGAAGTGTATTTTTATCAATTCCTTTTCTAATAAGTTCTGACTTTACCTTATTGATTCCGCATTTTCCTCTTTTAATTTTTTCTTCTGCATACTTAAGTGCAAAATCAAAATCATTAATCAAATTCAAATTAGATAATTCTTCCAAAACATAAGAGCATAAATCCTTATCAAACTTTTTTTTACTTAGCTTCTGAAATAATTCTCTTTTTGAATGCGCTCTTCTTCCTAAAAGATTTAACGCAGAATATTTTATTTTATGAAGCTCATTTTTTCTTTTAAGTTCATCAATAAATTTCTGATCAACATCATCATTTCTGCGAAGCATACTGTCGATAAAAACATTATAATTTAACAGTATGCTTGAATTGTCATCAAAAACGACTAATATATTATTTCCTTTTTTGGAAATATTTTGAACAATCATTTATTTTTTCTTTGATTTGGATTCAGCTTTCGAATCTTCTTCAACATTTTTCGGAGCCTCTGTCACCATTCCAAGGAATTTTTTAACTTCTTCTTCAAGTTTCGCGAAAGTTTCAGGGTTTTCTCTTAACATTGTTCTAAATTGTTCGCGCCCTTGAAATCTATCTTCACCGTAAGAAAACCAGGCACCGCTCTTTTTAATAATTTCGGTATTAACCGCGATATCAATAAGATCGCCGGCTTTGCTTATACCTTCGTTATAAAGAATATCAAACTCAACTTCTTTAAAAGGAGGAGCAACCTTGCTTTTTACAATTTTCACCTTTGTTCTATTTCCTATAACATTCTGTCCGTCTTTTATAGCGGCAATTCTTCTAATATCCATTCTAAGAGAAGCATAAAATTTAAGCGCATTACCGCCTGTAGTAGTCTCTGGATTTCCGAACATTACCCCGATTTTACTTCTCAATTGATTTGTAAATATCACGCATGTTTTAGAACGGTTTATGGCTCCTGTCAGCTTTCTTAATGCTTGCGACATTAACCTGGCTTGGATAGCCATATGGGGATCTCCCATTTCGCCTTCAATTTCGGCACGCGGCACAAGCGCGGCAACCGAATCAATAACAATTATATCAAGCGCGTTACTACGGACAAGAGTATCAACAATTTCAAGAGCTTGTTCACCATAATCTGGCTGCGATAATAATAGATTGTTAACATCGACATTTAATTTTTTAGCGTAACCCATATCAAGAGCGTTTTCAGTATCAATAAAAGCGGCAAGTCCTCCAAGCTTTTGAGCTTCGGAGATTATATGCAGACACAAAGTTGTTTTACCTGAAGATTCCGGCCCGTAAATTTCAACAATTCTTCCGCGCGGTACGCCGCCAATTCCTAAAATATGATCGAGCGAAATTGCGCCGGTAGGTATTGATTCAACTTTATTAATTATACCGTCGCCAAGTTTCATAATAGAACCCTTACCGTGCGCCTTTTCAATATTCAAAATTGTATCTTCAAGAATTTTTAATTTGGTGTCTCTTTCGGTACTCATTTATCCTCCGGTTATTTATTTAATTTAAAACTTTTTATTTTGTTATAAAACGAACCGCTGCTTAACAGTTCACTTTTCATTAAAGATATTTCATTAATTTCAAATTTAGTTTCAGGCAAATCAAAATCCAAAAAACCATTTATTTTTTCGAGGTTTTCATTACCCTTTAATCTAATTAAGGTTAAATGCGGTTTGAATTTTCTCTTTTCTTTTTCAAATCCTATTTTTTCTAAACTGTTATTTATTAATTCAGAAAGCTGTATCAATTCTTTATTAAATTTTATTCCAAGCCAGAGTACAGAAGGCATTTCATTTCTTTTAAATAATCCGAACTTCCCAAAAGCACATTTAATAGGTGATAATTCTTTAAGCAAATCCTCTAATATTATTTGAATGGATTTTATTTTATTATCTTCAACATCGCCTAAAAACTTAAGTGTAAAATGAAGTTTGGTTTTATTTTCCCATTTTACATTATTATTACTGCCGTAAATATTATCTCTAAATTCAATTACTTTATCTTTAATTTCATCCGGAATATCTGCCGAGATGAAAAGTCTATTCGTCATATGAAATACCCAGCAAATGTCTTCGCAGCATTTCCAGAGCCGCCTGAGATGTACGTTCTTTATTTAAGAGTCTGTCGTTTCCGAATCTAAATTCTTTAGCCGTGCAAATCTTGTCGTCGCAAATTCCGACAAAAACAAGTCCGACTGGTTTTTCGGCTGTACCTCCGGTTGGTCCCATAATACCGGTAACGGCAAGACCAATATCAACACCGCTAACGGCTTTAATACCTTCGGCCATTTGACGCGCTACATCAATACTGACTGCCCCTTTTTCAGCTATAATATCTTCGCTTACTTTAAGCAGTTCAACTTTAGCGGCATTGCTGTAAGTAACTGTTCCTCTTTCATAATAATTACTGCTGCCGTTAATATTAGTTAAACGGTGACTAATTAATCCGCCGGTGCATGATTCCGCAACGGCTATTTTTAATTCTCTTTCTGATAATATTTTTGCAACTACTTCTTCAATCGTATCTGTTTCTTTGCCATAAATATATCTGCCTATCAAACCTCTAATAGTCTGTTCAATTTCAGTTACTTTATCATGCGCTTCATCTTCGGTTAAGCCCTCAACAGTAAGTCTTAATTTAACGCCGTACTGGTTTGGGAGAAACGCCAGTTTTGAACCTTTTAACAGTTCTTCAATATTTCCAAGTCTATCATATAAATGAGATTCAGGAATTCCGGTTGTCTGCAGATTAGTAATAATTTTAACTGACTTAAGATCTTTTCTGATCGAAATAAGTTTAGGCACAACAAAAGATTCCATCATTTCAGTCATTTCATACGGCACACCGGGTATAACAATGAAATACTTTTTATTTTTATGAATCCACATTCCCGGAGCTGTACCGCGCGAGTTTCGAATAACTTCGGCAATTTTGGGAACATTAGCCTGGTCTTCATTTGTAGGGGTTAATTTTCTTCCGCTTCTGCTGAATATTTCTTTTATGTCGGTTAAAACGTCATTATTATTAACAAGTTCCGTGTTAAAAAATTTCACAACGCAGTTTCTTGTCACATCATCGTGCGTTGGACCTAAACCTCCCGTAACAATTACAACGTCATATTTTTCAAAAGCGTATTTAAATTCTTCAAGTATCTCGGCTTCATTATCCCCTACAACACTTGTTTTAGGAACTTCAAATTGATTTTGGGTAAGAATGTTTCCTATAAAAGCCGCGTTGGTATTAAGTGTTTGACCAATTAGTATTTCATCACCGATTGTAATTATATAAACTTTCATATCATATTTTCTATTTTATAAAATAAATTATTATTTGAACAAGTATAAAAGAATAAAATCCGGCAATAACATCATCCAGCATTATACCCCATCCGCCTTTTATTTTTTCGGCTATATTAGCTGGGAATGGTTTTATTATATCAAATATCCGCCAAATTACAAACGCAATGGGAATAAATACCAATGTTTTTGGTACAAACAGCAAGGTTACCCATGTACCAACAAACTCATCAATTGTACATTGTTTTGGGTCTTTGCCATATATTTCTTCAAACTTACTGCTGATTGATATTCCTAATACAAATAAAACCGAGATAAAGAAAATCATTATTCCTGGATTTTCAAATCCGGGTATCATATAAATCAGCACAGCGACAAAACTTGCAAATGTACCTGGTGCAAATTTTATATAACCGGTAAATAATCCGCTGCCGATTGTTTTTTCTATAATGTTAATTTTCAATTGATAATAAACTTATTATTAATTTTTTATTTCTATAGATGTATTGAAACCCAGAATATGCTGTTATAATTGTAATTGAGAACATTGTTATATATATAAAAAGCGGGTTTGTAAGGACTTCGAATAATTTCTCATTCCCTTTATATATCCACTGAACGGTCTGAAGAATATATGCAGCCAGCAAATAATAAAGGAAAAACATCTGAATAAATGTTTTCCATTTGGCCAATCGGCTGGTAGCAAATGATTTTTTCTTCATATCGGCGTACATTCTCAAAAACGTTACTAAGAAATCACGCGCGACAATTACAATTACCATCCATAATGAAAGGACATCCAGATATACAAAGGCGAAAAAAGCTGCCGAAGTTAAAATTTTATCGGCTAATGGATCCAGAAATTTACCCCAGGCGGTTATATAATTAAATTTTCTCGCAAGCCAGCCGTCGTACCAATCAGTAATCGCAGCAATAATAAAAATTCCCAATGATATTTGTTTGAGAACAGGGTCATCCATCAAAAACAAAAAAACAAAAACCGGAGTTAGTATTATTCTCAAAACAGTTAATTGATTGGGAAGAATCATAAATTAAAAGCCTGAATTAATTTGCAAGTTTAAGTAAATGTTTGAATTCATATATCCCGGTATTATGTCCGTCCTTCCAAGTAATTCCAACAGCGTAATGTCCAACCATCTCTATTTTTGCCACAGCTATTTGATCACCGTTAAACAAAGGTATATACTTTCTCCCGTTTTTTTCTTTTTCGGAAAGACAAGTTGCGCACGGACATTCTTTTCTAAGTTTAGCCAAATTAATTTCGGAAAGAGTTTCATTATCCCAAATTATATTTAGATTTTTATTTTCTTTTATCGAAATTTTTTTAGGAATCACTTTTATAACTTCTCACCTGTCAATTGGAACAACGCTTCTTTATATTTTTCAGCTGTATTATTAATAACTACATCGGGCAAATTAGGAGCCGGCGGCTGTTTATTAAAATTAATTGACAATAAATAATCTCTAACATATTGTTTATCGTAGCTGTCCTGAGCTCTTCCTGTTTCATATTTATCCTTAGGCCAGAATCTTGATGAATCCGGGGTCAATAATTCGTCAATTAAAATTATTTTACCGTCGACAAAGCCAAATTCCATTTTTGTATCGGCTAAAATAATTCCTCTTTCGTAAGCGTAATTATATGCTTTTTTATAAACATTTATTGTTGAATTTTTTAGTGTGTCGAACGCTTCTTTGCCAATAATATTTACAGCTTTTTCTTCCGAAATATTTTCATCATGATCACCTATATCTGCCTTGGTGGAGGGAGTAAAAATCGGTTCGTTGAATTTTTCAGATTCTTTCATTCCGGCTGGAAGTTGAATACCGCATATACTTCCCGTATTTTGATAATCTTTCCAACCTGATCCTGAAATATAACCCCTTACAATACACTCAAGCGGAATCAATTCAGCTTTTTTTACAAGCATTGACCTGCCTTCAATAATACTTCTATATTCTTTGCATTCTTCGGGATATTCATCTACATTCATAGAAATTACATGGTTATCAATAATGTCTTTAGTATAATCAAACCAAAATTTAGAAATTCTTGTAAGGATTTCGCCTTTATGAGGAATACCTTGATTCATAATTACATCAAATGCAGAAAGTCTGTCGGTGGAAATAATTAAATAATAGTCACCGACTTCGTAAACATCCCTTACTTTTCCTCTTTTAAATAATTTTAAATTTTTAAAATCTGTTTGTAATACAACATTATTTATCATGCTTTCTCCTTTAAAATTAAAATAAAATATAAACAGAGATGTAACCTATTTCAACTCGATATTTTAATAAGGTAAATTAAACCTAAAAACAAGAAATAGTTGGATTTTTGAGAAATTAAATATACAAAAGAATTATTTCCTTTTTCGGATTTATTTCGTTTTATGTTGCAGCTTTTAAGTTATGAAGGTATCTTAAAAACTTCAAAAAATAAATTGATTCAAAACAAATTGAGGTTTTATGTCTGCAGGAAAAATTTCTATTAAAGAATTCCCGATTACCTTTTGGATTGCCAATACAATGGAAATATTTGAAAGAATGGCCTGGTACGGATTTTTTGCCGTTTCTTCATTATATATTACCGGAGCTGTTGAAGAAGGCGGACTGGGTTTCAGCGATGAAGACCGGGGTGTGCTGCAGGGAGTTGTAACTTTTTTCTTATATCTTTTTCCAGTTGTATCCGGAACTCTTGCAGATAGATACGGATTTAAAAAAATCCTTTTTACGGCATTTTTAATTTTAGTACCGTCATATTTCTTATTAGGACAATTAAAAACTTTCCCTACATTCTTTTTCGCGTTTATGCTTGTGGCGCTTGGCGCAGGTACATTTAAACCTGTAATAATCGGTACAATTTCAAAAACCACCAATGAAAAAACAGGATCAATGGGATTCGGAATTTTTTATATGATGGTAAATATAGGAGGTTTTTTAGGTCCGGTAGTAGCGGGAATTATGCGGGCAATTTCATGGGAATATGTATTTACCGCTTCAGCCTGCTGGATAGCCGTAAATTTTATTTTTGTTAGTTTTTTCTACAAAGAACCTGTTGAGCAGAATGATGAAAATCAGAAAAGAAGTTTAAAACAGGTATTCACAGGAATGGTTGAAGTATTAGGAAACGGAAGATTTTTCCTATTTATTTTCGGACTTTTAGTAATTCTAGTTTTAGGCTCCAAATTTACTTCAACCGGCGCTGTTACATGGGGTGATATTACAATTATTACATTTATTTGGCTCGGCTTTAATCTTGTTTATGATGTTCTGCTTAGATCCGTAAAATTAAAAAGCAACAATTGGTTCCTTTCGCCAATGAAATTAGGTGATTGGAGATTCGGTTTGTTTCTGCTATTAATGTCGGGTTTCTGGACTTCCTTTAATCAAATATTTTATACTCTACCCCTGCATATAAGAGATTTTACGGATACTTCCGATTTGTTTGTTTTCTTCCAAAACGTATTAAGCGGAATCGGTTTAACCTCCGTTGCCAACTCACTTAATGACGGGATGGTAACCGCCGGTCAGGTAAATCCCGAATACATTATAAATATAAACGCGGGAGGAATTGTAGTTTTTCAAGTTTTGGTTTCTTATTTGGTTACAAGATTAAAGGCGTTTACAACTATATTTTACGGAACATTAATAACCGTAGTTAGTTTTTCAATTTTAGTGTTCGGCACAACAGGATGGATTGTTGCAGCAGGAATACTTGTGTTTTCATTCGGCGAAATGATGGCAAGTCCAAAGCAGAAAGAATACACAGGAAGAATCGCCCCGCCAAATAAAGTAGCTATGTATATGGGATATTTTTATTGGGCTGTGGCTCTTGGTAATTTGTTCGGAGGAATTTTATCAGGTCAATTATACGCGGCATTTGCAAGGGATATGAACAGACCAGATATTATGTGGGGAATTTTTGCTTTAATCGGTTTAATAACGGCAATACTAGTTTTTCTTTATGATAAATTTGTAATTAAAAGACCGGCTAAATAATAAACAGCTTATTGAATATAATTAAAAAGAATTATACTTTTAGCCAGGGTTTAACATTTATTATAAACTAAAGGAGTTATTCATGAACAAAGCTTCTATTTCAATGCGCGTATGGTATGCGGCTTTTGCTGTTGTAATATTTCTTGGAATATACCTTACAGGATTTGCGGTAGTTCATTGGCTATTGTATGTGCCGGTTGCCGGATTTGTTTTTGCAGCGGTTTCGGGAATTTGTCCTTCACAGCTTCTTTTTATGAAAATGTTTGATTCAAAATAATTTTATTTGTTTTACAAAAAAAAAGCTGCTAAAATATTTTGGCAGCTTTTTTTATAAATAAAATTTAATTTATTCCGCGTCAAAGACTGCGTAAGGTCCTTCCTCAGTCATTGTAAGCTTAATTGAAAAATACTCGCAAAGATCTATGCCGGTCCAAACAGCTTCGCTACCGTCATCAGCAACCGCTTTAATATCCCAAAGACATTCTTCATGCCCTGAAAATTCAATTTCGCATTCCTCTCCGGAACCGAGAACATCCACCGTTAAAACATCCTCTCCCCAATTAGTTTCTGATGAGGGTGAGATATAAACATATGATATTACAAAATCACAGCCGTTTATTAATGTAAAATCCTGCACCTGGGCAAAAGAGGAAACAGTTAACAATAGAAATAATGCAAATCCGAAAATAGATTTTTTCATTTATACCTCAGAAAAATAGTTGTGGAATTATTGTTAGATAGTCAATTTATTAGAAACGGATGCAACTAATAATTGATGAAGAAGATAATTCATTAAGATGTTAAGTCCTAATAAATATATTTTAATTTAAAATAAGAAAGGCGGCCTCGGTAAGCCGCCTTTGCATTTTTTGTGGGCAGAGAGGGAATTGAACCCCCGACACAAGGATTTTCAGTCCTTTGCTCTACCGACTGAGCTATCTGCCCCCTTCAAAAAACGAACCCAAATTTAGAGAATTCTTTTAAAAAAACAAAACAATTTTATAAAATAGTTAATAAAGTTTGTAAAGTGGAAAGTTTATAAAGTTACAAAGAATATAACTATTAGCAGTATAATATTTCTTTATCTTTACAAACTTTATGAACTTTATGAACTTTATGAACTTTCAACTAAATAAACAAAGCCGCTATTGCTAAAATATCGATCACTATTAACATCCAGCTTACTTCTTCTTTTTTACCCATTACAAGTTTAATTATTGTCCAGCTAATAAAACTCCAAATGATCCCTTGAGTAATTGAGTAAGTTAAAGGAATAAGAATCATTCCGAAGAAAGCGGGAATTGAATCGTCAAATTTACCCCAGTTTATTTTCAGCACCGGTTTCATCATAAAAACACCGACAAGAATTAATGCCGGCGCGGTAGCAATAGAAGGAACAACCGAAAGTATCGGTGACAAAAACATAAACGGTAAAAATAAAAGTCCTGCAATAACAGCTGTTAAACCTGTTCTTCCTCCCTCTTCTACTCCGGTTGCCGATTCAATATAACTTGTACCGGAACTTGTACCGAAAATGCCTGATATTGTTGTGGAAACGGCATCAACAATTAAAGATTCTTTTATATTTCTCGGTTCACCGTTTTCATCTACAAGATCAGCGGCTTCTGCAACGCCGATAAAGGTAGAAATTGAATCGAACATGTCTGTAAACAAAAATGCGAATACAACAGGAAACAGAGCGAGTTTTAATGATTCGACAAGATCCATACCTAAGAATAAACTAAAATCCGGCATTGAGAGAAATCCTTTCCAGGTCACAAGAGTAGAAATTCCGTAATTAATTGCGGAAGCGTCTCCATAAAATCTGCCGATTGGTATTGCTAACAATGTTGTAGCCGCAATTCCTAATATTAAAGCTCCTTTAATTCTTTTAATAACAAGTATTGATGTAATAAGAAGCCCGATTAAAAAAGTAATTGTAATTGAATCCAAAGGTCCAATGCTTACCAAGGTTGCGGGATTATCAACAATAAACTTCGCATTAACAAATCCTATAAATGTAATAAACAAACCTATGCCTGCGGAAATTGCATATCGTATTTGTTTTGGAATTGCCTGTACAATTAATGTTCGAATGTTAAAAATTGATAAAAGTAAAAATACAATTCCGGACCAGAAAACTGCGCCTAAGGCAACTTCCCATTTAACACCCATTCCAAGTACTACCGAATAGGTGAAGAAAGCGTTCAAACCCATTCCAGGAGCTACAACAATAGGGTTATTGGCATATAGACCCATCATTATGCTGCTGAATGCACTTACAAGCACTGTAGCCGTTAAAACACCGTTAAATGACATGCCCGTGTTTGAAATAATGGAAGGATTAACAATAATTATATACATTGTTGCCAAAAAAGTAGTTATACCTGCAATTATTTCTGTTTTTGTATCGGTTTGATATTTTGAAAAATTAAAAAACTCTTTCATTTTCATTTCCCGTTTTTATTAGAAATTCCATTTAACTGCTAATGTAGGCATTACTTTTATTTCTTTCTGAAATGGCAAGAAGTTATTGCTAATTTCTAATTCTGTTCCAATTGATAAATGCTTATCATAATTATACCATAATTGCGGCTCGGTTAAGAATACTATCTCTTTATCATCTGTACCTGCTGTACCGGCTCTAAGTATTTCGTCCTGACTCCATACATCCATAAATCCTGTAAAATTAATTTTCCCGTCAAGGAAAGGAACAAACCAGACCACTGTTAATTGGCCGTCAGCTCCTTCCGATCCGTATGTGCTTCTATATAAAAGATCAGTGTTTAACGTTACAAAACCAAGATCTATCGGATAACTGACACCTGCTAGAAATGTTTGATTTAGAGTAACGGCGATATTACCCAATACAGGAACAGGCACCCCAACAAATCCGTCATTATATTGTAGTGTCAAAGACAATTTTTCA
This sequence comes from Bacteroidota bacterium, assembly GCA_018829205.1. GTDB lineage: Bacteria > Bacteroidota > Ignavibacteria > Ignavibacteriales > Melioribacteraceae > JAHJUE01. The sequence goes on from JAHJUE010000035.1 coordinate 200,962, forward strand.
TAAACGCTTACATAACGGGCGATTTCAAAATAAGCTAATGAAATGCCTTTATTTCCGGACAAATTGTAATCAAAATCAACAAAGAAGAAAGTAGCTCCGTATTCATCGGGCTTAAACATTTCTAACGTTGTTGTAAAATATTTTCTGTCCTCACCCATATCATAATGAACTTGTAAATTTTGAGCAGAAATTTTTGCAGCGATAACCAACAATAAAACAAGAATAACTTTTTTCATTTTTTTCTCCAGTATTATATTTGTTTTGGTAATAATCTATTTAATAAAACACCAACGATGCCTGCTAAACCAATTCCGGAAAGCTGAAACTCACCGTATCCTAAAAGCATATCGCCTATTCCAAAAACCAAAATTACGGCGACTATTACAAGGTTGCGTGACTTAGACATATCTACCTTATGATTAACCAGCGAGCCTATACCTATTGCAGCAATCATTCCGAATAATAAAACCATTATGCCACCCATAACCGGAATCGGAATAGTTTTAAGAACAGCACCAAGTTTACCTAAAAAGGCGAATAAGATCGCGAACACCGCGGCAATTGTCATTAATTTCGGCTCAAACTTTTTAATTAACGCGACTGCTCCGGTAACCTCGGAATAAGTTGTGTTCGGAGGACCGCCGAGCATTGACGCCGTAAATGTTGCAATTCCGTCACCTAAAAGAGTTCTATGCAATCCCGGATTTTCTATATAATCTTTTTTAGCCGCTTCCGAAATTGCCAGTATATCGCCAACGTGTTCAATAGCCGGAGCAATTGCTACTGGAAGAATAAAAAGTATTGCGCCGATATCAAGAATTGGGAACTCATATGAACCGTTAGCCAATGCGCTAATCCAAGGAATTGTAAACCAATCGGAATCAAATACAGGCTGAAAATTTATTTTCCCTAAAAATAAAGTAAGTATATAACCTGCAATTATACCGCATAAAATCGGAATTAAACTTAACAGACCTTTTCCTTTTAATACTATAAATATTGTAACGGCAAGACTGAAAAGTGCAACAAGGATAGCAACATAATCAACTTCAGTACCGCCTGTAAAATTTTTAGTCATGCCGACGGCAACAGGTGCCAATTTTAATCCGATCACCATAATAACAGGTCCGGTTACAACGGCAGGTAAATATTTTTCAATGACTTGAACCCCTTCGTATTTAACCAATGCCGCTAAAACAACATAAAGAAGTCCGGCACTGGCAAGACCTCCTAATGTTTCACCTAAACCGTACTGCTGAATACCGATTTGAATAGGAGCAATAAACGCAAATGAACTCGCAAGAAAAATTGGAACCTTTACCTTTGTTACAGATTGAAAGATTAAAGTACCGATTCCCGCTGTGAATAAAGCTATTGAAGGGTCCAAACCCGTTAATAGCGGAACTAATACAAGCGCTCCAAATGCGACAAAAAGCATCTGCGCACCGATTAGAATATCATTGCCGGATAATTTAGTTTTCATGTTACCTTTGAATTGGTTAATAAGATATTGGAATGCTTTTATAACGTTGGAATTAAATATAAGTCATTATTTTAATTTATCAAAAATTAATTAAGCGATTTTATTATTTATTTAAAATAAAAACGCAGACTTAATGTCTGCGTTTATTAAAAATATACATGCATAAATAATAATATTAGCTGCCTAGCGTAGCGACCATTATTGCCTTAATTGTATGAAGTCTGTTTTCTGCTTCGTCAAATACAATTGAATGATGAGATTCAAAAACATCTTCGGTTACTTCCATTGCTTCAAGACCGAATTTATTAAAGATATCTTCACCCACCGCGGTTTCTCTATTATGGAAAGCTGGGAGACAATGCATAAATTTCACATCCGGATTTCCTGTATTTTTTATCATATCCATATTTATTTGATATGGCTTTAAAAGTTTTATTCTTTCTTCCCATACTGATTCAGGTTCTCCCATGGAGACCCAAACATCGGTATATAAGAAATCGGTACCTTTGACTCCTTTAACAGGATCTTCACTTAAAGTTATTGTTGCTCCTGTTTCTTCAGCAATTTCTTTGCACTTTTTAACAAGTTCTTCTTCCGGCCAGCATTCTTTTGGGGCAACAGCGGTAAATTTCATACCCATTTTTGCGCAGCCTACCATTAAGGAATTACCCATATTATTTCTTGCATCGCCGAGGTATGTAAAATTAACATCCCGTAGAGGTTTATCCGTATGTTCCATTATTGTTAAAAAATCCGCTAATATTTGAGTCGGATGAAATTCATTTGTTAAACCGTTCCATACAGGCACGCCTGCATATTTGCCTAATTCTTCAACAATATCCTGTCCGTAACCTCTGTATTCAATTCCATCATACATTCGGCCCAGAACACGAGCAGTATCTTTCATTGATTCTTTTTTACCCATTTGTGAACCGGCCGGTCCTAAATATGTAACGCCTGCGCCTTGATCCAATGCCGCGACTTCAAACGCGCAGCGTGTTCTCGTAGAATCTTTAGCAAAAAGAAGAACTACATTCTTACCTTTTAATGTTTGTTTTTCTGTTCCGGAATATTTAGCTGTTTTTAATTCCTTAGAAAGATCCAATAAAAACTGAATTTCCTTTGGAGTAAAATCCAGCAGTTTCAGAAAGTTTCTGTTTCGTAAATTGAATGCCATGTTTTTACCTTATCTATTTCTTTGTGAGTTTATTTAGTTTATAAACTTATTATTCCGCCGTTATGCGAGTTCCAAAACTTCCGCCTTTTGTTAACTGACTTGCTTCGGTAATAATTGTCTGATTACCGCCGTTTTCAACAAAATTAATTGCGGCTAAAATTTTTGGACCCATACTGCCGGCAGCGAATTCACCGTCATTATAATATTTTCGCGCATCTTTTACCGAAATTACATCCAGAGCTTTTTGACCGGGGGTATTAAATTTAATATAAACTTTCGGAACATCGGTAAAAATAAAGAATTCTTCAGCTCCTACTTCCCTTGCCAGTAATGCGGAAGCAAGATCTTTATCAATAACCGCCTCAATAGCTTCAAGATGGTCATTTTCATGCCTGAATATGGGAATACCGCCGCCGCCGGCAGCGACAACAATGTGACCTCTTTCAACTAATTCTTTTACAATCGCCTTGTTCATTATATCCATTGGTTTTGGGGAAGCAACAACTCTTCTCCACCCTCTTTTACGCGGATCTTCCTTAAACTGCCAGTTATTTGTTTTTGACAAAAGATCGGCTTCTTCTTTTAAGTAAAACGCGCCAACAGGTTTTGTAGGGTTATCAAACGCCTCATCTTTTTTATCAACAAGCACCTGAGTTACCAATGTAACTACATTTCTTTCAATCTTATAATCATTAAGAACATTTCTCATCTGTCTTTCAATCATGTAACCGATTCCACCCTGGGAATCGGCTACACAAATATCAATTGGCATTTTAGGAAGTTTATACTGATTAAACCCGGCTTCGTTTCTTAGCAGGATATTTCCCACCTGCGGACCGTTTCCGTGAGTTATTACAATACTGTAACCATCGTTTAATAAACTTACTAATTTCTCGCAAGTATCATAAGCATTCTGTTCCTGTTCGTCAATAGTACCAATCTGATTGCCGCGGAGCAACGCGTTACCTCCGAATGCGACAACTGCTATCTTTTTCATAAAATTCCTTTTTCTTTCAAAACACTTTCTAATGTATTTGCTCCGATTTCCTGCAGTTCATATTGAACTCTTGTAGAAGGTTTGTTTATTTTTAATATTCTTCCCAGGTCAATCGGAGTTCCGATTACTACAGAATCACAATCAACATTGTTTATAGTTTCCTGCAGATCCTTCATTTGTGCATCACCATATCCCATCGCAGGAAGAAGTATGCCAATATTTGGATATTTTTCATATGTTTCGGTTATTGAACCAACTGTATAAGGACGAGGATCAACAATTTCTAATGCTCCTAATTTTTGAGCCGCGACAGTACCGGCACCGTATTTCATTTCTCCGTGCGTTAAAGTCGGACCGTCTTCAACAACAAGAACTCTTTTGCCTTTTATAACCGACGGATCGTCGACCATTAATGGCGATGCGCCTTCAATAATAATTGCGTTAGGGTTTATTGCCTTTGTATTGTTAATTACAGTTAAAATATCTTTCGCGTCGGCAGAATCAATTTTATTAATTACAGCTGCGTCGGCCATTCTTAATGAAGTATTTCCGGGATAATAAGAAAGTTCATGTCCGGGTCTGTGCGGATCAACAACCGTAAAAGTAACATCAGCTTTATAGAAAGACATATCATTATTTCCGCCGTCCCATAAAATAACGTCGGCTTCTTTTTCGGCTTCTCTTAAAATCGCTTCATAATCAACGCCTGAGTAAATAATTCCGCCTAAAGCTATATGCGGTTCATATTCTTCAATTTCTTCAATTGTGCACTCATGAGTTTTTAGATCTTCCAACGTAGCGAATCTTTGAACTTTTTGTTTTACCAAGTCGCCGTAAGGCATTGGATGGCGTATAGCAACAACTTTTTTACCGGCATCTCTTAACAATCTAACAATTTTTCTTGAAGTCTGAGATTTTCCGCATCCAGTTCTTACAGCTAAAACTGCTACAACAGGTTTAGTACTTTTAACTTGTGTTTCAGCGCCGCCTAATAATCTGAAAGAGATTCCGGCCGCGTTTACCATTGAAGCTTTTGTCATTACATAATTAAACGGAACATCGGAATAAGAGAAAACTACCTCGTGTACGTCATATTTTTTAATAAGATCCAATAATTCAGATTCTTCATAAATTTTTATTCCTTTTGGATATAATTTACCTGCCAGTTCCGCCGGATAAACTCTTCCATCAATATTCGGAATTTGTGTCGCGGTAAATGCGACTACATTATAATCCGCGTTATCTCTGAAATAAACATTAAAGTTGTGGAAATCACGCCCTGCGGCGCCCATAATTAATACATTTTTCTTAGACATAAATACTGCTCCTGTTTATTTTATTCAACTGTTACGCTTTTGGCTAAATTACGGGGCTGATCAACATTAAGTCCCTTTTTAACCGCTATATGATAAGCCAATAACTGCAAAGGAATTACAGTTAAAATCGGCATTAGTATTTCTAATGTGTGTGGAATTTTAATGCAATAATCTACAAGTCCGTCAATATCGTAATCATTCTCAGTAGCAATCGCTATAATACGGCCTTTTCTTGCCCGGACTTCCTGAATATTACTTATTACTTTGTCATAAATTGAATCGTGCGGTGCAATAAATACAGCCGGCATGTTTTCATCAATTAATGCTATTGGTCCGTGTTTCATTTCCGCGGCAGGATATCCTTCAGCGTGTATATATGATATTTCTTTTAATTTAAGCGCACCTTCCAATGCGACAGGGAAATTATAACCTCTTCCCAGGTATAAGAAGTTTTTAGCGTCGACAAAATGCTCGGCAATTTTTTCAATTTCGGAATTCATTTCTAATATTTTTTTAATTTTTCCGGGAAGCGCTTCCAGTTCGGTTAATACTTTTTTACCATCAACAAAACTCATTGATTTTTTTCTTGCGATTAAAAGAGTAATTTGCGCCAGCACCATTAATTGCGATGTAAATGCTTTTGTTGAAGCAACTCCAATTTCCGGACCGGCATGAATATAAACTCCCGCTTCGCTTTCTCTTGCAATAGAACTTCCTACAACATTACAAATTCCCAGCACTAACGCGCCTTTTCTTTTAGCTTCTTTCATTGCCGCCAATGTATCAGCTGTTTCGCCGCTTTGCGAAATAAAAAGAATTGTATCATCAGAGTAAATTATCGGGCTTCTGTATCTAAATTCCGAAGCGTATTCTACTTCAACCGGAATTTGAGCGAACTGTTCTATCATATATTCGCCTACCAAGGCGGCATGCCATGAAGTTCCGCAGGCCGAAATAATTATTCGTTTGGAATTAGCAAGTCTATCCTCGTAACCCTGAAGTCCGCCCAGCTTTGTACTTCCCTCTTTAAATAATAATCTTCCGCGCATCGCGTTTGTTATGGAATCGGGCTGTTCCATAATTTCTTTAAGCATAAAATGCGGGTATCCGCCTTTACTTAATTCATCCAGTTCAAGAGTTACGTTTTCTATTTCTTTTTTTATAGACTCGTCGCTTATATTCTTAACAAAAAAGTTATCCTTTGTTAATTCGCAAATCTCGTTATCATCCAAATAAACTACTCTTTTTGTATGCTGAATAAGCGCGCTTACGTCTGAAGAAATAAAATTTTCATTTTCTCCGATACCTATAACAAGAGGCGAACCTTTTCTTGCGGCTATTATTTTATCCGGTTCTTTTTTACTAATTACCGCTATTCCGTATGCGCCTTCAACTTCATTCAAAGCGTATCTAACGGAATCAAAAAGTGACAAATTCTTTTTCATAAAACTATCGATAAGAAGAACCAAAACTTCTGTATCCGTTTCGGACGCAAAATTGTAACCTTGTTTTTTCAGTTTTGTTTTTAATACCTGATAATTTTCAATGATACCGTTATGTATCATGAATAAATCTTTATTCTCGTTAAAATGAGGATGAGCGTTTATTTCATTAGGAGCGCCGTGAGTAGCCCAGCGGGTATGACCAATTCCCAGAGGTGCGTCAAGTTTGTTTAAATTCAGCATTGCTTCCAACGCCGAAACTTTACCTTCGCATTTTACAACATCTGTTGAAACGGAATTAATTGTTGCGATTCCGGCAGAATCATATCCTCTATATTCTAATCTTTTTAAGCCTTCAAGTATTATTGGTACGCAATTTTTATTACCTATATATCCAACTATTCCGCACATAGCAGGTACTCCTAATTGTTAATAAAGAAACGGATAAATATAAGTAATTACTTAGAGATCTGGGCAGGGCCTGAGTAAAAGAGGGTTCTTTTTTACAATATTATGATGATTTATTTTTATGAAAATAATCATTTTGTTAAATCGCTTAATAAGATATTATTATCATTGATAATTTGAGAAATTTAATTCTGATTTGCAACTGTCATTTAAACATTTTATTACTTTTTGTATATCTTCATTATTGGTTTAGTATTGTTTCTCAGTAGTTTAAGTGTTTTGACAGTGTTTTCAAAGGGTATTCAGAGGGTTTTCAAAGGATTTTCAAAATCTTTGTTTTAGTAGTTGAAGTTAGATATAATACTTAAACATTTTGAATATTTTTGTAGTAATGAAATACTAATAATTAATAATTAAGATAAAAAATTTTTCTTAAAAACTAAATATTATCTTCGTACTTTTAACTGTATACCGGTTTTTAAAAAAAAATAAATTGAATTACAGCCTTTATAGTATTATATTTGTCACTCAAATTTGCACCCGTAGCTCAACTGGATAGAGCGTTTGACTACGGATCAAAAGGTTGAGGGTTCGAATCCTTCCGGGTGTACAAAGATAATTTTTAATGTTGAATTATGAATGCTAAATTGAAAACTCGATTTAGCATTTTTTATTTTAAATATTTTTTTGTTCTTAGATAAATAAAGTGATAGAGCGTCCCGATTGCCATCGGGAAGGTTGAGGGTTCTCCCGATGAATCGGGATTCCGGGTGTACAAAGATAATTTTTAATGTTGAATTATGAATGCTAAATTGAAAACTCGATTTAGCATTTTTTA
>JAHJUE010000036.1 GCA_018829205.1 Bacteroidota bacterium
GAAAACATTGTGATGGCAGAACACCGATGGAAACATTTTTACAAACCAAGCATCTTGCTAAAGACAAAATGCTTGGTTATAATCTTGCAGTTAATAGCTAACTAACAACAGGGGTTGTCAGATTAAATAATGACTACTACATACTGAGGATATTATGGGATTAAGTTTTTTGGATAATATTTTAAGTATAAAATTCTCTATACCAATTATTATAATTCTTGGTACATTATCAAAATTATTTAGTGAATACTATTTCTTATTAATTGTCTTATCTTCATTTATTATCTCCCCAGTAGTAATTTACATTCTTTTTACTGAAGGAAAATATATTTGGTCTATTCTTTTTGTGGTTTTTATAATAGGCGGGTCAATATTATCTATTTACTTCTCTTATATCAATATGATTGAATTTCATACATCACTTTTACTTTCTACTATATTATTTATATCATTTTATTCAGCTTTAAAATTGGCCCTAAATAATTGGATGCTTTCAGAATATTATGAAAGTATAACAGTCCAAGAAGAATTAAATAGGAAAATGTAGCAAAAACAAAAAACTGCCTAACAAGCAAATCAACCCGACCGCTTCGTCAAGCGGGGAAGTTGCTGTTCTTTAGTTTTGTGACATAGTAAGTAAGCTTTTAATATAAAAGTAAATAAATAATTAGTACCGCACCGCTTATCAGCAATTTAAGCGGTGCTACAAATTCTCGGCATTTGTGACAAAGCCGCATTGTAGTTCTGGGCGGCGGGTTATTTGCAACGCCGTTATGTTGTTCAGGAGGGATTATGCAAACTACATCAATTTTGGCTGAATTAATAGTTATTGGGTGTACAGCACTTATTTGGTGTTACCCAGTAATTGAAAAAGTTACTGAAATTAATTTTTCAACTATTATGAATAATTCTGGAAATATTGTTATCTCTCTTGCACTACTTTACCTTCTCGGAGTAATAGTAAATTTTATAGCGGATATATTCTTTGCAAAATTTGATGACAAATATTCGAATGATTATGGAGGCAAAGAATCTCAACAAATAGCCAGGACAAAGATATTATTAAAATCTACCGAAGCAACTAATTATATGACTATTAGAAGAAGTATTGTCAGAATTTTGAGGGCATCAACTTTTAATTCAATTATTTATTCAATATTAATATTTTTTAGTATGGCTGATCCTATTCCTAAATTAGCAAACTTATGGGATGGAATTATATTCTTAATTATAACATTTTTCTTTCTTATGGGTTATCGTCATACATTAATTGGATATTTCAAATTTTTGAAATTGACGGAGGAATTAATAAATGCTGACACAAAATGACATAGAAAAAGAAAAAAAAAGAAAGATAGAATATTATAAAGAGTTAGCAAATACTATCAGAAACAATATACATTCTCGTAAAAGACCTTTAATTGTGGAGTTTTCGGGTCTTCCTAAAGCAGGTAAGACTACAGTAGTAAATAGTTTAGCGCTGTTTCTTAGAAGAAATAAAATACCTACTGTAATTGTAACTGAAAGAGCAACAGTTTGCCCAATTAAAAAAAAGGAACATCCTGATTTCAATATATGGACAGGATGTACATCATTAATTAATATGTTAAACTACAAACAAAGAGATGACTATTTTGTGATAATTATTGATAGGGGAATATTTGATACGCTCATATGGTTAAATTTATTGAATAAACGAGGGAAACTAAATGAGAATGATTTAAAAGTCTTTTCCGATTTTTTTCTTTTAGATAGGTGGAAATTAAAAATTGATCTTGTTATTTGTATGAAAGCCACTGTTGAAAAAGCCTTAGAAAGAGAGTTTAAAGACTTACTTACAGATATACCAGGCACTATTATGAGTGAGGGATTTCTTACTGAATTTCTTGAGGTAATGGATTTTACTATTGAAAAATATCGAGATCAGTTTAATAAACTTATGGTAATGGATACAAGTGAGACCAAAACTCTAGAGGGAGTAGAAAATGTTATATCTGAAGTAATTAAAAGTCTTGAAATATTATCTAATGAAGAATTATTAACTATCCCCAAAAAAGAATTCAATGAAAAACTTGACTTTATTGGTTTTGAGTCTGAAAGATCCAAGTTCCAAATACTTGAAAGAATTATTATGAAAAATAAAAAGATTGTTAGACGGAAAGATGCTGAAATTAGTGATGAATTAGTCCAAATAATAGTTTGTTCAGTTTTTACTTATAAAAATCAAATTGCAATAATTACAAAAAAAGAGATTGGTGATAAAAGATTGCATAATAAAAAAATGATTTGGGCTGGAGGGCACTTGCAGTTTAATGACATTGATGATTATCCAGAACTAACATTATTGAAATCAATGAAAAATTGTTTACGGAGAGAGTTAGAAGAAGAATTTGAAATTGATTATGATTCAGAGCCTACTCCACTTTGGAAAGGAATTGTTTTTGATAATACTCATCACAAATCGCTAAGGCATCTAGGGGTGGTTTTTCAAATTGATATAAAAGATGAATTTATGATGCGTTCTCTGAATAATAGAACATTTAAGGAACTTTCAGGTCAAGGAAATCATATTGAGTTTGTTGACCTGACTCAAAAATATTTTAATAATAAAGAAATTATGTTAGAACCTTGGAGCAATTATATATTAAAAAATCTATTTGGTATTGAATCGCAAATTACTGAAGATAGTGATCAAATGGTAATATTTTAGAACAACATAACAAGCAAATCAACCCGACCGCTTCGTCAAGCGGGGAAGGTGATGTTTTTTAGTATTGTAACAAAGTAAGTAAGCTTTTAAAATTATATAAAATAAATAATTAGTTCCGCACCGCTTGTCAGAAATTTAAGCGGCGCTACAAATTCTCGGCATTTGTGACAAAGCCGCATTGTAGTTCTGGGCGGCGGGTTATTTGCAACGCCGTTATGTTGTTTCTAAATGAAAAAATATAAATGCATATTATTTCTTATGATGCTAACTATAAGTAATTCTATTATTGGACAACATGATTCATCTACGGATTATGCATTTTTCC
>JAHJUE010000037.1 GCA_018829205.1 Bacteroidota bacterium
ATTATTTGGAATTCTTCTTTTATTATAACTCACATTAATCAAGCCTTTGAAAATCTTTGCGGTTATAAATGGGATGAGATAAAAAATAAAAACATTGATTTATTATTCTGGGAAGATAATGCTCATTTAACATTTGAATTAATCAAAAAAATAATTAATTCAGAAAAAACAGAAATTATTGAAATGAATATTCTTACAAAGAATAAAGAGGTGAAAACAATATTATGGAATTCTACAAATATTTTTGATAAAGAAGGTGAAAAAGTTGTCGCGACTATTGCACAAGATATTACCAATCGTAAAAAATCAGAAGACGCGTTAAGTTTATTGGAAACACGCTACCGACGACTTTTTGAATCGGCAAAAGACGGTATTCTTATCTTAGACGCAAATACCGGACACATTATTGATGTAAATCCTTTTTTAATCGATTTGTTAAAATCCTCAAAAGAAAAACTTGTTGATAAGGAATTATGGGAAATAGGATTCTTTAATGATATAGCGGCCAATAAAGAAAAATTTTTAGAACTTCAGAAAAAAGAATATATACGTTACGAGAACCTGCCGCTTGAAACAACAGAGGACCGTAAGATTAATGTTGAGTTCGTAAGCAATGTTTATTTTGTAAACGAACGTAAAGTAATACAATGTAATATTAGAGATATTACAGAGCGAAAAATAGCTGAAGAATTATTGCAGGAAACTGAAGAAAGATATAGATCGTTTTTTGAAAACAGTATGGATGGTATACTTTTAACAAGACCCGACGGAAAAATATTATCGGCTAACCGGGCAGCTTGCAATATGTTCGGCTTTACTGAAAATGAGTTAATCAATTTAGGCAGATCAGGAATAGTAGATACTGAAGATCCGAATTTATCCTTTTTCCTGACTGAAAGGGCAGCAAAAGGAAAAATCCAGTGCGAATTAACATTTATTCGTAAAGATGGGACACATTTTCTATGTGAAATATCATCCGCTATTTTTAAAAATCACGTGGGCACAGAACACACCAGCATGATAATTCGCGATGTTTCTGAACGCAAACAGATACAGCAGGAAATTAAAGATAGCGAAGAGAAATTTAGGATTATTACCGAAAACTCTGCTGATGCAATATTTATTGTCAACGATCATGGCAAATATTCATATGTAAATACAAAAGCTGTTCAAATGCTTGGTTACTCAAATGAAGAAATGAAACGTTTTACGATTGCTGATATTTCGCCGGAAGAAAAAGTAGAAGAATACAATCTAATATTTAAACAATTGTTAAGTGCCGGGTTTGCAATTGCCGAGATTGAACTCGTAGCTAAAGACGGTAATCTAATTTCTGCAGACTTTAATGCTGTTTTACTTCCTAACGGATTTATTTATGCAAGTTGCAGAGACATAAGTGAACGAATAGAGATTCAGAATAAAATAAAATTTCAGGCGGAATTATTATTTAATGTTGGTCAAGCCGTAATCGCGACGGACTTATTGGGCAAAATAATTTATTGGAACCATGCGGCGGAGAATATTTATGGCTGGACAACCGACGAAGCTTTGGGAGAAAACATTATCGATCTGACTCCCGCCGAACAAACCCAAAAACAAGCCTCAGAAATAATGAAACAATTAGGCGTCGGCAATTCATGGTCGGGAGAGTTTTTAGTAAAAAGGAAAAACGGAAGTTCTTTCATGTCTTTTGTTACGGATACACCTATTAATGATTCTAATGGAAATTTAATTGGTGTAATAGGAATTTCAAGCGATGTTACGGAAAAAAAACTCGCGGAAGATAAAATTATACTTCTTGCTCACGCTTTAAAAAGCATAAATGAATGCGTAAGTATTACTGACATATATGATAAAATTATTTTTGTAAATGAATCATTTTTAACAACATACGGTTATCAGGAATATGAAGTACTTGGAAAAAATATGAATTTGGTACGGTCGGTAAAAAGTTCGAATGATTTAACACAGGAAATTTTACCCTCAACAATACAAGGAAGATGGCATGGTGAATTATGGAATAAAAGAAAAGATGGGAGTGAATTTCTAATTTCTCTTTCCACTACAAGTATATACGATAAAGATAATAAATTACTGGGATTAATTGGAGTTGCTAAAGATGTTACCGAGATTAAACTTTACCAGCAGGAATTAATTAAAGCAAAAGAAAAAGCCGAGCAATCGGATAACTTAAAATCCGAATTTCTCGCGCAAATGTCCCACGAAATACGAACTCCTCTGAATGCAATATTAGGTAATGTAGATTATCTTAATGATTCAATTAACGATAAAATGAATCCTGATATTACTGAAAGTTTTGAAAGTATTGAGATTGCGGCAAAAAGAATTATTAGAACAGTTGACCTGATTCTAAACACGGCAGAATTACGTACAAGCGGTTATCAACCGAATTTTATAAATATTGATCTTGATTCTGAAATATTTAAAAAATTATTTAAAGAATATAATCTTTCAGCTCAACAGAAAGGTTTAGAACTGACATATATATGTGAAACAGAAGAAACAATAATTACTGCCGACGAATATAGCATTACACAAATATTTGTGAATTTAATTGATAATGCAATTAAATACACAACAAAAGGGAAAATTGAAATAATCTTAAAAAAGAATACAACCGATGATATTATTGTTGAAATAATAGATAGCGGAGTAGGAATAAGCGAAGAGTTTCTTCCAAAATTATTTGATCATTTCGCGCAGGAAGAACAAGGCTATACAAGAAGTTTTGAAGGAAACGGTCTTGGTTTAGCGCTTGTAAAAAGCTATTGTGAATTAAACAATATAAAAATAGAAGTCGAAAGTTGTAAAAATGTTGGATCAACTTTTAGAATAATTTTTAAAAATTTGTAAAATGAGGAAAAATTAAATGGGATTTACTTCCATTATTTTTTTTACCTATTGATAAATGAGCAAAAAAACTCATACTAAAGGACTAATCCCTTTTCCATCCCTTTGACCGATTGAAGACCCGTTAATATGTATATATATTTCTTCTAATTAAAGACGATATCATAAGTCAAAATTTATTATTCACTAATTACAAAAAGAGGTAACAAAATGAAGTTCTATACCAAGTTAGTAATGTTATTAACAATAGTATTAATTTATACTAATGTTAACGCTCAGTTCAAAGAATTCGGTCTTAAAGGCGGAATCCAGTTGAACGGCGTTTTACCTGCAACAGAATTCTCGGATGATAATGATCCTGAGATTTCTTCTTTTCTTTTTCGCGGATTTTTAAGAGTAGAAATAGTAAGTTTTTTAAATGCTGAATTAGGCGCCGGGTATGGTAACCTTTACGGCTCAGCATTTGATTATACTACCAATACAAAATCAGGAGGGGATTACAGTACGCAGATTATCCCAATTGATTTCCGATTACTACTTACTCCATTTAATATGACAAGCTGGAATCCATATATCTACGCCGGTATTGGTATCTTAAACTATAATGTTGGGGTAAAACCTACAGTTGTTTCCCCATTGCCTGTTGAACAAGATGGCTGGACAGCAATAATTCCTATGGGAATTGGAGCTGAATTTAATTTAACCGACGGATTGCTTCTTGATCTAAGTGCTGGCTTAAATTATTCCTTAACCGATAATTTGAATTATTTTAGAATGGAAGATCTTAACGACGGCTATTTTAATCTTGGCGCGGGAATTACTTTTACAAGTGAAAGTATGAATTCCGATAAAGACAATGACGGATTAACAAAAGGCGAAGAACTTGAAATCGGAACTGATCCAAATAATCCGGATTCGGATAACGACGGTCTTCAAGACGGAGCTGAAGTAAAAGAATACAACACGGACCCAAAAGACTCAGACAGCGATAACGACGGATTAAAAGACGGTGAAGAAGTAATGACTTATAAAACCAATCCGAATAAAGCTGACTCAGATAATGACGGACTGAATGATTTCGATGAAATTATTACTTACAAAACAAATGCATTACTTGCCGATACAGATTATGATTCATTAAATGACGGTGATGAAATAAATAAATATAAAACAAGCGCGTTTAAAACGGATACGGATAATGACGGTTTAAATGACGGTGATGAAATTAATAAATACAAAACAAATGCTTTGATAGCTGATACTGATACAGATGGTTTGTCAGATTCTGAAGAAGTTTTAAAATACAAGACTAATCCTTTGAAGAAAGATACAGACGAAGGAACTGTTGATGACAATGTAGAAGTCAAACGCGGAACAAACCCTCTTGACGCGACAGATGATGTTGTAAAAATAAATGTTCCTATAGTTCTTGAAGGAATTACATTTGCAACCAATAAATATGATATTACTCCTGAATCAGAAGAAGTTCTTAAAGGAGCTTTGAAAACATTAAATACTTACTCTGATATTGATGTTGAAATCAGCGGACATACAGATAATGTAGGCAGCGACAAAAACAATCAAATTCTTTCTGAGAGAAGGGCGCAAGCTGTTAAAAACTGGCTTGTTTCTAAAGGAGTTCCTTCTTCAAGAATAACAGCAGTTGGATATGGCGAAGAATATCCAAGAGTAGCAAACGATTCAGCAGATAATAAAAGAATGAATCGTAGAATTGAATTTAAGAGAATTAAATAACATTCCCACATTTTGAAAAGCGGTATCGAGAGATACCGCTTTTACATAAAAAAAGCTCAATTATACTTTTTAATTGAGCTTTTTTTTATGAATTTTCTGTACGCCTGGAATCCCGATTCATCGGGAGAACCCTCAACCTTCCCGATGGCAATCGGGACGCTTTATCACTTTATTTATCTAAGAACAAAAGAATATTTAAAATAAAAAATGCTAAATCGAGTTTTCAATTTAGCATTCATAATTCAACATTAAAAATTATCTTTGTACACCCGGAATCCCGATTCATCGGGAGAAC
>JAHJUE010000038.1 GCA_018829205.1 Bacteroidota bacterium
CGACTGCGATTCTATCCGCGATATCTATGCGTTCCCTAAGGATGGAGCAGGCAGGGATGTGATGCTGGACGCGCCAAGCGAAGTTGAAGACGCGCAGCTTAAAGAATTGCATATTAAGATTGATAAAAAGGATTAAATTATAATATAGATGAAATTTAGTAAATATGGATTATAATATTTTTATAAAGGAATGGGTAAAACGATCTGAAAGAAAAGAAGGTGAAGATTTTATTGATATTGGAGACAAATTCATTTCTCTTTGGATTGCTTTTAACGCTTGGTTAAAAAGTCAATTCGGTGAGAATAAATATGACTGTGATTTAAAGAATGATCTTATTAGTTTTTCGCCAATGGAAGATGTATTTAATGAATTCAAAAATAACAACAAAGAACTTGATCGGTTAAGAAATTATAAGGTAAAAAATATGAAATTTCCAGAAGATGAATCAAAAAAGAAAAGTTATAACGGTTCTTTTAGTTTATTAATAGAAGTATTATATGAGATTAGATGTAACCTGTTCCATGGAAGAAAGGATTTGAATAGTGATGACCAAATAGACAAAGAGCTTGTAGAATTAGCATATAAAATACTATCACCATTATTTAAAAAATATTTAGAAATTTATAATTTTAATTTACTTTAAAATTATGCGTAATACAAAACTCATTACAAAAGAAAAAAAATGTCCTGAATGTGGCAGTGAGAATATTGAACCGTGTGGTGTAGGAAGAAGTAATCCTGTTGCAATGTCAGGAAGAGAAGCACTTCCAAAAGTCAATAAATGGCAATATCGATGTTTGAATTGCAAAGTAAGATTTCATATTGTTTGTTGAATATGTTTGAACTTCAAACACTCAGCTAAAAATATAATTTATTAATTAACTAATTTTTATGAGAAAACAATTTACAATTTTATTAATCTTAATTTTTTTTGTATTGCCAAATGTGGTATTTGCGGATGATGCCCCTATCATAAATAATGTATCTCCCAACACATTAGATTCGATTAATGATGTAATTACGATAGAGGGGGAAAATTTTTCAGATATTCAAGACGGGAAAAGAGTAGTTTGCAATGACGATCTAAGCAGTACCCTCCCATCTTTAGAAATAATAAATTGGAGCGATTCATTGATAAAATTTAAATTTGGTTCGGAATATTATATATCTTATTTCGGCAATAAAAATAATTATAAATGTAAATTAGATTTTTACGAATTAAATTATCAAGAAGGCACAAATAATTATACTTCAGATGAATTTAACATTTTTATAAACCCAAATATAGAGCAAATAGAATATAACGATAATAATAATCGAGCAACTGTAGGGGAGGAAGTTACCATAAAGGGTTTTTTGTTTGGTGATAGTAAGGGGTCAGCAACTATTAATAATATTCCTGTGGAAATAATGAATTGGTCTTGGGGTGGAAAAGAAATTAAGATAAAAATACCAAATACTGAAAGTGGAAATTTAATAATAACAACAAGCGATGGTAATTTTTCAAATCCTTTATATGTGAATATAGAACAAATTAATCTCTGCACTTCTATCGATTGGTCCTGCGGTTCTTGGGGCGCATGTTCCTCCAATGGAAAAAAGGCAAGAGATTGTAGTAAAATTTCAAATTGCGAAGGAGGAACACAATCGCCAACAACTTCACAGTCCTGCAATTATACTCCTGCTTGTTCAGAAGATACATGGAAATGCGGTAGTTGGGGAACTTGCTCGCCACAGGGGGTTCAAACAAGAAGTTGCAGTAGAACTTACGATTGCCCGTCCGTGGAAACAGCAGCTCCAGCTACCTCACAATATTGCGAATCAATCTACAAACCAAATTATCAAACACCATCAACAGATTCTAGCATTGTTACTAATCAGGATGTAATAGTAAAATCCACAGTAAAATTAATTTGTCCTGTTAGCAGAACAATGGCCGCCCAAGGTTCGGGAACAGTTATCAATTCAACTGGTTTAATCTTAACCAATAAACACGTAATTGACGGCACAGCAGGGTGCTGGGTTGGATTTATTGATGATTATGATGATGAGCCGTATTTTGGCGATAGACAAATTGCTGATATTTACAAAGTATCCAGCGACGCTGATGTGGCTGTCTTAAAATTGAGAAATCCGAGCAATACAACATTAACTTCGGTTGATATTTCTCAAAGCAACTCTAGTAGTATTCAATTAGGCGAGATACTTACTACATACGGTTATCCGGCAAAATTCGGCACAAAAATAACATACACCAGCGGCGACTTTAGCGGAGTGGACGGCAATTATCTAAAAACAACCGCAATCATTGAACACGGCAATTCCGGCGGCGGCGCGTATCTAAAAAACGGCGCATTTATTGGTATTCCAACTGCTGTGGTTAAAGGCAGTTTAAATTCAATGGGTTATTTATTATCCGTGAATAAAGTTAATAGTTGGCTTAATAATTCCATAGCGTATAACTATAACAATAATAACAACGATTACTCAAGAGTTTCATCCTTATTAGAAGATATGGATTTAAGCGCGCTTGATTCTTTGGGTTTATTTATTGTCGGAGATGAGGAGAATATTAAAACCGCGACAGAAAGCCAGAAAGTCATCGCAGAAGAAAAAAATTTGATAACTAAAATAGACAACAGCTTGTCAAAAAGAATTAGCGGTAAAATTTTATTGCAAGTTGAAAAGAATGGCGAGGGGTGGTATGTATATCCTGACAATAAAAAGAAATATTATTTAGGACGGCCCGCGGATGCGTTCAGCATTATGAGGAATTTGGGGTTGGGAATTAAGCATAGCGAGCTTGCTGGCTATCTCACAGCGAAATTCCCAAGCAGATTGTCTGGAAAAATAATGTTAGACGTTGAGCAGAACGGGGAGGCGTATTATGTAAATCCTGATGATTTAAAGGGCTACTATCTTAGCAGGCCAGCTGACGCGTTTAGGATTATGCGGGAATTAGGCCTTGGAATTACAAATAACGATATTAGGAAGATTGATGTTGGAGAAGTTGAATAGAATTTGACAATTACTTTATGAAATCAAAAAAATTAGCAATTTTTGAAGGCAGAAAAATCCGTAGGCATTATGATGAAAAACAAGAAAAATGGTATTTTTCCGTTATTGATGTTATCGCGGCATTAACTGATAGCGCAAAACCGCGAGTTTATTGGAATGCTATGAAAACTAGAGTTAAAAGTGATGATGGATTTCAGTTGTCTACAATTTGTAGACAACTGAAATTAGAAGCGTCTGACGGAAAAAGATACAAAACCGACTGCGCCAACATAGAAGGAATTTTTCGCATTATTCAATCCATCCCATCACCTAAAGCAGAGCCATTTAAACGATGGCTGGCGCGGGTAGGTTATGAAAGAATAGAAGAAATAAATAATCCTGAAAAAGCGCTAAATCGCAGCCGGGATTATTGGCAAAGAATGGGCAGAAGCGAGAAATGGATTCAGCAGAGGATGATGGGTCAGGAAATCAGGAATAAATTGACGGATTATTGGAAAAATAATGAAGTTAAAGAGCAGGATGAATATGCGATTTTGACTAATATTATCCATAAAGAATGGAGTGATTTATCAGTTAAAGAGCATAAAGGACTAAAGAATCTAAAGCAAGAGAATTTACGGGATCACATGTCTGACGCGGAATTGGTTTTTACAGCTTTGGCAGAGCTTTCTACTCGTCAAATTGCTGAAACAGATGAGGCAAAGGGCTTAAAAGAAAATAAAGCGCCAGCGAAAAAGGGCGGCAGGATTGCTAAAAACGCGCGTTTAGAATTGGAGCAAAAAACAGGCAGAAAAGTGGTTAGTCAAAGTAATTTTAAGGCGTTGGGGGGAGGGTAATGCGGTACAATAGCAAATTGTGATATAATATTATATAACCATTATGAAACTTTCCTCTCTCCAAAAATTTATTTTGGAGGAATGCCTGGAACACAATAGCGCCTGTTCTCGTAGAATTATTGATGATAATTACAAAACAAGCAAATCACGATCCAAAGAAGAAAATTTTAGAAAAATTATTACTCAAAGCATTGAGAGATTGATTGATCGCGGTCTTTTGGTTGGATATGGCATGAAGACAAAA
>JAHJUE010000039.1 GCA_018829205.1 Bacteroidota bacterium
ACAAACAGCTCGATCATCCGCGCCTCGTTGTCGGCTCCAATGGCGGCTTCCATGGTCACCGGAAAGATGTGCAGCTGTTCCCTGTCCTGTCCTTGTAGGTATTTCATTGATGCGTTGTTTACGCAATAAATATACACATAAATATTGGATTAATATTACAATTATCACCAAAATATTTTATTATTTATTTCTTGATGTCTAAAGGGGTTTTTAGACAGTCTGACGGTGGCAATATGCGGAGGCCGGGATTTCGAAGCTCCGGCTTATCAAACCGTTACAATTTTGAGTAAATGTACAAAAGTTTAAATCACCCACAGCCCCCGGCTTACGTATATTGCGTGTTGTAGGGCGTTATTATTCTAATTCCAACACCCAGTCTTTCATTTTAAGTTTCTTTAAGTCTATATTTTTAAGTTCTTTAATATCATTAATTGTAATTATTCTAGGTAAAGAATTACTTATTGAAATAAATAGTTCATCTGATTTTTCCCAAATATATTCAGGAAAAGATGACAGAACTATTGGACATATAAATTTTATCTGACTAGGCAGATTAATATTCAAATGTCTATGGTACTTAGAAATAAAAACAGCCTTCTCATTTGACTCTTTAATAGCTTTTTTCATTTTCCTTATTCTAAACTCCAAAGCTTGTTTATCACCTTTGTCAAAACCGAAAGACAAATTGATTGCTTTTGCTTCGATAACAAATAATACATCATTAATAATCAAAGTAGCATCAATCTCTTTACTTTTTGATTTTACTTCAATTATTCTCTTATAAATCCAAATGTCTCCTATTTTAAAGTGTTTCTTTAATTCTGAAATTATTAAATCCTCAAAGTATCCACCTCTCAATCCTCCTACTTCACCATCAATTCGTGCTATATTTTTTGCTACATATGCAACAATATCATTTAATGCTGTAAAATCAACAAGAAGTTTATCTTTTGATATTGAATGAAATATTTTTTTAGGACCTCTAGTCCATAAATCTAAATCCTTGCTTTTCGATAAGTCAAGTGTGACACTCGCCACTACTTTCAACGGGTCAATTTTATCAAACTCGCTATCACTAATATCTTTTTCGAAAATGGTTTTATATATGAACTTAAAATCTTCTTTGAATTCTTTTGCAACCGTATCAATTTTATGGTCTCTTAAAGAATAGGCTCTATTTAGAATGTTTAATTGAAACATAGGATTTTGATAGATGTTACTCATCATATTCATGCCTACGAAGCCAAGAAACACAACAAATTCTTCAACAGAATAAGTATATTCGACTTGAAATTCCTTACTGAATAATTTAAGAAAATTATAAACTTCCTTTAAATTAATACCACCTAATAAATAATTAGAAACAACTTCCAGTTTCTTGTCGGCAGATATAAATTCGCGATATGCACTATTATCAAGATTTAGAAATGGATAATTCTGTTTGTGGTCAACGTTCAATTGGATTGATGGACAAAATATTTTATCATTAGTTTTATCAAATTCTGAATTAAAATATGCTCCAACACTTGAAAAAAGGTTTGATTTAGTTAACCTTTTATCATAAAGATTTATTAAATAATCAAGTTCTTCTGATATTTTAAAATTTAATCTATTTTTTTCAATAAAAACCTTTCCACCTTTATTAGCAACTCTATAATATTGGGTTGCATCAAGATATAAGTAGCATAATATTTCAATCCTTATTTCATCAGAAATTATATTTATAATACTTGGAGACAAATCCTCGTTTAACAGTTTTTCATATAACTGAACAGGAGAGCAAGTATAATATTTTTCCAAATTCAGAGGAATAACTCCTACTTTTTCATCTGAGTATAATTCTTCCTCAGGATTCCCATATTTATAAATGCTTAGAGTTTGGATTTCTTTATATAACATCACAGAGGTATCAGCAACGTTAAAAATATTCTTAGGAGCCAATCTTCTAGACCAAAAAATTAAATCATAAATCCTATGTTTTGAAGCGATGCACTCGATTGTTTTCTCACAAACATTAAGGTAATCAACCAAAAGTTCAATTGAATCTTTTGTAATATCAATAGTACTTATTATTTCACGTTCTAACTTATTGCGTTCAGATTGTAGGTCTAAATCAGTAATAGAAAAATACTTTTGTAGAATTTCTTGGTGGGGTTGTATTATCAAAGGTAATTCCTGTTCTTCCTTTTGATGTAAACAACAATTCTTATATTTTTTTCCACTCTTACATGGACACGGTTCATTTCGTCCTATTTTTTTCAAATTCTCCTGATGTTTGATTGTTTTTCTACAATGCCCTACGGTGGCGGTATGAAACGTTGGGGAGTTCGGGCTTCGTCCGTGTCCACCGACACAAAAGCTGATGCGTGGTATAATGTTCAAATAACCACCTCACCCCCAATGTTTTATTACCGCGTGTTGAACTAAATCCGCTCAGGCGGATAGCTTTTTCAAAATTACCCGATTCTTCTCATATTTAGAGAATTATTAACCATAAAAATTCAAGTTATGAGAAAGAAATCGGGTTTAACTATTGTAGAACGAGCAATAGTGCT
>JAHJUE010000006.1 GCA_018829205.1 Bacteroidota bacterium
CTAATATTAAATCATTGTCAAAAACGGAGATGAAAATTGAATAAAATATTAAAGAGAAAAGGTTAATGGTTAATATATGTTTAACAGTTTTAAGGTTTGGCGATTTTATTAAATTCATCATTATTCTTCAATTAAGAATTGTTCAATTTATAACATGAAATTATGGTATGCAATTTCAAATAACCTCTTCATTAATTATTAACAGTAGTTTAACTTCTAATTTTTTTATTTAAATTATTTTCTAATTCTAATACAACTTTTTCATTCCTCATTAGTCTAATAAAATAATTCAAATGAATTTAGCACCAAAAGCTAATTTATTATCAAATTTATGGGTTTTTTATGAAAATGCTTTCAAGAGTTGAAGAAATAATTTTACTGGCAATCTGGAAATTAAGAGGAAACGCTTACGGAGTTACAATCCGCGAATTTGTATCCGAAGCAACAAATCAGGAATGGACTTTCGGCGCAATTTATGTCCCGCTTGATAAACTTACACGCAAAGAATTTATACATAAATATATGAGTGAACCTACTACTACAAGGGGAGGCAGAAGTAAATGCTTATACGAATTGACCCCTGAAGGAAAACAAGCTCTAAGAGAAATTAAAGAAATGCAGACAGCTTTATGGCGCGGCATTTCGGATGCAGCTATATAGGTAATTAAAATGAAGAAGAAAAAAAATCCGCCGAAGTTCGCCGGATTATTATTTAAAGCTTTTTTAAGATGGGATGATGCCGAACACCGTTTGGGTGATCTAGACGAGGTTTTCCATTACAAATTATCATCATCAAGTTATTTAACCGCTTCATTGTGGTACTGGATTCAGGTACTAAAATCAATTCCGAGTTTAATTATAAATGAATTCTATTGGGGAGGATCAATGATACAAAATTATATAAAAATTGCCTTTAGAAATTTGTACAAAACGAAACTTTATTCTGTATTAAACATCTTCGGGCTAGGGGTTGCAATTGCTTTGGCAATTGTTGGATATATAAATTATGAATTCAGTCAGAGCTTTGACAATTTTCATAAAAATAAAGATGAGATTTATTCAATCAACAGTTATCAAATTACTGATGAAGACGGAAGAAGGGACTGGTCTCTGATTCCATACCCTATGGCAGTTGAGGTTGCAAATAATATCCCCGGAATTGATAAGTTTTCAAGATATTCTACCGGAGGCGGATCTGTTAAATATGGAGATAATGTATTTAATGAACGATATGTTTTTGTTGATGATGATTTTTTTGAAATTTTTACTTTCCCTGTTGTTAAAGGGAATAAAAATGCATTAGAAGATAAAAGCAGCGTTATAATCACCGATGAGATAGCCAATAAATATTTCGGAAGTGAAAATCCAATTGGTAAACAGATTACTCTAAGTTCAAACGGGAAGGATTTCTTTTTATTTAAAGTTCAGGCTGTAATTCAAAAACCGCCAAAGAATTCAATTATAACTCTAGGCATAATTTTACCAATGGAAAGTATTGAAGAAGTAAGAGGTTTTAAACCTTATTCTTGGGAATCATGGGCAAGAGCAACCTTTATTTTAGTGAACAAAAAGGCCTCAACAGAAAAAATTGAGAAAGATCTTCAAGTATATTTGGATCAGACCAATCAATCAAACCCTGATTTTATGAAAGATGGATTTTTCATTACACCAATGAAACAATTAGCTTTTACCGCTCATGATTTAAATGGTGACCCGTTCCATAACGGTCTGCATCCAGCTGCTATTTTAGCGCCTTCAATTATAGTATTATTTGTTCTCCTTTTAGCATGCTTTAATTTCATTAATACTGCTATTTCATTTGCATCAAGAAGATTGAAAGAAATTGGCATAAGAAAAGTTATGGGAGGATATAGAAGTCAATTAGTTGCACAATTCTTAATAGAAAATATTATTCTATGCTTTGCAGGATTAATAGTCGGCATTTTACTTTCATTATATTTTGTACCTGCATATAATGAATTGTGGCCTGAGTTAGATTTAAGTTTAAATTTTGTTAAGGATATTGGACTAGTAATATTTTTAGCTGGGCTTCTATTATTAACAGGAATAACTGCCGGCGGATACCCTGCTTTTTATGTAAGCAAATTTAATCCTGTAAGCATATTTAGAGGCAAACAAAAATTCGGCGGAACAAATCCCCTTATTCGTTTTCTGCTAGTGCTGCAATTCGCTATTTCTATGACTTCATTAATATGTGCTATTGTACTATACCAGAACGGCAATTATATAGAAAATTTGAATTTAGGTTTCGCAAAAGATCAGATATTAATCCTAAATACCGAAGGAAAAGAAGAATACAATCTGATGAAAAATGCTCTTACAGATAATCCTATATTCTCTGAAATTGGAGGATCAAACAGTTTAGTTGGAAGATATTGGTATGAAAATGATATCCAGTTCGGAGAAATAAAAAAAAGAGTTCCATCATTTGATATAGGGGAAAATTATTTTGAAACCTTAGATTTCAAATTGGCAGAAGGACGAGCTTTTGATAAGAATCTTTCCACAGATACTTTAAATTCGGTTATTGTTAATGAGACTTTTGTTAAAGATATGGGATGGGAAAAAGGAACCGGAAAGTATTTCAAAATTATAAATTCGGAAATCGAAAAAGAATACATGATTATCGGAGTAGCAAAAGATTTTTATTATAACAGTGTATGGCAAAAAATAAAACCAACAGCATTCTTTTACGTGAATGAAGAAAATTACAGAAATTTATCTGTTAAATTTGATATAAATAAAATTGAAGAAGCCTCTGCATTTGCTGAAGAAAAATGGAAAGAGCTTTTTCCAAATAAACCGTATAAAGGTTTTTTCCAAAGTGAGCTTCTATCAGAGGCAAAAGAAGTTATTACAAGTATAAAAAAGATTTTTCTTTACATAGCTATTATGGTAATTATAACAACCTCACTGGGATTATTCGCTTTGGTATCGCTTAACATAGCAAAAAGACGTAAGGAAATAAGTATAAGAAAAGTTTTAGGGGCATCAATTTCTAATATCAGCGGATTAATTTCAAAAGAATTTATAATTCTTTTATTGATTTCGAGTGTCTTAGCAAGTGTATCGGGCTATTATTTAGTAAGCATGCTGCTGTCAAGCGTTTGGGCTTATTATGTTAATATTACATATTTACCGTTCTTATTATCTGGTCTTTTTATGATTAGCCTTGCATTTCTGTCGGTCAGTTCCCAATTATTTTCTGTTTCAAAATCTAATCCAATTGATAATATTCGCGACGAGTAAAAAATTGTCGATAGTTTCTTATTTAAAAATTATTATCTAGTAAAAACAACCCCTGCATTTTTGCAGGGGATTGTTTTTATAAAACATAAAATGTAGTGCAAATACTAAAAACCGAAAGCGTATCCAACTTCGAATTGAATTTGGCTCATTTGTAGTTCTATCGTCTGCTGGTTTGGAGCTTCAAGAG
Source organism: Bacteroidota bacterium (assembly GCA_018829205.1). Taxonomy (GTDB): domain Bacteria; phylum Bacteroidota; class Ignavibacteria; order Ignavibacteriales; family Melioribacteraceae; genus JAHJUE01. The sequence continues at coordinate 3,458 of JAHJUE010000006.1, forward strand.
GATTTGCGCCTGAAACTGCGTTTGATAAAGCATAAGTGAAAGAAGCATTAATTTCTTTTCCGCCTTCAAGAAGTTTTGATAACCCGATTGAGATATGATCCTGCACAACACCCGGAGCTAAAATATTAAATAATACTTCGCTACTTGCAACCGGATTATCACTGTGTGAATAACCAGCCATTAAAATCATATCAGAAGTTAAGTTATACATAACGCCGAATTTATAAACCATAATATCTTCCCATCCGAAACCTGCTCCGTTTGCATTCCCTAAAAACGCTGTTTGAATATTTGGTATTATCGGGTTTGAAATTGAGTTAACTCCGCTGTACTGAATTTGCTGAACATCAAGTGCAAAAGTTAAATCATCATTTGCGTTTGCAGCAACGCCGATATTCCAAGTTGCGGGAACATCAAAATCACCTTTTTCAGCAAATAAGCCTGCGTATCTTTCAAATTCACTCATTCCAACCTTTGTTTGATATGAAGCACCGAATGTTAAAAACGGAAGAACTTTTCCTTGATAACCAAATCTAGCACCGAAGCCTGTTGCAGTGCTGTTGCTGTTTCCGCTGATGTTTGCCGGGTCGCTTGAAAAACCCGCGAATGACAATGTCCCTTTCGCAGCAAATTTTTGATACCCCATTAACGCAGTAACGCCGAATGAATGATTCTCAGCAAATTCAATTGCGTAAGTAGCGCCGAAAAACATTTGTTCTAAATTAACGCCTGTTTCATTTGAAGTTGGATCATAGAATATAGCAGTTTCATAATCTGTGTTCATTCCGCCGTTTGCAATAAACATTAATCCAATCGACATCGTTTCATTTAAATTATAATTTAAACCAATAGTTGGAATCGGAAAAAAATTTGATTCGCTTTCTACTATTCCGGGTGTTAAACCGAATGTGCCGGGATATCCGCTTGGGTTTCCTGTTATTGTAAATTCTCTGCTCGGACTGAAAGCCGCTAAACTTACATCGAATCTTGAATTTAAAAATGATAATGATGCAGGGTTTGTTGCCGCGCCTATTGAACTTAATGATAATGCTGTTCCCGCTCCCGCGAGCGCAGAATATTTTACACCGTAACCGTGTCTGAAATATCCATTAGTGGCATGAATACTTGATCCGATCATAAATAACATCACAAGAATAACTGAAATTCTCTTCAACATTTTGATACTCCGTTTTGCTTTTAATTATAAAATAAAAGTGAGTCCGAATGAACTCACTTTTTAAGGAAAGTTTATTGATTAGCTGCATCCGCCTTTTGCGACCATTACTTTCTTTTTAACAGTCGTAGAAAATTTGCTTAAGAATTTTTCCTTTGCAATTAATTTTTGATTTGTGTCTTCTCTCCATCTATGCGGACTAACATTATCGGGAGGAACCGGGCTATGCCCTTCCATAATTAAATTTTTATATCCTTCCATAGTTTCGGTAAGAATACATTTCTCGGACTCGCCCAAATAGTTTGATATTAAATATGCCCGTTTTGCATTTTCAACATTATCGGAATAAAAAACATTTGTTTTAAAAGTCTGTTTAAAATATTCCAGCCATTCATAATTTCTTAAATCTTTTAAAGGAATATTAATTGCGAGAGGAATATGTTCTTTCTTAAATTCTTCGGGCGAACGCAAATCTATTAAATTAATTTTATTATGATTCGCAGATAATTCAGATAAAAGTTTATCCGACGAACATTTATTATAAATATAATTTCCGTCTGCGAGATTATTTTCAATTTCATTATCAATTAATTCCTTGCTGCTTGGAGTAAAAGCTGTAATAAATAATATCAAAACAGGAATAGCGGCAAAAGCAAATTTGTTTTTTGCTTTTCCGAATGAAAATTTGAATTCAACTTTATTTACTTTGCTTTCTACAAACCTTACAGCAACAAAGGCCCCCACAGCGATTACTGTAATAATCACAGCAAAAAGCTCAGGTGAAATTCCTAAAAATTTATCGAAACGGATCGCGCCCCAATTTTCTGCTAAATATAAATCTTTAACAAGAGGATAAGTTTCAGAAAATGCCAATACTCCTAATACGGAACCGATTATAAAAACCATCGCGTCAAGTTTTCCCGCCGCGGCGGCGCATACGCTTGTACCCGGGCAAAATCCGCCGATCACAAAACCGAGTCCCATAATTCCACCTCCGAATAGAGCCGACCATAGAAATGTAGGATTAACATATATCAAATCTATATTCAATAAATTAAAATGCGATAGAAAAAGCACGCCGATCATAGCTGTCACTCCGGCTGTGAAAAATACACGAAGTACAGTAAAATCGTATCCGTAAAAAAGTCCCACTAATTTTTTTGTTGATGAAAATCCCGCCTGTTCGAGAACATATCCGAATCCGATTCCAACTATAAAAGCCACAATAAGATTCAGTTCATTGCTAATAATTTCAGGTACTAATGGTCCCATTGTATTATCCTTTGATCCATAATTTTCTAAAAAAATACGCAAACATATAAGCGCCGCCAAAGATAGCCAGCATGGTTATAATTCCCCCGAACGACATAACAGCCATTCCGCTTAAAGCCGATCCGCTTGTGCACCCTCGTCCGAGCTGCGAGCCGTATCCGAATAATGCACCTCCGATTAATGCCGCAGTAAATCGCATTCGTTTTCTTACTCCGGGTCCGCGTTCCATTCGTAATTTTATTCTGTCTGAAAGAAGTGCCGAAATAAACGCTCCGAAAAACACACCTATAACTTCCCAGACCAGCCATGATTTTAAAAATCCGCCTTCGCTCGTTGATTCATAATTTTTATAGAATTCAGAAGTACTGTAATGTTCGGGAGCGGAGACTTTTACTGTTTCGGCAACAGCTGATTTAAAAGCGCCGCTTGCTCCTAATCCCCTGCCGGTAACATAAATTGTTGCTAATAATACAAGCCCTAATAAAAAGCCTGCTAAATACGGATTCATATAAGGTTTACTATTCATTTTATTTTTCTTTTTGGTTATCGATTTTATGATCTGTTTCGTGTTCTATTTCTTCATAACCTGTAATCATTGCTTTTATATTTGATGTAGGCGTAGTTCCCGTTGTTGTCATATATACATGAACAACTAAAAAAGATATTAATAAAAATGCGCCAAGTGTATGCAGCACAGCTATTGTATTTAAAGGAATTTCACTAATAACAATGATATCGTTCTGATCAATTGTTTTATAGTTCATGTATAAAATGCCCGATATAACAACTACGGGAATAAGTACAACTTTAAAACCGAGATAAACTAATTTCTGCAGCGGATTTAATTTACTGAGTTCAGATTTATGCGTAGGATGTTTTTCGCCTTTAAATATTCCCGAAATATAATAATGAAGTTGTGACTTCAGTTTTTTTGTACTTGGAATATACTGCTTCCATTCGCCTGTTGTGAAATGCCAAAATATTGAAAACGTTATTAATATTAATAGCGCGTATGATGAAAAACGGTGAAATCTTACAGCCTGATCAAACCCGAAAATTTCAATTGTTCCGTGAACTTCAAATCCAGTTAATGCCAAAAAAATTATAAGTGATGCCTGGCTCCAATGCCAGAATCTTTCAAACATTTTATAGATATATACTCTTTTCATTTTATTCTTCGTTATTTATTATTTGAACTTCGTATTTATTTCTTTTGATTACTAAAAAAGCTCTTACAAAACCATGAATTAATACACCGAATAAAGAAATTATAAACAGCAAGCCGCCAATATAATCAAGCGTAAAGTTTCTATCTCTGCCAGGTAAATAGAATCCTGTTAATTTTGCCAGGCGTCCGTCATCTTCTCTTGTATGGCATTCATTGCATTGAACTGAGTTTTCTTTTGTACTTACCATATGATTTAACGGCCAGTACATTTTGGTTTTTACAAATCCGTATTCACCGCTATAGGGCTGACCGATTCTTTTCATTCCTGCTTCTGCCGCTAGATTCCAATCAAAATCCTGCCAGTAAGCGCTGTCCCCTTTCTCGGGTGAGAAAAGTTTAGGCTGAATTAAGGTGTTATATTTTTTATCATAAATCTGATCACCCACATGAATTTTTACAGGTATTATTTTTGAATTATCGTCATCATGCGAACCGTATAATTTATTCATTTCTACAGGGATAGTTTTAATTGTGTCGCCGACAATATAATGGTCCGCTGTACCGTTAAACCATATATAATCAGGTTTAACATTTTTTTCCCAAACAAATCTTCCTTTAATTGACATATAATCGTGATTGCCTTCTTTATCCTCTTCCTGATAAGGTTTCCCGTCTTTTAGCTTACCGGCTTCCGACCAGTACCAAGCCATTTTTGTTGAATTCACTTTTGCATAAATTGGAATATGACACGTTTGGCACGCGACCTTGCTGGTGTGCCTGTTAAGCATATCATCAAAATGCGGAAGATTTGTGTGACAATCTTCACAATATGCCCTGTTATTATTTTCAGAAGAAACAGAATAAAGTCTTCCTTTAATTTGGTGATTTTCGGCAGTATGGCAATCAACACAGCTCATATCCATTCCGTTAACGCCCATGTGAACGTCAACTTCTTTATCCGTTTCACTTATTGCCTGTTCAAGGTCACCGTGTTTTACGTTGTTGCCGCCGCCGCCGTTAAAGTGACAATAACCGCATGTTCCTCTGTTTGGGTTTCCTACACTCTGAGCTACCTTTGTTAAGTTCACGTTTCTATCCGGATATCCCGCAAGCGATGAACCTTTTTGATATTCTTCGCTGTTATCGTGACAAACCATACAGTCAACATTTTTCGCATTGTTAAAATCAAAATGATCATCAGTCATTCCAAAACCTATATGACATTTAGCGCACGATTGTTCGTTGCTGCTCGCTCCAATGCAAAAGTTGTTTAATAAATTTTTCTTTCCTAATTCTGTTATGCCTCTTCCTTCTATATAGGCTACTCTTTCCCAGTTCCAGTGAGAGGACTGCATTATTTCTTTATGACTTTCCGTATGACAGGTTAAGCATGCCTCGGTTACTTCTTGAGGAGAATTAAACTTTTTTTGAAGCGGCAATAATTTGCTGTGATCGACAGAAGGAACAGATTTTGTCAAGAATTTTTGCTTAAGTTCAATTAGCTGCAGGTTTTCAGTTTTTTCTTCATGCAAAACATTAACCAAAACCAGGACAGTAATTACCAATGTAATTACAATTAATATTTTCTTATTCATTATGTGATTCTTTTAGTTCATAAAATTTCATTTTCTTAATTGATTGGATGCTACAGAGTAGAATAAGATTCTAATATCTTTATAAAAATATTCTCGCTTTTAGCCCAATTTCCTCACTTTTTATCTATTTAAGATTGTGAAGTATTTTTTACTTACAAAATATAAAGGCACAATAGAATATAGTCAAGGATATTATTTTATAGCATAAAGCAATTATGAATAAAAGGCAACTTTTTAGGGTCGCCTTAAAATTTAATTACTCAGATGATGCAGGGGAAGGTTTATATATAATTGAAACAAGTACGCCTAAAATTATGCTTTCAATAAAAACGTAAATAAACCATTGAATGGTAAGACCGTATGTAATTGGATAAACCGCGTAAGCCTGATAAGCATATACGAAACTCATAAAAAAACCGATGTAAATTCCGTATCGGATTCCTTCTAAAATTCCTTTGTTTTCATATCCTTTAATAAAAAAGAAAACAAAGAAAAAAGCCCAGACCAAATCAGTGATCCATACAACCCACATCAGGCTTTCCATTTCGGCTTGAGTGCGGAATACTCCCGAAAGTGTATCACTTAAATAAGTAGAATTGAGTAAGACTCCGTGTATTAAAAAATTTAATATTTCGAATACTATATACACGAACACAACCGAAATAATGAATTTCTTTTTATCCATAATTAAAGTCCTCCAATTATTTTGAAATTGTTTGGGAGAGTAGGAAAAGTGAAATAAGCTACAAATAGAATAATGAAAAGGCAATCGATTTATCGGTCTTTATATTAATATTTTAAATTCATAATCATAAAAAGATTTACAACTAATTGAATTATATTTACGTCTAAAATCTAAAAAAATATTCCCGGAGTGTTGGTGAAAAAACTTTTGTTTCTGCTTCTTGTTTGCTCAGGGCTTGCTTTCGCCTCAAATACAGAAAAAATATTAAAGCTGAATAAAATATCGGAGCCTGTAATTATTGACGGAATAATTGATCAACTCTGGTCAAAGGCAGATTCTGTATATGACTTTGTTCAATCACAGCCGTATCACAATGAAAAACCATCCAAACTTTCAATCGCAAAAGTTCTTACTACTGAAAAATCTTTGTTCTGTTTGATAGTTTGTTATGATGATTATGAAAATATCCAGCAAACAACCGGCAAACTTGATGATTTTGGTGGTGATTTCGTATCTATAATGCTTGATACTTTCGGGGATAAAAGAACGGCTTATAAATTGGGTGTTTCGGCTTCGGGAGTTAGAATAGATGCACGCTTGCTTGACGACGCGCGCAACCGGGATTATAACTGGGACGGCATATGGTTTGCGGAATCAAAAATTTATAATTGGGGATTTGTAATTGAAATGGAAATCCCTTATAAATCAATTCAGTATGATGAAAATTTAACCGAATGGGGATTGGATTTCGACAGGTGGATACCCACAAAAAACGAAGATATATATTGGTGCGCTTATGAACAGAATGAAGGACAAAGAATTTCAAAATTCGGGAAATTGGTTTTTGATGATTTTAAACCTTCTACAAAAGGATTAAATTTAGAAATTTATCCGGTGGGAATTACAAAAGCTGTTTTAAATGATAACGGGAAATATGATTTTGATCCGGACGCCGGGCTTGATATATTTTACAATCCTTCACCAAAATTAACATTTCAGTTTACCGCTAATCCGGATTTTGCTCAGATTGAAGCGGACCCTTTTGATTTTAACATTTCGAGATTTGAATCTTATTTTGATGAACGCCGTCCTTTTTTTACTGAAGGCGCTGAAGTTTTTACTGCATCGGGAAGAGAAAAAAACAGCGGGTTTTACAGACCGTTAGAATTATTTTACCCAAGGCGAATAGGCAAAAAATTGCCCGACGGACAGGAAGTGCCGCTAAACTTCGGCGCAAAAGTGTTTGGGAGACTAGATGATTTGGAATACGGCGGTTTTATTGCAAGAACCGGGGAAATAAATTATGTTGACGATGACACACTTTCATTAATAGAAAAAGATGCTTACTTCGCATCAGCGAGAGTCAAAAAACAAATTTATGGAAACTCATCAATCGGCGCTTTATACGTTGGCAAATATTCTGCAGGCAACTCATACGGAGTAATTGATATTGACGGAGCTTTCAGAGAATCTGATTGGCAGTTGGCTTATCAGCTTGCGCGCTCATTTAAAAACAACGAAGGCGGTTACGCTATGTCGGCAGGATACCGTTTAACAAAAGAAAACTGGGTTGCGTTTATTCGCGGAAGATATATCGGTAATGATTTTGATATTGAACAAATAGGGTATGTACCGTGGATTGGAACTACACAAATAACAGCATTAACCGGTCCGCGCTGGTTTTATAAAGAAGGCGCTATCAGTTCAATGATGCTGTACTTTGGCGGTTCAACATATTACGAAAAAGAAGATAAGTACACGGATTACAACGGTATACTGGGATGGAACATGCAGTTTAGAAATAACTGGGGATTTGAAATAAACTTATCCGGCGGTAAAGCAAAAGATGATGATGTTGAATACACTTCATATGAAGCAAATTTCAGTTCGTGGTATAATATTTCCGCAAAGTGGGATGCGAATCTTTACGGCGGTTATTCCAAAACTTATAACTTCGACCGTGAGTATCTATCATTCTATTCATGGCTCGGCGGATCTATAGATTGGAAAGCATTTGATATTCTTAATCTCGGAACATCCTACGATATGTATGTTGAGGGAGATCCGGATAATAATATTGAAGACATTACATACAACGCGCGCCCGTATTTTTCATTAACTCCAATAAACGATTTAAACATAAAAGTGTATGTCGATAATGTTTTTATAAAATCTGTTGATAGGCTTGACCAAGTTGTATTCGGATTATTCTTCGCATATAATTTCTCACCAAAGAGCTGGATATATTTTGCCTTAAATGAAATTAGAGACAGAAGCGAAGAATATGATCAATTCAAAAATGTACTGCCTAGAAAAATGCACGTAACCGACAGAGCAGCGGTTATGAAATTAAAATACCTTTATTATTTTTAGCGGTTGGCTGTTGGCATTTAGCTTTCAGAATTTAACTCTAAAAGCTGAATGACGATGATTTAGTTTTTCTATTCATACTTCATACTATCTACCGGAATTACAAACGCAGCTTTAATTGCCTGGAAACTTACTGTTACAAGCACAATCAATAAATCTATTCCTCCGGAAACTATAATTACTCACTGAGTTAAATTAATTCTGTACGCAAAATCTTCGGGCCAGTTGTTCGAAAAATAATATACGATCGGTCATGTCATATGTATTAGCAAAAAAACGAATTAAATATCTATTGAAGGTAAAGCCAGAATATTAAATACATAAATTTACTGAGTTTTTATAAAACCTTTTTTCTGTACTAAATTCGACTAATCCTAACAATCCAGCTTAGCAATAATAATTAAAGAGAGTCAAATTGTTCAGAATAGAGATTGCGCCAATTCACTATTTTCATTTTTCAGAAAATTGGGTAAAATATATTCCTACTGAAAAGAACCGTTAAAATAAATTATAAAAAAGTGTTTTTATTTTTGAATAAGAATATAATTAAGTATCCCGCATAAATATTTATGAAGGATACCTAATATCATAATTAATTAAACAATCCTTCAATAGATAAATACCTTTCTCCGGTATCGTAAGAAAAAGTAACGACGGTGCTTCCTTTCGGAATTTCGGGAAGTTTTTTTGCAACTGCCGCGAGCGACGCGCCTGAAGATATACCTACTAACAACCCTTCTTCTTTGGCTGCTTTGGCGGCATACTCAAACGCTTCTTCTTTTGTTATTTGAATTGTACCGTCCAGCACTTCTGTATGAAGATTCTTTGGAATAAATCCCGCGCCTATTCCTTGAATCGGGTGCGGACCTGGTTCTCCGCCGCTGATAACTGGAGAAGCTGCCGGTTCAACCGCAAACACTTTTAAATCCGGAAATTTTTGTTTTAATATTTCCGCAACCCCTGTAATATGTCCGCCGGTTCCGACGCCGGTTATTAAATAATCTATTTTTTCAAAATCTTCAAGCAGTTCTTGTGCAGTTGTAAATTTATGAATATCAATATTCGCCGGATTTTCAAACTGCTGAGGCATCCATGAGTTTTTAATTTCTTTCAGAAGTTCTTCTGCTTTTGCGATTGCGCCTTTCATTCCCAACTCTCTTGGAGTTAATTCAAGCTGCGCGCCGTAAGCTTTCATTAAATTTCTTCTTTCAACAGACATTGATTCCGGCATAACAAGAATTAATTTATAACCTTTTACTGCCGCAACCATTGCAAGACCAATACCAGTATTACCGGAAGTCGGTTCAATTATTACGCCTCCCGATTTAAGAATTCCATTTTTCTCCGCGTCTTCAATCATAGAAAGCGCGATTCTGTCTTTTATGCTTCCGCCGGGATTAGCTCTTTCTAGTTTTATCCAAATATCCTGATCATTCCCGTACAATCTATTAATTTTAAGATGAGGTGTTCTGCCAATTGTTTCCAATATATTGTTAACTTTCATACTGTGTCTCCTTATGTTATAAACTAAATTACAAAATCAATTGCTTCGTCAAATTTTCCGTTCTTTCGTACCTTTACTTCGCTAGTGTGATAAACAACCGAATGAGGCGGCACACTTTGAGTAAGCCAAACGTTTCCGCCGATTACACTATCGTGCCCTATTCTTGTATCGCCGCCGAGTATTACTGCTTGCGAGTAAATTATAACATTATCTCCAATGGTGGGATGTCTTTTCTTTTTCGCGAGTTCTTTTTCAACGCTCATAGCGCCCAAGGTTACTCCCTGGTAAATTTTCACATTGTTACCAATCTCGGCAGTTTCGCCTATTACTATTCCCGTTCCGTGATCAATAAAAAAAGATTCGCCTATTTTCGCACCGGGATTTATATCAATTCCGGTTACTTGATGCGCGTATTCGGATAATAATCTGGGCAGCAGCGGTACTTTTAATAAATATAATTGATGCGCGAAACGGTAAATTGAAATTGCAAGAAATCCCGGGTATGCTAATATAACTTCGTCAATACTTTCTGCGGCGGGATCACCGTCATAAATTGCTTCTGCGTCTTTCCATAAACCGTCATTTATTTCGGGAATTTTTTCAACAAATTTTTCAGTTACATTATCAATATTGATATCCATATTATTTAATGAACGCAGAATATTTTTAAGATTCCTGCTCAGCAAAATAATTTTGCTTTCAATTTCTTCCGGTGTATAATAGACTTGTTCGGTAAAATGAGGAAAAAGTAATTGAAGCAAATCATTAATAAACTTATGCGCTTCTGTTTTAACGGCAAAAGGTGAAGAATGCCCTTTACGTATTTCAATCAGTTTTTTAGAAAATTCATTTAAAATCATTTTATCAATCCCCAATAATGGAACGACTATTTTTAGTTTTAAAAAGTTAATTATTTATGAAAAGAATAAAAGGGAACTTATAAGGCAAGGGTCAACATATGCAGGTAGAAATATACCCGAAATTTATTTGCAGATTTTTAAGCTCTGAGTTTTGTGCGATATTTTGTCTTAATTTATTCACAACATAAATAACGTGAAATTAATTTAATTCATCAAGGGGAAAATTTGGGAAGTAGTAAGAATACAGAATTCAGAATTCAGAAATCAGAATTAGGAAATTAAAAGATTATAATATTATTTCAGAATCAGTTTAATTCCAATTTCTAACTACTGACTACTGAATTCTGACTTCTGGCTTCTTAATTTTCAATTTCAATTTTCAGTTTTTCTATCTTATTTGAAATAACTTCATTATTAGGAGCTGCTTTTCTAATTTCATTAAATTCTTCAAATGCTTCAGAATAAAGTGTTAAATCAACAAGTATATCCGCGAAATAAATTCTTTCATCAATTTTATTTTTAGTGGAAGGATATTTTCTGTAAGTTTCTTTTGCGACAAGAACAGCTGATTCTTTATATCCGTTTTCAGCAAGCTGTTTTGCCCCGTTTAGTTTTTTAATTCCCATTTTATCGTCAATTTTACTGTTTGGAGAATCTTTTCTAATTTCTTCACCGTAAACCGCTGTGTTCCTTGAGTTACCGTTTCCTTCATTTTTTGGTACTCTTCTAATTTCTTCCCTTGCAAGAGCAAGCAACAGATCATTTATTGAAATTTGCTTTAAATAATTTAGTCCTAATGCAGAGTTGCCCTGAAGAATAAATTTATTCCCAGCTTTGTTTAATTGTATAAATGACTTTTCATCTGTTACAATTAAATCATTCCCGTTTAGTTTATCACCTTGATTTACATTTTCATATTTTTCAGAAGTACTTTTAAGAACTTGAACATTCCCGGATATTTTTTCAACTGTAAAATCCTGCGCCGACAAATTTAGTCCTAAAAACAATATTGCGATAAATAACTTTTTCATTTTAAACTCCGTGTTTCCGCTAATTTACGTCTATAATTTCAACTTCGTTTTTCGCTAAGCCGAAATTTTCGACTGCTTCTTTATAAAATTTTTCGGAACCCAATGACCAGCCGGTTTCAAAATCAGTTAGTGAAGTCATTTCAACAGGAATCCAAACTTGATCATTTCCGTTTTTATCTTCTCGGACAAAATATTTTTTATCATTAATCGTTATTAAATGAGCTTCCATAGGAGCCAGTCCGGTATTAATTAATAAATTTACATGACTTATTCCAGCTTTGGATTTATAATCAACAAAGGCAGTCTCAATACCAATACTTTCCAAAAGTGAAGCAAAGCCAACGCTTAAATCGTCGCAGTCGCCCCCTTTAACATTAATTGTTTCACTTGGGAATTGGACATACTCAACAGACGATCTTGGGTCGGACACATAAATCATTTCTTTTACAAAATGATTAAATAGGACTTCTATTTTTTTAAAGATTGAGAGACTGCTTTGCACAGACAAAATATTTTCTTTCTGCCGGGTTAAAATATTTTTTGCATATCCCGCGGCAAAACTTAGGTCCTTATAAACAAAATACCTCAGGTTGATTACTTTGCCGTCCCAGCTGTTATAATTATTAATTAAAACCGGTTTCTGAATTTCATCATCCGGTTCGCCGTTTATAACAGTAACATAAAAATTAGCTTGAGAAATTTCCCTTCTGCCTGAAGATAAATTATTATTTATGATTGTATAAAATGGAACCAATACCGTATCGCCCGCTGATATTGTTACATCAGGCGAAAATATAATTTCATCGCTTAAATTTGAAATTAAACTGGAAGGTTTAACAATAACCGGTTTATCAGTAATGTTTGTGACCTTACCAACGGCAAAAGGTTCGTTTAAATAAATATCTCCCATTGTAGGAAATATTTCTTTTTTTATTTCCACTTCTATTAGATCAGCAGATTTTTTTTTCTTAAACGAAAGCGCAAAATTAATTCCCAGGAAAATCTTGTCTTCACTGTACTTATTATTGATTATACTTTTAAACCTTTTATCCAGGAAACTTGATAAAAGATTTTGCGAATCCGAAGTAAAATACTTTATGCCTGACAATGTTAAACTGAATAAACCTGTTGAGTAATTTAGTACAGGAATTATTCCCGCAATTGTATTATCAATATCTTTATCATGAATTAATGAGATACCGGCAGTTAGACTTCCATCAAACATTTCTGTTGCTAAATTAAACCCGCCAGTAATCCCGCCGGTAGTTTCATATGAAGAATGGAAATTCAAATATTTATATGGAGAATAAGACAATCCGATTAACGCGCCTTTTTCAACATTCATTTCATAAATATTCTCGGAACCAGTATTTTCTTTTAATGTAAATAAATTTATTGATGACAAATTCAGCAGTAAATTAGCGGCTGGGTTATAATTAATACCTATATCACCCCGCCAATAATTTTTTGATTCAACTTCTGTTTGCGTAATTATTGAATTTAAAGAATCTGTAAATACAGGCACAGCGGTTTCTTCGGTAAATTTTTGATCGAAATAACGGACGGAGAAACCTGCCGAAAAATTTGAGCTAAATTTGTATGAATACCCGAAACCAAATTTTTCTTTGTACTGAAGAGTTGTTTTTAAAGTTGTTTCTATCTCTTCGGTATCGGACAATAAAATTGTTGTGCCTGTATTAAAAACAAAGTTCTTTTCAAATCCGGGCGTATATCTCGAATATAAATTATGACGGCTTATGGTTTTTGCGAGCGATAAAGTATAAATATTGCTTGACGATTTACCCGAAACGGTGCCACCAAATAAAACATTTAATTCCCAGTCATTAGTATTTGAATAGTTGCCGGGATTTGTTTCCAAGCTGTTCAACCTGAAAGCGGAATTATAATTATTACCGGCATAACCCAATATATTAATTGAAGACTGCGCGTATGTATTGTTTAAAAATTGCATAGCAATCCAGCTATAAAATATAATTGCTGTTGTTTTATTGAATAACAACTTTAATATTATGAATGCTTTGCGCAATAACGTTAGGATCATTTAACCCGCTGAGAGATGAATCATTTTTTATTGTTTGCCTTATAAACGAAAAGACTATTTCATTGTAATTTTGAAATGGAATTGATTTTGTAATAGAAGCAGGAATTACTAATTCACCGTCATCCGATGTTTTTATTCTTATCAAAGGGAAAGGATCATTTCGTCCCTTTGCTATTCCGCCAATAATTACCTCAATATTTCCATCACCTTTATTGTCCCATTTTAACAAAAGTTTCAAATCACCGATTACTCTTGAGCCGCTTCTTATTACTTGTCCAGTAATTTCTTTCGGAGTCTGAATTTCAAATTCAATTTTTCTGTCTCTCATCTGAACCGGCATTAAAGTAAAAAGAATCCCCGAATTAAAAGGAAATTGATTTGGTGAATTTCTTTGATAATATTCGTATTTAATACCCGCAATTTCATCTCTAACCCTGCCGGGCTCAATTATATGAACAATATGCGATACTTCTTTTGCGGCAATATTATTAAAAAATACTTTTCCCATATTATTCGTTTTAAAACCAAGTTTTCTTCCGTGAGGATTATATATTGGCTGACTTCCATCAAAAAATACAGCCGAATAATAATTAATACGTTCAGTATTATTGCCTGAGGAATTTTTTATTCCGCTCACATAAATATTTGAAAGGTGCTGCGGAATAGGACGAACGATTCCGGTTGAATCATAGCCGGTAGAGTAAACAACTTCATCCGGATTTGATGAAATTATTTCTACATCGATATTCTCCGAAACAGGAGTATTATCAAAAATTAATTCTGTTGGAGATGGATCGCTGCATGCAGATACCAAAAAGAGTACAATTACCGAACAATATTTTATTAGTCTTTTCATTTGAACAAAAATAAATAAAATTATTTCATTTTTAGCAAGTTAATTAAAAGGAAGGCCGAATCGGCCTTCCTTATTAAATCTATTTTATTGCACCAAATATGGAACACCCCAAGATACTTTTTCAACCGGGGCTGCATCATCATGAATTACCTGATAAGGCGCCGCATGAACTATTGCATGGAAAAATCCGTGCAAAGCTCTCGGTTCAAAACTGCCTTCGTAAATCTTGGTGAAGGTAACACCATTTGAAACCGACGAAATTAATTCAAATTTTCTTTTAGCTCTATTCTTTCCAAATTTATCGGCTCCGAATGATAATGAAACATAATCTGTATCTGAATATGCTGATTCTAACTCAATTGTAAAGTGAACCTGATCACCTGCTTTTAACTTAGGGAATTGTCCCATGAAGTTGTTATTAAATCCGCCTGTTGATCTGCCCATATTACTATTATGTCCCCCTTTACCATTGTTGCCTTTAGGTCCTTTTGGTCCGCCGGGACCATCATTCCCTTTATTTCCCATTCTATCATTTGTATTTCTTGAAATATAATAATCATTAGGAGAAGTAACTTCCAGAATCTCACCGCTAGGCAGGGTAACAATTAATTTCGTTATGTATATATTTGCCGATCCGGTTCCGCCTTCAGGAAGTGAGATTGAAATAATTTTCCAATCCCTTTTTTGATCTCCTGTTTCGGCAACTTTTACAAATACAATATTTCTTGTAACAACTGTAGTAAAATACTTTTCAATTACAGTATCGACAACTGCCGTATCGCCCGGAGCAAATTCATCATACGACGCAGCGATAAATAATGTTCCGGTAAAAGTTTTTGTAGAAACACCGTAAGCAGTGTCCCCCTGAACATCTAATTCCAGATTAAAATCTCTTGAATCAATTTTTTGCCATACGCGTGCCGGATAAACTGTTGTATTCGTTTTCGCGAGAAAATCCATTGATTCGGATTCGTTAAAATTAGATTCGAAAGATTGCAGTACCTCATCTTCCTCGGCGATCTTTCTTAAAGCATCGTATTGAGATATTTCTGAAGTAGATTCTACAACCGAATCATTTTGACTGCAGGCACTTGTAAGTAGAATTAGCGTAAAAGTGAATACCACTAAAACTATCACGTTTATAAATTTCGTTTTTGATTTTTTGTTAACCATACTGCCCTCCAATTTGTTTTTGGTGAATTGATTTGCCTTTTAGGTTACATATCCTATGCCATTAACAAATCAAGAGCTAAGTAATTATGAATTAAGCATTTAGCTTAACAAGACTAAATTCCAAATGCCTGAAAAACCTATTAAATTGCCTGGAATTTAATTTACCAGGTTATTTTAACAGCATGTTCTTAATTATTTCGTCAAGATAGAAATGATATTTCTGAGGCAGGTTCTTATATTTTGAAATGAATGCCTTTTTTATTTCTTCGAAATCAGTGCTATTTATTCTTTGGAGATCTTTATCTATATTTTTTAAGTATGTATTAAGTTTTGACTCCACTTTATCCATCATTTCCGGTTTTACCGAAGCTGAGATTTTTCTAACCGCGGCGTCTATTTCAAAATTTGAATCAAAATAATTTTTAAAAACAATTCCCCTAAAATTTTCTGATACGATTGTACGGCTAATATTTCCCAATTCTTTTGCGGTTTCATTTATTGATGTATGAGAAAACTCTTTTTCACGAAGCGATTCTAAAATTAAGCCCTCCAAATTTGATTTTACATTTTTAATCATTTCGGAAGGAAGATCACTTAATTTTATAATATCTCTATTTTCGGCCGATGCGAAAATACACGCGCGTTTAACAACAGATTCAAGTTCACGCACATTTCCTTTCCATTCATTTTCAATAAGCTGTTCCATTGCCGCTTTTGAAATTGAAAGATTTTTGTTTTCTCTTTTCAAAAAGAAGTTTACAATCGGTTCAATATCTTCTTTTCTTTCACGCAGCGGAGGAAGATAAATATTTATTACATTTAATCTATAAAATAAATCCTCCCTAAATTTTTTCTCTTTAACCATTTCTTCAAGGTTTTTATTTGTCGCCGCAACAATTCTTACATCGGAATAAGATGTTTCAGATGAACCAACTTTTTGATACTCTCCCGACTGAATTATCCGCAGAAGTTTCAGCTGAAAATTTTCATTTGTTTCGCCGATCTCATCCAGAAAAATTGTTCCTTTATCGGCGGCTTCAAATAGACCTTTCTTATTCGCCACTGCGTTTGTAAAAGCGCCTTTTACGTGGCCGAACAATTCGCTTTCCAAAAGTGTTTCGGATAAGGCCGCGCAATTAACAGCTATAAAATTATTATTCCGTCTTTCGCTTAATTGATGAACGGCATTCGCAATTAATTCTTTTCCGCTTCCGCTTTCACCTGTAATAAGAATCGTTGCGTTATTCGGAGCTGTTTTTTTAACTATCGAAATAGTATCATGAATAATTTTACTTCTATATATAATGCCGTAAAAATCTTTAACATCTTCTTCATTATAATTTATATTTTCTGCTTCATCCTGTTCATTCATTTTTAATTGCTCAATTTCATTTTTGAGCAAAGAAACCTGATTTATTAATTCATTCGGCGGGTTTTTCTTTAATACCAGTTCTTTCTGCATTTTTTCAAGAATTGCCTCTTTAGTTTTCAGCGCTGCTTTTAAAATATCTGTTTCTGATATGCTTAAGGTTAATTGCCGTTTTTTCATGAACAAATAATTAATTAATTCCGCAGGCAAAATCAAAATTACAGGTATAATAAACGCAGAATAGTTTAGTTCCATTTCGTGATTAACAAACAAATAGAAAGAAATTATATTAAATAGTCCCGCCGTAAAATATAAACCGGAACC
This sequence comes from Bacteroidota bacterium, assembly GCA_018829205.1. Lineage (GTDB taxonomy): Bacteria > Bacteroidota > Ignavibacteria > Ignavibacteriales > Melioribacteraceae > JAHJUE01. Next base: position 20,901 of record JAHJUE010000006.1, read on the forward strand.
GTTCTTTGCGAAAAAATAAATTAAAGCAAGTCCAAATAATAAAAATAGGAAGGTCGATAATTGAAAATATTTATAAATAATAAATTCATCATTTATCTTATTGTTTAAAGCTGTTGCGTGAAGACCCACTCCCGGTATAACTTCGTCAAAAGATGTCGTTAATATTTTAGCTCTGGCCGGATCACTTACGCCTATTAATACAATTTTATCTTTAAAAAGATTTTGTAATTTCTCTTCGTTTTCAGAAATTTGAAAAAATTCAAGCAGAGAGTATTTATTAAATGAGTTCCATGAAATATTAAAATTTACTTTTACCAACTCCTGATTCAATTCTTTTCTGTTATCAAATATTGCGTTTGAAAATGACTGTTCAATTTCATCATTAATTATTAGCAACTCCGGAATAAAAATTCCTTCGGAACTTCCCGCCGGTATACGGCTTCTTAAATAGTTTAAATGACCCGTCTTACTTTTTTCACTTTGAATTTTCGGAGACGGATAAATAAGAGAGTCGGCGCTGAATTTTTCATTTTCGTATTTTAATCCTCCAACAAGAGAACCTAAAACAACATTGCCCGCATCTTCGATCTGCTGAGTTAACAATTCGTTATATATGGATTGAAATACATTCCCTTCGGAAAGAAATATTTCTAATCCTATTTTTTTTGCATGCGCTTTTCTTAAATTGTTAATGGCCAAGGCATAATAACTCCTTTTTAAAGGCCAAACACCCAGTTTTTCAATATCATTTTCTGTTATACAAATTATTACTATTGAAGAATCGGGAACTGAAGTTCCTGATATTTTATAAAAATACTTTTCAGTAAAGCTGTTTATTCCCGACGAAAAAGATTGCCAAAACAAAACAATAAAGACAGCTGCAACAAATGCTGCTAAACGAATAAAAAGAGTAATATTTTTAATTTTTTGAAAGTACGCCATAATAGATTAAATTAACATATAAAATTGATTTTTGAATTTACGAAATAAAGAATTATAAATCCCCTATTAAGGAGAAGGTTATGAGGAAGGTAATTAATAGTCTTGTTGTAAATGATGAAGGAAAAGAAAACGCCCAGTCTATAATATTTGTTCATGGTTTTCCGTTTGGCAAATGGATGTGGGAAAAACAGGTAAAAGTTCTGCAGAAAAGATACAGATGCATTACATACGATATGCGCGGACTCGGTGAAAGTTATGTCGGCGACGGGCAATATACAATGGAAGCATATGTTTATGATCTTTATTCAATAATTGATAAGTTAAAATTAGAGAAGCCGGTGTTATGCGGATTATCGATGGGCGGATATGTTTCATTACGCGCTGTTGAAAAAGAACATGATAAATTCGGCGGTTTGATTCTTTGCGATACAAAAGCAGACGGTGATGACGATAATGGTAAACTTGTCCGCGCCGCTAAAATTAATCAAATAAACACCGAAGGATTGGATCAATTTATTGACGGTTTTGTTGTTCCATTATTTTCTGAAGATGCACCTAAGCAAAAGAAAAAATTAGTTAGTGATGTTTTACTGAAAGCTAAGAAAAATAATCCGGTTGGAGTTAAAGGCGCTTTAATTGCAATGCTGAGCAGAACCGATACGAATAAAATGTTAAAGAAAATAAAAATCCCGACCTTGGTAATTGCGGGTTCCTTTGACAAACTTACTCCTCCTGTAAAAATGAGGGATATGGCGGCAAAAATTCCAAACAGTGATTTTGCTATTGTACCAAGGGCCGGACATTTAACTCCGCTTGAAAATCCGGGCGGGTTTAATGATTTACTTATCGGGTATATGAAGAAGTATTTCGATTAATTTGAAAGGTTATTAATGGAACACTGATTTTTATGATCTACGCTGATTAAATCTTAATAAAACATTAAGATCATAAAAATCTGCGTTCTGTTTATTAGTGAAAAATTACTTCATGATCAATAAACTTCCCGTTTTCATAATTAAATTTTGCGCTGAAGAATTTTTCCTGGAAAAGCCATGGGATAAATATCTTATCACCCTCCCATAAATTTAATTCGATAAGTTTATCGTTATCAATCCACTCAAGATGTCCTTCTGGAGATTCAATTAAATCTCCCTCAAAGTCATGAAAAACAAAAACAAATACGTACCAGTCATCAACACCGTCAAAATTAGGGAAAGTAATAAACCCTTTCATAATTGGATTCTTAACATCAAGACCCGTTTCTTCCTTCATTTCCCTAATAGCGCAATCCTCGGGGGATTCCCCCGCTTCAAATTTACCGCCGAGTCCGTTCCATTTACCTTCATGGTAGTCATTCTCTTTTTTATTGCGGTAAATCATTAATGTTTTGCCGTCTTTTATTATATAACAGAGTGTCGCTAACTTCATGCTCAATTAAATATTATGAATAAAATTCAGTTTAAGTAATTTTACGAATTCATAAATGCAATTATCACTTTTGAATTTAATATGCTATGTATCGATCTTTTAATAGATAAGTCTTCACATAGTCTTCAACACCTTTTTCAAGAGAAAATAATTCATTATTATATCCGGCACTATTAATTTTAGTCAAAGACGCTTCCGTAAAATACTGGTATTTACCTCTTAAGTTCTCAGGCATTTCAATATGTTCAATATTTACGGGTTTGCCGACAGCATTAAACAAAGCCGTTACAAGATCATTCCATGTTCTTGCCTTTGCGGTTCCGACATTAAAAAGACCGTTTTTATTTCTATTCTCAAAAAAATGAACAGACATATCAACGGCATCTTTTACATAAATAAAATCACGTTTCTGTTCGCCGTCCTTATATTCATGGTTGTATGATTTAAAAAGTTTTACTTTCCCTGTTTCTAAAACCTGTTCAAATGCTTTGTGAACAACGCTGCGCATATCCCCTTTATGATATTCATTAGGTCCGTATACGTTAAAATATTTCAGTCCGACAACCTTATCGCCAATTCCCATTTTTTTAATCCACATGTCAAACATATGTTTTGAGTATCCATACATATTTAGCGGACGAAGATTTTCAGGATGATTCATATTATCGTCGTAACCATTGGAGCCGTCTCCGTATGTAGCGGCGGATGAAGCATAAATAAATCTTGTTTTTCTCGGAAGACAATATTTAGCCAGTTCAACGGAATATCTGAAATTATTCTGTAGCAGATAATCGGCGTCATTTTCGGTAGTTGACGAACATGCGCCAAGATGAAAACAACAATCGATGTTAAATGGCAGTCTTTCTTCAACTATTAAATTATAAAATTCTTCTTTGTTGTAAATATCGGAAAATTTTAATCCGTTTAAGTTTTTCCACTTTTCGCCTGACTTCAAATTATCAACAATTACAATATTATCCTTTCCCAGCTGGTTAAGTTTCCAAATTAACACACTGCCAATAAACCCCGCGCCGCCTGTTACAACAATCATAAATTCCTCTTCTATAAAATTTTATATTGTTTGACAATTTAATTATATTGTTGCTCTTCTACAATCAATGTTTCATAATTAATTACATTATCGGAAAGAATGATAGATGATTACACATAAACTAAAAGAAATATTAAGCAGCAGAATCATGGTGCTTGACGGCGCGATGGGAACCATGATTCAAAGATATAAATTAAGCGAAGAAGATTTCAGAGGGGAAAGATTTAAAGAGCATCCGAGTGATTTAAAGGGTAATAATGATATCCTTTCAATTACAAGACCGGATATCATTAAACAAATTCATCTGGATTACTTAATCGCCGGCTCTGATATTATTGAAACAAACACATTCAGTGCTACATCAATTGCTCAGGCTGATTATAAAGCCGAACATTTGGCTTATGAAATAAATTTTCAGTCTGCTAAAATTGCTAAAGAAGCCGCTGATGAAATCACTGAATTAAATCCCGGTAAACCGAGATTTGTTGCAGGGGCATTCGGTCCAACTAATAAGTCACTTTCTCTTTCACCTGATGTAAATGATCCCGGCTACCGCGCAGTTACTTTTGATGAAGTCGCTGCCACATATAAGGAACAGGCAAAAGGATTAATCGACGGCGGAGTCGACATATTATTAATTGAAACTATTTTCGATACGCTTAATGCCAAAGCCGCAATTTACGCAGTTGGGCAGGCACTTGAAGAATCAGGAAAAAACCTGCCAGTTATGATTTCCGGTACTATTGTTGATTTAAGCGGACGAACACTTTCTGGTCAGACTACCGAAGCATTTTTAATTTCAATAATGCATACCAAAAATTTATTTAGCGTGGGTTTAAACTGCGCTCTGGGTCCAAAACAAATGCGCTCGTTTATTGAAGAACTTGCAGAGAAAGCTCCTTGTTTTGTAAGTCTTTATCCCAATGCCGGTCTGCCCAACGAGTTCGGCGGTTACGATGAATCACCGGATTCAATGGCTGAAGTATTAAAAGATTTTGCCGAAAGAGGTTTTTTTAATATTGTCGGCGGATGCTGCGGAACTACACCCGACCATATAAAAAAATTCTCTGAAATTGTAAAAGATTTAAAACCTAGGGAATTACCAGTCGTTGATCCGTATTTAAGATTAAGCGGACTTGAGCCGCTTGTGCTTCGTCCGGAAACAAATTTTATAAATATTGGAGAAAGAACAAACGTTACCGGTTCCAAAAAGTTTGCCCGTTTAATAAAAGAAAATAATTATGAAGAAGCATTATCTATTGCAAGACAGCAGGTTGAAAACGGTGCACAGATAATTGATATAAATATGGATGAAGGAATGATTGATTCCGAAGCGGCAATGGTAAAGTTTTTAAATCTGCTTGCCGCTGAACCGGAAATATCAAAAGTTCCTATTATGCTTGATTCTTCTAAGTGGTCCGTTATTGAAGCCGGATTAAAATGTATTCAAGGTAAAGGCATTGTAAACTCAATCAGTATGAAAGAAGGCGAAGCCGCTTTCATTGAACATGCTAAAAAAGTTCAAGCATACGGAGCAGCGGTAATTGTAATGGCATTTGACGAAGAAGGTCAGGCTGATACGTATGAAAGAAAAATTAAAATTTGCGAAAGAGCTTATAAAATTCTTACCGAGCAGGTGGGTTTTGCCCCGCACGATATTATATTTGACCCCAATATATTTGCAATCGCAACCGGAATACAGGAGCATAACGAATACGCGATTAATTATATAAATGCTGCAAAATGGATTAAAGAAAATCTTCCCTACGCAAAAATTTCTGGGGGTGTAAGTAATCTTTCATTTTCATTCCGCGGTAATGATAGAATACGCGAAGCAATGCATTCGGCCTTCCTGTTTGAAGCCATAAAAGCAGGAATGGATATGGGTATTGTAAACGCCGGTCAATTAGAAGTGTATGAAGAAATCCCAAAAGATTTGTTGGAAAAAGTTGAAGATGTAATATTTAACCGGAGGGAAGATGCCACAGAAAGACTTGTTGAATTCGCCGAAACAATAAAACAAAAAGACAAATCGGAAGTTAAAGCTCTTGAATGGCGATCAGCCCCGGTTCAGGAAAGATTAAAACACGCTCTGGTAAAAGGTATTGTCGAATTTATTGACGAGGATACGGAAGAAGCAAGGCTGCAGTATTCATCGGCGCTTGAAGTTATTGAAGGACCTTTGATGGACGGGATGAATTTTGTTGGAGATCTTTTCGGCGCCGGTAAAATGTTTCTTCCTCAAGTTGTTAAAAGCGCGCGCGTTATGAAAAAATCAGTGGCTTATCTAATTCCTTTTATCGAAAAGGAAAAAGAAAAAAGCGGCGCTAAAAAAAGCAACGGTACTGTTTTAATGGCCACGGTTAAGGGGGATGTTCATGATATCGGCAAAAATATTGTAGGCGTAGTTTTAGGATGCAACAATTATGATATTATTGATTTAGGCGTAATGGTACCTTCAGATAAAATTTTATCTACCGCGGTTGAAAAAAATGTCGACATTATCGGATTAAGCGGATTAATTACTCCTTCGCTCGACGAAATGGTTCATGTAGCCAAAGAAATGCAAAGACAGGGATTAAGCTTCCCGTTGTTAATAGGCGGCGCAACAACTTCTAGAATTCATACCGCTGTAAAAGTCGCGCCTAACTACAGCGGGCCTACAGTTCATGTGCTTGACGCTTCACGCAGCGTTTCAGTTGTGGGAAATCTTTTAAGTAATGACAATAAAGATTCTTTCGCTAAATCAATAAATGATGAATATATAAAATTAAAAAAAGACCACGACGCAAAACAGTCGGATAAAAATTACCTTTCGATCAAAGATTCTAGAATGAATAAACTTAAAATTAATTGGAAGAACGAAATTATTCATAAACCCAAGGAATTGGGAATAATGGTATTGAATAATTTTAATCTGGATGTATTAAAAGAATTAATCGATTGGACTCCTTTCTTTTTAACATGGGAATTAAAAGGACGTTACCCTGATATTTTCGAGAATAAGAATTACGGAATTGAAGCTAAAAAATTATTTGAAGATGCAAACATATTACTTGACAAAATAATCTGCGAAAAGCTTTTAAGCGCGAACGCGGTGTACGGATTGTTCCCAGCAAATTCTGTTGAAGATGATATTGAAATTTATGAAAACGGGAACAGAGAAAATGTAATTTATAAACTGCATACTTTAAGACAGCAGACAATTAAGGATAAAAACATTCCCAACATTGCTTTGGCTGATTTTATTGCGCCCAAAGAAAGCGGGATTGAAGATTATATAGGCGCTTTCGCAGTTACGACCGGAATTGGAATTGATAAAATAGTTAAAGAGTTTGAAGATCAGCATGATGATTATAATTCAATATTAACAAAAGCGCTTGCAGACAGACTTGCAGAGGCATTTGCTGAATATCTTCATAAAAAAGTAAGAACCGAAATCTGGGGTTATTCAAAAAATGAAAAATTATCTAATGAAGAAATTATAAAAGAAAAATATATTGGAATTCGTCCCGCACCCGGTTATCCAGCTCAGCCGGATCATACTGAAAAAATTACAATTTTTAATATGCTGAATGTGCAGGAAAATACTACAATTAATTTGACTGAAAGCCTCGCAATGTTTCCTGCTGCATCAGTTTGCGGTTTGTATTTTGCAAACCCGAAAGCAAAATATTTTACGACCGGGAAATTAGGCAAAGACCAAATTACGGATTACGCTAAACGTAAAAATATTAGTGTTGAAGAGGCTGAACGCTGGCTTTCTCCGGTGCTGAATTATTAATTAGTTAAAATCGGTTCTCCCCAGCTAACAATTATCGGCTCGGCTTGGAAACCGTTAAAAACTAATTTATATCCTTTTGTAATATTATCGCCGTAGAAAATAGGTTTGCCATTATCATTATAAATAGAAAAAGTAATTACAGCTTTTAATTTATCTATTACTACAAAATAATCTTCCACATAATATCCAGACATTTCAATAACTCTGGAAAATTCTCCTTCGAAGTTTTCCAGAAAGAATGCCTCCGAAGCAAATTCAATTGGTTCTCTCGGTTGTGATATGTTTTCAAATATTATTTCAAAACTAAGTTTGTCAAACTGGAATCTATCAATCCCGCTTTTTAATAAAATCCTTCCATCATTAATATTGAGAGTTTTATTGGTATAGAACTCGAGCTCATTTTTTAATCTTAATTTGTAATCTTCATCGCCATATCTTCTAATAATTGATTCTTTTCTTATTTTTGCACGAATTACATTTTCATTTAACGGCACCGCTTTTATGAATACAGTAGTACCACCGTAATTTACATTAGTATATTTTTCTTCATACCCGTTTTTATTGTATGACATATATTTCGATATAATATTCTCACAATCTTTGTAAGTCCATTCGCTTTCAGGCTTGGATAATATTTCGTAGAATTTTTCGGTAGTTACTATTTTTGATGAAGTGCATGAAATTAAAAAATAAGTTGCAAACGCAACAAATAATATTTTTAGTTTCATTGAACAGGCTCATATTTTTTATATTACATATGAAAATATAGAATAATATTATCCTAGAAACATAAATTTTTGAATCATTCACAATATTAAATACGGGAGGAATTATGCAGCCGGTAATAGCTAAACACGATATGGAAAAATGGGCGGACTATCTATTGGATTATAGTCTTGGAGGCGTTAAAGCAGACGATATTATTATGATAAAAGGTGAAAACATATGCTGGCCATTAATGAACATGCTGCAGGACAAAATATTTGCGGCAGGCGGTTTAGCGGATATCAACATTGTTGCACCCGACAATGACCGAGGGAAAGTATGGGGCGCTTCAATGGCTAAGCACGGCAGCAAAGAACAGATAAGCAAGGTTCCTTCATGGCAAAGTGAGCGATATAAATCGATGACAAAATTTATTGAAATTTTGGGTGTCGCAGACCCAGAACTATTTAGAGGAACAAAGGAAGATTTAGCACAGGAAATAATGAAAGCCGATGCGCCCATAAAAAATATTCGTTTGGCAAAACCTTGGGTTCTTACTCTTTATCCTACAAAAGGATTTGCTGATATGGAAGGTATGTCTCTTGAAGAATACTCCGACTTTATTGTAAAAGCATCAACTGTAGATCCGCGTCTGCTTGAAGAAGTTGAAGAAAATATTTATCAGCTTTTGAAGAAGAGTTCTGAAATAAAGGTTTTAACCGTACACCCTAAAACAAAAAAGGAACTGGAACTTAATCTTAATATTAAGGGAAGAAATATTGTTAAATGCACAGGAAAAAGAAATTTCCCTGACGGTGAAGTTTTTACTAGTCCCGATGCAAACTCTGTAGAGGGTGAAATATTCGTTGATCTTCCTGTATTCCAGGGAGGAATGGATATAAAGGGAATATATCTGAAATTTGAAGGCGGAGTAATTAAGGAATACACGGCCGAACAGGGTTTTGAAGCTTTAAAGAAAATTATTGAAACAGATGAAGGCTCGCACAGATTAGGGGAAGTTGCTTTAGGTATGAATAACGGAATGGATAAAGTATTAAAGCACCCTTTGTTTGTTGAAAAAGTCGGCGGAACAATGCACATTGCAATAGGGCAAAGCTACCCGGAAGCTTACGTTGATTCTGCTAATTCGGAAGAAGGGAAGAAAATAATTTCTGAATTGCAGTCAAAAGGAATTTATAACCAGTCGGCGCAGCATGTTGATATTGTTACTGATTTCCGCCCGGGCGGAAGCGGCAAAGCAATATATATTGACGGATTAAAACTGAAGTTAGAAAATAATATATGGGTGGTTCCAGAATAATTTCCAAATGATAATTATGAATATAATAATTGTCCGCACTTATATAATTTCAATGAGATAGGTAAAATATGAACATCGATAAAAACAAATTCCCGCTAATGGCCAAAACAATATTCGGATTGGAAAATGTCCTTGCCGAGGAGTTGAAAAGTTTAAACGCCGAAAAAATTGAAATCGGAAACCGAGCTGTATTTTTTGAAGGCGATAAAGAATTAATGTATAAGGCAAATATTTATCTTCGCACCGCCCTTCGTATTATTAAACCGATTAACAAATTTAATATCCGCTCGGAGAATGACCTTTATAAAAACATAAAAAAAATTAAGTGGGACAAATACTTCGGAATCAGCGATACCTTTTCAATTGACAGTGTAGTTCATTCAAAATACTTCAATCACTCAAAATATATTTCATTAAAGACGAAAGATGCTATTGCCGATCAATTCAGAGAACAAACCGGCAAGCGTCCTAATGTTGATATTGATGATCCAACAATTAAGATAAATATTCATATATATGAAGATGAATGTACTGTTTCGCTTGACAGCTCAGGTGATTCGCTGCATAAAAGAGGCTACAGAAAAAATGCTAATCTTGCTCCTTTAAGCGAGGTGCTTGCCGCCGGTTTGATTTATTTATCGGGCTGGGATCAATGTTCAACTTTTACCGACGCTATGTGCGGATCGGGAACAATATTAATTGAAGCGGGATTAATTGCGGCAAATAAAGCTCCTGGTATTTTAAGAAAAAAGTTCGGATTTATGAAATGGAAGGATTATGAACCTTCACTTTTTAACCAATTATTAATTGAGGCAGAACAAAAAATAAAACCTATCGATTTTAAAATTACAGGATCGGACATTAATCCTGGCACCGTTGCTATTGCAAATGAAAATCTAAAAAACGCCGGGTTGGAAAAAGAAATCTTTATTGAAACAAGATCATTCGAGGAATCAAAACCGCCGGAAGGTGAAGGTACATTAATTATTAATCCTCCTTACGGAGAAAGATTGAAGGAAGAAGACATAATTTCATTTTATAAAATGATCGGGGATTCTCTAAAAAAAAATTACTCCGGGTATGATGCGTGGATAATCAGTTCGAATAAAGAAGCTCTGAAATATTTGGGGCTTCGTACTTCAAAAAAACTGGCTTTGCAAAACGGTCCGCTCGAAGTTAAATTTCATAAATATGAAATGTACCAGGGAAGTAAAAAAGCAAAATATAAATAAAGATTAATAAGGCTGGCGGAAAATTTTCCAAAATAATAAGACTATTTTAATTTCTACAGTAACCATAATAAAATATTAGGTGCATTTTAAATTGAAAATACATTTCATAATATTCTTGCTAATAATATTTGGCAAAAACATTGAGGCTCAATTATTAAAAATAGGTTTTCGAATTGAGCCGGCTCTTTTGTTAACAGAAAAGAATAATAATTCTGATTTCGGTTTAAGCCCATATAGTTTGTATCTAACATCTATAATTACTCCAATAGAAAATATTGGTTTAGAAGTTAGACCAGGTTATTTTATTGGAGGTGAATATTATGGTGGTTTTGAATTTGGAGCCTTTCTGAGATATTCAATTTTAGGATCAAAATATTATATTGTTGGCGGAATCAATAATCATATAAATAGTATGACTGGCGCACATAACGGGGGTTCCGGAATATCAAAAGCAATGTTGTATAAAGCTATAGGTATTGGATACCAAAAAGATTCCAAGCTTGGATTTGATCTGACATATTACTGGACAAATGATAAAGTATTTGCTTATTCAAATTCTTATGAAACGGGTTTTATTACGATAAAAACTTTTACCAAAATGAACGGAATTATTAAAGCAGCATTTGTTCTTTCGTTTGATATTTTATAATTATTTAAAAGCTGCCAAACACGCAAATCAAACCTACAGCCCCGCAAAGAGCTCAGGTTAAATTTCGGAAGCCGCAAAAGCCTTTGCGCAGGTAAATTACTTAAATAATGGTTTGTGTTATAATATTTAAACTTTTTGGTAAGAATAATATACAAATTAAATACAGCGACACTTTTAGGCACAAATTTTTTTTTAATTTAGTTAACAAATATTATGGATCCAAGAAAAAATACAGCACGGTTTTATGATACCGTTATTCACCCCATTAATGACTTGCCGTTTTACATCAAAAGGATAAAATCGTTAAAATCAAAAAATGTTTTGGAACTCGGTTGCGGAACCGGACGTGTACTTGTGCCTTTGGCAAAGTATTGCAAAAAAATTGTTGGCATAGATTACTCGCAAGAAATGCTCGAAATCTGTAAAGAAAAAATTAAAAATGAAGGTCTCACAAATGCCACTACCATTCAAGGAGATATAAGCAATCTTAATCTTGGTGAATTATTTGATCTTGTAATTGCTCCATATAGAGTCTTGCAGGCATTAGAAACAGAAAATGAAGTTCAGGCTTTTTTTGAAACGATCTCTCTACACTTAAAGTCCTCAGGCAGGGGAATTCTAAATATCTTTAAACCAAAAAAATCTGCAGAAGAGTTGAGATCGAGTTGGCATCAACCTGATGAAATTATAAATCAAGAAATCAACATGAAAGACGGTAGTCGCCTGGTTTATGCTTTCAGACAACACAAAATCAACAAAGAAAAGTTAATACTCTACCCTGATATGATTTACCGAAGATATTTTAATAATGTTTTAGTTGAAGAAGTGATTCATCCCATCATCATGCGTTGTTATTATCCGGATGAATTTAAGAGACTCATAACTAATATGGGATTTTCTATTACAGGATCATGGGGCGGTTATAACAATGAAGAATACGGAGTTGGACCGGAACTTGTAATTGAATTCAAAAAGAAATAGTAACAAAAAATAAATCAATATGCCGCGTCAGACTGTTCCGTACGGATGGTAAATTGCGAAACTGTTAAAACTCGAACTCTGCGCCGAATAAAATAATCCTATTAATTTGATTGTAATCTACAGCTACACCTTGTGTTTCGGCCCATCCGCTTCTTGATATGTTTTTTTTGTTAAACAAATTCCAAACACTTATATAAAGTATTAAGTTGGAATTCTCAAAATAAAATCTCCTGTCGATGCGAATACTCATATTCTGATAGGCCGGGTAACGCTCGCTCATTAAATTATCCTTATCCAATATTCCTTTTTTTCTTACAGTTGACTCTGCTAAGTTAAATTTTGTAAACGGCTTTCCTCCAGCATAATTCCACCGTAGGCTTAATTCCCAATCTTCGTTTGGTTTGTAACCGCCTTCAACGGCGGCGAGTACTTTACTGTCGACTGTCCTATTTCTCCATCTTCCTTCTAAGTCTCGGTATTTGGCTCTAAAATATGTTCCGCTTATAATACAATGAAACTTATCGGAAATTTTTTTTTGAATCATCGCTTCTATACCTAATGAGTTTGCCACTCCTTCCATTACTAAATTGTTATGGCTCAGGTACAATAAATTGTTTATTGGTTCATCAAGCAAAAAGAGAGAAGACATATCCGGATCGACAGGAAGCTGCTGATATTCCTTAATATAAAATTCTATGTTTAGTTTTGTATTCTCAAATAATAAATAATTGTAACCAAAAATCATGTGATAAGAGAAAGGATCTTCCAAGTTTTCAAACTTTTCGTTATTTGATAAAAAATACATTGGAAGATTTTGAAAGAATAATCCCGCTGAACCGTTAAACGCGCTTTTCTCATTAATTTGATACGAGAATGAAAATCGCGGGGAGATATTCAACTTTTTATTGAAACTGAAATAATCGATTCTTATGCCGGGTACAAATTTTAGTCCGGTTGAAGGAATCCATTCATAGTTGAAAAATCCGCCTATCTTTGAAGTGGTAATTTTTCTATCAACAATTAAATCCGGGAATGATACACCCAAAGGATTTATTCCGCCAGCAAAATAATTGTTAAAATTCGCAGAATGAATTTTTCCTTCTACGCCGAATTCAAATTTGGCAAAAGGACTAAAACTGAAATAATTTATATTCCTTAACCTGTATTCATTATCAATCGAATTAATCCGCATGAACGGCTGATCATCAATTGAAGTAAATAGCGGAATGTCATTTTTTTTATAAAAGTGCGAAGCAGTTGTTATTGAATAACCTTTTTTACCCCACAAATATTTCCAATTAATTCCGAACAAGTTTTGTGTAAAATTAAAATTTCCATACCAGTTGGAATAATCTGAAATTGAAACTTTTTTTGAAACAGTCCATTTATCATCTGAAAAAATACTTAGCAAACTTATTTGATGGTTCGGACTAATATCATAAACAATCTTGCCTTGTAATTCATTGAATGTAATCGGATCCGTTTCATCTTTGGAGAGTTTTAACACAAGATCGGTAAAACTATGCCTGGCAAAAAACATATATGAACCATTGCCTTTAGTTAATGGTCCTTCCACTTGTCCGGAGACACCTGCTAAATTTACGTCAACCTGCATATCAACTTCTTCTCTGTTTCCTTCTCTGTATTTGATATCAAGTATTGATGATAATTTATCTCCGTATTTTGCGGAAAATCCTCCGGTGGAAACATTGATGTCGCTTACAAAATCAAGATTTAATATTGAAAAAAGCCCGCCGGTTGTTCCTGGAAAAGGAAGATGGTTAATATTAGGGATTTCAATATTATCAATATAAAATCCGTTTTCAATACTGCTCCCTCCCCTCGCAATAATATTATTAGTTTCATTATCATTTGATAAACTTGGAAGCCCGTTTATTATTCTGCTTATATCACCTCCTAAAGTTGCCGCACGACGAATTTCTTCCGATGAAAAGTGCGTATGACTTGTCTGGTGAATTTCATTACTTTGAAAATAGTTATCTTCAACAACAACTTGATGTCCTTGAACCGGAGTTTCAGTAAGTTCAACCGTCATAAAAGTTATGCGGTCGGATCTAACAAGAACATCGGGGATAAAGATAGTCTGGAAACCTACATAGCTGATTTTTATAGTATAGTTTCCAACCGGTAAGTTAGAGATTTCAAACCTGCCTTCAACATCGCTTGCGGCGCCTAAAAGATTTTCTTCAATTAATATATTTGCGCCAATCAAGTTTCTTTGACTCCCCTTATTTATTACCTTACCAATAATTTTGCCTTTTAGCTTTTCATAATTTTTTGCTGGTAAAATTAATATTTGTCCATTCGATATAACTCTCAATTTTGTTCCCGTTAATTCAAGGATGTAATTAAGTATATCTATTAATTTTTTGTTAAACATTTTTACTGAAATTTTCTGATCGGCGGGAATACGGCTGGCATTATAGTTTAGTTTAAATTTTCCTTTTTCAGAAATAATATTTAAAACATTTTCAAATGTAACGTCTTTGAGATCAATTGTGACTTTTTTATAGAAAGTCTGAGGTAAATCCAAAGTATCCGGCACAGTTTGTGCATTAATTTTTACTTGCGAAAAGCTAAAAAAAATAAAAAAGACTAAGGGTGATATGAAGAATCTGAACACCATACTGTTTCCGGAAAGTAAATTCAATTTAATCATCATAAAGATTATTTGCTATTCATTATAATTTATAATGCATTACCCTTCTAAAATTACAAAGTATTATAATCCAGCAGCACTAATACTGCCGTTAACAAGGCTTAAATTAATTTTACCTTCTCCCGCGTTTAATATACCTTTTATAGAAGTGGCGGTTACTACCTGATTTTTAATAATAAGATTAGAGACGGAGATATTTCCGTTTATTGTGCCGGCAGAAAATTCGGCTGAAGTATTGGAAGGAATGTCAAGTTTTATACTCCCGTTAACCGATGCAAAGTTAATAATACCGTTTTGAGGAAGCGACTGCTTACTTTTAATCTGCCCGTTTACCAAATTTATAAAAGTGCTTCCAAATATATCATCGAGCGAAACTTCACCGTTTATATTGTTTACTGAAACAGCATTATTAATTGAGGAGATTAAAACATTTCCGTTTGCCAATTCAACGGAGATTTCATAATTGTTGGGAATGGAAATTATATAGTTTATTGTATAACTTCTGCCGTTAGACTCATTAGGCTGTTTAGTTTTTATTAATATCCCGTTTGTTATATTTTGCGTGTCAACATTAAGCTGCGTTAAATGCGTTTGCGCGTCGGAAATACTTTCTGAAGCTACAATTTTTTCACCTTTGATAATAATTGAGTCGGAAGTTGAGTTGCCTGTAATAGTTACATTCCCGTTAATTGCTTCAAGTCTAAATTTGAAATTATTTAACGCCACCGCACTGAATGAGAAAGATTCTTTCGCAATAAAAGATGCATTATTAAAATTATCATTCGGTCCAATAGAATATTCATCGCATCCGAAAACAATAAAAAAGATATAAGCGGCAAATAGCTTAAATAAACAATTTTTGAAAACCCTAGTCTCCATTTTCATTTTCCCGTGATTTTATTAATTATTGTTTCTATATTCTTAAAACATAAAATCTGCGCCGAATGAAAACTCAAAACCGCTGTAATTTTTTTGGCTTCCTATTTCCTCAACAAAATCAGTTACTAAATTATATCCCATCTCAGCGGCAAATTTTATTCTGCTGCTTAAAAGAAGTTCGGTGCCAAATCCCGCGAAAACTCCGATTGAAGATTCGGTATGTGTTCCAATATTGAGAATTTCAACTTCACTTTCGGTTCCAATAAGCATTTGCATTCCGCCTGTTACATAAGGTCTTAAAAAATTTTCACCGGGGTATTGCAGAATAAAATATTTTACTCCCATCATTGCGGTAACAATTGTGCTTGAATAATTTGAAAAAGTATTAACCGTAACTTCGGGGGATGAACCGCTAATACTTAAGTAAAACGAGAAATTGTAGTTCGGGTAATAATTGTATACAATTTTACCTCCTAGTCCTCCAATCCCGGCATCTACATTAAACGGACCTGTTCTTACAGTAACTCCGCGGTGTTTTTGATTTAGATATGCAATTCGTAAGCCAATACTGTGTTTTCTAAAAACTATTTCATTTGAATCACTTGACGAACCCGGGGTAAAACCATAGGTATCATTAAACTGTAAGACTAAAAGACCTAAAATAATAGTGATTAATAACCGTGTCTTTTTCATTTTTAACAACTCCAGAATAATTAGAAATTTGTTTTCTATATTTAATATCCCTTAGAATTAATTTACCCCTACAGTCAGAAAATTATTTTTTATTTTATAGAAAAAAAGTTGAATTGATGAATAATTTACGACTACCTCGTTCAATAACTTCTAAAACGAAAATTTGGGAATATCAATTATAGAAAAACGAATAAGTTATCTTATAATTGTTGAGTTTATAGATTTTATTATAATTTTATTCCCGGTCTGTTCATATTGGGAATCTGTAAGCTCGGTTATTATTTCAAGCGCATCTGTTATGGATTTTTTTTGAATAAATACAGACACTCTTTCATTTAGAATTGTTGAATCGGATAATGTAATTGAGACATCGAACCAGCGTTCCACTTGTAATAATACTTCGGATAAATTGCTATCTTCAAAATATATTTCACCGTTTAACCACGACAAAGATTTTGCCACATCTATCGGTTTTGGCGGCATAAGAGAACCATCTGACAGCAGCTCGCCGGTAAATCCTTTTGAAATAAGAATTGTGTCTGATTTTTCACTAACTTTTCCAAGAGAGACCTTTCCTTCTGTAACTGCTACTTTAACATTTTTGTTATTTTCCCACGCGCGTACGTTAAATTTTGTGCCTAAAACTTTTACAATCGCATTAATTGTATTTACAACAAATGGTTTTTTTAGATTATGAGTAACTTCAAAATAAGCCTCTCCGTTAAGTTTTACCTTCCGATCTGTTTCCGAAAAATTTTCCGGATATTGAAAGCTGCTTCCGGCATCAAGAATTACTTTTGTTCCGTCGCTTAATATAAATTGTGATTGTTTACCTTCTTCAACTATTATTGATTTCCAGTTTAAAATTATTTCATCGTCGTGAGGCAAGGATACTATATAAATCAATGAAGGGATAAGAATTATAAATATTATTACTGCGGCATACCGCAAGAGTTTTGGTGTATTTAATAATATATCCGACCATGATTTTTTATTTTTTTGCGGCACAATATTGAATATTTTGTATTTACTAAATTCATTAATTATTCCGGCTTTTTCCGAAAGATTGCGCCACATTGCATTAATATCCGACGGTTCAAATTCTTCTTCGGACGTTTCCCAGATTTTTCTCATTTTATCAATTACTTGCGAATTTTCAGGATTGGATAAAAGCCAGTTTTCAACTTTTTCTATTTCCGAAACGGAACATTCACCTGAAAGGTATTTTGCCAATAATTCCCATTCTGTATTATTATTCATACTAAATTTCTCCGGCAAAACGAAAACACTTTACTATAGGTAATATCCATTAAAATCCAATTACCCTTACAAGAATTTAAATATGTTTTCATTTCTTAATTAAAAAATATTAATAAACTCAGAATTAGAATAAACATATACAGGTGGTTAAGCTTTTCGCGCAATTTTTTAAGAGCTCTGCCCATCTGGGTTTCAACAGTTTTAATTGAAATACCTAGAATAACGGCGATTTCGGCATATTTTTGTTTATCAAATCTGTTCATTCGGAATATCTCCCGGCACTTATCCGGAAGTTCGTCTATCGCTTTGTAAACTTCGATTTCTATTTCTTTTCCGTCAATTTGTTCATCAGGAGTCTGCTCTATATCGTTTAAATTTAATACACGTTCTTTACTTTTTTTCTCAACATCAAGATGCCGCAGATATTTTAAAGATTCATTTTTTACGGATGTGAACAAGTAAGAATGTATCATTTGCGAAGGGTCTAATTTAGATCTGTTCTGCCATATTTTTAAGAAAACATCCTGAACTATATTTTCTGCCATTTCTTTTTCATAAACATATCTTCTTGAAAAATTTATTAAACGCTGACAATAAATTTTAAACAATTTTTCAAATGAAGAAGCATCGCCGTTTTTAATTTCATTGACTAATATTGAATTTGAATTTAGTTCATTATTTCTGTCAATATTATTAATATCAACCTTCCGGTTTAGATTATATTTTTAGATGAGATAGAAATTTAAGTATTAAAAAATATGAACATGTTTTACCATATTCAATTCCTAAAATAGCTTTGGATTTAATTCCATTGCTCATCTGAGATAGGAAAATAAATTAATCTTTAATTTTAAACGCAGCAAACCAAACAAGGATAGAATTTTTGTTAGATAGTTGAAAAACCGGTAAGAGATATCAATTATTAGTAAAATTAGTCAAAATTAAAATTACGTATTCAAAAGGGCATTAAACGAACAGCTCCCAAATGAGGAAGCTGTTCTTTTTATTAGGGGGCAATAATTACTTTCCAGTTTCTATATTCAGCAATTCTACTTCAAAAACCAGTACGGAATTTGGTGTAATCAATTCGCTTCTTTGCTGGTTACCGTAAGCTAATTCGGAAGGAATATATAATTCCCATTTACTGCCTACCGGCATTAATTGCAGCGCTTCTGTCCATCCCGGAATAACCTGATCTACTCCGAATGTTGCAGGCTGACCTCTTTTAATTGAACTGTCGAATTCGGTCCCGTCAATTAATTTACCAACATACTGAACGGTAACTTTATCAGTTTTTTTAGGTTTTGGTCCGCTGCCTGATTTTAAGATTTTATACTGCAGACCTGACGCGGTAGAAATAACACCTTCTTTAGATTTATTTTCATCTAAAAAATTCTGACCGTCTTTAATATTTTTTTCGCCGGCTGCTTTGGCTTCCGATTCTTTTTTACTAGCAAGCTGCTGCTGAAAATTATTTATCTGCATAGCAATTTGTTCGTCGCTTAGCAATGAAGAATCCCCTTTAACAGCTTGATTTAATCCTTTCAGAAAAACATCATCATTAATATCGGTAATCTGAGATTTAATATTCCGGCCGACATTAAAACCAAGCGCATAACTGGCCGAATCCTGTGCGTTTTCCATTTTAACTGATTTTTGTTCATCTTGATTGCACGCAATAAGCGCCGCGGCCAAAATAAAAACAGACAAACTTCTTAATATCATTTTTCCCTCTCGTAGTTCTATAATGTGATTTTATTGTTATCTATTAAAAATCTTTAATTAGCTTTTATTATTTCTAAAAGTTCTACTGTAAAAATTAATGTTGTATTTGGTCCAATCAATTCGCTTCTCTGCATTTCACCATAAGCCAAATTTGACGGAATATATAATTCCCATTTATCTCCTACGTGCATTAATTGCAAAGCTTCCGTCCAGCCCGGAATTACTCCCTGTAAACCGAATTCAATCGGCTCGCCTCTTTTATATGAACTGTCAAATTCTCTTCCGTCAATCAAGGTTCCTTGATAATGTACTTTAACCTTATCTTCCAATTTGGGCGAATCTCCTTTTCCGTATTCAATAACCTTGTATTGAAGTCCGCTTGCTGTTGTAACAACACCGGGCATTTTTTTATTTTTTTCTAAAAACGCTTCGCCTTCTTTTTTGTTTTTTGTCCCGACGGTTTTAAGGTTATTATCTCTTTCCTTCATTTTTTTCTGCTGGAAAGATACAATAATCTGCGTCATTTGATCATCAGATAAAACGGGAGCTGTTTTATTAAGTGCGTTTAATACGGCTTTTGCAAATGTATCGCGATTAATTTCTAATCCCTGAGCCATAATATTCTGACCAATACTGTATCCGATTGAATAACTTAAAGAATCAATCTCGCTTTTTAGTTGAATATTATTTTCATCTTGTGAATAAATATTTGAATAAACTGCAAATGTTAAGATAAATAGAACAATGTGTTTCATAAAGTCCTCATATTAAAAAAATTAAAGGTTGAAAATAGGTTTTAGCTGTTTGAATAGCAATTCAATAAACTTTTACAATTATTTGTTATTTTAGTTCTGTAAAAACCGGGAGTTTATTTGAAAAGAGACAATTTTTATTTTGAGGCGAATAAAAACGCATGGAATTCCAAAACGCCGGTTCATATCGGATCGGAATTCTACGATGTAAAAAATTTTAAAAAGGGCCAAACTTCGCTGAAATTTATTGAACTGGAAGAATTAGGCGATGTTAAAGGTAAATCTATTCTTCATCTTCAATGTCATTTTGGAATGGATTCTCTTTCGCTTGCAAGAATGGGAGCTAAAGTAACAGGGATTGATATTTCGGATAAAGCAATTGAAGAGGCGAAAAAGCTGAACGATGAATTAAACTTAGACGCGGAGTTCGTTTGCTGCAATATTTTTGATCTTCCAAAAATTATTAATAAAAAGTTTGATATCGTTTTTACATCATATGGAGTAATAGGCTGGCTGCCTGAGTTAAATGAATGGGGAAAAATTATTTCGCATTTCTTAAATCCAAACGGAATCTTTTATATGGTAGAATTTCATCCTTTTATATGGATGTTTGACGATGAGTTTAAATTTTTTCAATATTCATATTTTATGACTGAGCCTATTAAAGAAACCTATTCGGGCACATACGCCGACAAAAACGCCGATATTCAAAATACAAGCTACGGGTGGAATCATACATTCAGCGAAATATTAAATTCATTAATAAAGCAGGGACTTGAAATTAAATTTCTAAATGAATTCCCCTTTTCAACGTATAACTGCTTCTCAAATATGGAAAAAATTGGTGTAGATAAATACGTTTTCGAAAATCACAAAGATATAATTCCTTATCTTTATTCAATTAAAGCGATAAAAAAGACCTAAAGAGGCCAAATGTATTCAAAGTTTAAATCTGAAATTACAATCCGACCAGATGATATAGATATGAATAACCATGTCCATTATTCTAAATATCTTGATTACTTATTAGCTGCAAGATTTGAACAAATGGAAAGAGACTATAAAGTAGCTATGAGCGAATTTATTAAATTGGGTTATTCGTGGGTTGCCTCCAAAGCCGAAATAGAATTTAAACGCGCTCTTGTATTAAAAGATACAGCTGTTGTTGAAACTCAAATTGAATCATATAACGGCGCGCAGGTTTATGTTAATTTCTGGATTTATAAAAAAGATTCAATGAAAATTGCAGCCGAAGGAAAAGTTATTTATACAATGGTTTCAATTAAAACCGGTCGACCCGTAAGAATTCCGGAAGAAATTATAGAAAAATACTCAGTTTAATATTTTACTATATAATTTATTATATCAAATAGAATTACAAATGCTGTCGGGGGTATCGCGGTAATATATATATGTGGGGAAATTTACTTTTACTGTATTGAATTTTTTGCGCGCCCTTTCAAAAAATTCGGAATCCTCGCTGTATTCTATATTATTGAATCCGCCGATTTCATCAAATATTTTTCTTCTGCAGAAAAATGTTCCTCCTATAAAACACTCGGATAAATGTACCGTTTTAGTTAAATCGTTTTTATCTTTTACAAAAGGATCACCGACTATTTTAATTCCCCCGTGCAGCATATCTATATCGGTGTTCTGATTTAAATAATTGTACCGTAATAAAATATGTTCCGGTTTGTATTCATCGTCGCTGCCGATAAAAGTAATAAATTCTCCGCAAGAAGCTTGAATCCCTGTATTTAAGGCGAGCGGAAGTTTTTTGTTCGCATGTCTTAAATACCTGATATTTTCATTCTTTTTCTGATAATTATTAACAACCGCAAATGTACCGTCATCGCTTCCGTCATCAACAATTATTAATTCCCATAATAAAAATTTTTGGTTTAATATTGACTTAATTGCCCTTTCCAACAATTTTTCCCGGTTAAATGTCGGAAGAATAATTGAAACAGCCGGACTAAACTGTTTGTATAAGTTCAGTTTCATTACTTAATATCCTACGATTTTCTAAATGTTAATCTA
The DNA here is from genome assembly GCA_018829205.1 of Bacteroidota bacterium. Classification (GTDB taxonomy): domain Bacteria; phylum Bacteroidota; class Ignavibacteria; order Ignavibacteriales; family Melioribacteraceae; genus JAHJUE01. The sequence continues at coordinate 43,026 of JAHJUE010000006.1, forward strand.
ATTTTTTATATATTTGGACTTTATTTTACGAATAATTTAAACTAATTCCATGAGTCAAAGAGAACAGAATAAATTTTTCGAAACGCTTAAAAGATACGAAAGAAAATTTGAATCTAAAGAGCTTGAAGATTATAAAATGCTGCTTAAACGGCATAAAGACGACGAGGATTTGGACAAACTTTCTATGGAGCGGCTTAAAAAACTTTATTATAAATATTATATGAACAGAGAAAAGAAAAATTACGACAATCTCTTCAATTTACCTTCTGAGAATAAGGAAAATTCTGAGAATGACATATAAATTATTTTTTACTTTAAGAGGACTTAATGAATAAAAAATTACTTCACAGGATTATTGGTTTTTCAGTATTTCTAATGGCCGCATTTACATACTTTTTAACTGTACAGCCTTCGGTTTCATTCTGGGATTGCGGTGAATTCATCGCATCTTCTTATTTAATGCAGGTGCCTCATCCTCCCGGAACACCATTATTTTTGATTCTGGGCAGGCTGTTTGCTATGATCCCTTTTGCTGAAAATATTGCATTAAGAGTTAACGCTGTTTCCGTTATTTCAAGTGCTTTTACTGTTTTATTTGTTTATTTAATAATTGTTAAACTGATTGAAAATTTCAGAAAAAATGAAGACGAATCAATTCTTGAAAGTTTAGGAACATACATTGCCGCCGCAATCGGCGCTCTTTCACTTGCATTCAGCGATACATTCTGGTTTAACGCTGTTGAAGCCGAAGTTTATGCATTGGCAACTTTTTTTATCGGAATTGTTGTATGGCTTATTATGGTTTGGAATGAAAAAGCCGACGAACCAGATAGCGAAAAATACCTGCTATTAATTGCGTATTTAATTGGATTATCAACAGGCGTGCATTTAATGGCCGTGCTTGCCATAGTGCCAATTGTAATGGTAATTATGTTCAGAAAATATTTAAGTGATGAAACTATATTAAAGAAAACAATAACTATATTTTTAATCCACGCCGGCATCGTGCTGCTTATACTTGTCGGTTTGTGGTCCACTCAAACACAATCCTCACCTCCGGGAAATGATTTATATAAAGCATTTGATATGCGCGCATTAATGATTGTAGCAGTCGCCAGTATAATATTTATGGCAGTAATGTGGAAAAAAATATTTCAGAAAAACTCGTTTTACCTGCCTATAATTTTCGGCGGAATTGTTTTAGTTGCCACATATCCCGGAATAGTTAAATATTTTCCAAACATGGTTTCAACAATTGGCAAGAATAATATTGTATTCGATGTGCTTATAATAATTGCATTCTTCGCGGGTTTAGGTTACCTGATATATTGGAGCAAGAAAAATGATAGAATGACATTAAATCTTGTATTAAAGAGCCTGCTCTTTGCTTTGATAGGATTTTCGTCATATGCCATGATTATCATACGTTCAAACCAGGATACTCCAATAAATCTTAACAGCCCGAAAACATTTAGTGAATTAGTATCTTACTTAAATCGCGAACAGTACGGAGAGTTTCCTACCTTGCAGAGAAGATATTCTCAAGAACCGCATCAGGTTGGAATATATAAGGAATACACAAGCGACCTCGATTTTCTGGTAAGATATCAAATGAATCATATGTTCAACAGATACTTGTTGTGGAATTATGTCGGCAGAAACTCTACGGTTCAGGACTCAGGGGTTGATTGGACAGAGTTTTTCGGTATTCCGTTTTTCATTGGTCTATTCGGAATCTATTATTTATTCAAACGTGATTGGAAAATGGCCGCGGTTTTTTTAACAATGTTTATTTTCCTAGGATGGCTAACAGCTTTTTATCAGAATCAGCAGCAGCCTCAGCCTAGGGAACGCGATTATTTTTATACCGGCGCGTTCTTTGTTTTTTCTATTTGGATTGGACTTGGAGTTAAAGGATTATTGGATTTAACAAAGCAGCAGTTCAGCAAATCTTCACTTTTAAATCCTGCTCTTAGTTTTATAATGGTTGTCGCTTTTGTAATTGTCCCCGTAAATATGCTTAAAGGCAATTATTTTTCACATGACCGTTCACGCAATTATGTACCATGGGATTATTCTTATAACCTGCTTCAAAGTGTTGCCACCAACGCTGTTATTTTTACAAACGGCGATAACGATACCTTCCCTCTTTGGTATTTACAGGATGTTGAAGGCGTAAGAAGAGATGTTAGAATTGCAAATTTAAGTCTTTTAAATACCGACTGGTATATTAAACAATTAAAAAATACAGCTCCGCACGGAGCGGCAAAAGTAAAAATGAGTATATCGGACGAAGAAATTGCGACTATCGGACCTTCAAGATGGGAAACCAGGGAGATGAAACTTGAAGTTCCGGAAAGTGTATTTGAAGAATTCGGAGTTACTGATACTGCCGTAATTAATAGCGGCTCAATATCTTGGTCAATGCCCTTTACTATGCAGTTCGGAAATGTTAAGGCTGTAAGAACACAGGATATAGCGGCGCTTGATATTATTAAAACGAATAATTGGGAAAGACCGATTTATTTCGCTGCTACTACTTCCGAACAAAGTCAGCTCGGACTTGATGATTACTTGCAAATGGAAGGACTTGCGTTCAGACTTGTGCCTAAAAAAGTAGGTTCAACTTACAATGTAAATGAAGAAATTCTTTCAAAACAATTATTTAATGAGCCGGAAGGATTCAGCAAAGATTACCAGCCAGGATTTAAATTCAGAGGATTAAATGATCCTACCGTTTATATGGATGATAATCATCAGCGGCTTTCAAGAAACTATAGATTCTCGTTCTTAAGACTCGCGTATTTTTACGCTTTTGAAAAAAAGGACAAAGCTAAAACACTTGCGCTTCTTGATACAATGGAAGCTAAACTTCCAAGAAGATTAATTCCTATTGAATACCCATTGCTTAATGATATAGCGGGTCTTTACAAGTCTTCCGGAGACTACGAAAAATATATTCAGCTAATAAGAGAAGTTGAAAAAGAGGCTCTTGAAGAAATTGCTGAAAATCCTAAAAACTTCACTTCAAGATATAATCCTTACATTATATTGCTTGGAATTTATGAAGACCTAAAGGAATTCGAGAAAGCTATTGATTTATTAAGCGGATTACAAAAATTTATGCCGGATGATCAAAGTGTTCAGCAAAGGATTGATACCTATAGAAGAATGATTAAACAAGACTCAACAGAGGTCAATAAACCGGCCCTGTAACAGAATAACTAAATTTTAAGGGGCGCTTTTTTTAAGCGCCCTTTTTTTAACTTATCAAATGAAGATTAAAAAAATATTAATCATCGCGCTATCAGGTATTGGCGACGCTTTAATGTTCACCCCGGCATTAATTAAATTGAAAGAAATTTTACCGGAAGCTGAAATTGACGCGCTAGTTATGTTTAAAGGAGCTGAGGACATTTACAGCAGACTTCCATATCTGTCCAATGTTTACCGTTTTGATTTCATTAATTCTTCCAAAATTGACTCCCTTAAATTTGTAAACAGATTTAGAAAAAAGTACGACGCTTCCATTAATGTTTATCCTTCAAACAGAAGAGAATATAATTTAATAAGTTTATTGATAGGCGCGTCAAAAAGAACTGGTGTAAATTATTTGAGACATGATTTATCAAATCTAGGCTGGACCAATAATATTACCGTAAAAGAAAACGACAACATGCATAACGTTGAAGAAAATATAATGCTTGTTGAGAATTTGACGGGCAAAAAAATTTCTAGTATCCCTTCACTCGAATTTCCGTTAACCGACGAAGATAATAAAGCCTCGCTTGAATTTTTCAAAAATCATGAAATTACTGAAAGTGATTTGGTGATTGGACTTCATCCAGGCTGTGCTACATTAAAAAATCATATAAAAAGAAGATGGGAACCTGATAAATTTGCAGTGCTTTCAAAAATGCTGATTAAAAACAAGGGAGCCAAAATACTAATTTTCGGCGGTCCTGAAGAAGACGATCTTAAATCTTTGGTAAAAAATAAAATTGATTCGGAAAATTCATTTATTGTAAAAACCAATAGCCTTGCCGAATCAGCAGCGGTTATGAAAAGATGTAATATATTTGTAACAAATGATTCCAGTTTAATGCATGTTGCTTCTGCATTGCAGCTTAATACGGTTGCAGTAATAGGCCCGACAAATACAAACTATATTAGACCGTGGCAGACAAACCACAAAATTGTTTCATTAAATTTGGATTGCGCTCCCTGTTTTATTTATTCGCCGCGGCATTTAAAATGCTCGCGTTCAGATGTTCAATATAAATGCATAAAAGAATTAACTGCCGATATGGTTTACCAAACGGTTGCTAAATTTATTTCAGAGCTGCAATAATATATTCCGAGCATTCCTCAATATTCATAAAACTTTTTACAAGTCCGGTTTCTCTTTTTTCAAAATCCATTCTTTCATCAATAACTTTTGAAATACTATTCCACATATTACCGACGCAAACACACGGTTTTATTTGAGTAATGCCTTTATTAAAATATTCCCAAACAAGTGAAAGTTCAAGCAGGGTTCCGGTTCCTCCCGGTAGAATAATATAAGCGTCCCCCTTGTCAACAAGCTTTTCAAGTCTGCTGAATAGAGTATCGCATTTAATTTCTTCGGATAAATATTTGCTTGGAACTGCATTGTATAGATTTACGGTAATACCTATGGCTTTAGAACCTGAATCATATGCGCCTTTAGAAACAGCGTCCATTATTCCCTGAAATCCGCCGCTGCAAATATTTAATCCAGCTTCACCTAAAATTTTGCCCAGTTTATAAGCGCTTAAATATTCTGTTTCTCCGGGTAAAGGTTTTGAACTTCCGAAAATGGTAACTGTTTTATTCAATTTATTTCTCTTTAATGATTTAATAAAAATGTTAAGAAACTAAATTCCCGTAAACTGCAGAACGACATTTCTATTTCGTGACCGGTTATCGAAATCTATTAATACTATCTGCTGCCAGGTGCCAAGCAATAATTTGCCTTCATAAAAAGGGACGGTAAGCGACGCTCCTTGCAATGCAGCCCGAATATGAGAATACCCGTTTGCGTCATGCCATGTTTCATCGTGATGATAAACCATTTGTGAAGGAATAATTTTTTCAAAAAACTCAGGATAATCCTGAATTAGTCCCGGTTCATATTCAATTGTTGTTACCCCGGCCGTTGAGCCGGGGGCGAATATTAAAACATTCCCTTCCTGCATGCCGGTTTCATTTAAGTATTTAACGATTTCGGATGTGATGTCTGTTAAATCATTGTGTCCTTTAGTGGCAATAGGCAGTCTTTTCGTTTCTATTTTCATTTTAACACCAAGTATAAATATATATTTGAAATTCAAAATGTAATGTAAAAAATTAAAAGTCAAAATTTTCTGCTTTCTTATGGCAAATTTGTTCGGAAGTCTGCATAAAATATTATAAATTTCGCATGAATATTTTATGAATTATCCAATAAAAATGGGGTTTATATGGTTGTTGATGAATTAACAAAATCCAAAGAATTTATGGCAATGGAAGATAAATACGGTGCGCATAATTATCATCCTCTACCGGTAGTTTTAGCCAAAGGCGAAGGCGTATTTTTGTGGGATGTTGAAGGTAAAAAGTATTTTGATTTTTTATCCGCGTACTCTGCCGTTAACCAGGGGCATTGTCATCCTAAAATAATTAACACACTTACAGAACAGGCAAAAACACTTACTCTTACATCAAGAGCGTTTTACAATGACGCACTTGGTCCCTACGAAAAATATATAACAGAGTTTTTCGGTTATGATAAAGTTCTTCCAATGAACTCGGGCGCTGAAGCAGATGAAACAGCTTTAAAGCTTTGCAGAAAATGGGCGTATAATAAAAAAGGTATTGCCGAGAACGAAGCTAAAATAATTGTATGCGACGGCAACTTTCATGGAAGAACTATTACAATTGTTTCAATGTCCACCGATCCTGATTCGTATAAAGGATTCGGACCCTTCACACCCGGATTTATTCAAATCCCATACAACGATTTAGCCGCATTGGAAAAAGCGTTGGAAGATCCGACAGTTGCCGGATTTCTTGTCGAGCCTATTCAAGGTGAAGCAGGAGTATTTGTCCCGGATGAAGGTTATCTTGCGAAAGCTTATAATATGTGCAAAGCTAAAAATGTTTTGTTTATAGCCGACGAAGTTCAAACAGGAATCGCAAGAACAGGAAAACTTTTAGCGTGCGATCACGAAAACGTAAGACCTGACGTATTAATTTTAGGCAAAGCCCTTTCGGGCGGAGTTATGCCTATCTCAGCAGTTTTAGCCGATAATGATATTATGCTTGTTATCAAACCCGGCGAACATGGTTCTACATTCGGCGGCAACCCGCTCGCTTGTAAAGTTGCTATCTCCGCACTTGAAGTTGTTAAAGAAGAGAAACTGGCGGAAAGAGCTGAAAATCTCGGCGAGATATTCAGAACCGAATTAAGAAAAATTGAAAGTGATATGATTGAATTAGTTCGCGGAAAAGGTTTGCTGAACGCTATTGTTATTAAACCTAAAAACGGAAAAGAAGCTTGGGATGTTTGTTTGAAGATGAGAGACAACGGTCTTTTGGCAAAACCTACTCACGGACATATAATCCGTTTCGCGCCGCCTCTTGTAATAACAGAAGATCAAATTCACGAAGCGGTAGCTATTATTAAGAAATCTATTGATGAAATCAGTAACGGTTAGTTTAATTTTAATATTTGTTATGACCCCGGTTTATAAAATAGATCGGGGTTTTTTATTTTATAGCAGCTAATGGCTTCTTCCCAGCCACTGGTCAATTGTCATTTTTAGAAAGTTAATATTAATGGGTTTGGCTATATAATCGTCCATTCCGGCGTTGAGGCACATTTCTCTGTCTTTCATACTTGAATGAGCTGTTACGGCAATTATTGGAATATTGCTTTCTTTGCCATCCAGATTTCTAATCTCCTGTGTGGCTTTCATTCCGTCCATGTCATCCATTTCAATATCCATCAGCACAAGATCAAATGAATTTGTTTTAATAGCCTCAATAGCTTCCTGTCCGCTAGAAACTGCGTCAACCGAATAACCTATTTCTCTTAAGATTTTAAGTTCAATTTTTTGACTAATAGGGTTATCTTCAACCAGAAGAAGTCTTTTCCCGTTCTTCTGCTGCGGTATAAGTTTATTTATCTGCAGATTCTCGTCCGTATTTTCAAAGTCCATTTGTTTATCTTGAGAAACAGAAATATTTCCGATTCTAAGACGGACTGTAAATTCAATTTCTGTTCCTTCATTTATTATTGATTTTACCTCAATCTTGCCACCCATCATAGTAACAAGCTCTTTAGCAATTACAAGACCGAATCCGGCTCCCTGTTTAGCTCTTGCTACTTTTTTTCTTTCAACGGGTTTGAAAATATTTGCGAGCACATCTTCTTCAATGCCTTTTCCAGTGTCTTTTATTTTTGTAGATATAAGAACGTATTCATCATCAAATTTTTGAGGAGCCGCTTCAATTGATATTTTACCTTCTTCTGTATATTTAACCGCGTTTCTTAATATATAAAGTAAAATCTGACGATACCGTGTCGGGTCGCCGACAATTGTATTGGGAATTCTTTCATCCAAAGCGATAACAAGACTTAATCCTTTTTCCTTAATTCCGGGAGTAACTATAGAAACTGATTTTTCAATTTCCTCTTTTATCGAAAATTCTTCTGATTCAAGGTCAATACTTCCCGATTCAAGCTTAGAAATATCAAGTATATTATTAATAATTTCGAGAATTGAATCGGCTGAAGATTTTGCGTTTCCGGCGAATTCTTTAATTTCTTCGTCGCTTTCCCAAAGTCCGTTTTCCATTAATGTTAAAAATCCCATTATTGAATTCATAGGAGTTTTAATATCGTGACTCATATTAGCGATAAAATGCGTTTTAATTGAACTGTTGTCGGTACCGCTATCAGGAATGGAAGGCAGTTGTTTAAGTCTTTGTTTTAATTTTAGAATTATTTGTTTTTTATCTTCTTCATTTTTTATTTGCTGGGTTATATCCTGAATGCTTCCTTCATAATATAAGGGTTCTTCAAGTTCATCAAGTTCCAGTCTTAAATTGAGCCGTAAGTATATTTGTTCATCTGTTTTTTGTTTAGCTTTTATCCTATAGTTTTTAATTTTCCCGTGTCCTTCAAGTAATCTGTCAAGCAGTTCTTTATCTTTCGGATTGGCGAAAATATCATAAAACATATTTGATTCGGTTAATTCATCGGTACTATCATAACCCAGTATTTTCGCGAACTCATTATTTATGTATAAAATTTTCCCTTCGAGATCTGCCTGAAAAAATCCTTCAACCCCATTTTCGAAAAAGTTTTTAAATTTCTGAATTGCCTGATCTTCGGATAAATTAGCTGAACCGAAGCCACTTTTTTTCTTTTTAATAAATTTAAAATTAATTACAGCAATTATTATTACCGCGGCTCCCAGTAAAATTATAAAAGAAGCAGATTCAATTCTTAGAGTATTTAAATAAATCAATTCGTTGTTAAGTAGCAGCGAAGCGCTGAACAAAACAACATAATAGACCGGGATTATTATTTGATTTTTAAGTAGGCTTCCGAAAAGAAAGGCTGAAATAAAGGTAATTAATGCTGCAATCGAATAATTTAAAAGCCACGTCTGCGGTATTAAATAACTTACTACTGAAGTTGATAAAATTTGCGTGACCAAAAGCGTATGAATTAAAACAGGAAGATACTTTCTTCCGAATTTGAAATCTGAAACTATTGAAAGAATAAATGCTATCAATGCTGCGGAAATTCTCGCAATGTATATATACTTCATTTGTGCCGGGAATGAGTAAACTTCAAATATTAATGAAGTTAAAGCAGCAAATGCGGCTAGAAATGCCGTAAGTCTGAATAGTACAATAATATTTTTCTTAACGTTATTCATCAAAAACTAATTCTGAAATTCCTTTTATTTGATATGTAAATATAATAGACTTATTATCGAAAAATGACAGATACTATTTAATAACCTGTTAAACATTTTTGTTTCAGAATATTATTTGTTAATAAAGTCTAATTTGATAAATTTAGTTGTCAGAATAAACATAAATAAATATAAAAGTCTAATTAATGGCAGATTTTTTTTATTCAATCGATCTAACAATCTTTTATTTTATTAATCACACCATTGCTAATCCGGTATTTGATAAATTTTTCGGTTTTATTACCGATGTTAAACATTGGTATCTGCTTTATATTGTTCTTCTTTGTATCGCCTTTTTTAAAGGCGGAAGAATTGGCAAAATTGCCGTTATAGGATCTATTTTTTTAATTGTATTTTCGGATCAGTTCAGCAGCAATCTTGTTAAAAATCTTGTAGAAAGAATACGGCCGTGCAATGCGCTTCCGGACGCACGTACAATTCTCGGATGCACCGGTTCATATTCTTTTCCATCATCTCATTCTTTGAATAATTTTGCGATTGCGGTATTCTTTTACAGGTTATTTCCAAAACTAAAATGGACGCTCTTAATTACAGCCGGACTTGTAGCTTTTTCACGTCCTTATTTGGGACTTCATTATCCTTCCGATATAATTTTTGGAGGAATTATTGGAGCCGCTATCGGATATATATTTTCATTGGGTGCAATTAAAATGAATGAATTTTTGGATAATCGGAAATCTTCCTTAATTAATAATTCGGAAAATTGATGAAAACAAAATTAGACATCGCCAAAAACTGGCTGCCCCGTTATACGGGAACGCAAATCGACGAATTCGGTGATTACCTGCTTTTAACTAACTTCAGCAACTATGTAACAAAATTTGCCGATAAGTTTAATTGTGAAGTAAAAGGATTGGACCGGACAATGCAGACGGCAACAAACAGCGCGGGATTAACTATTGTGAATTTTGGAATGGGTTCGGCTAATGCAGCAACGGTCATGGATTTGTTAACCGCAAGGCATCCTAAAGGAGTTTTATTCCTTGGTAAATGCGGAGGATTAAAACAGTCAACCGAACTTGGACATTTTATTTTACCAACCGCCGCAATTAGAGGAGAAGGTACAAGCAATGATTATTATCCTCCTGAAGTTCCTGCTCTCCCGTCTTTTAAAGTACATAAATTTGTATCAGATAAAATTTTAAAACACAATGTTGAATATAGAACCGGCGTGGTTTATACAACAAACCGTAGAGTTTGGGAATGGGACACCGATTTTAAAAGATATTTGAAGAAAATAGGCGTCATAGGAATTGATATGGAAACGGCAACTTTATTTATTGTCGGTTATGCAAACCAGATTTCGCACGGCGCCTTGCTTCTTGTTTCAGATCTTCCTATGATTCAGTCGGGAATTAAAACCGAAGAATCTGATAAATTAGTAACAAAAAAGTTTGTCGATCTTCATCTTGAAATTGGGATAGAAGCAATGACAGAAATAGGAGTTAAAGGAGAGCAAATAAAACATTTTACGTATTAATGTTTAAAAAGTAAAATTATAGTATATGCGAATTTTTTTCGTATTTAGTGTACATTAATTTTTACCACCAATGATTTTGAGCTTATTTTAAGTATATTTTTCTGGCACTCTTATTGCCTATTTAGTTGTATATATGAAGTTAAAATGATTTAAAATACATTTTTAATTATAATGTAAAACAATAATAGAACACGGTTGTATACATTAAAGTACAAGCAGAGGGATGAAAAATGAAAAAGTTAAGTATTATTATCGGATTGTTCTTATTCGCAGCAATTTCGATGAATATTAATGCGCAATCAAGTCAGGAAACTTTATCGCAAATACTTGAATTAAGCAAAGCTAAGAAATTTTCTGAAGCGGCGGCTTTAATCGCGTATGACGGTCCAAATGAATCAAAAAAGTTACAGGCTGCGTATAACCCTAATGATGAAAATGAGTTAAATAGTGTTAAAAGAATATGCAAAAAAATAAAAGCGTTGATTGATATCAGCGATTCTTATGAAATAGGTAATCCTAACGAAACAAAAGAAGATGGAGTAGATTGGACGGTTATTGAAGTCAGCTTTAAAAGCGGGAATCAAAATCTAAAAACTATATTCAGTTTCGTTAAAGTAGATGATAAATTCCTGTTAGGAGATATTGACTAGAATTTTTAGTAAATGAATTATCGGGAGAGTAGATGAATATTAAATCTTCCGATAATTATTATTTCAATCCAATTAATAATCGTTTTCTCCCACTATGAACAAAAATATAAAATCGGGTTTTAAATCGTTAGATTTTATCTTTATCGCATTTTTGTCCTCGCAAATGATGGCAGTTATTACATTTTATTTCATTAAATCAAATAACTATCTACCTGAATTTGAGATTAATGAAATGATTGTAAAAATAGTTGTTATGATTTTTAACTTCTCATCTTTTTTTATAGGCAAGTTTTTTTACAACATGCTTATTAAAAAAATTCAAATTAATGAACCTCTTGAAAAAAAGATAAATTCTTTCCGAACTGTTTCATTGTTCAGATTGGCTTTAATCGAATCGGTAAATTTACTGAACTGTATAGCTTACTTATTTACAGGCGACAATTCGATTTTATTAATCTTTGCAATTATGCTAATATTATTTTTTACTCAAAGACCGACAATTAGTTTATTTATTCGCGATTTTAATCTATCAGAGGAAGAAAAAATTTTAATTGTTGCTGAATCTTCTTCTTAATAGATTTTTAAATTATTTTTGTAAATCTTCATCTTAGTTATTTCAAATCTTACCTGGGTATACATATGAAACTTTTTAAGTCATGTTTCTATTTCATTATAATTTCATTTTTTGTTTCATGCTCAAATAATAAAGTTGAAACCGGAACTCTTGAAAATAATGACAATATATTTCAATACGGTACAATGAAAAAATTTTTAGATAGTGATTATGAAGGATCTCTTTCGATAAAAGAATTAAAAAGAAAAGGCGATTTCGGACTCGGCACATATAACGGAGTAAACGGTGAAATGGTAGTTATTGATGGAAAAGTTTATAGAATACTTCCGGACGGTGAAGTTTTTGAAGTCCCGGATCATGATCTGTCGCCATTTACAGTCGTGAAATTTTTTGAGCCGGATACTTCTATTAAACTGGATACAAATATTAATTTCCAGGAATTAACAAAATACTTATCCGAGCTAATAGCTGATGCATCTAAACCTATAGCAATAAAGATCAGCGGAGAATTTGAAAGCGTAAAAACCAGAACCGTAAAAGAACAGAAAAAACCTTATCCTTCTTTAAATGATATTGTTGCGGAACAAATTGTATTTGATTTCGAGAACATTAGAGGCAGTGCTGTTGGATTCTGGTTCCCTCCTTATTTTGAACCTGTAAACTTTCCTAATTATCATTTTCATTTTATGAAGGAAGGAATTTCTGGAGGCGGGCATTTACTTAATTGCCGGATTTCTTCTGTTACAATAGAATTTGATTACCCGGAAGAATTGGTTATAGGACTTTAATTTTCTCCAACTCTTCCCTGCTGTATTTTTTTAGCAGTTTATTTTTTACTTTTTTTATCGGGTATTTATCCTTAAAAAATAAATAATGCAGGATTATCCCGTCAAGTACACCGTCAAGTATTAAAGCCTCGGTCTCCGGATTTCTAATTCCGATTTTTTTAAATATTTTTATTGTTTCATTCATCGCGTTTGTACCGAATTCATTAACCATTTTTTCAGTAATATTCGATAATTTTGGCTGAAGCATTAATGTTGAAAACATCCGCCAATAATTATCGTTTTTCTGAATATGGTCGAATGTTTTTACAATAAGTAATTCCAGCTGTTTGTAAGGATCGTCGGATAATTTTGAAACATTCATTACTTCCAAACCTGCCGTTAATGCTGTATCTATTATTGCTTGCAGAATCGCATCCTTGCTTTCAAAATAATTATAAGCAAGTCCTTTTGAGATACCGGCTTCATTTGCAATATCGTTAATTGATGTCCCGTGAAAACCTTTATTTGCAAATAGCAGAAGAGCTTTTTCAAGTATAATCGATCGTGTTTTTTCACGCATTTCTTTAAATTGTTCTTTACTTCTAGGCATTTTTTAACTGAATTATTGGTCAATCAATATTAATATTTTTTTATTCTATTTACAATTATTAATAGTCTCAATTAAACATTACCTATATTTTATAAATTTTACTCAGAATAAACTATTGCTTAAACGTTCAAGACTATCTAAATTAAATTTATGAGTTCGGCAGATTTTTATAAAAATATAGAACCGATGAACGATATGTACAAACTTATCGGTTCCAATAATTTTAAGTCGGTACCAAACGATTGGGACATTGTAGTTACAGATATTTATAAATCTACAGAAGCAATTGAGCAAGGCAGGTATAAAGATGTAAATTTTGTAGCCGCTTCAACAATTATTGCCGTATTAAACGCACTCCCGAATATTGAAATCCCTTTTGTATTCGGTGGCGACGGCGCCACATTACTTATTCCCTCTTCATCCCGGATTAAAATTTCAGATGTCCTTGCCGATGTTAAAAGCACAGTAATAAATCAATTCAATTTGTATTTAAGAGCAGGAATTGTACCTGTATCCGAATTATCAGCTAACGGCGTTAGTATTTTTGTGGGTAAACATTCAATTTCAGACAACTACATACAGGCTGTTTTTAAAGGCGGCGGATTGTCATATGCTGAGAATCTCGTAAAAAACGGCAACGGAAAATTTGAAATCAATTCCGCCGTAAAATTAGGATGCGCAAATTTTACGGGGCTGGAATGCCGCTGGCAGGATATATATAGCTTTAAAGGCGAATCCATGAGTCTCATTGTAAAAGTAAATGAAAATCATAACGATAACCAAATTTATGATATGGTGTTAAAAGAAATAGATTTTCTTTATGGACCGGCCGCTAAAAGAAATCCGATTGGTGAAAAAGATATTAAGCTAACCTTTAAAAAGAAAGGCCCATTATTTGAATCAAAAATTATGGGCAAAACCAAAATATTTTATACTATTAAAATTTGGCTCGAAAACTTATATGCTGTTTATTCTTTCAAGTTTGGGAACGAAGAATGGAAAAGATACAAACAACTTGTTAAAAGTACATGCGATTATGAAAAATTTGACGACACATTAAAAGTAGTGCTTTCCGGTTCAAAGTATCAGCGGGAAATTTTGATCTCGATTCTTGATAAATTTGAAAAAGAAGAAAAAATATTATACGGTGTTTTAATTTCCGACCGCGCGCTTATTACATGTCTCATATTCGAAAGACACGGCAGACAGGTTCATTTTATTGACGCTGCCGACGGAGGTTATGCGCTTGCCTCAAAACAATTAAAAGATAAATTGGAAAAACTGAAGTAATATTTTTCAAATAGAATTCTTATTTAATTTATTTTTTATGCCCTTTTAAGAATCACATATTTTTATGTCTTGACAAAATATACTAATATTGTTAGTTTTTGACTGAACGTTTAGTCATTTATTAAAATCAGGAATACAATGAAACGATATTTGTTTTTTTTGATCCTTATTCTCTTCTCAAATTTATTCGCGCAAACGGCAAATGAAATTATTGATAAAGCTGAAAATCTTATAAAAGGAAAATCAGCTCACGGAATTATTGAAATGAAAATTACGACTCCTGATTATGAACGAACATTAAAAATGGAAAGCTGGTGGGAAGGGAATGAAAAGGCATTAATTGTTGTGCTTTCCCCGCGAAAGGAGGCAGGTAATAAAACATTAAAAATTAAAAATGAAATGTGGAATTACCTTAAGAACACCGAAACTACAATTAAAATACCTCCTTCAATGATGCTGCAGTCCTGGAACGGCTCGGATTTTACAAATGACGATCTGGTAAGAGAATCCAATTACAGCGATGATTACAACACAAAAATTGTAAGCGAAGAGAAATATAACGATGAAGATTGCTGGAAAATTGAAATGACTCCAAAACCTCAAGCCCCGGTAGTATGGGGCAAACTATATTACTGGGTTCAAAAAGATGGTTTTCTCCCCTCACAAATAAAATATTTTGACGAAAAAGGAAAATTAATTAGAACTCTTTCTTTTTCCGAAATTAAGATATTCGGCAGTAGAAAAATGCCCTCTGTTTGGAAAATGACAAATAACATTAAGGAAGGACATATAACAGAATTCAGAACACTTGAAATGGAGTTCGATATAAATATTAACCCGAGAAAATTTTCATTCCAGGAATTAGAGAGAGGTAATTAAAAGTGAGGCTTTTAATTAAACTTGCGTGGAGAAATATTTGGCGTAATAAAAGAAGATCCTTACTAACCTTATGCGCAATTGTATTCGCCACATTTGCCTCCGTTGCTATGCGAGGTATGCAGATTGGTACATACGAATTAAATATAAGCAACGCTGTTAATATGTTTTCAGGATATTTGCAGCTTCAGAAAAAAGGATATCAGCAGAATCCTTCCTTGAATAAAAATTTTAAGTACACCAACAATATAAAAGAAAAATTAGAGTCTGATGAAAATGTAATCAGTTTTGCTCCCCGCGTTTATGCCGACGGACTAATCAGTTATAAAGACAATTCATTAGGCGCAGCTATATTTGGTATCGATCCCCAAAAGGAAAAAACTACAGCAACATTTATAAATAGAATTAATGACGGACGTTTCTTCACAACAACAGATAGTTATGAAATTGTTTTAGGGACTAAATTGATGCAAAATCTTAAAGCCGGTATCGGGGATGATATTGTTATTTTAGCACAGGGATTTGACGGTTCTCTCGGTAATCTAAAATTTAAAATTGTCGGCACTGTTAAAATGGGTATGCAGGAGTTCGATGCTTCAACCGCATTTATTGGATTGGAAACTGCGCAGGAACTTGTAGCAATGTATGGCAGAATTCATGCTTTGGCTATTAAGGTCAATGATATTTCTCTAGTTGAACCAGTTAAAACAGAACTTGTAGAAAAAATTGATGATCCGGATCTAGTACTGCTTTCGTGGGACGAAATCATGTCGGATTTTAAACAGTCAATTGAGCTTGATAATGTAAGCGGTATATTTATGCTTCTAATTCTTATTGTTATTGTTGCGTTCGGAATATTAAACACTGTTTTAATGTCGGTCACCGAACGGTTTAACGAATTCGGAATAATCCTTTCCATCGGAATGCCTCAAATAAAACTTGTATCGCTTGTTTTTATAGAAACATTATTTTTAACTATGATCGGTGTAATAATTGGAGATGTTATCGGGTGGTTTATAAATTATATGTTAATATTAAATCCCATAGAATTTGGCGGGGAATTGGGAAGGATATATGAAGAATACGGATTTCTACCTCGTATGGAATCAACAAATACTATTTCGATTTTTATTAATACGACATTAACAATTGTAATTGTTTCATTGTTGTCAAGTTTATACCCCGCTTATAGAACATATAAATTAGAACCGTTAAAAGGAATACGATACACATAATAAATCATAAATATCTAATTGTATTTAGCTTGCTGCTGCAAGCTTCCGGAGATTATTAATGCTTTTTAAACTTGCGTGGAGAAATATCTGGAGAAATAAAAGACGCTCGCTCGTTGTGCTGGGTTCTGTTATTATCGGGATTATTGCCGTTCTGTTTATGAACGGTTTTATGAACGGTATGTTAAACCAAATGCTATCAAATCAAATAAGCACAAACATTTCTCATATTCAAATTCATAAAAAAGGATTTAATGATAATAAAGTTATTCAGAATCATATTCCGGATGCCGATGCCGTAGAAAAGAAATTATCCGATAATCCCGATATAAAAGCTTTCAGTAAAAGAGTTATTACTTTCGGATTAATTAGCAGCGCGACAAATTCTTCAGGTGTTTATATAAACGGAATTATTCCGGATAAAGAAAAAGAAGTTTCCATAATATTCAGACAGATTGTTGAAGGGCATTATTTTACGGGAGATAAAAGAGAAATTGTTATCGGCGGAAAACTCGCAGATAAATTGGAAGTAGGTTTAGGCGACAAAGTAGTCATCATGTCTAATACGCCTGACGGAACAATAGGGTCTGAAGTATTCAGAGTTGCGGGAATATATAAATCATTCAGTTCAGAGTTTGATAAATCATTCATTTATATCCCGCTGGAAACAGCTCAAAGCATGTTGAATATCAACAATAGGATATTTGAGTTCGCGGTTGTTGCTAATGATTATAAAAAAATAGAGCTTGTAAAATCATCAATAAAATCGGGACTAAACGATAACTACGAAGTAATGTCTTATAAAGATCTTCTTCCCTTTCTTGTTTATCAAATTGACCTAAGCAAAGAATCAATGTGGATATTTAACCTGATAATTGAACTTGCGTTGATTTTCGGTATTATAAATTCAATGCTGATGGCCGTATTTGAAAGAATAAATGAAATTGGAGTTTTAATGTCGATTGGTATGAAAAACATAAAAATATTTTTTATGATTTTGTTGGAAGGGTTAGTAATAGGAATTATAGGTACCGTTGTCGGTTTAATAAGCGGGTTTTTAATTATGCTTCCGCTGGAAAGTTCAGGGATAAATTTTGCGATATACACTGAAAGCCTGGAATCCTACGGAATTGGAGCGGTTATTTATCCCACGCTTTCAATGGATGATGTTTTAGGTGTTTTAATTATGATTCCTTTAATTTCAATTATAGGAGCAGTTTACCCGGCATATAAAGCAATTAAACTGGAGCCTGTTAACGCTATTAGATATGTTTAATCCCGATTTAATTTTTACAGTAATTTTGAACTTAGATTTTGTATTAATTAAAAATACACAAAGAGTAATCAAAAATAATAACTGAAATAAAATGGAAATACTAAGAACAGAAAACCTTGATAAAATTTATCAAGATAACGGTGTGCCGGTTCACGCCCTTAAAGCAATAAACCTAACAATAAATATGGGCGACCACATTGTTATTGCAGGTCCCTCGGGCTCAGGTAAAACAACTCTTTTAAATTTACTTGGAGCCCTTGATAAACCAACCATGGGTAAAATATATATTAACAATGAAGATATATCTGAAAAAACCAAGAAAGAATTATCGGATTTCAGACTGCATAAACTTGGATTTATTTTCCAGGCATATAATTTAATCCCTGTTTTAACTGCGCTTGAAAATATTGAATTCAGTATGATGTTATTAGGGTTCACTGAAAAAGAAAGACATAAAAAAGCATTGGATTTGATGGAGGAACTTGGAATTAGAGAATTGGCAGATAAAAGACCAAACGAAATGAGCGGTGGGCAACAGCAGCGGGTTGCGGTTGCAAGAGCAATTGTAAATGACCCCACCATCGTATTGGCCGACGAACCAACCGCAAACCTGGATTCCGATACCGGTTCGCACCTTCTGGATTTGATGGAAAGAATGAACAGAGAAAAAAATATTACTTTTATTTTTTCCTCTCATGACAAACAGGTAATTGACAGAGCTGGAAGATTAATTATTCTAAAAGACGGCAGGATTGTTTAGGGAATTACAAATGCGGATTCATTTTACAATAATTTTATTAATCTTCTCTGCATTGAATCATTTTGCTCAATCGAGTTCCTCATTACATTCATTTAATATGGATTTCTCAGGGTACGTTGTGAATTTACCTGTTTATCAGGTAAATAATAAATCCTTGGTAAATACATTCAATCTTGAAAATTCTCAATTTCTAAATCTTACTAGAACCAGATTACGACCTACATTAAATATTGGGAGTAAAACAAGAATTAATTTTGAATATGAAATTGCGGCTCTTTATATAAACACCGGAAATTCCATTTTCATTAGTACGCCCCAAAAATCTTCTCATCAGATAATTGATTTAACATGGACACCGGTTAATGAAAGAAATTTATCTGTAACTCATTTTATTGACCGTTTATCGCTACGGCAAAGTTTTGAATGGGGCAATATTGAAGTAGGAAGACAAAGAATTCAATGGGGATCAGGAAGAATTTGGAACCCTACCGATTTATTTAATCCAATTAATCCCGCGCTTTTTTATAAAATTGAAAAAGACGGCGCAGACATAATTTCACTAAAATATATTTTCGGAAATTTTACCGATATCGATCTTGTATTTAACGCCGCGGAAAATTTTAGCGAGAGTAATTATGGTTTCCGGTTCAGAACAAATTTTAATGAATACGATATTTCATTAATGGGGGGAAGATTTGACAAAAGAATTGTCGCCGGATTAGATATTGCCGGTAATTTTTTTGACGCAGGTTTAAGGGGCGAAGGAATATTTTCCGCCGATGAAAATTTACTCAACAATAACTTTATTAAGTTTATTGTAGGAGCAGATTACCAGTTTACCTCAAAACTATATGGAGTTATTGAGTACCATTTTAATGGTGAAGGGAAAAAGGACAAATCAGAATACGAACTTTTAAAATTAGTGAACAATAAAATAATAAATCTTAGTAAAAATTATTTGTACGAAGGTCTAATTTTTCAATACCATCCCTTAATTACATTTACATTATCCAACAACACCAACTTAAATGACGGCAGCGGTTATTTGAGTATACTGGCAAATTATTCATTAACAGAAAACATATATATTAATGTCGGCACTCAAATTCTGTACGGAAATGACTTCACGGAATATTGGTATTATTCAAAATCATTTTACGCACAGGGTGAATATTATTTTTAAACTATTTTCTTCACAACATCTCTTTTCAGATAGCCCGAATAATCTTTCAAAACAGGGGTATACTCGCTATTAAAAAGCGACGATGATATTATAAAATCCGCGGTTGATCTATTCGATGCTATCGGAATATTATACAAGGCCGCTATTCTAAGTAATGCCTTAACATCTACATCGTGAGGCTGAGGTTCCATAGGATCCCATAAAAATATTAGAATGTCAATTTTACCTTCGCTGATCAAAGCGCCCAACTGTTGATCTCCACCGAGAGGGCCGGATTTTAGTTTTTTAATTGAACTTATTTTTTCTTTGGAATTATCCTTAGTAATTTTTTTTATAAGAGCTTTCTCAATTAACATTCCCGTAGTACCTGTACATACAATTTTATGAGTCAGAATTAGTTTATAATTCCATTCAACCCATTCAATCATGTCCTGCTTCCTATTATCATGCGCAACCAAAGCAAGTGTTTTAACTTTTTTCATAATTTATACCGTTTTTAATATATTCGAATTATTAGTTAATGAAATTAAGTAATTCATATAAATAATAATATTAATTTTATGTAATTAATTAGAATCATTTAAGTAAGATCATCTTTTTTTGTAACTGTATATGAACCAGCGGCTAAAGTATAAAAATAAATTCCGCTGCCTAAATTACCGGCGTCATAGATTATACTATAATTACCATGTGATTTTTTTTATTTACTTGTGTTTTAATGCATTTGCCCAATAGATCAAATACCTTAACGGTAACGTTATGTTCGACGCCGGATGGAAAATGTAATTTCATTTATTTCAGAATATATTAATTCATTTGAACCGAAATCCATAGGCTGAAGTTGGTTTATTATAAACGGAAGTTAAAATTTGAGCAGCGGATTAATCGGTTACAATTCTAGGAATATTTCCCGGTAAACGCGATAGCAATTCATAATTAAGCTGATTGCTCATCTGCATAAATGACTGCACAGTGATTTCATTTTTTCCCTGTTTACCAATTATAACAACCGAATCTCCCTTACGTACTCCCGGTATGCTGGACACATCAACAATTATTAAATTCATATTTACAGTCCCCACTATTCCAACCCTCTGCCCTCTTATAAGTACCCTGCCTGTATTGCTTAAAGACCTGCTGAAACCGTGCGAATAACCAATTGGAATTAATGCTACTTTCATATTTCTTTCGGCTAAGAAATAATTACCGTAACCAATAAATTCACCCATTTTAACATTCTTCGTACTCATTACCTTACTTTTCCATTCAAGTATTCTTTTAAGAGGATCTTCATGAATTTTCTTTTTCGCGATATGATCAATAAAAGTCTCAAGACTCGGCCAGAATCCGTATTGTAAAATTCCTACTCTTACCATGTCCATCTGCATATAAGGATATGTCATAGCAGCGGCTGAACTTGCGGTGTGTTTAATTCTTGGCTTTACACCTTCTTTAATAAACTTATTATAAATTTTATTAAATATTTCATACTGATTATGAATACGCACATAATTTGAAATGCTTTCCGCTCCCGCATAATGTGTGCAAAGACCAATGATTTCAAGCTTATCCGAATTTTTCTTAACAATTTCCAATACTTTACCTAACCTTCTGCTTCCGAATCCGGTTCTATTCATACCGGTTTCTACTTCAATATGAATAAGTGCTCTCTTTTTTGTTTGTTTTGCAATTTCTATTGCTTTTTCCAAACGGTCAAAATCAAATACATAAAATTCTATTTTATTATTTATTGCCCATTCTAATTCATCATTATCAATAAATCCCATTATCATAATATCATTTTTTTTCTTTAAGGCGGTTTTTACTCTTAAGGCTTCGTCAGCGCTGTAAACCGAAAAATGGTTTATACCGCATTCCTGTGCCAGCTTTACATAAGGCTCAATTCCATGCCCGTAAGCATTACCTTTAACAACACTTGAGATTTTAACATTCCCGCCTATATAATTTTTTAGATATTCAAAATTTGATTTCAATGCAGCCCTACTTAATTGAATAATTGATGTATTAAACATTATAATCTCGATATTTTTTTTGCGATATGATAGAAAACCATTATCCCGGTTTCTATAATCTCATCCGGGAAATCATAGTCGGGATTGTGAAGCTGCGGAGTTTTTAATCCGGCGCCAATACCAAATAAAGCGCCATTAAAATTATATGTAAAATGCCCGAAATCTTCCGACCATTTAAAGGGAAGTTCTTTTTTAATTTCCTTAATATTATTTTCCTTTATTACTTCTTTAATAATTTTTATACATTCAATACTATTCACTGTCGCAGGAAATTCTTCAGTGTAAGTAATTTCCTCTTTCAAATTTTCCTTTTCAGCAATTTGTTTTACGGCTAACCCGGCGGATTCGGTCAATAATTTCATGTCATCATCGTTATAACTTCTAAATGTAGCCATTACTTCAGCATAACCGGGATTTGTGCCGAAGGCTTTTTCCCCCAGTCTTGCACATACTACTGTTACTAATGAAAAGTCAATTAATTTACCATTTAAATCATCTACCAGATTATTTAGCATAATAATAATATTCGACATTGCTATTGACGGATTAATTCCATTTTCAGGTTCGGCCGCATGAGATGTTTTGCCGTATAATTTTATTATCATCCCTTTTGACGCTGATGCAAAATTTTCATGCCTTGTTATAATACTGCCCAACTCAAATCCAGGTAAATTATGAAGAGCAAAAATATAATCAGGTTTTATTTCCTTAAATTTTTCGTCATTTAATATTTTTTGAGCGCCTTCTCCAATTTCTTCGGCGGGTTGAAATAAAAGAATAATTTTACCCTTATTTATTTTATGTTTTGATAGGACAATTCCTAATCCGGCTAGTATGGCCATATGACCGTCATGTCCGCATTTATGCGAGATATTTTCTTTTGTTGATTTATAAGGAAATGAATTAATCTCTTGAATTGGCAGCGCATCCAGCTCAGCTCTGAATAAAATTGTTTTCCCCGTTACACCTGAATCATAAATAAATGCGATGCCGGTTTCACCAATCCTTTTAATAATTTTGTCAGGTTTATCCCATAAAAATTTCTGTATGGTGTCTGCAGTGGAAAATTCGCTGTGAGCTAATTCCGGATTAGCATGTATAAATTTTCTTAAATCTATTATTTTGTTAATTTCTTCCGGTGAGAGTAATTTTTCCATAATTATCTTAATCCGTATAATTCAGAATTATTTTAAGGTAAATATAATTTACTGAATCTACAACATTTTACATCTTTTTAAATTTATGAAAATTAGTTTATTGAACTTTATTGCCGCGAAATATGTATTAATGTATATTCATAATTATTACTTATCCGTGATTATTTTGTGATACTTGAATCTTATAGTTGACATATGATTTTAATGAATAGAGGAATGTATGAGAAAATTATTATTTGTAAATTATTTATTGTTACTACTAATCGGATGCTCAAAAGGAGAATCCACGGAGATAAAAGAAATGAAAACATATTCGAATAAAACGGAAACAGCAGTTTTTGCAGGGGGATGTTTCTGGTGCATAGAAGCCCCCTTTGAAAGTATTGACGGAGTAGTTTCTGTTATATCAGGTTATAGCGGCGGACCTGAAAAGAATCCAAGTTACAGGGAAGTTTCAAGCGGTTCAACCGGGCATGTAGAAGCCGTTCAGGTTGAATATGATCCTGCAGTAGTCAGTTTTTCTGAAATACTGGATATATACTGGAAACAATTTGACCCGACCGATGTTGGAGGATCTTTTCACGATAGAGGACCGCAATATGAATCCGTTATATTTTATAAAAATGAATTGCAGAAAAAAGTCGCCGAAGAATCAAAAGAAAGATTAAATAGATCAGGCATATTTAAGAATCCTATCGCTACAAAAATATTGCCGTTTAATTCATTTTATCCGGCTGAAGAATATCATCAGGATTATTACAAAAAAAACCCTGATCATTATAACAGTTACAAAAAGGGTTCTGGAAGGCAAGATTTCATATTAGGACTTTGGGGCGATTTGGGAGTAGGCGAATATATGTCGAAGGATAAGTCGTTATTAAAAAAGGAATTAAATGATTTAGAATACAAAGTTACTCAGCAAAACGGTACCGAACGCGCGTTTGACAATAAATACTGGGATAATCACGAAAAAGGTATTTATGTTGATATTGTAAGCGGCGAACCCTTGTTCAGTTCAAAAGATAAATTTGAATCAGGCACCGGGTGGCCGAGTTTCGTAAAACCGATTGACCCAAGATATTTAAATAAAGTTGTAGATGATTCACATTTTATGACAAGGGTAGAAGTAAGAAGCCATTTCGGAGATTCGCATCTGGGGCATGTTTTTATGGACGGTCCCGAACCAACTAATTTACGCTATTGCATGAACTCTGCGTCAATGCGCTTTATCCCGAAAGAAAAGATGAAAGAAGAAGGTTACGGCGAATATTTATGGCTTGTTGATTAACTTGCTTATAATATTGTAAAATAAGGCCGTATGAATAAAATGCGGCCTTTTTGTACACTGTAATTTTTCATATTTTTTTTTATATCTTCACATATGAAAAAAGCCGCCGCATTATTTTTTGTAATTTCGCTTATTTTTTTTGATAAATATTTCTCTTATCAACTCCCTACTGAATTTGTAAATTTTACAATCAAGGATGGTCTATCACACAATTACGTAAAAAGTATTTTTCAGGATAAGCAAGGATTTCTATGGATAGGGACAAGCAGCGGACTAAACAAATACGACGGATATAAATTTACAGTTTATAAATTCAATCCTTCCGACAGCACAACTATTTCAAATAATAGGATTACATCAATAACAAATTTTGACGACACTCGTGTTTTTGTGAGTACTGATTTTGGTTTTAACATTTTAAATAAGTTTACAGGTAATAATAGAAGAGTATATTTACCCGCAAATGAAAAAGGTCAAATAGCCGCAAACGCAGTCAAAAAAATATTAATAGATTCTGAAGGAACAATTTATATTGGAACATACGGCGCGGGATTATTTATTTACGATTTTAATAGAAATAAGTTTCATAATTTTATAAATGACCCTGATAAAAAAGGCGATTCCAGTTTTGATTATATTACCGATTTATTCGAAGATTCTGAAAATCGATTATGGGTGGCCTCATTCGGAGGTTTATCCGAATTCGATAAATCAAAAAAGAGCTTTATAAATTACAAACCGGATAAAATAAACAAATTCAGTCTTTCATTTAAAGTTGTTACTAAACTGGCGGAGAAAGACAGAAATAATTTATGGCTTGGCACAGCACAGGGAATTAATATATTTAATAAATTATCTGAAACTTTCTCGAACCATTTAAATTCTTCCGCTCCATATTTGGACAACAACAACATAACGGGAATATTATTCAGCGAAAACGATAAAGTTGTATATTCAACTGCAAAAAACGGTTTTTGTATTTATGATTTTGAAACAGGATTACTCAAATATTATAATGACAAAAGCGAAGTCTCTCCTCTTCCGGAAAATGCAGTTTCAATTATATTTGAAGACCGTTCAGGCATCATTTGGTTTGGTACTTTGAACACCGGTTTATTTAAGTTTATTCAGCACAAAAATGAATTTGTAAATATAAATTTAAACGAAGGAATTGGCGGAACAAATAATCAAAAAGAGACTTACAGAATTTATGAAGACAGTAAAAATAATATTTGGATAGGAACTGAACACGGGATTTACAAAAAGGAAAAAGATTCCTTTTTTTATATCTTAAAATTTGAAAAAGAGTTGAAGGGAAAATCCGTAATTTCAATTTTAGAAGACCGCAAAAATAACATTTGGGTTGGGACAGAAAACGGACTTTATATTTTTTCTCACGATGATAAATTAATTAAATCTTTTTTTAAAGATAGAAACAATCATTTAAAGTTAAAATCAGACGCCATTTCATATTTGTATAAAGACAGTAATAGTGAAATTTGGGTAGGTACTTATTTTGAAGGTATTGCAAAGTACAACTACCAAAATGACACTTTTCACAATTACCCGTGCGCGTTTGAAAGCGATACTTCTTTACTTGGTTACAACGTTACTTCTATTGTTGAGGATAAACAAAACAATTTATGGATAGGCACTTTACATGGTTTAAGCGTTTTAAATACGGTCAATAACACCTTTAAACATTTTACACACAATCCGAAATCCGAAAACTCACTCCCTTCAAATTCAATATTATCCTTGGAATTGGACTCAGATGATAATTTATGGATTGGAACATTCGGCGGCGGATTAGCCAAATACAACGGTACACAATTCAAAATTTATCTCGAAAAAGACGGATTACCGAGCTCGGTGATAGCTCAAGTAATAGATTATAAAGGAAACATTTGGATAAGCTCTGATAATGGAATCTGCGAGTTTGATGTTTTGAACAATAAATTTAAATCATACGGATTTGATGATGGACTTTATTCTAAAGAATTCAATTCTGCGTCGGGAATAAAATCATCGGACGGGAATATTTATTTCGGAAGCACTAGCGGAGCGATTCGTTTTAATCCTGACAACCTTTTTATGAATACAAATATTCCAAAGACTGTAATCACCTCAATAAAAGTTTTAAACAAAGAAATGATAGGTGATTATTACTACAACAATACATTAAGACTGAATCACGATGAAAATTATATAACAATAGAATTCACATCCCTTGATTTTACAAATCCAAGCAAAAACCATTATTCATATAAACTATTCGGAAAAGATTGGATCGATTTAAAAAATAGAAGATATATAGATTTCGCCGACCTGCAACCTGGAAATTATTCTTTTTCGGTAAAAGGTTCAAACAATGATTTAATTTGGGATGACACCGGCGCGCAAATTAGTATTATTATTAATCCACCTTTTTGGAATACTTGGTGGTTTTTCGCTTTTATGTTTTCAACCATTCTTTCAATAATTTATATGATTCATAAAATTATTGTATCTCAAAAAACAAAACATCTGCTCGAACTTAATAAAATTAGGCTCGAAGCCGCCGATGACTTTCACGACCATATCGGTCACACATTAACAAAAATTTCTTTATTTGCGGAAATGCTGAAAAAACATATAAATATTAATCCTGTGAAAGCGATTGAATACACTGATAAAATTAGATCCGCATCTACATCATTATATAATGAAGCAAAAGATTTTATTTGGTCGCTCGACCCGCATAACGACACAGTTTATGAACTTGCTGTTTATTTAAAGGATTTCGGTGAAGATTTTTTCAGCAGAACAGGTATCGCATTTAACAACCAAGAAATAAATGAAGAATTGGAAAAGTATTCATTAATCATGAAAACAAAACGTGAGGTAATTTTTATTTTTAAGGAAATTATGAATAATTCATTAAAACACTCTAAAGCGGCAAATGTTTATTTTAATATTTACTGTAAAAACAATACCTTATATTTTAGTTTCAAAGACGACGGGAAAGGTTTCGACCTTGAGTCAATTCAAGAAGGTCGTGGTATAAAAAGTATAAAGTCCAGAGCAGAAAAAATAAATTTTAATCTTCAGTTTAATTCAAAGAAAACTAGCGGAACCGAGATTGTAATTTCATCATCAATTCATGAAATTAATTGAGAAAATATGATACGCGTTATTATTGTAGAAGATGATCAAGAAATTAGAGAAAGTCTTTCTGTTTTCTTAAGTGAATCGGAAGGAATAAAATATTCGGGCAGTTTCGGAGATTGCGAAACAGCTCTAAAAAATATCCATAGTCTTTTACCTGATGTTATACTAATGGATATAAGTCTGCCGGGAATGAACGGAATTGAAGGTGTGAAGAAAATCCGGGAGAAGTACGAAGATATTGATATAATTATGCTCACAGTTCATAAAAACGATGAAATGATTTTCGACTCATTGTGTTCGGGGGCTTGCGGCTATTTGATGAAAAACACTGCTCCGTCAGAAATTGTAGAAGCTATTAAAGAAGTGCGGAAAGGAGGCTCTCCTATGAGTACTGAAATAGCTCGCAGAATAGTTACCTCCTTCCACATAAAAAAGAAAATTGATTTCACTTCACGCGAACATGAAGTGTTAGGGCTTCTTTGCAAAGGATTAAGTTATAAATCTATTGCTGACAAACTATTCGTAAGCATTGAAACCGTACATTTTCACATAAAGAATATTTATAGAAAACTTCATGTAAATTCAAAATCACAGGCAGTCGCCAGAGCACTTAAAGAAAAATTAGTCTAAAATTCAGAACTCCCAGTTCTGGTAGTAACATTCATCCTTTTTCATCCCTAAATTTTGCAGGAATATTTCAAAGGTGAACTCTTGCAAAAACAGACTATACTAATCGTATTTACATTTATTACAATAATAAATGCTCAGCAATTTGTAAAAATGAATCAACAACCTCCTGTTGCCGATCGGGGAGATTCAAGAAGCGTGAACTGGATCGATTTTGATGGCGACGATGATTTGGATTTGTTTATAACAAACGGGCCACGCGCCGGACAAAATAATTTTCTTTATGAAAATGAAAATGGCACATTTATAAAAATTACAAATAATTCAATAACTCAGGACAGTAAAGCTTCAGACGGCAGTTCGTGGGGTGATTATGATAATGACGGTGATCCCGATTTATTTGTGGGAAATTGGTGGGGACAGAATAATTTATTATACAACAATAACGGTGATAAGAGTTTTATTCTAACGAATGAAAAACCGTCCTTGGAACCAAGTCACAGCGAAACAGGAAGCTGGGGGGACTTCAACAAGGACGGTTTTTTAGACTTATATGTTGCAAATAGCGACGGCACAAGAAAGAATTTTCTTTACTTAAATAACGGCGACGGCAGATTTACAAAAATTCTTAACGGTGAATTTGTTAACGATGCTTTTACATCGCGAAGTGTTGATTGGATTGATTATAATAATGACGGAAGTCTTGACCTATTTATAGCTAATGAGGGTCCCGCAAAAAATAATTTGTATAAAAATAACGGGGATACCACCTTTACTAAGATCACCGACCTTGCTATTGTTACAGGAACATCCAATTCATTTAGTTCAAGCTGGGCGGATTACGATAACGACGGTGATTTTGATGTATTTATTTCAAATAACTCAAATCAAAATAATGAATTGTTTAGAAACAACAGTGAAGGAATCTTTGAAAAGTTAGCTTTAGCGCCTGTTACTACTGATAAAGGTTATTCTGTCAGCAGCGCATGGGGTGATGTTGATAACGATGGTGATTTAGATTTATTTGTATCAAACGCATTTTCCGGCAATACGCGAACAAATAACTTTTTTTATTTAAACAACGGCGATGGAACTTTTACTAAAGATAATGGGATATTAACACAAAATAACGGATGGACATACGGTGCAGAGTTCGGCGATTTTAACAATGACGGCTATTTAGATTTGGCAACAGCAAATTGTTTCGCTGCAACAGAGGATAATTCAATTTACATAAATACAGGTGGAGCATATAACTGGCTGATTGTAGATCTTGAAGGAACTGTTTCAAATAAATCTGCAATTGGCAGTGTACTAAAAGTAAAAGCTAATATTTCAGGAAATGATATTTTACAATCACGCAGAGTTGCCGGGCAATCAAGCTACTGCTCACAAAACTTACAGATGCATTTTGGTTTGGGAAATGCAACTGTTATTGATTCCCTATTTGTTTATTGGGCTTCGGGTGAAATAACTATCTTGACAAATGTAACCCCTAACCAGCGACTTAAAATTTCCGAAACATTTCCTCAAGGATATTTGAAATCAAATTTTAAAGCCGATATTTTAATTGGCGAGAACGAGTTAAAAGTGAAATTCACAGATTTATCTATTTCTGATTCGAATAACCCGATTACTAATTGGGAATGGGATTTTAATAATGACGGAATAATTGATTCGCATGAACAAAATCCCGAATATACTTTTACTTCTTCATCGGCTGAGTTTTTCACTATAAAATTAAATGTCGAGAACGGAATTTCGAGTTCAATAAAAATCAGAGAAAATTATATTCAACATAGCGGTGTCACCTCAATTAATGATTTAAATTTACCGGCTGGTTTTATACTGAATCAAAATTATCCTAACCCTTTTAATCCTTCAACAATTATTTCTTTTAGTATTCCCGTTTTGGGAAACTTTAATGCGTTAAACACAAAATTAAAAGTATACGATATTCTAGGCAATAATTTGCAAACTATTGTAAATAAAAAATTATCCCCGGGAGAATATGAAGTAAAATTTAACGGTACGAATTTTAACAGCGGCGTTTACCTCTATGCTTTAGAGGTAGGCGGATTAATTCAAACAAAAAAAATGCTTTTAATTAAATAATAATATGAAATCTATTTTAATAAAGGTTTTTATTCTGCTTGTATTTTGGGGAAATATATCATGCAAAGAAGTATCCGATAATCCAGTTGCAGAAACGGAAATTATTCCGGCCGATTTTTCTCAAAGAACATATAAAATTTATATTCCCGAAAGTATTAATACTCATGAATACGTCTCTCTTGTTTTTGTATTTCACGGTGCTTTCGGCAACGGCGCCGGAATGGAACGCGGAACAGGCTTCAATCAATTAGCAGAGAATCATAAATTTATTGTCTGTTACCCCGACGCCGCAACTGAAAATTGGGAAGAAGGTTGTATGTGTAATAAGCCTTACAGATTGGGAATAGATGATATAGGTTTCGTTAATTTTTTGATTGATAAACTAAGTACATTGTACAAAATAGATTCAAAGAAAATTTATGCCGCCGGATATTCGCAAGGCGGTTTGTTCGCGCAGAATGTTGCATGTAAATTATCAGGTAAATTTGCAGCTGTAGCAGCAGTAGCTAGTTCAATGTCTGTTCAATTATTTGAAAGCTGTAAACCGGAAAATAAAATTTCACTACTTATAATTCACGGAACAGAAGACAATACTTTGCCATTTAACGGACTTGAGTCCGGAAGTTTCTCTTTAGTTTCTTCGCCCTCTGCTTTTAAACTTTGGGGAAATATTAATGGATGCAATTCTGAAGAAAAAGCTGAAATTCTTCCTGATAAAGGCGATCCTTATATTTCTGTTATTAAAAGATATTATGAAAATTGCACAGGAAATATTAAAACAATTTTATATGAAGTTAAAGGCGGCGGTCATTCATGGTTTACAAGTCCGGATATTAATGCAACGCAAACAATAGTAGATTTTTTTATGTCCTCCCCAACAAAATAAAAAAGCCGCTGATTTAAATTTCGGCGGCTATTAAAACTCTTCTTCCTATATATTAAAATTTCCCCCAACTTTTATAATAATTCATTACAAAGCTTATTAATAATCATATTTATTTTTATCTGCTTGTAATAAATAAATATCGAAAGCAGATAAACTACCCGATATTTTAATACTCTTTAAATACAATCGTGAAACTTGTATTGTCCGCGCATTGAATACTTTTTGCTTTAGACCAATAGCCTGAAGTTTGGGAAACAATATCATATGTAAAGTTAGATAAACTTCCGCATACATCATTTCCGGATATTTGTCCTGATAACGTGGAAGGCGGATTATTTGCATAATATTGCATGGCAATGTTGGAAGCCTCGATAACAAATGTGGTAAAAGAAGCATTATCGTCAATGATTTCCGTGTAATAAACACTTGAGGCCGTTAAGGTAGAAGGATCTACAGTCACCCTCATTTCTCCTTTCCTTTTCGGGTAACCTGTTTGAATATCCCAAACCGCGGTGAATGTATTTCCCGAGAATGAGCCTTCGGTTTTATCATATGGGAAAATAAAATTTCTAGTCGTCGTAAACGTACTTCCATTTGAATCTTCAATTAATACGGAGGAATAGAATATTCCAAACTGACAATATTTATATTTCGAAAGGTCAATTGTTTCATCTTTTTGAATACTAACTTTTAAATTAATGCTTTTACTTCCAGTATAAGGACTTAACCATCTGTCATTTGTTACCACAGCAAGAAGATACCAGCCTTGGTCTTTAAGAGTCTGCAGTTCACCAACTGTAATTTCATTACCAGATGTTAATTTTTCAATTGATTCACCTTTATACTTATATAACGTTAAACTTAGATTTGCATCCGGCGTAAGATTAATTTTTAATTTCGTACCCGGTTCAAAATATATCTGTTTTAATTTTATATTAAATAAAGCAGCCGAAAGGTCTTTACATGAAGTCTCAAAAATTTTAAGTGAATCACTGGAAGAGTTGATTTCAAATAATTGGGTTTGTTCATCTGACGCCAGGGTTAAAGGTCTTATATCATCGTATATTTTTCCCTCGGTATATTGATTTATAAAATCCGGCCACCAATAAGACGCGGGTTCGCTATTCGACAATAAAATCGCTTCGACCGGATGGCTCCCGGCTTTTATTTTATTATATATACTAACAATTTTGCTTTCTTGGAAATATTTTATTAATGCCGACATACCGTAGCCGTAAGATTGCGCATCCGCAAGCGGTGAAGCTCCCATGCCTTTGTACGGTGCAGATGTATGCCCGTCTCTTATTGATGAAATATAATTATTTTGGCTTGTAAATTTTTCTTCGGCCCAGACTGCGGCTGCTTCGTCAATCCAAAGATGCGGCGGCGCAAATTTAGCTTTAGAAAATCTATTCCTTTTATCGTAAAGCCCCTGAACTAGATGAAAAAATTCATGCCCGGCTGTTAACCGCATTGATTCGCTGTCGTTAATTTTTAATGAATTAAATTCAAGGTAACCGTAATTATCACCCCAGACAGACGATACGGAATGTCCAAAATCTTCCTGACCTAGGTTGCGCACGGTAACTTTTACAGGCCATTTTGTTCTACCGGAATAATCAAATCCTATCGCAGAAAATTTTGAATATGCTTCTTCCAAATAATCAGCCAGATTATTTATTGCCTGCTGTGATACTAAAGATGAATAAGATATTTCAAAATGCCCGAAAGAACTTGTATATGATTTACCGCTTACAGCCTGAAGAAATAAAGAAATACTTTCACCTTCAATTTTATTTAGTTTGTTCAGTGATATATCCGGCACTAAAAGTTGACAAACTAAATCGTTACCTGATTTATAAGTATCAAGCATAGTAAAACTATTCTCAACTGAGTTTTTGCTTTTCACAAATTCTTCAATTCCAACTGCAATAAAACTTTCATTAGGATTATCAGCATTGCTTTTAATTTTAATTGTAATGGGCTGCGAATAATTATCAGGAAGACCTTCAAGCAGATATGATTTAGAAATTAAACTCTCTCCGGCAAGTTCATTATTATCATTTACGGAAATGGTAAGATTTGTACTGTTATTAAGCGCATTCGGCGGAACTGAAACCTCAATACTGTCAACAGCTATGCTGCCGCCGTTTGAACCTATTGATTTTACTACAACATCGTTGTTTGAAGTATCGTCAACGGCTGAAGTGGGTGAATCTTTACTGCATTTTATAAAAATAAGCGAGACGGCAAATATTACTAATAATACATTTTTCATTGACACCTCCGGAATATCTTTTCAAATAAGAATTCGTTTAAAACACAGCATTTGAGTGAACGAATTTTTACTTCTCAGAATCCTGAATTATTTCGAAAAAAGATTTATATAAAAAAAATATTCTTACGAGGTTATTAACATTATTAATATCTTCAATTTATGAAAGAATGTAAATTATTTTAAAATCAGCCGGACTGTCCTTTTATCCTTAGTCACAATCAAAATAACTTGGAAATAACTGCAAAAAAAAGCCGTCAAAATTTGACGGCTCATTTTTTTATAATTATAATTAAAATTTTTATCTGGTTAATTTCTTGTATTTAATTCTATGAGGAATATCTGCATCCTTACCCAATCTCTCTTTCTTATTTTCTTCATAATCAGAGAAGTTGCCTTCAAACCAAACAACCTTGCTTTCTCCTTCAAACGCAAGAATGTGTGTGCAGATTCTATCAAGGAACCACCTATCGTG
This sequence comes from Bacteroidota bacterium, assembly GCA_018829205.1. Classification (GTDB taxonomy): domain Bacteria; phylum Bacteroidota; class Ignavibacteria; order Ignavibacteriales; family Melioribacteraceae; genus JAHJUE01. Next base: position 76,744 of record JAHJUE010000006.1, read on the forward strand.
ACTAATAACAACAGCGCAGCCTGCAAAGTTTAATAAACCTTCTTCAAGCGCGCGCATTGTGTTTACGTCTAGGTCGTTTGTGGGTTCATCAAGAAGAATAACGTTTGCTGCTTCTTTAAGAACCATTGCGAGCTGAACTCTGTTTCTTTCACCGCCGGAAAGAACGCCGACTTTTTTCTGCTGTTCGCCGCCAGTAAAATTAAATTGTCCGACATACGCGCGCGAATTTAATTCTCTATTTCCTAATTTAATAATATCATTCCCACCGGAAATAATTTCCCAAATTGATTTATCGGCAACTAGTGTGTCGCGGCTTTGGTCTACATAAGCAAGTTTAACAGTATCACCAATTTTAAATGTTCCGCTGTCGGCAGTTTCCTGACCAACAATCATTCTGAATAACGTAGTTTTACCGGCTCCATTTGGACCTATAACTCCAACAATTCCTCCGGGAGGCAATGCAAAATTCAGGTTTTCAAAAAGAAGATTATCACCGTATGCTTTAGCAACATTGTTTGCTTCAATTACAACATTTCCTAATCGCGGTCCCGCCGGGATATATAACTCCAAATCTTTTTTTCTTTGTTCGTTTTCATCTTTCAGCATTTCTTCGTATGAGGTAATTCGCGCTTTTGATTTCGCGTGTCTTCCGCGCGGCGACATTTTAATCCATTCCAATTCGCGCTGAAGTGTTTTTTGTCTTTCGCTTTCCTTCTTCTCTTCTAATTTTAGTTTTTCTTGTTTTTGTTCGAGCCATGAAGAATAATTCCCTTTCCACGGAATACCTTCACCTTTGTCAAGTTCAAGAATCCATCCGGCAACGTTATCAAGAAAATACCTATCGTGAGTTACAGCTATTACAGTTCCGGGGTAACGGTTTAATTCAGCTTCAAGCCATAAAATCGTTTCGGCGTCAAGATGATTTGTAGGTTCGTCCAATAAAAGAATGTCGGGTTTCTGCAGCAATAATCTGCACAATGCTACTCTTCTTCTTTCTCCTCCCGATAATACCTTTACAGGTGTTTCCGGCGGTGGACAACGCAGCACATCCATTGCCATTTCTAATCTTGACTCCAGGTCCCATGCATCCATAGAGTCAATTTTATCCTGAACTTTTCCCTGTTTTTCTATTAAAGCTTCCATTTCTTCGGGGGACATTTCTTCAGCGAACTTGGCGTTTATTTCGTCATATTCCCTAAGAACATCAACAATTTCTTGAACTCCTTCTTCAACAATTTCACGAACTGTTTTTGTGTCGTCAAGTTTTGGTTCCTGTTCGAGCATTCCTACTGTATGCCCCGGAGAAATATGTGTTTCGCCGTTAAAGTCTTTGTCAACTCCTGCAAGTATTTTTAATAAAGAACTTTTGCCGGAACCGTTAAGTCCAAGTACGCCGATTTTCGCGCCGTAAAAATATGAAAGGTAAATATTTTTTAAGATAGGCTTCTTATCATAAAATTTACTAACGCCAATCATCGAATAAATTATTTTGTTCGCCTCAACACTCATTACATCTCCGTTATATAATTAATTTATTTTTTCCAGTGTATAGTATAAGAATTTTCCTTTTAAATTCTTATATGCGGTAGACTAAATTTCAAACAAATTCCGGAAAATCGGGAACTTATCTTATTTAATTCAATTTAATTGAAACCAATTTGGGAATAATTCGTCTACTTGCATTATTATATTTTTTAAGGGGGAAATATATGATTAAAAATTACATTAAAGTAGCCTTCCGAAGCTTATTAAAAAACAAAAGCACTTCTTATATAAATATCATCGGTTTAGGCATTGCAATTTTCGCAAGCATACTAATATTTTTATACGTCAACTTTGAATTCTCGTACGATAAATTTCATAAAAACAGCGAAAAAATTTTCCGTGTAGTATTGGAGGATAATAATTTAGGCGTAAGTGAAAATGAAGCCGGGATTACATTTATAGCATTGGGCCCCGAATTAAAATCAAAACTTCCTGAAGTTGTTGAACAGGTAAGAATATTAAAAAGCGGAAGAGAACTATTAACCTTGAATGCTGAAAAATCTTATTATACCAAGGATCTTTCCTACACAACTTCGGCATTATTTGATGTGTTTGATTTTCCCTTATTGCAGGGCGACAAAGAGAATGTTTTAAGCAGACCCAGAACGGCTGTTATAAACAGAACATGGAAAGAGAAATTATTCGGAGACGAAAATCCTATCGGCAAAACGATCAAAATGAATAATGAAGATACATATGAAATTACCGGAGTAATGGAGGATGTTCCGCCGAACTCTCATCTGCAATTTGATGTATTCCTTTCGATGATTCCTTCGGAAGCTGATTCAAATTTTGCAAGATATCTTGAATCCTGGAACTCAATTGGGATGCCAACATACCTGCTTTTAAAAAGTGAATCTTCCGCAAATAAAGTAAACGCTTCACTAGAACCGATTATGAATGAGCATGTTAAATGGGGAACTTTCGGATTAAAACTACAGCCACTTAGTAAAATACATTTGTATTCATCAGGAATTTTATTTGACGGCTACAATGTAAATAAAACCGATGTGGATTATTTATATTCATTAATAGCTGTTGCTGTTTTTATTATAATTATTGCCGCGTTTAATTTTATGAATCTCTCAACTGCCCATTCTACCTCTAGGGCAATGGAAGTAGGTTTAAGAAAGGTTGTAGGCGCAAGAAGACTACAGATGATTATCCAGTTTTTAAGCGAATCTGTTTTACTTTGCTTTATATCGTTGATTTTCGCATTAATATTAATTGAAATATTTGCACCGATGTTAAACCTGCCCTTAAATGGTTTATTTCTTTTATACTTTATAAATAATACAAATCTATTTTTGGGCTTGATCGGTTCCGTGCTCATACTAGGTCTGCTTGCCGGAATTTATCCTTCTCTTGTCTTATCCGGATTTACTCCCATTAAAGTATTAAGAGGATCCTTTAAAAGCAGTAAAAGCGGAATATGGTTAAGAAGAGTTTTGGTTATAACGCAATTTACAGCTTCAATTGTTATGATAATTGGAACAACAGTTGTTTACAATCAGTTGCAGTATATTCAAAACAAGAACATGGGATTTAAAGCAGATCAGATCATCAATATTAATTTAGACAACCCGGATTTACAAAGTAAATCAGAAACTTTTAAAAGTGAACTGTCGAAACTTCCGGATGTAATCGATGTTGGATCTTCAAACAGCATGCCAGGCAGCGGGTTCGGTAGAACTTCAATTCAGCCTGAAGGATACAACACGGAAGAAACTTGGATTACAAGCATATTAACAGTAGATGACAATTATTTTAATACATTAGAAATGGAAATCTCGAAAGGACGCGCATTTTCAAAAGATTTTCCCAGCGATCAGGACAACGCTATAATTATAAATGAATCGGCTGCCCGAAAGCTCGGATGGAGCGAAAACCCAATTGGTAAAAAATTCACCGTAAACAATAGTGAAATTTCGGTTATAGGCGTTGTTAAAGATTTTCATTTTGAAAATATGCAGCATGAGATTGAACCGCTTGTAATAAGATATAATCCGGAGGTATCATCAGTAATTTCAATTAAAACTAATTCAAATAACATGGCCTCAACAATTAGTTCAATCGAAAATATTTGGGGCGATATTTATCCTTCATATCCATTCGAGTATAGATTTTTTGACCAGGAGTTTGCCAATTTATTTAAAAATGACAGGCAATTTTCGAATTTAATTACAAATTTTACAATACTTGCAATATTAATTGCATGCTTGGGATTATTCGGCCTGGCGGCTTTTACCGCCGATCAAAAGAACAAAGAGATAGGTGTGAGAAAGGTCCTAGGTGCGGAAATAAGCAGCATAGTGTATTTGCTGTCAAAAGATTTTGCAATACTTGTAATTATTGCAAGTTTTGTTGCTGTTCCAATAGCTTATTTTACAATGAGCAACTGGCTTGAAGGATTTATATATAGAACTGAATTAGGTGTATTCGTCTTTTTAAGTTCCTCATTTATTGCTCTAATAGTTGCTCTGTTAACAATAAGTTTTCATACATTTAAAGCAGCTAATACTAATCCGGTTAATTCTTTAAGAAATGAGTAGTAATATTGGCGGAAGCAATTCAGTTTTATTAATTGAATTGCTTCCTAGTATTTTGGAATAACCTATAGCATCTTTACGTTTTTATTAAGTACAATATTTCTTTCACTTAAATGCTGCAATAAATATTCATAACATCCGGGATATTTGCCGATAAGTTCGGGCGGAAACATGCCTTTTAAATTAAATTTATTGTTTAATATCATTTCCGCTGCCGCTGTAGCTGTAAAGCCGGTTGTACGGGCCATTGATGAGATGTTTTCCACTTCGTCATATTCATCATAAAGCTCATAGATAATCTGCTTTCTATTCCCGTTTTCAATTCCGGTTATAATAATTTTCAATATTGTAAATTCTTTTTCTCCCGGATTCAGTTTCCATGCTTTATATAATAGTTCCGTAGTAAAATCAAAAGGACTAATTTCAATTCCCTTTACATTAATTGATTTTTTATCAAGAAATCCAGCCGCAAAAAATTTTTGAATAGTATTTATATGTCCCGGATAACGCAGTGTTTTCTCCTTCATATCGGGTATATTTTTCATTGTATAAATTAGTGACCGGAGACCGTCGGAATTAAATGCTTCAAGGGTCCCTATATTTGCAAAGTCCAGTAATTCAACGTCGCTCATAGCAGGTTTTGTAATAATATTTCCATTCTCTACATAGCGTGCCGGACGCGTATATTCTTCAATAACATCGCATGGAGAAAATGGCGCTTTATATTCAAACGGGAATGTTCTTTCTTTCGGAAGTCCGCCTACATAGTAATCAATCTTTTCAATATTCAAGTGCTCGTTATGATAGCCTAATATTATGTTCGACATTCCGGGAGCAACACCGCAATCCATTACAACGGTTACATTTTTTTCTTTTGCAAGTGAATCAAGTTGAAGAACATCTTCAGCAAGAAAAGATATGTCAACTAAATCCTTCCCGCTTTTAATTACATTAACCATTGTTTGAAAACCGAGAAACCCGGGGACTGCAGATACTACTAAATCGGAATCTTTAATAACTTTTGCCAATTCATCTTCTTTCGTAACATCGGTACAAACTGTTTCTATTTTGAGATTTTTTGTTAATTTTTCGAGTGAATCATTCTTCAAATCAACAGCAGTTACATCATAACTTTTAGCTAAATCTATTGCAATTGCGCTGCCGACCATGCCGGCGCCTAGTACTGTAATTTTTTTCATCTTTTCAGTTTCCCTTTAAATTATATGTTAACTGTAATAAATATTACTTATTCATATTACTTTAATAATTAATTTTAGAATTAATAAACGGGCAGGGAATTATAGTCCGTTGGAGCGGTTTTGAAATATTAATATGTATTTTTTGTAAGTCATAATTGTATGTTTAATTTAATAAAATTAAATGCGAATATCTCAGATCGTTATAAACAAATAATTTTGTAGTCTATTCAAATTGCAGACGAAATTATAAAGGGGAAAAAATCATTTATTAAAAATTTGAAATGAGTATTGAAGTCCGGTTGATATTCATTTTATTAAGAAGAACATTTTACGTTAAAAATTATTCGAGAATAAAATCGGCTACATTTGCAGTACCGTTTTTAAAATGAAATTTTTCGATATTATTTTTATAACTGTCGAGTTTATTCGAATCCTTAAATAAATCTTCAACTATAACCGGAAGTTTATGAATTCGTTTTTCATAAATTCCCAACTTATTCTTCACAAGAAAATCCACATTACCCTTTTCCTGTTCCCAAATGTACGTGTTTACAAGCGGTACTTTTTTCATCATTAATATTTCCATGAATGTCGATGCCCCGCATTTTGTAATAACTACATCGGATATGCAGAGCAATTCATAAACAAAATCTATATATCCGTATACTTTCAGTTTTTCATATCTCTCTTTTTCCTTAAGCTGCATGGCAAAATTATACAAGTTTTTGTTTTTCCCGCATACGAATCCAATTTCAATATCGATATTTAAATTCATTAAGTTCTGCAATATTGCTTCGCCGTTTGGTATTCCGTCTCCGCCCCCCATAACAAGTAAAATTTTATCGCCTTTAAAATTATGTGTTTTTTTATAGTTTGCAATTTCATTTGCGGAAGGAGTTTTTGAAAATTTTTCATCAAGGATAAAAGGGAAAACATGAAGCCGTTTTTCTTCAATGCCTATTTTCAGACACCGCTTTTTTAATTCATCACTGAAAACTACAAAGTTTCTTTTTTTATTTAGAAACCAAAGCGGATGTGCAATGTAAGGATCGGTAACAATTATTATAACCGGAATATCAAGATTAAGTTTTTTCAGTGTCCTGAATACAGGTTTGATTAAAAAGAAATGGAATACAACTATCTTATCCGGATTTTCATAAGCGAATAATTCTTTTAAATATTTTTCAATATTAATTGAAACAAGAAATGAACTAATTTCAGAAACAAACTTAATTTTATGAAAAGCGTAAATCCATTCGTAAATCCATTTACTTTTGTTCTGAAGTATTCTATATCCGTCTTCAATTAAATATTTAGCGAAAGGTTTAGTTTTTTCAAATCCGTCGGCCAATACAGCTTCTACTTCATCGGATTTATATTTATTCAAATAATTAGCAACGGAACGAGCCGGGGCTAAATGCCCTCCGCCGGTTTTTAAATAAAGGAATAGATATTTCTTCTTTTTACCTTTCATAAGTATTAACGAATTACAGGGGAATCTTCACTTTTCATTATTCCTGTTTCAAGTATCTCCATTATTTTATATGTGCCTAATTTTCTGACTTTAAGAAATCCAGACCAAGCGGCTTCTGCCAACCTGCCTTTTTTAAGATACTCAAAGAGCCATTGATCCGTATAATCGGGATTCTCTTGTTTAATTCCTGCATGAATCTCAAATAAATATTTGGCGTTAAACTTTTCCTGTGATCCGATCGGAGGTGTCATAATAATCGGTATTCCCAACGCGGAATAAAATGATAATTCACTTGGCTTTGTCCAAAGTATATCGGTTCCGGCCATTGCTTTATTAAATTTATCGAAATAATCATGGAGATTATCAGAAAATATTATTTCAATTTGACTATCATCATTACTGATATCGCTTTTAATTGATTTAAAATAATCCTTAACATTTTCTTTAATTCCCGCGGCTAAAATTAATTTCACTTCATTATTAAGAATTTTTTCTTTTAAACTTGCCGCAATTCTGCCGCCTATTTCTTTTTGAGCTCCGGCTCCTCCAACAGTGTAAGTTATAGTAAATTTTCTTTCTTTTTTCAAAACCCAGTTTTCTTCACCAATAAAATGTTTGACATTTATTCCGTGCCGCGGCCAGAATTTATTGTTTGGATCAAGCTGCATTAAACGCTGGGCTAAACTTTTTTTAAGCCGGGACAGGTTTTCATCGCCAAGCAGTTCAATAGGCAAAGGAAATCCCGTGATAAATATTCTTTCATCCGGCACACCGTATGCTTTCAATCTTTGCGCTGCTTTTCCGCACGGGGCCATATAAATTATTCTGCTTTCCCAGGGCTCCTTAGCTACCCAAACACGGTTCAGATCCGCATCACATATAATGCAATAAACTTTATGAAAGGATTTCAAATCTGCTGCAATTGAGGACGCGTAAAAAGAAGTAACAACAGGAATATCTTTCGTGCGTATTTTTTCAAGCATGCCTGAACATAATCCTTTTTCAATACTCGACTTAAGCAGATCTACCTGAAACGTTGTATTCGAAAGATCTCGCATGGGATAGAATTTAGGTATATGAAGAAATGTATCAAGCAGATTAAATATAGGATTGCCGATAAAAGGAATGCCTTTAGCCCGTGATAAAAATTCATAAGCTCCGAGTACACGTTTCCATAATTTTTTTTCGTTTGAAGAAGCAGCTTCATCGGAACCGACTGTAATTATATTACCTTCGGCAATATCTTTAAGCGGATAAACCGCGCGCTGATGACCGTAACCCATGTCGGCGGTAACAACCCATGCTTTTATGTTTTTTTTATTTTCGATTTTATTTTTCTTGAATTTAAGTTGATGCAACTTATTCAGATTTGTAATTAGTGACAAGTTAATTTTATTTAACACCGGAAGATATCCGGTGTTAAACAATTATTAAGGTTTTTATGATTCGAATAATTTCAAATTAATATCTTTTCTTTTTCGGTTTACCGTCAAAAAATTTTCCGCCGCCTGATTTACTTTTATTAAAAGGTTTTCCGCCGCCCTGTCTTCCGCCTCCGGATCTCGGACTTCCGCTTCTTGCGCCTTCCATTTTTTTGCTTTCGGCAACTTCAACGCTAATGGGTCTTTTATTAAATGATTTTCCCTCAAACCCTTTTAGTATCTGTTTGGTATAATTCGAGTCGGCTTCAAAAAAAGAAAAGTTTTTAAGTATTTCAATAGCGCCTATATCAATGTTTCTAACGTTGGTAAAATCATTAACCATGCCGATAATATTTGTCGGTTTTAATTCGTCGGTCTTGCCTAAATTAATGAAGAAACGTGTGAATTGATCTGAACTGTCAATGTGTCTTTCACCGCGGGTTCTTTCACCGCTTCTTTCTCTTGTAGATTTGTTTGAACTATCGGGTACATTTAGATCAGCGGTATTTTTATAATATTCGATGAACCTATTGAATTCAAGTGAAACAAATTTCTGAATAAGTTCTTCCCTTTCAAGTTTTTCAAGTTTTTCATAAATCGCGGGAAGAAAGGAATCAATTTGTTTGCGGTCGACTTCAACTGCTTTCATTTTATCTATCAAATGTATTAACTGCTTTTCACAGATTTCTTTTCCAAGAGGAACAGGTTTGTGTTCAAATTTTTTCTTTACTTGTCTTTCAATATCCCGCAGTTTTCCTTTTTCCTTTAAGTTGGCAATTACAATAGACGTACCTGCTTTACCTGCACGTCCTGTTCTTCCGCTTCTGTGAGTGTAAATTTCATTATCGTCGGGCAGATTGTAATTTATTACATGAGATATATTATCAACATCAAGTCCGCGCGCAGCAACATCTGTAGCCACAAGAAGTCTTAAATGCCGGATTCTGAACTTATTCATTACCGTATCTCTCTGTATCTGCGAAAGGTCGCCGTGAAGCGCATCTGCGTTATACCCGTCTTTTATTAAACTGTCCGCAACTTCCTGTGTTTCCCTTCTAGTACGGCAGAAAATAATTCCGTAAATCTCTGGATAAAAATCAGCTATTCTTTTTAATGCAAGATATCTGTCTCTTGCATGAACCATAAAGCAGATATGATTTACGTTTTCCGCGCCGGCGTTACGCTGTCCTACGGAAATTTCAACAGGGTTTTTCATATATCTGTTTGCAATTGCTAAAACTTCATTAGGCATAGTAGCAGAAAATAAAAGAGTGTTTTTTTCTTTAGGTGTTGTTTTGAGAATATCTTCTAGATCGTCGCGGAAACCCATATTAAGCATTTCATCGGCTTCATCCAATACAACAGTTTTTATTTTGGAAATATTTATAACTCCTCTATTTAATAAATCAAGGAGTCTGCCGGGAGTTGCCGAAATTATATGCGTCCCTTTTTTAATTGCTTTTATCTGATTTTCAATACTCGCACCGCCGAAAACAGCTGTAACCTTAAAACCTTTTATGTTTTTTGAAAAATCTTCCAGGTCCTTTGCAATTTGCACGCATAATTCTCTTGTAGGACTTAAAATTAAATGCTGAACAGATTTATTAGCGATGTCTGTTTTTTGAATTAACGGCAGACCAAAAGCGGCGGTTTTACCTGTTCCTGTTTGAGCAAGCGCCACCATGTCCGAGCAATTTTCCTGCAATAAATGAGGTATAACTTTTTCTTGTATCGGCATCGGTTTTTCAAAACCTAAATCTTCGATCGCTGTAAGAATATTATTTTCTATACCAATTTCTTTAAATGATAACATTTATGTTCCAATTTGTTTAATAATTTTATTACCGGGTTAAGGATTTTTTTCAAATTTAATTTTGAGGATTTTCAAAGGATGGTACGCTCCTACTAAAAGAAAGCCGTAAAATTCTCTTAACAGAATTTAAAGTTTATATATTAACCCAATTTTCACCTACAAAGGTAGTGAAATAAATCAGAATTGTACATAAAATAAATTTAGGATAAATAGAACTAAGCGCTTTGTTGCGTTTTTATCCCATTTACATGTATTAATTTTCTCGCAATTATTTAAAAATCTTTATTTTGAATTGTCATTTCACTAAATAAACCGGGCCTAAATTGAAATTACTTCAAGTTCTTGCTATTTCAGTATTGTTAAGCACTCCCCTTTTTTCACAGATTAAATTTGACGCCGAGTTCGAAAGCGGTAATATCAAATCCGCAAAAACAACTGACTCGGTAAATTTTATTGTTGAGACAAATGAGGATATAGGGGGAAGGTGGTTCTATTTTAGAATCACTGGTGTAAAGGACAAGTATATAAAAGTAACGATTTCAAACAGCGACGCAAACAGGCCTGTATATTCCTACAACAATAAAGATTTTGAAAGATTCACTGAGACCGAAAGCCCCCAGTATAATGTATTTAAAAAAACTTTTTCCGAAGATACTGTTTACGTAGCATATTATAATCCCTACACATATTCTTATTTGCAGGAAAGAATTAATGATTGGCAGAAAAGTGAATTTGTAAAAGTTGATACGCTGGGATATTCGCCAATGCTGCTGCCTATTCAGGAAATTATATTAACCGATGAAAATGAACCTAATGAAAATAAAATAAGAGTATGGGTTCATGCAAGAACTCATCCGGGTGAAACACCTAGTTCATTTCATTTCGACGGAATTGTTAATACTCTTTTAGGCGATGATGAGGTTATTAGTTTTTACAGGAAAAAATTTATTTTTCACCTTATCCCTTTTGTTAATCCCGACGGTGTGTTTTACGGAAAATCGAGAACAAATTTTTCGGGAATTGACCTTGAAAGAGAATGGAATAAAGCAGATTCTTTTACGGCTAAAGAAGCATTGATTCTAAAAAACAGGCTCAAAGAAATTAATAATGAAAAGATTGTATCAGTATTTCTGAATCTTCATTCTCAAGCGGCAAGTTATTGTACTTTTTGGATTCATACGCCGCAATCTACATCAAATTATTTTTACAGAAGAGAATATCAATTTGCCAATTTAAATACATCCGACAATAAATATTTTTCGCAGCCGGATTACAGGGAATCAAATTTGCAGTCCTACTTTCCCGAAGGCTGGCTTTGGAATAACTATTCACATAATGTAATGGCGCTAACTTATGAAACCCCGTATGACAAATATTCAAACGGCATATGGGTAGATAATGAAAATCTTTGCGAACTGGGGAATAGAACTGTATATGCAATAGCGGAATTTTTAAATGTTTCGCATCCGAAACATTTAATTATTGATAATGAATCTGCCGTTGCTAAAGGAAATATTATTTCGGACTCCAGCGGATTAAATTTTTACGGTAATAATTTTTATAAAGTATCCCCCGGGTTCGGCGATAATTCTGTAAGCTATAATTCGGGTAATTTGAAGAAAGGAGCTTATGATATATACGGATGGTGGACAAATTTAAGCGGCGCTGCTTCAGATGCGATGTATAAAATAAACACTGATAGTGAACATTTGTTTATATCAAAAAATCACAAAATAGAATCTGGTCAATGGAATTTCTTATCACAAATTAACTTAAACTCGGCTGGAAATATTTCAATTGAAATATCAGATAGTGCAACAGGCACTGTATCCGCTGATGCGTTTAGAATAGTTTACAAGGGAGAAACAACAGGCATTAAAGATTTTATAATTCCGGAATCATTTGTACTGTATCAGAATTATCCAAACCCGTTTAATCCTTCAACGAGTATCAGATTTGATCTTATCGAAAATTCTAACGTAGTGTTAAGAATTTATAATCCGCTTGGAGAACTTATAAAAATTCTAGTTGATGAAAAACTGGAAAGCGGTCAGCATGAAATCTTATTTAACGCCACAGGCTTATCAAGCGGAGTTTATTATTATCAGCTTATCGCGGGTAAATCGGCGCAGACAAGAAGCATGGTTATACTAAAATAAAATTCAAGTTCTCAAAAACTTTTAAATTATTTAAGCGAAACTTGCTACAAAAGAAAGCAGTTTATTTTCAAGCACTTCAAGATCTTCGTTAATTTTCTTTTTAACTTTTTCCGTTTCTTCAATTATATCGGGAATTAAATTTTTATAATATTTAATTCCATCCATAAGATTTTTATGAAAAGTATTAAAGAATTCCTCGGTTTGAGTTGTAAGCGGAATCAGGCCTTCTTCTATTTTATTTATTAAGTATTCGATATATAATGTCAATTCTTTGATAAACATATTCGGTCTATTTGGATCGGTAATTAAATCTATTTTGCCGTAAATATGATCAACCATTTCTTTTAACGTAGATATTTTCGAAAAATAAGCGAGATTTGGGCCCGGGCAAATTGAAACTGCCTGACTCATTTTAGGTGTTTCAATATTATTAACTTTTAAAGCGGATGAAGCCAAACCGACGCATAAACATTCTTTTGTAATAGCTTTGTCATATTCTTTTTTGTAATCGGTATGGTCAAATTTTTCTTTCAACTCGTTTATTTTTTTATTTAAATAACTGATCGAAGCAGAACATATAGGTTTATCGGTATATTCTTTATTTGAAACAAGATATTTTTTAGGGCACGGGCTTCCAGGTTTTCCGATTGCGGCTTTTTCCAATTTTTCAATTTCTTTTTCGCTGTTGCGTAAATTGTTAAACGGAACACCTAGCGGAGAAGCATTGCTTAAATAAAAATCTTTTACACCTGCTCTGCTTAATTTATCCAATGTATATTCGTCAACATTCATTACTTCCGGAACCAATAAAAACGGGCTTCCCCATCCTACTGATTTCACCCCGTAACGTCGTATTAGAAAATCCTGTTCGGTAGATTTGCCTACACCGCCTTGAACTGTTAAATCATAATCAAGATTATTTTCGTTGTAATGAATGCCTTTTTCGTTCAGCGCTTTAATAAACATTTCGCCTACAGTCATAATTAATTCATTTTTTCTAACTTTAAATTCTTCCAGAATTGGACCAAGCAAATATCCGTCGGTTGCAAAAGCGTGACCGCCGCAGTTTAGTCCGGACTCTATTCTATATTCCGAAACCCAAAGACCTTTCTTTGCGAGGAATTTTCCTTGAATAAGCGCAGAACGGAAATCGCTGACTTTAATAACAATTTTCTTTTTAAATTTACCATGATTATCCGGGAAAAAATCTTTAAAGCTGCTCATATAACCGTAAAGTCTCGGATTCATTCCTGCAGAAAAAATCACTGAACTTTCAAGTTTGCTGTTTGCGTATCCCCGCAGTCCGGCGTGAGCATCATTAAATTCAGAAGGAAGAAATTCATCATCGGGTCCGGTGTTGGCTTTATCAAGTTTTGTCATTATGTTTACATCAATCGAACCCGGTTTAATTTTATCTCTAAGAAGAGCTTCAATTTCTTTCTTGAAATTTTTATCATCAGCGTTAACGTATAAAAGATAATCTTTCTTTAACAAAGAATCATCGGGAAGCATATCAAAATATTTTTTGATTTCTTCGTTTTCTTCTAAAGAGGAATTTTTAAGATTATTAAATTGTATGTCAACAATTTCTTTTATTAAATTTAAATAAGCGGTAACTCTTCTTGCCCTTGCGTCTTCTTCCTTTAAACTTATCGGCACATATTCAAAATTATATTTTTCAGAATAATGTTTTCTTAATTCTTCCATCAATGTATCATCGACAAGTGAAATAACCGAAGAGATACCGTACTTTGATACTTTTACTGCTGTATCAATTGAAAAACCGGTACCTAATACCGGTATGTGAAATTTATGTATGTTGTGTTGACTCATTAATCCAGCCTAACTAATTATAAAAAGATATTTAAGGAAACACTTCGGCTTGAAATATTACAAATCAGGCAGGTTAAATTTCCCTTGAATAATAATAAAGATATTAAGAATAATATAACAGGCTTAATATCTACCTATAGTTGAACAAAATTAGGTAAAATAAATCAAAATAGCTTGTAAGATTTTATTTTTTTCATTTGATTTGAGATAATTAAACCGTTTAGTTAATCGATAACTTTATCGATATTTGGTAATAAATTCTATTTCTTTATATTGTTTTTCAAATTATACGAAAATAATATAAATAGAAATAAAAGGACTAAATATGAAATACTTCATTTTATTTTCAGTTATTTGTTTTTTTTCTACAAGCAATAGTATTATTTCGCAAACAAATGTAAAACCCGAAATTGTTAAGGATAGTTCAAAATATACTATTAACAATTGTGTAAATACCTTTGATTCAGTAAAAACTGTTGAGACAAAGGTCGGTTACCAATATTGGTTTGCGGATAAGAATTTCGCTGAAGGTAAAACTTTAAAGATGAGTGTTGTTGCACCGCATAAAGCAACTCACGCGCCTCATTCTCATATTGAGGATGAATTTTTTTATGTGCTTGAGGGAACCGCTGAATTCTTTTTAAATGGCGAAACTAAAACCGGCGGACCAAATACAAGTTTTTATTGTCCTACTTTTAGTGAGCATGGAATTAGAAATATTGGCGATAGCGAATTAAAATACCTTGTAATAAAAAAATACGAAATGAATTAATACTTAACCCGATTATAAAAAATAACTATTTAAATTGTGAATATATTATTAAACGGAGACATTAAATGCAGGCAGGATGTTGTTATAAGAAGTTTAAAATTACACAAACTATTCTTTTTCTAATATTTACTTCTTCATTAATATTTGCACAGGACGATTTCAAACCGATTGATTTAAGAAGTTTCTGGGACAGCGCTCATCACTGGAGAGATATAAATGATGAAGAAAAAACTATAACACCCCTACCAGATCAGCCGACGTATAAAAGAAACGAGATAACTAAAATAGCCGACAATATTTTACTATATCAAAAGAACAACGGCGGATGGCCTAAAAATTATGATATGACGGCGATATTAACGGAAGAACAAATAGACGCTTTATTAAAATCAAAGGATGATACAAACACAACTTTTGATAACGGGTCAACTCACGCACAAGTAAATTACCTTGCAAAGGTTTATAGAATAACAAAAGAGCAGAAATACCTGCACGCCTGTTCAAAAGGAATAGAATTTATTTTATCTGCTCAATACGATAACGGGGGCTGGCCTCAGTTTTATCCCGATACAAGCGGTTATAAAAAATACATTACTTTTAATGACGGCGCGATGGCAGGCATAATGCTATTTTTTCAGGATGTTGTAAACAACAAGGATGATTATAATTTTTTAGGAAACGAATTAATTACCAAAATAAATAATGCCTACAATAAAGGTATAGAGTGCATTATTAATTGCCAAATAAAAGATGAAGGTAAAATTAAAGCCTGGTGCCAGCAGCATGACAATATTGATTTTCATCCTAGGAACGCAAGAACATTTGAACCTGCAGCGGTCTGCAGCGATGAAAGCGTAGGTATTATCTATATTTTAATGAATGTAAAAAATCCGGGAGAAAAAATTATAAAATCTATTAATGCGGCAATTGCCTGGCTGAACAAATCTAAGATACATGGCATAAGGGTTGAAACAATTGACGCTCCGCTCGAAAATTATAATTTTCACTCTACCGATAAAGATAGAGTAGTTATTGAAGATCCGGAAGCGCCTCCTATTTGGGCAAGGTATTATGAACTTGGGACGAACAGACCATTATTCTGCAATAGAGACGGCAAGCCCGTTTATACATTAGCGGAAGTTCACAGGGAAAGAAGAACAGGTTACAGTTGGTACGGTTATAGTCCGGCGGAAATTTTTAAAATCTATCCTGCGTGGCAGAAATTATGGTCGCCTGATTTTGATGCATTGCAGTAATTAGTTTCAGATCGAAATTAGTAAAATGGATTTTATAAACGCCGTAAATATAAAATCCATTTTCCTGGTTCTTATAAATAATTACGGATTCAAAGGTATTTTCCTCTGAATTATACTTCCCTTTTTTACAAGAAATACACCCGCTAAAATTATTACCGCGGCAATTACAATAATCCAGTTCATATCTTCATCCAATATAAGCCAGCCGAGAAAAATTGCAATTACCGGATTTACATATGCATAAGTTGTAACAAATGAAACAGGAAGATGAGATATTGCATAGATATAAGAAGCGTATCCGAATATTGATCCAAAAATCATTAAATACAAGAATGCAAAAACACTCTCAGAATTATTAAATCCAAAACTAGAAAACTCCCCAATCATTGCTCCAACTGTTATTTGAGCCAGTCCGGCAACCATCATCTGAAACGCCGCTCCCATTAAAGGATGAGTATCGACTTTTTTATATTTTGAATATACTGATCCTCCCGCCCATGAAGTAACTGCTAAAAACAAGGCGGCATACCCGAGGAAATATGAAGGCTCAATTATTTTTGAAAAATCATTATGAAATATTAAAGCAACTCCGCCAAATCCTAAAAGCAGTCCGGATACAATAAATATATTAGGCCTTATACCCTGCGGTAAAACAGCTTCAATTAATACAACCCAAAACGGCATTGTAGTTATTATTAGCGCGGCTAATCCGCTGGGAATCCATTGTTCGGCAACAACAACCATCCCGTTGGCTATTCCCAGAAGTAAAATACCGACTATTGATAAAGACAGCCAATCTTTAACTTTTGGGAATTTATATCCTTTGATCAATAATATCGGAATAAAAAAAGAAGCGGAAGCCAGCCATCGAAAACCTGCAAATAGCATAGGCGGCATATTTTGTACTCCAACCCTAATTGCAAGATATGTTGTTCCCCATACAATGCAAATAGTTGCCCAAGCCAGATAGGCTTTAAAATTTTCTTTATCCATATACTATTAAAAAAATAAATTGGGAGAGATTGAATATTATTTTATTGTAGCCGATGCATTATAATACTTTGGAAGCCAATCGGCAATACCCAGTTTTGCCCAATATCCGATCATCTGAAATGGCATATATTCTTCCGGATATGAGAATTGATCCAATGTTATTTCATTATAATTTAAATCCAGCCATGATACATTTAATTCAGAGGCGGTTGGTGAATATTGAATTTCAAGTCTATCGCCGAAAGTTAATATATCTTCCCCCGGGAAAACTCCCGGTTTTAATACTTGAGAAGAGCGTTCAATTGAATTTGAAAGGTGAGCGACAAACTGAGGATTTCTGTTGAGCCGCGGTACTAAATAAACTGAATATCCGTTTTCAATAAAGTTGTTTTCTTTTAAACATTTAAAGAAATGATTTATTGATCCGAAATATGCTTTCTTCCTATTGCTATTCCATCTGTTTATTTGTTCTTTATCATCCGAAATTAATTCCTCAAACTTCGGTTTAATAGAATATTGAACTCTTCCCTGCTTCGGATCCCATTTGAAACTAATAAGAACTATTTCAATATCATAACCGAGAGCATTATTTTTTACTTTTAATGGTCTATCTGCAGATGCATATAATTCTTTATATGCACCCAAATCAAATGAAAGCTGTTCTTCGTTTAATATTTTACAGTCTGATGCAAATTCACCCTGACCTAAAAAATATGTTTTAAATATGGCCAGATTATTATCCCAATTTTCAGGCCGTTCAGAAACCACTTCAATAGTTTCAAGCTCGTAGGCTTTTTCTTTTAGCAGAAAATCCAGGTTCTTTTTTTCGCCTTTTTCTAGGTTGAAATTTTTTGTTGCAACTTCAAATCCTATTATTGATACTACAATTTCATGATTGCCTGAAGGCAAATTTTTTATTTCATAAATACCGTATTTATCTGTTGTCGTTCCCCATGTTGTTTCAGAGATAAAAACATTAACGCCTGCAATCCCTGCTTTAGTACCTTCTTCAAGCACAACACCGGTAACAGAACTTGAAAATTCTTGGGCATAATTTACATTTAATGAAACTAAAACAAATAGAAGAAACAGTAAAGAATTGACTTTTTTCATAATTCTCTCATTACAAAATTATTGTTATTAAATAACGTTTCCCAATTATCAAAATCAAGTTATTTAGAAATGCATTGTGTATTTTTATATATTAAGAATTATATAATAATTATTAAGGAATAATATGAATAATGAGAATAAATTCTTAATAAAAAAAGCTGTTAAAGAAGACGCTTCAACAATTTTGTTTTTTATAAAACAACTTGCCGAATATGAAAATATGTCCGTTGATGTTACTGCTACAGCAGAAAAACTTGAAGATACTTTGTTTGGTAAAAATTCTAATGCAGAATGTGTAATAGGATATTACGAAAATAAACCAGTCGGCTTTGCGCTTTTCTTTCAAAACTATTCTACCTTTTTAGCAAAACCGGGTATATATCTTGAGGATTTATTCGTACTTCCGGAAATGAGAGGTAAAGGTTTCGGCAAATTGCTTTTAAAACATCTTGCTCAATTAGCTGTTCAAAGAAACTGCGGCAGACTTGAATGGTCGGTTCTTGATTGGAATACTCCGGCAATCGATTTCTATAAATCATTAGAAGCTAAACCTATGGAAGAATGGACTGTATTTCGTTTGACCGGAACTTCATTGACAAATCTAGCAAACAATTAATTGCAATAAAAGGAATTAAAATGTTTTATAACGATATTATTAAATGGCTTGAACAAAATCCATTAATTCTTGAAGCGGTTAAGATATTTGGAATACTATTTCTTGCTTACATTATTTACATATTATCTAAAAAAATAATTATAACAGTTATTGAAAAAATTGTATCTAAAACTAGAAATATTTACGATGATATTTTACTAAATGAAACAACCTTAAAAAGATTAGCATATATAGCACCTCTCTTATTGATACGCCAGTTTACATACTACGTTGAACAGGCTGAAGTTTTTTTAAGCAACTTAATTGAAGCATTAATCGTTGTTCTATTCCTCGCGACTATAAGTTCATTGTTTAAATCATTTAATAAAATTTATGAAAATACGTCGAAACACAGAGATCGTCCTATTAAAGGTTATCTTCAAATTATTCTAATAGTTATTTATATAGTCGGAACAATTTTAATAATAGGACTGCTGACAGGACAAAGTCCGTGGACATTACTTGGGGGAATAGGCGCACTAACGGCAGTATTAATTTTAGTATTTAAAGATACGATACTTGGATTTGTTGCAAGTATTCAAATTACCTCTTATGATCTTGTAAAAGTCGGCGACTGGATTGAAGTGCCGTCGCTGGGAGTTGACGGCGACGTAATGGATATTGCCCTGCATACAATAAAGGTTAGAAATTTTGATAAAACAATAACCGTGATCCCTACTCATAAACTAATCGAAGTTTCATTTAAGAACTGGCGAGGAATGCAGGAAACCGGCGGCAGAAGAATTAAACGCCCTATCTATATTGATATTGCTACTGTAAAATTTTGCGACGAAGAATTACTCAATAAATTTGAGAAGTTTCAGCTTATCTCCGATTATATAAAACAAAGAAAGGCGGAAGTTGATAAGTATAATAAAGAAAAAAATATCGATGAATCCCAAATAATTAATGGAAGAAGAATGACTAATTTAGGAACATTCAGAGAATACTTAAAATCTTATCTCAAAAACAGAGATGATATTAGTAAAGATTTAACCTTCCTAATTAGACAGCTTGAACCCGGTCCGAACGGACTTCCGATTGAAATTTATGTTTTTGCTACAACAACCGAATGGGGAAAATATGAGGAAATTCAATCGCATGTTTTTGATCACATATTTGCCGTAGTAAAAGAGTTTGATCTGGCGGTTTATCAAAACCCGACAGGAAACGATATTAGAAATTTGAAGAGCTGAATATGAAAACAAAAATTTTTGAAGCAGTTGCGCACGCACTTAATGATATTGGGGCCGACGTAGTTACTCATGTTCCCGGTTACGGAGCAAGTGAAACTTTTCAAAGCTATAATATATTAAGAATGAAAATATCACCTGAGTATTTTAATGAAGAAGTTGCATATGCGGTCGCTTACGGAGCATCAATTGCCGGAAAAAGATCGGCAACTTTAATTAAATCTCACGGTTTTATGAAAGCTGCAAATGCGGCTTCAGATTCCCTTTACGCCAACATTAATGCCGGTTTTGTTACAATTATTTTTGAAGACCTGGACGGAAGCCATTCTGATAATGTTCTGGAAATTAAACCTGTCCTAAAAGCAATGAATTTTCCTTATAAGACTTGCAACGAAAAAGACGTTTATGAAAATGTATTAAAAGCGTTTCAAGTATCCGAAAATAAACAAATGCCTGTTGTGCTGCTTGTTGATTCAGCAGATATCAATAAAGAAATTGAATTTGAGAATAATACAAGCCTGAAAAAAACTTTCCAATTTAAGAGAGATATATTGAGTCATTGTATATCGCCTTTGTTTGCAAAATATCAGTACAAAGTTTTTACGGCTAAAAAATTCGGCGGAGATATTTCAATAATTCCAAAACCTGCAATTCCTGAGATTCCGAAAGATATTCCCGAAAGATATTTAGCGGCGGTTGAAAAATATGTTCCTCTATTTGATATATTTAAAAGTTTTCGCGGAAAACTTGTTTGCGGAGATACAAGTACTTCAAGCTTTTTTGCTCTTCCCCCCTATAATTGCATTGATACGGTACTACATATAGGAGGAAGTATTCCTA
The DNA here is from genome assembly GCA_018829205.1 of Bacteroidota bacterium. GTDB lineage: Bacteria > Bacteroidota > Ignavibacteria > Ignavibacteriales > Melioribacteraceae > JAHJUE01. The sequence goes on from JAHJUE010000006.1 coordinate 97,559, forward strand.
TGGCTATTGGTGCTTCGCTTGCAGGCTTAAAAAACGTATGGGCTTTAACCGGAGATTTCGGATTTATTTCGGCCGGGCATATGGGATTAATTGAGGCGGTACAAAGGGAAATTCCAATAAAGGTAATAATATTTTATAATAAGAAAGCCTCCGCAACGGGCGGACAATCTATTTCAAAACAAATAATGTTTAAACTCCTCGCCGGTTATGAAAAGAATCTCAGACATATTTCAAATCCGGAAGACCCTATTGAAATAAATGAAGTTTTAAAAGAAGTTTCTGAGTCCGACGAAATGAGAATAGTACTTGCAGATTATTAATATTATCTCTGTTTTGCTTTTAAAACATAATCAAGAAGTTCCTGCCCGAATTCTGACGCGGTTTGAAGCTTTTTATTTGCCAGTTCAACATTATTTAAATATTGAAGCCGCAGTACGTCCCCTGTTTCATAATATTCGGGTATAACGCCTGCAAAGAAAAATCCAAGCATTTCGAACGACGCGCATAAGAGCTGGGTATATGGATTATTTAAAGGCAAATCCAAATAAATACATTCAATCTTTCTGTGAACGAATTCTTTTATTCTGAACATTATATGCTGCTTAAAATCCAAACCGTAATCTGTAATACTTAAATATGCAGTGCTTGTTTCAGGAAGTACTTTAACCCTTACCGCAGTTTTATCAACTAACGCGCGGTCGATGTTTGTACGCGAAGTGGTTCTAATTGTTCTGTTTAATTTATGCTTATTATAAATTTTTGAGATTATCGTTTTGTGGTGATAGGGCGGATAAACGTTCAGCGCCGGTTCTTCATTAATTTTTATATAAAATAAAATTGAAGCTGTTCTAATATTTTTTACATTTTCATTATTCTTGCTTCTTGAAAAATTGGAAATAATGTCTCCCATTAAAACGCCGATTTCATGAGTATTTAAAGAAATATTGCTTTGTTGATTAATAATATTATCAGCAGGAACTTCACTGTATAATCCGTACATCCCCCTTGCGTTGGCATTATCAATCATAAACTCTTTCATCTTCTTAAACAATCCGTGTTTAATATATCGGGGATCAACAATTGCCTGGCATGATTGTCCAACCATTGAATCAACAGCCGATAATGACATCGCAAGATGCCCTACGATCTCGCTTCTTTCATTAAGGATAACACAGGCGTCAAGTAAACCGCTTTCAATTTCTTCAATTCTTTTATCCGGGAAATAAATGCTCTCATGACTGAAATTATTTCCGTAAACTTTATAAACAAATTTTGCAAGTTCTCTGCTTTGATCCGGCACCATAAAATCAACTGTTACTTTTTCAGTCAAAGGCGCCAGCACCATTTCTTCGGGTTTTAATTTTTCTTCGGGAAGTTTTAATTCCTCAGCTTCTTTATAAGGAAGGTTTTTTACAAGTTCAACACGTTTCCCCCCTTCTGCCGTATTCTTAAAATAAAGTTCATCGGCAATTTTTTTCATAAGAAATACGCCGAGGCCCGAATCACTTACATCATCAAATTTTGTATAATCGACCGGAGTTCCTTTATCTTCAACCGCGACAAGTATTTTTCCGGGGAGTCTTTCAATAATTACGTCATAAGTCCCGGATTTATTATTTGGGAATGAATATTCGATAACATTAACGCATGCTTCTTCAACAACTATTTCCAAACGTCCGGCGTCTCTTTCATCAAGACCGGCTTTAGTTGCGGCTTGTTTAACAAACTGAGTTACCGCAGGCAGGAATTCTACTTTTGCAATAACGCTAAGCTTGGCAATCTGGTAATTCTTTTTTTCGATCATATTGTTTTCTATGAAACAGCTTCGTTATAAGATTTGTAAATTTGAAAAACCTGAGTGAAACCTGCAATATCAAATACTTCCAAAATATTATCTTTCATATCACAAATACTAATAGTACCCTGATTGGATTTTATTTTTTTCGCGGCTTGAAGTAAAACTCTTAAGCCCATACTGCTTATATAATCAAGGTTTTTGAAATTTATTAAAATATTTTTTTCACCCGAATCTATAATTGAAGTGAGTTTTTCCTCAAAAGAAGAAGATGTGCTTGCGTCTAATCTTCCGCCTGCATTTAATACATAAAATTTTTCTGTTCTTTCTTCGCTGAATTGCATAACATCCTCAATTTATTCTTTATAATTTTTTTTTTAGTTTTATGATGTTTTTACCTAACTGCCTTTGGTAATGTATTTCATCCATTTTATTCTTTACGAAATAAATGCCTAATCCGCCCACTTCCATTTCTTCCAATGCAGCTCCAATTTTAGGATCATTTTCATTTAACGGATTAAACTCGGCTCCATCATCCTCTAATTTTATTTCTACACCATTCTCTATTTTTTCTACCGAGATATTAATATCATGCTCTTTATTATCATCAAATCCGTATGAGATAATATTAGTAACAAGTTCGTCCAAGGATAAATTTAAATCAAATAAAATATTATCCGGGAGATCATTTTCAGCGCAGAATATTTTTAGCATATCAGCTAATTTATTAAGCTGCGATATTTTATTTTTTAAAATGAATTCCAAGTTTTTCTGCGCTGATAATATTCAATAAATGAATTTTGCAAGAACTATAATATCAGTGTGAAAATAGCAAATTTTCTCATAAGCAAAAAGTTTATTTTCATATTTGTATGTATGATTCAGAATAACTCCTCTGTTTGCAATATTTTTAACTTTTGTTATCTTTATTTACTTCATAAACGGATTATTATGATTAGTAACCTTTTCGAAGACATACCTGAAAAATTAACGGAAGAGCTTTTTACAGATATTATTCAAGGAAATGATTTTAAGGTTGAACGAATTGTTTCAGAAGGTCATTGCTCACCACAAAATTTCTGGTATGATCAAGAGCTGGATGAATTAGTATTTTTATTAAAAGGTTGCGCAGTAATATCTTTTGAAGATTTAACCTCAATTAAACTGTTCCCCGGTGATTTCATAAATATTCCGGCTCATAAAAAACATAAAGTTGTTTACACAGACAATAAACAAAAAACAATCTGGCTTGCCATTCATTACAAATATGGAAAATACCTTGATTGAAAATACATTAGTATCAGCTGATAATCATTGGGCCTTGCTTGCAATCTTAATTACTGTTGGAGTATTCGGTCTTTGGGCCGAAAAAACAAAATGGGGCTCAAAAATGTCCGCTTTTGTAATAACCGTAATTGGAACATTTATTTTATCAAATCTTTCAATAATCCCTTCCTCAGCTCCAAGTTACGATTTAGTATGGTCATATCTTGTTCCTCTAGCTATTCCTTTATTGCTTTTTAACGCCAACTTAAAAAAAATAATAAAAGAGGCCGGACCAACGCTTCTAGCATTTTTATTCGGATCAATAGGTACCGTAGTAGGAACCATTATTGCATTCAGCATAATACCTTTGGGTGATGAAGGATGGAAGCTAGCAGGAATTTTTTGCTCTACATATATCGGCGGCTCAATGAATTACGTGGCCGCAGCAGAAGCTCTGCAGCTGCAGTCTACAGAACTTCTTGTAGCTGGAGTAGCTGCGGACAATTTGATAATGACACTTTATTTTCTAGTACTGTTCGCACTTCCTTCAGTAAAATTTTTAAAAAGAAATTTCAAAACCGATCACGCCGAAAATATTGAAGAATTTGATCCCGATGAAATTACGGACGAAAAGAATTTTAACATGCTTGATATCGGCAAAGCATTATCAATATCGTTTATTATATGCGCCGTTGGATTTGCCGCAGCTGATTTAACCGGTATTGACGGCAGCGGAATTTTAATTATTACCGCTATCATAGTTATGCTGGCTACGTTTGCTCATAATTTTTTTGGGGAAATTTCAGGGGCCGATAAAATCGGAATTTTATTAATGCAGATATTTTTCGCGGCAATAGGAGCAAGCGCAAATATCGCAGTAGTATTAAAAGTAGGACCAATACTATTTGTATTTGCGGCATTAATACTATCCGTTCATTTAATTTTTATATTGATCGGCGGCAAAATATTTAAATTAGATTTAGCAGAAATAGTTATTGCATCCAACGCAAATATGGGCGGTCCAACAACTGCAGCGGCTATGGCAGTTGCGAGAAGATGGAAAAATTTAGTTATACCGGCAATATTATGCGGAACGCTTGGATATGCGGTTGCCACATTTATTGGAGTAGCCGTTGGATATTGGCTGAAATAAAATATTTAATAAATAATGCAAATATTATATGGAATTGAAAAGATCTTCGGATAGGTATCTTGGGGGCGTATGCGGCGGAATTGCAGAATGGTTTCATTTAAACCCTACTCTTGTCAGAGTTATTTTTGTATTTGTTACACTGCTTACTTTTTTACTCCCCGGACTTATACTTTATATTATTCTTTGGTTAACAATGATAAAACCGGACGAATAATTAGTAATCTTTTTCTTCTGCAAGTCCTTCCGCTATCAAAAGTTTGTTAACATTAGTATATTCTTTTCCAATATTGTTTATCCATATAATACCAAGGTACCTGCCGTATTTGCCTTTTTCATCTTTTATTGTTTCAAGCAAAATTTCCTTATTTAATATTAATGCCCTCATATAGTCTCTTGAAAGCAAACCCCTGCTTTTTTCTTCACCCCTTACTTCCGGCGCATTAATTCCGAATAACCTTATTTTTTCATTATGAATAAAAGTCTTAAGACCGAGGTCTATATCAACTGTAATTGTATCCCCGTCATAAATATCTTTAACAAAAGCTTTGTACAGGTATAGTTTTTTTTCCATTTTGCACACTCATTTTTTTGTTTATTTTATCCCATATTATAAAAGGTTATATAAATAATAGATTTCACAAAAACTTTATGTCATTGGAATGAAAAAAATATTTTTAACGGCGGTTATTTTCCAATTTTTTACAGTAATTAATTTTGGCCAGATTAAATCAACAGGTATTGGATTAAACATAGGTCTTGGTCAAATAAAAGGAAATTCTCCTTCATTAACAAGTTTATCGGGGAGTGTTCAGTTTGACATAAATACAACTTTTTGGGAAGATCTGATTATAAGATTGGGATATCATTACTCAAAAAAAGTCGAATACTTTCTTCCCGAAAACAGCAGCGGTAAGTATTATCCGTTTGTAAAATTTTTCTCGCTTCAGACTTTAATTAAGCAAGAATGGGGAGAAAATTTTTTTCTTGAAGAAGGTATAGGTGTTGTTTATTTAAACGACAGAACATTCAGCGATACAAACGATTGGAGCATAGGAACAATTTTCAGCGGATTGTTTGGAATTGACTTTAGAACCGGTGAAAGCGGGTTTACTATTGGAGCCGGTGCCGAATATGCAGTTGCTTTCAGAAATAGAAACGCAAGTTCTGTGGCATTAAAAATTCAGTCTTTTTACTATTTTTAATTTCTTTGTTTGAAATTTCTCCGGTATTTGAAATTAATTGTAGTTTCAAATACCGGAAAATTTGTTAACTAATATTTTTCAAATCTTTCATTAAAGTTTCAAACTGATTATAATACAAAGCCTGAGGCCCGTCGCTTAATGCTTTTTCAGGTTCAGGATGAAACTCAACCATAATACCATGAGCACCTACAACCTTTGCCGCTTTAGCTAATGGTATTACCATATCTCTTACACCCACGGCATGAGAAGGATCAACAATAATCGGCAGATGAGTCAATTCTTTTAAAACCGGTATTGCGCTTAAATCGAGGGTGTTTCGAGTTGCGGTTTCAAAAGTTCTTATACCTCTTTCGCACAATATTACCTGCCTGTTTCCCTGCGCTAAAATATATTCGGCAGCGTTCAGCAATTCGTCAATTGAAGCCATTAGCCCGCGCTTCAGCATTACCGGTCTGTGTGATCTTCCAACTTCAGTAAGTAGCGAAAAGTTCTGCATATTTCTTGCGCCGACCTGAAGTATATCGGATTTTTTTGCTACTTCACTTACTTGTTCGGGAGATAATACTTCCGTAATTATGGGCAAATCATAACTGCTGCCGGCTTCCTGTAATAAGGCAAGCCCTTCAAAACCCATTCCCTGAAAACTATACGGTGATGTTCTCGGTTTAAAACATCCGCCGCGTAGAATATGCACACCATTTTCTTTTGCTTCGTGAGCGCAGCTGAAAATCTGTTCTCTTGATTCAACGGAACAAGGTCCTGCCATTACAATAAATCCTTCACCGCCAATTGAAACATCTTTAATTTTTATAATTGTATCTTCATTTTTGTACTCACGGCTTGCGAGTTTATAACTTTTATTAGATTTCTTTTTAACCGTCGGTTTTAATTCAATCTTAATTTCTCCGCCGTCCGCAATTTCGATATTCTCCTCAGAATACTGTACCGAATCAATTTTAGTTTTTAATAATTCTTGCGACGGATAACATCCCAATATTTTCATAAAGCGGGTGTGCGTTCCAAATTCATCCAGCAGCGCTTTTACATTTTCATCCTGCAAATTTCCTTCGAAATCAAGGTAAAACATTTCTTCCCATGGATTGCCTAAAATTGGCCTGGATTCAAGTTTGGTCATGTTAATTCCGAATCTTTGAAATACCATAAGCGCTTCAACAAGTGAGCCCGGAGTGTGTGAAGTGGCCATTACCAAAGAAGTTTTTGTAGGAATTCTTAAATCAACATCAATAGGCTTTCTTGAAGCTACAAGAAACCTTGTAAAATTACCCGATTGATTTGCGATATCATTTCTTAATATTTTTACAGCAAATAAATTAGCCGCTTCTTCGCTCGCAATAGCGGCAAATTCAGGATTATTTTCTTCTTTAATTTTCTGTACGGACATTGCTGTATCGGGAAAAAATTCGACGCTGCAGTTAGGCATTTGAGATATAAATTTACTGCACTGTGCCGCAGCCTGATAATGCGCATAGATTTTTTTTATTTTGCTTAACGGCACATCAGCTGTTGAAGCCAAGCAATGCCTTACCTGAAGTTTTTCCTCGCCAATAATTGACAATGTAGTATGAAGCAATAAATCATAAACTTCATTAATTCCGCCGGAAGTTGTATTCTCAATAGGCAGCATCGCATATTCAGCTTCTCCCTTTTCAACGCTTTTTACTACTTCCTCAAAAGTTTTATTGCTTATGAATTCAAGCTGTTCGTCGTATTGAGCAAAAAATTTATTAGCCGCCAAATAACTGTATGAACCTTCAATACCTTGTATTGAAATTTTTACAGCTTCTTTATTAACTTTTTCATCAAGTAATTTATGGACATATTTTTGCTGTATTCTTACGGAGTCGTCAATAATTTCATAAAATACTCTTGTTATAAAATGCGCGTCCAATCCATTTTCTTTGCCAAACGCAATTAACCGGTTCAACAAATCCTGTTCACGCTTTTGATCACGTATTGGTTTTTCGCTGATTTCCTTCGCGCGAATAACTTCCTTGCTTAATTGTCTTCTTTTAGCAAGAAGTTTAATAATATCCGAATCAACTTCATTGATATAATTTCTTAACTCGGATAATTCTTTTCCTTCCATTGTGCATCCGTATTCTTTAATAAAATTGAATGGTAAAGGTACAAAAAAACCAATAACAAAAAAAAGATGTTTCGCGGGAATAATAGATTAATGGATAATTATTCTATTAATTGAATGTTAATTCAAGAATTGAAAAATCATCGTCAAAAGGATCATCGTTTCCTTTTATTTGTTTCATCTTTTCGTAAATGATTTCAACGGTATTCTGATTATCGGGAAGGCTTGATACAATTTCAACAAATTCAGCTGCCGTCATCATTTCGCCGTTGGATTTTTTTACTTCAAATACTCCGTCACTATAAATAAATAATTTATTGTACCTATCTATTTTTACAGAACCGCTTTTAAATTCAAAATCCGGCAAGTATCCTATTGCCAAATTTTTATTTCTAAGTTCTAATGTTTCACGGCTTTTTTCATTTTCTCCGTTTAATAAAATTGCAGGCGGATGTCCTCCGCTTGAATATTTTAATTCGCGTGTTTGTTTATTGTAAACACCGTACCAGATTGTGAAAAATTTATTATTTTGTTCTTCCATCGGGAAAGCGTTATTAATACTGAATAGAACCGAAGAGGGATCAAGAAAATCGGCATTGGGCAATGTGTTCGATCTTAATATATTAATAGCTGAGCTTGACAAAAGTGCTGCTCCAACTCCATGTCCGCAAACATCAAGTAAATACATTGCGAAATTATTTTCATCGACCCAATGATATCCGAATGCGTCTCCTCCCAATGAAGTAGAAGGTATAAATTTCCATTCTGTTTCGATTATACCAGATAATGTATTAGGTAAAAGAGAACGCACGTAGGCTGAAGCTTCGGCTATTTCTTCCGCTAACAACTTCTGACTTTCAAGCATTGCTTCATAGGCTTCGTTTCTTTGAAGTAAATTTATATATGCTTTTGAATGGTATTTAATTCTTGCTATCAATTCTACTTTATCGGGAAGTTTGACAAGATAGTCATTTGCGCCGAGAGCAAATGCTTCGGCTTTAATTTTAGGATCTTCTTTCGCCGAAAGAACTATTAATGGAATATTGGAAGTGCTTTTATTTGCCCTGTAATATTTTACCAAATGAAGACCGTCAATATCAGGCATTACGAGATCCTGAAGAATTACAGTAGGATTTAGTTTATTTGCCGTTTCAATTGCTTTGGTAGGATCCTGGCAAAAATTGAATTCAATGTCTTTTTCATCGGCAAGCATTCTTTTAACTGCTTCGCCAATTATTGCCTGATCATCAACCAGCATAACAGTTATTTTATGTTCCGTTAGGTCGGTAGAAATATTACCTTTAAGATTTTTTACGTCCATATAAATCCATTAATTTATTATTCTTATAATTTCTTTTGAAATATCATCTATATTTAATATTTGTTCGGCAGCGCCTATTTCAGCCGCGGCCTTGGGCATTCCGTATACAACTGACGAGATTTCATCCTGTGCTATTGTATTCATTTTTGCGTTTCTAATATTTAATAATCCTTCCGCGCCGTCGCGGCCCATTCCGGTAAGCAGAACCCCGACAATTTTTCCGGGCCATGTTTTCACCGCGCTTTTAAAGAATACATCAATTGACGGTTTATACGGGTAATCGGCAGGTTCGGCAATATAAGAAAAAGTTAAATTCGGTTTTAAAATTAAGTGATGATTTTTCCCTGCCACATAAACTAAGCCTGGTTTAGGTGAAGTTCCGGCTTCTGCAATTTTCACCTCAAGTTTTGTCTGCGCATTAAGCCAGTTTGCCAGTCCCTGTGTAAATGATTCATCAACATGCTGGATTACAACTACGGGTGATCTGAAATCAGCAGGCAGTTCGGATAATATTTTAGCTACTGCTTTTGGTCCCCCGGTAGATGCGCCAATCGCCACAAGCGTTTTTACTTTTATATCTGTTTTATCATAAGTGACGGTTTCATTAATATTAAGCGAAGGCAGTTTTACTTTCGAGATAATTTTTTCGATTGAAGAAATTTTTTCAAGCAGCTGCTGAACGCCTGTATCGGAAAATCCTCCAGCAAGTTTTGGAGTTTTTACCGCATCAAGCGCTCCGTAACCCATAGCGCCGAATACTTTCGGTGAATTGCCTCTTACCGAAGCCGTTACTATTAAGATTGGGCAAGGTGTTTGAGCCATAATTTCACGCGTTGCTTCAACACCGTCCATTACCGGCATTATTAGATCCATAAGGATTAAATCAGGCTTATCTGCTTTTGTTTTTTCGACAGCTTCTTTTCCGTTAACGGCTATCCATGCTACATTGTAAGCCGGAACAGAAGCAATTGCATTCTTAAGTGTTTCAACCGCGATAGGCAAATCATTAACAATAGCTATTCTCAATTTTCAGGTTCTCCGATTAAATCTTTAACCGCGTCAATAAAAGTATCGTCATGAAAGCTGCTTTTCGTTAAATAATAATTAGCACCCGCTTCCATACCTTTTAATTTATCTTCTTCTCTATCTTTATATGAAACAATTATCACGGGAATATCGTGGGACTTTTCATTTTTACGAACCAAGGTAACGAATTCAAAACCGTTCATTCTAGGCATATCAATATCAGAAATTATCAAATCGAAATGCGATCCGCGTACAGCGTTCCAGCCGTCCATTCCGTTTACGGCAACCTGAACTTCATAACCATAGGATTCCAGTAATTTTTTTTCAACTTCACGTACTGTAATTGAATCATCTACAACAAGAATTTTTTTTCTGCCCAGGCTGTCCATGGATTTAGAAATTCCTTTGACTTTTGATAAATGTTTACCCGAAAGAATATCTTCAATTGATTTTACTAAATCTTCAATATCAAAAATTAATACGGGTTCACCATCTTCCAAAATTGAAGCCGCGCTTATATCTTTAACTTTTCCCAATCGAGGATCGAGCCTATGAACCACAAGATCGCGTTCGCCTAAAAATTTATCCACAATTAAACCGAACTTATTTACACGGTCGCTCACAACAACAACATTTAAATATTTCAGTTCACTTTTTGTATCCTGCCTGCCCAGAATCTGAGAAGCTTTAATTATACCTATCTTTTCTTTGTTATATTCAAAAAACTGTTTCCCTTCAATTGAATTAATTTTATCAAATCTAATTTTAATTGCGTAATCAATTCTAGTTAATGGAATTGCATAAGGTTCTCCCGAAACATCCATAATTAATGTTCTTACAACCGAAAGCGTTATGGGTAATTGAAGTGTAAAAGTAGTCCCCTGTTTATATTTTGATTCAACCCGCACAATACCGCCGACTTCCTGAATCATATTCTGAACAACATCAAGTCCGACTCCGCGGCCGGATATTTCGGTAACTTTTTGTGAAGTTGAAAAACCCGGAAGGAAAAGAAAATCGGTTACTTCAGAATCGGAAAGTTCGGAGGCCATATCTTCGGTAACATAATTTTTCTCAATAATTTTCCTTTTTATGTTTTCTATGTTTAATCCGCCCCCGTCATCCTGAAGAGTAATGTATAACATACCTGCTCTGTGAGTAGCCTCTAATTTTAAAATGCCTTCTTCAGATTTACCCGCCGAAATTCTTTCGCTTCCCGATTCTATACCGTGATCAACGGCGTTTCTTATAAGATGAGTAAGAGGAGCTTTAAGTTTTTCCAAAATATCTCTATCAACTTTTGTTGATGAACCTTCAATAAAAAGCTGTACTTTTTTATTAAGCTGCCGGCCGAGGTCTCTTACCATTCTCGGGAAATCATTTACCCCTTCTTCAAATGGACGCATACGGCTCATTAATACTTCTCGATACAGCCTATTAGAAAGATTTGCAGATTTCCCTGTAAATATTTCGAAATCTGAAATAAAGGTTGAATTAATATTTTTTAATTCAAGAATTTTATTTTGCGCTTCAACTAAAAAATCCTCAATTCTAAATCCGATTTTTTCAGAAGAGACTACATCATAAATTTTTTCGATTAATTTAGAGAGTTCGGATTGTGAGTTTTTTATTTTTGACAATTCATTTATATAGCCGTGAAGCCTGCGAGAATCAACCAAGGACTCCCCGGCAAGTCCCACAAGTTTGTTAAGACTTTCAGAGCTTACTCTTAATATTCTATCTCCCTCAATTTCCTCGTTTTCCTTTTTCAATTTTCCGGTTGAATGTTTTTCGGCAACACCGTCAGAGCTTTGAATTTGGCCTGTTGCATTCGGACTAATTTCATGCTGTTTTTCTTCCGAGTCCACAACTTCAAATAAACCGGAAAGCGACAATGTCATTCTCGCTATTTCGTCTTTATTTTCCTTGAGCCATTTATCTATTTCTTTAACATCTTTTTCCGAAAGCGAAGTAAAAATATCAACACCTGAAAGAAGTGTATCTATATGCGATGTTAGGATTTTAACTTTGCCTTCCTGAAGACCTACAAAATAATCTTCCATTAAATGTGCTACATTAACAATTGAATCGAATCCCAAAATTCGTGCGGCGCCTTTAATTGAATGAGATGCACGCATAAGCTGTTCAACTTCATCAAGTGAGCCCTGGTCATTTTCTAACGTAAGAAGTCCTTTATTTAAAATTCCGGTCTGGTTTTCAAGTTCAATTTTAAATAAAGCAACCATCGAATAATCCATATCTTCGTTTTCAATAGCGCCCGGTATTTTTTCTTCAATCTCTTTTGAATTATTAATAACTACTTGAGGTTTTTTAACTTCTTTTGAATTAGTAATTTCTTTTTTTGTTTTTTTCGCAGGTTTTTTAACTAGCAGTTTTTCAATTTTTAAAGCAGCCTTATCTATTTCTTTTAAATTTTCTTCAATCCATTGAGGGATCAGTCTGTCTTCAATAATTGAGCATTTTGCAAACAAATCGACGCCCGACAACAAAACATCAATAGAATCGGGGTCAATAGCATATTTTTTTTCTTGAACGGAAACAAAAACATCTTCCATTACATGGGATAATTTTACGAATGGATCCAGCTGCAAAATTTTAGCGGCGCCTTTTAAGGAATGAGAAGCGCGCATTAATGCATTGATCTTTTCGGGATCCTCAGGATTCGTTTCCAAAGCAAGAAGTTCTTTATTTAAAACTTCCGTATTTGTTTCAAGTTCTACTTTAAATAGATCTAACATTAGTTTCGTAATTTATTAGAAAACATTTTTACCAAGTGATTCGAATAAAATACCGCTTACTATAATTCCGGCTTCAATTTTATCTGTCTTAATAAATCCTCTTAGAAAATTTTCTTTTGCCGTCTTTGCGGTAGCAGGGAGTGATGTAACTCTTTTTTCATTGAATTTTACAACACCGAATACTTCATCGACTGGAATAACCCAGCTGTCTTTATTTTTTTGAATAACAATATGCCGTTTAAATATTTTTGTTTTATTCTCAGATACATCCACTTGTTTTTCAACGCCAAGTAAATCGTAAAGCTCAACGGCAAGTTTTATTTCGCCCCTTACATTTACAATTCCTTGCAGCAGTTTGCTGCGCTGATGCGGAAGTGAATGCACGGCTGAAAAATCCGTAACTTCAACAACTATATTAGAATCAATTCCGAACCATTCCGTACCGAGCCTGAATATCAGGCATGAATTGTCGGCCTTTTCATCTTCAATTTTTTCTCTTGAAAGAATTTCGGTCCATTCATTCAGATAACCTTCAGGTATTTCTTTTTCAAAAAGTTCTTTGCCTGAATTAATAAACAATGTGCAGTTCCTGCAATGGTTATATTTTTTTAATTCTGGGCAAGTATTATCTCCCCAAACTCCGATACTATTCCAGCAGCTGTTTATTTTAGGCAATTCCTTCATTTCAAATTTCCGCGCTGAATAAAATTTTCTGTACTTCTTTTGACAATAAATTATTTACGTCAATTAATTGAATCATTTTATCACTTTGATTTATTATATCGCCGAGATACTTAGCTTCATCAATATTTAATCCGCTTTTTTTTATTGCGGATTCTGCAATATGTTCAGAGCCAACTATGTTTTCCGTAAGCAGACCAATGGTTTTTTCAATAGTTTTTAACGGACTAAAATTAACAATCATTATTTTAGTACTTAGTTTTTCCGGTGTTGATTTACCCGAAGCCATTTTAAGCAAATCAATAACCGGAACAGCAGTTCCTCTGTAATTAAAAATACCCTTTACAAATCCCGGGGCATTCGGAATAACAGTATAATTCACGTTAGGGATTATCTCTAAAATTTCCTTAGAATTAATTGCATACAATTGCGCGTTCATTTCGAATATAAGATAAAGCAATTATCTTCTCCCAAACTAGGTTGTAAATAGTCCCACTTCAGCTTCAAGATTTCTTGCCGCTTCGTTTAATTGATTTAACGCATTATTGGTTTCACCTAATGCATCTGCAGTTTGCCTTGCCGCCTCATTAATTTGTATAACCGATTCCTTAATTAATTCCGCGCCGTGCGATTGCGAATTAACTCCCTCGTTAACAATTTCAAACTTCGGGATTAACTCCTGAACCTGGTCAATTACCCGCGATAAAACTTCACTAACAACCGCTACTTCGTCTACTCCTTTATGAACATCTACGGTAAATTTATCCATGCTCATCACGCCTTCCGAAACTGCGGATTTCATTTCTTTAACAATTTTTTGAATATCCAGGGTTGCAACGTCGGTACGGTCTGCAAGTTTTCTCATTTCGCGGGCAACAATTGCAAATCCTTTTCCGTATTCGCCTGCTTTTTCGGCTTCAATAGCAGCATTAAGCGAAAGCAGATTTGTTTGATCGGAAATCTTTTCGATTGTTAAAACAATCTTAGAAATGTTTGCGGCCTTATCATTAATTGAAGAAAGTTTATCGGAAATGGCAGTTAAAGAATCGTTAAGCTGTTTCATTACTGAATCCATTTGATCAATTGCAAGATTCCCCTGCTCTGCCGATTCCGCTGTTTTTGCCGAGAGTTCTGTTACGGTAATCATTGTATTTACAAGATCATTTGAAGTTGCTGAAATTTCTTTTGCAGCCGATACAATTTGATTAGTAGTAGCGACATTTTCATTTACCGTTGCTTCTAGCTGTTTTGTCGAAGCTGTAATTTGAGTAGTAGATGTTGTTATATGAATTCCCGAATCTTTTATATTAAGAACCATACTTCTAAGACTATCAATAAATCTATTAAAAAGTTTTGATACACTTCCTATTTCGTCATCTCCTGTTTCAGGCAGTCTCTCCGATAAATTCCCTTCTTTTGCGGCAAGTATTTGCAGTCTGTCTGCCAGAAAACCCAGCGGTTTAATTCTATGGAAGAGAAGCAGGAACGAAGATATAAGTAAAAGAGTTAAAAGCAGTATTGAAATCTGCACTAAAACAAAATATAATTTAGTTTTGTTTTTAATTTCCAGAACACTATTGCCTGCCCATTCATTTATAAATTGCTGGAATTTTTCAACAGGCAGCATAATAGTTGTTTTAGCTTTTTCATATTCTTTACCGAACAATAATTTTCTTGCAGCAGTAAAATTATTATTTTTAACTGCGTTCATTGCCTCAGTTTCAAGTTTTATTAATGCATCCGAATTTGCTTTTGCCTCTTCAAGATAAGCAAGAGCTTGACCGGGCACATTTAATTCTATTAATCTAGCTACAATATTATCGCGGGTTTTTGTTTCGTTTACTTCTCGCCAGTAATTTTGATAATGCGTTATATCGCCAAACTGAGCATAATGACGGACTTCCTTTGTTAAATAATCGGAAGCCATGACCATCCTTGTTCCGAGTTCTTTATACTCTGACTGTAATTCTAAAGCATTATTCTCAATATCCACCTGTTTACCGTAAAATATAATTAACAAAACGGCGCTTAAAGAAATAAATGCCGCAAAAAGTCCAATTATTTTTAACAGTGATGATAATTTCATTTATAGAACTCCTGTTACCCTGCAATTAACTGCAGGAAGTTTTATTCGTCACTTGAATGAAATTGCTCAATTTCATGTTCAAGATTTTTAACGGCATTATTTAATTCTTCGGCAACTTTATTAAAACCTTTTATTGCGGAAGCAGACTCACCGGCTGACAAACTTAATTGAGTAATTGCCTCAGTAATTTGCTCTGCACCCTGTGCCTGATTCAGCATTCCTTCATTAACCGCTACGAACCGGGGCGATATTTCATGAACATTAGTAATTATTTTTTCAAGCTGCTGTCTTATGACTTCAATTGCAGAAACACTTAGTCTTACTTCCACAAAAAATTTGTCCATCTCTTCAACGCCGCTTTCAACAGAATCCTGCATTTCCTTAATCATATTTTCTATATCTAAAGTTGCTACAGCAGTCTGATCAGCCAATCTTCTTATTTCTTTCGCAACAACCGAAAATCCTTTCCCGTATTTGCCTGCTTTTTCTGCTTCAATTGCCGCATTTAAAGAAAGTAAATTAGTTTGATCAGCCACCTTTGTAATTGTATTAATAATTTTGCTGATATTATCGGCATTCTTATGAATCAAAGAAAGTTTTTTAGAAACTGATTCGGTAACTCCTACAAGATTTTGAATGGTATGACTCATTTCTTCAATGCTTTGTTTACCTGAATCTGCGTAATCTTTAGTTTCATTAGCCTTAACTGTAACTTCGTTCATTGTATTAACAAGATCATTAGTAGTTGCTGAAATCTCTTTTGTCGCAGAAGCCACTTCTGAAGTTGTAGCGTTAAACTCTGCAATTGTTGCTTCCTGTTGTTTTGAAGTCGTTGTAATTTCTGCCGATGTTGATGAAAGCAAAAAACTTGAAGTTCTTAATTGACTGATAATAGAATTAAGTTTATTAGTCATGTTGCTTATTGAATTTAACAGTCTGTTGGTTTCATCGGAAGGATTAAAAAACAGTTTATTTAGTTTTTGATTAAATGAATCTCCATTTGTGCTTATAAGTTTATCCAAATCATTTACTCTTCTTTTAGCCACCAGCAAATCGCCGTTTGATATCAATTGAGATATTTCAGTTATTCCTGTAATCGGATCGGATAATTTTTTCCCGAAAAAATATCCAATTGTAATAGTTATTAACGAAATAAATATTCCGCCTAAAAGAATTGAAATCTGCAGGTCGTTTATTGAAGAATCAATGCTGTCCTGAATCTCAATAAAATCATCTTCAATCGCATTTGGCACTATGATCCAATCCCACGGCTCAAAATATATAATTGCCGTTAATCTGTTTTTAGGCATAATATCATCGAACTGTTTCCATCTCTGAATGCCGGTTAAAACATCTCCTTTACCAATCTGCTGCACTTTGGCAAAGTTTTGTCTAATCCAACTATTTATTTCCTCATCCTGAAATTCAAATATATATTTCCCGACGGCATCCATATTTCTATTAATTAATATTTTACCTATTTCGTTTCCTTTGCCTGCAAATACGGCAACATCGCCGGTTTTGCCTACTACAATTTGTTTTATTGAATTGGTAATACTTGCAACATCATCTTGCTGAATACCAGTATATAACATTCCAATAATACTTCCATATTTATCATAAATTGGTTCATAAATTGTTATGTACCATGCATTAACAACAAAAGCACGTCCCGTATAAGTTTCACCTTTCATAATTTTTGAAACAACAGGATTAAGCGTACTGTCTGGATTTACAGCGGGAATAAAGGTGCCAATAGCTCTATCGCCGTCAAGTTTCTTCACGTTTGTTGCGATACGGAGCATATCTCCTTCTTTATTAATTCTTTGAAAAATAGTAATTGTACCGCCGACAAGATCTTCAACGTCGTCAATTATATAAGTATATTTTTCGAAACTTGTATTCTGCTGCAGCCACTGATTGCCGACTAAAAATTTAGGCAGAGTAATCTCTTTTTCTTTTTTTGTATACTGATTTACGGTACGCCATTTTATTATTTCTTCCGATAACCTTACACCGCCTTTTCTTTTAAGCTCTTCGCGTGTTACATTTAGATTATGAATAACATTTTCGAGTAAAAGATTATTTGAAGTTTCACAAAGCGTGTAAACATCTTTGGCAATCTGAGAAATATTTACAAGGTTTTGGTTTTTAAACTCGGCGTTAACTTCTTCTTTTACGCCGCTTCCCATAAACTTAGTAAGAATTAGAACTACAATTATCGGGAGAAGAGCTGCAAAAGTAATCAGCACAACTATCTTATGCTTAAATTTTAATTTCATTATGATACTCCGTTCAGTACCTGCCGCACCGGCTATTTAATGTTAAATTTTGAAATTTCATTTTGCAATCTGTTCACTGCTTCATTAAGTGATCTGGAAGCTTCAGAAAACTCGCTTAAAAATTCTACGGCGTGTTTGGCGTTTATATCAAGATTGCCAATTGAATCGTTTATCTGAATAGCTCCGCTTGATTGCGA
Organism: Bacteroidota bacterium; assembly: GCA_018829205.1. Classification (GTDB taxonomy): domain Bacteria; phylum Bacteroidota; class Ignavibacteria; order Ignavibacteriales; family Melioribacteraceae; genus JAHJUE01. The sequence goes on from JAHJUE010000006.1 coordinate 115,431, forward strand.
TTCCATGCTTTCAAGAACAATTTCAAAATGAGGGATAAGATCCCTGAATTCTTTCATTGTATCTGCAATACTTCGGCCCACATCATTTACAACACCTACAATTTTTCTAACCTCGTCCGTAAATTTATCCATTTCCATTACACCTGCATTTACAGCCGTCTGCATTTCCTTAATCATTTCTTCAATGTCAAATGTAGCGTTGCTTGTCTGATCGGAAAGCCTCCTGATTTCCGTTGCGACCACAGAAAAACCTTGCCCGTATTCACCCGCTTTTTCTGCCTCTATTGCTGCATTCAAAGAAAGCAGATTAGTCTGATCCGCAACCTTATTTATAGTAACAATTACCGAATTAATATTAGTGGCTTTTTTACTTAGGACGGAAAGTTTTTTTGAAATTCTTGAAGTTGCTTCAAGCAGTTCGGACATCTTTGCTTCCATTTTATTTATATCATCATGCTTTTTGTTAGCATTATCCGATGTACTTGAAGCTGCATTTGCTACATTAGTCATAGTAGATACAAGATCCTTTGTCGTTGCCGAAATTTGAGCGGATGCCGCTGCAATACTGCTTGTAAATTCGCTGAAGTTTTGAATTTTATTTTTTTGCAGCGAGGACGACAATTCAATTTTATTTGCAGTTGATTTAACCTGAAGACTTGATTCATGCACGCCGGAAATAAGGCCATTTAAATTATCGGCCATTGACTTAATGGTATTAAGAAGTTTACCGGTTTCATCGTTTGCGGTTTTAACGAACGAGATATTAAAATCACCTTCAGAAACTTTTTTTGCTGCTTCGATTGCGTATTCAATAGGCTTTGTGATAGATTTTGAAATATAAGCCAGAACTACGACCGTAATAATAAGTCCTAAAATGAAAACGCCTATAATTAAATACCTGATTTCTTTATTTATGTAATCTGTAATTTCACTTTTATTAATTCTCATTATTAATGTCCAGTTCCCGACCGATATTTTTCCGCCGACATAATAATAAGCTCCTGTTTCATCGCTGAACGGAGTGACAAAAATCGCATTGCTTGAATGCGTATAATATTTGTTGAAAATATTATAGTTTTTTAATTCAGTAATATTTTTTGATTGTATTGATTTATCGTGTGTAGAAGATATTACGTTTCCTAATCTGCTTATTAATATATACTCATCAGTTTGGTAAACTTTCAGCCCTAATAAGGCAGTATCGATTGTTGTCAACGCTTGATCAACACCGGCAATCCCGACAAACTGGCTGTCAATTATAATAGGGGCCGGCATTTCAACTATCATTTTTCCTTCATACAGATAAGGTTCGGTTATTAAGAATTTTTCGGAACTTCCTGAAATAAATTTCTCTTTCACACCGGCATAATAAAGACTGGTTTCCATATCAACAAGCGGTTTAAGCACCAGATTAGAAGCATCGTTAATATCCCTAAACCAGTACGGAAGAAATCTTCCTGATTCATTATATGCTTCGGGATATTTACCCGGATTACCTGCAAACAGTTTATCCTTGAGGTCCGCATTCGGTTCGTATCCAAAATAGGCGCCTGTAAATTTGCTGTTATGTTTTAGAATAGCTTTGGCGTATTCAACCGACTCTTCTCTCTTTCCGAATAATCCGTTTTCCTGAGCAAAAGCCATTGTCTGAGAAGTTGTAATTGCTTCCATATTAGAAGTTTTTATAATATTAATTGCTTCAGACAAACTAACTCTCATCTCGTCTTCGGAGAAATCATACAGCACGGTATTCATTGCGGAAATTGAAACAAAAATTATAGCGAGATTAACGACTATAACGGTTATACCTGTGTAAATAAATATCTTATTTCTAATTTTGTCCAGAGTAAAAATATTTTTCATAAACATCCTCAATTAAGGATTTCTATTCGGAAGGTAAGATTAATAATTTATAAAGATAAGACAACTTTTATAAGATGGCAATAATTATAGTATATGGATTTGTTAAATCATTTTACCTGTAATAACTGATTTACATTTACCGCAGAAATTTTCTCCTTTAACATCAACTTCTTCAATTCCTGCCGAAGCATGCATTACACAGTTCCAGCTTTCACAGTGAATAAGACCGAAATTATGACCAAGTTCATGCAGAGCTTCTTTTAGAACTCTTTTATAAAAAAGTTTATCGTTAGTTCTGCCTGTATAAAATTCCTCATATAGTCTGAAAGTTGATACAATAGAAATTTTACCGTCGAGCTGCGCTTCACCGAAAAGATAAGTAAAAACAGGCACGAACAAATCAACGTCTACCAACAGAAGTACTTTTCCATTTAATTTATCGGATAGTGAAATAGAAGATGCAATAATTTCAGTTGAATAATATTGATTTCGGCTTTCGTTAAAGTATTTTTTCAGATCCAATTCAATATTATCTATTAGGACTTCGGAATTAAAAACCAGCTCAAGATTTTTTTTTATATAATCTATCAATGAGTTGTTTCTAATTTGTATCGGGATAAGGTTTATCCTCATTGGGTCTTATATTTCTTTAATTCGTATTTTTCAATTTTATTATATAAGGTTACCCTGTCAATATCCAGTAAATCGGCACATCGTGAAATATTCCAATTATTTTCGAGCAGTATTTTTAATATATGCCTTTTCTCTATTGCCGAAAGCTTTTTGCTTTCAGGCTCATCAATAATATTATGATGGAACGGAAGATGTTCAACAAGAATTTCATCGCCTTTGCCAATAACTACAGCTCTTTCAATTGCATTTTCAAGTTCTCTTACATTCCCCGGCCAGTCATATTTAGATATAAAATTCATGGCTTCTTCAGAGATTTTTGTAATTTGTTTATTCATCGCTTTCGAGAGCTTATTTAGAAAGTAATATGCCAGTATAGGTATATCGCTTCTTCTTTCGCGAAGAGGGGGAATATGAATAGAGAATACATTTAATCTGTAAAATAAATCTTCTCTAAACTTTCCTTCTTTTACAAGTTTTTCGAGATCATCGTTTGTCGCAGAGATAACACGGAAATTGCTTGATATATTATCATTCCCTCCGACACGCATAAATTGTTTTGATTCAATAACCCTTAAGAGTTCAACCTGCATTTTGGGCGAAACCGAACCTATTTCATCAAGAAATATTGTGCCGCCGTCGGCCATTTCAAATTTACCCTTTCTTTTATAATGCGCCCCGGTAAATGCACCTTTTTCATGTCCGAACAATTCACTCTCAAGAATAGATTCCGACAGAGCTCCGCAGTTAACAGTTACAATAGGGAAATATTTTCTTTTACTATTAATATGAATCGCTTTAGCCACCAGTTCTTTTCCAGTACCCGATTCACCTCTTATCATTACCGTTGTATCGTTCGGCGAGACTGTCTGAATCAGTTCGAATATTTTTTTCATCTGCATGCTTTCGCCGATTAAATTATCGGGTCTGATTATTTCGTCAAGGCTTTCCTTCAGCAGCAGATTTTCTTTTTCAAGACTCTGTCCTTTTATTGCTTTTTCAACAAGATGTGCCAACTCATCAGGGTCAATTGGTTTAGTAACATAATCATAAGCTCCGTCTTTAAGCGCTTTAATTGCAGACGGCACTGAGGCGAAAGCGGTTATAAGTATAACTATGCATGTCTCATCAATTTCTTTTATTTTTTTTAATAGTTCCAAACCATTTAAACCCGGCATTTTCATATCGGTTAATACCAGATCGAATTTACCTTTTTCAAATTTTGCAAGTGCTTCCTCCCCGCTTGCCGCGGTTTCAACAAAATATCCATCTTCCTGAAACCAGTGAAGCAATGATTCTCTTACAATTTTTTCATCATCGGTAATTAATATTTTTGCTTTAGAGTTCATTTTGTTTCTCTTCCAAATTTTTAAGCGGAATACCTATTTTAAAGGTTGTACCGCCGGGTGAAGTTTCTTCAACCTCAATTATACCTTTATGTGATTGAATAATTCCGTATGTAACCGAAAGTCCTAATCCGGTACCGCTTTTATCTTTTTTTGTTGTATAAAACGGCTCGAAAATATTCGGCAGAGCTTCTTCACTAATTCCGCATCCTTCATCAACAACTCTTAATACCGCGTAATTATTTTCCACGCTAACTTTTAGCAATATTTTGCCGCCTTCATTTATCGATTCAACTGCATTGATTAGAAGCGACATAATAGCCTGCTGAATTTTTTGACTATTGCATTTAACCAATATGCTGTCGGGATTAAAATCCTTTATTAATTTAATTTTATTAAGCTCTAGATGGTGATGGATAAGAGTAATGCTTTTTTCAATAATAGTAATAAAATCAGTTTGTATCATTTCATCATTATCGCTATGAGAAAACAGAAGAAGGTCTTTTACAATTTTACCGCACCGCGCTGATTCGTCGCTAATAAGCTCAAGAAAATTTAGAATATTCGTGAACTCACTTTCTTTCTGTTCTTTTTTAATTTTTTTACTTATCAATTTTGAATATGTTAAAATTCCCTCTAAAGGATTATTTAATTCATGAGCCACCGTAGCCGAAAGTTTTCCTAATGACGCAAGTTTTTCAATTTGAATAACCTGGTTGTAAACCGACTTAAGCTCTTCGGTTTTTTCAATAATTCTTTCGTTGAGAGTCTCATTCCAATCTTTAATTTCTTTGTACGCTTTATCAAGTTTTGCCGCCATATCGTTAAATTGCACGGCTACATTTCCAAGTTCGTCTTTTGAGTCCAGAATTATTTTATAGTCAAGATTGCCATTGCTAAGTTCTTCAATTCCAGCGTTGATTTTTTTAATAGGTTTATTCACAAAAATATTTATTAGTATGGCAATCAATACTGCTATAAATACAGTTCCTAATATAGACTGTTCAACAACACTAATTACATTTGTCTCAACAATCTGATCAATGTTTGCTAAAGAAACCTTTACTTCCAGTACTCCAAGTACTTTTACGCTGTTGTCGTGAGCGTGGCATTGGGCTGTATAACAATCAACAGAATTTTCAATCGGGTTCAGCAGAACAAGAGATCTGTTCCCTGCGCTGTCCTCTTCGAATTTTAATCTGTCTTCTATTGATAATTTCTCCATCGGTTTTGACGATGCGTGACAAGGGTTGCAGGAGCCTGAGTTAATATCAACATTTATATTTATTTCCGAACTATCTACCGAATATACAACCGTTCCTTTTTTATCGTATATTCTTACCGATTCAAGTCCTTTATCCTGACCTATATGTTTAACAATTTCGCTGATATCATTTTTATTGTTTTCTTTCATTTCATACAATGTAGCGTTTTTAATAATTTCGCTGAACCTGTATGTGTTCTGCGCAAAGGCTGAAATAAGATCATGACGCAAAGTAGAAACTGCCAGAGTAGTTTGTATAATTATTAATGTAAGCAAAGTTATCGAGATGATAATGATAAGTTTTGACGAGAGACGGTTAAAAAAAGAATTTTTCATATTAAGCACCGAAATTACCTGCAAAATATACGCAATCCTTGACCGAATAAAAAGACATCTTTAGCCTATTAAAGGACATTTTCTCTTAATTTTCTGAAAAATTTTTTACGCGGATATTTTTATGATATCATTAATAAATTGATTGAATTCCTTTTTGCCAAGAAGTTCGGTCAGATTTTTTACCTTATTCCCGCCGTCATACATAGTACAATCTGCGTTTGAATATTCGAATTGTTTCGACTTAAGAATAGTAAGCACCAATTTTTTCTGCATTTCAAATTTTTCCGAATCGATTGACACAGCATTTACATCATTGTTTTCCAATTCAACAATTCCAATCCAATTAACCGAGTAATTTTCTCCATTCATTTTAGGAATTTGTTTTAAAACCTTCATGGCTAAAGGGGAAGCTATATCTATGCTTCCCCAATCGCCTGAAAGTAATGCAATTTTATCGCCGCTGTTTACAAAATAATCGTTCACACAATTAAAATTACTTTCGGAATTCAAAAACAGACTGTAAAGAAGAGGAGAAATTCCCAAAAAATATTTATCGCCGAACAGATTTTTTATACACAGAAAATTCTTCAAATAATAGTAATGTTTATCATAAGTTAATGTCTTAATTTCGGATGATATATTATTCAAAATATTATTTGTTCTGCCTGCCTTATTTTCAAGTTCAGTATTAAGATTTGCTGTTTTTCTTAATACTTTATCGAGCTCGCAATTTTCGCAGTCGAATTGTTTATCGCATAATTTATATCCGATAATACCCGAATCAGCCCAAATACATTTTAATTCATCATATTTTTTATTCATTAAAATCACCGACTATTTATTTGCCAGTATTCCTTCAACCGAAACATTTTCGGCATGATCGTTTTCGCCTTCTTCAATTTCGTGCTCAAAAACCGGGAAGTAATTTGAAATAAGTTTAAACACCCAAACACCAACCGTAACAATAAATATTGAAATTCCAATTTCCTGTGCTGAAGGGAAATAATCAACTCCTGCTGATCTTTGAATAGAAGTTATACTTACGTTTATTCTGTTTAACATAAATCCGGATATTACAAATACAGAGGAAATATATAACCATTTCCTGCTTGTCCGCAATTCTTTATTAGACAAAAGGAATATTGGTATAATATACCCAACTATTAATTCTAGATAGAACATATAGGTTTCTGTAACCGGGATAAATAAATATTGAATTTTATCGGTTGCAATTAATTCAATAACCTTTGCAGCTAAAATAATCGATAAAAATACCATTGTAATTTTTGATATTTCAGAAAGCAGGCTGAATTTTAACCCGTGTCCAAAAGCTCTGCTGCTCATGTATGATTCAAAAACAATCATTGAGAAACCGACTGCTATTGCGCTGAAAAAGAAATAATAAGGCAGATATTGAGAATACCACAATGGGTACATTTTTGTGGGTAAAATTAGAAATAATGACCCAAGCGATGATTGATGCAGAGTAGAAAGAATAATTCCCAAAATATAAATAGGAATTAAAGCTTTTCTGATAAGCTTAAGTATTTTATTAAAGTTGAATTTTTCTAGAGCGTAAGAAGCGAACTCAAGAAATAGTACGGTTAAATAAAGCATTACACACCATGCAACTTCAAACATTACAGAACTTGGATTCCACATAATTAACGGATGCCATATATTGTACCAGCGTCCTAAATCCACAATTAAACCAAGAGCTACAAATGCATAACCTAAAAACGCGGTTAATATGGCCGGCCGCGTAAGAGGCTCGTATTTTTTAATATGAAAAATATGCGCAACCGCGCTAATTGTAAATCCTCCTGCGGCTAATCCAACTCCGCATACAACATCAAATCCAATCCAAAGTCCCCAAGGGAATTCATCGCTTAAATTTGTTACTGCTCCAAGTCCATATACAAATCGTTCAATTATTGAATATATCCCGAAGATTGCAATTGAAACTCCGACAACTCTCCAGAAAGTAATTTTGGGAAGTATTTTATTTATCATTGTTGTCCAGCTCCTTTACTAATTTTTCTTTTGCAATTTCATTTTTTCTTTTTGTAAGCCAATACATTCCGCCCAGGAACAAACCACCGAATGTTACCACGCCGGGAATTTTATCCAAAGCTTCTTTAGTAAGTTTAGGCAGTCCTTCTTTAGGAAGATTAGGCGCATAACCAAGCTGTTCAAAAGGTACCGAAGCAAGAATTAATACATTTGTACCGCCGGCTTCATCCAATCCGTAAATTTCCGGATAATATGAATCCGGATTTTCTTCAATTCTTTTTCTTGCGATTACTTTTAATTCGTCCAAATCTCCGTAAAGGGTAGCTTCGGCAGGGCACGCTTCGGCACAGGCCGTAGGCAATCCTTTCGAAGTCCGATTTTCATAACACATTGTGCATTTGCGGATTCTCGGGTTATTGCTTGCCCATTCATAACGAGGAATATTGTGAGGGCATGCCTGCATGCAATAACGGCATCCCATGCATTTATCTGCATCATAAACAACCGCGCCATTTTCTTTTTTCTCTATTGCGTATACTGGGCATACAGAAACACAAGTCGGTTCCGCGCAATGCATACATAATTTTCTTGCATAAATTCCATCGTAATCTTCAATAACGCTAAAATTTTTATCGGATAATCTTTGTTTAAAATAATCTTCCGGTATTTCTCCCAAATCATTTTCTGTTTTACAAGCTTCATAACAAGCACCGCATCCAACGCATAAAACTGAATCGAATAAAATTCCTTTTTTGCTTTTCATTTTTTAATCCATTTTAATTTTTAAGAAAGAAATTCTTTTTCAAATTTTGTAATTGCTTCATCACCTAAATATGAGACTACGCCTTCAACAAGGTTTCCGCCGTCATACATAGTTACTCCCGCTAAAGTAGGCTGAGTGGATTGTTCAATTATAAAATCCTTCAATCTTTTAAATTCACTTTTAATCCAATCAAACGCTTCTTCATATTTAATTACATTTGTTTGTTTTGCATCACCGTTTTTAGGGATAATTTCCAATACCCAATCATTGTTGTAAGGATCGGTAATTTCGTTATTGGTATTGTTTACACCAACGACAGTTCCTTCGATAGGAGCTTTAAATTGGATTTTTTTATTGTTGACAGCCGCGTTAAAAACTACCTGTCCTCTTTCAACAAAACTTCCCATTTCAACTGCGGGGACTACTTTTACTCCGCCTAAGGCTTTCATTACAAAGTCATCAATTCCTATTCTAACTTTTTCATCATTAATCCTGTTTAACCAGACATGTAATTTTGTAAGCATAACTCCCTGAGGAAGTAAAAAGCTTTTTTTGTTGAACATAGCATGTGATTCCTGAAAACTATGAGAAACAGAAAAAGCCGGATGGTGTTTTTTTTGCGATTTAACTACGAATAAATCAACAACAATAAAAAGAACGAATGTTAATACTACAAATAATGCTACCATGATATACCTCTGCTTTTGAATTTGCATTATATATTGCAAAGGGCGTACCAATAAAAAAATCTTTTTGATGATTGTTTGTAACTTATTATTTCATAATGAATTACGAGGAGAATATTATTGCAAAACAATTTTTCGAAAAAATCACTGGTGCTTAATTTTTCTACAGTGATTTATTCGAAATTAGATAAAATTGTGAGGATTGTTAAAAAAGGGGCTGAATGGCCATATTTTGAGTGTTGAATTTATATACATGGCTGTGCTGAAATATTCAACAATTATTTCAGCACAGCTGTATATTTTTTATGGATTTAAGCCTGTGTGGCATTCAATACATTTCATTTCTTTCCATGCTTCTTCAATATCAACAGGGTGTTTAAACTCAAGTTGTTCATTTATACTTGCAACCTGCAAATCTTGCGGATTTCCTTGCATATTAATTGTATGGCATTGATTGCAGTCCTTTGAAATTACAAGTCCTTCCTCGCTAACATGATTGTCGAAATGGCATCTGAAACATCCGTCAAATTCCACGTGCCCAATATTGTTCGGATATTCGCTCCATTTTACCTTCATTTCGGGAAATATATTTTTATTAAATTCATTCTGCAATCCTGTTATTGCCTTCTGTATCAATTCATATTTATTTTCAAATATATCAGGATAATTCTCTTCGTAAAAGTTGTTCATTTCATCTTTTATATAATTCATTGCTGAATCTGTAGTTCCGAAATCTTCCGATAAAATTGTCATAGAAATAGATTTAATTTCAGGTAATTCTTTTGGCATAGTTCCGGCGGTTATAGCATTATTAACAAAAAATGCGGGAGGATTATAATTATGTGAAGGCCGGTTGTGGCAATCCATACAATCCATTGTCCTAACTTCAAGCGAATCCAGCATACCCTCTTCAAGCGGTTCATCTTCATTTTGATAAACAGTAATTTTTCCGGTTTTTAAATTTGTATATCTAACCCATGGTATTACCTGATTTTTGGGATCGGTAGAAACATACTCTATTTTAACATCTTTATTAATATGCCAGTGTATACCTTCGGATAAACCAAGCGCTCCGAAATCGGGCCCGATTTTCATAACCATTCCTATATCCCATTCACTGCTTGTTTCATCATTTAAATAATGTCTCTGCATTTTTAATTTTTTTGAATAAAATTTTTCGGGCCAATGGCATTGTTCACAAGTTTCTCTGGCCGGACGCAGATTGTGAATTGGCGTTGCGATCGGTCTATTGTAATCGCCAGTAATAACACCGTAAACCTGCCGCAAACCTGAGAGTTTTGACCTCATGTACCAGTCCGCGCCCGAACCGACGTGACATGCAACGCAAGCAACTTTAGCGTGTGAAGAACCTTGGTATGCAGTGTATTCAGGTTTCATTACAACGTGGCATGTTGTTCCGCAGAACTCAACTGATTCCGAATAATGAAATGCTTCATAACTTCCAATAGCTGAAATAAATAATAAAATAACAGTTCCGAATAAAAAAATCATAGCGGCGTTTCTGTGTTTTACGTCGTTAAGATCTATTTTGGGCAGTTGGTTATGAAATTCGCCTTTGCTCTTTTTTTCCCTTTTATTTTTTATAACCATTCCGATAGGGATTAATATTAATCCGCTTATCATAAATCCTGGGAGTACTATATATATTATTAAACCTAAATATGAACCGCCTTGATCAAAGAAAAATGAAATAGCGAAAAGAAAAACAATCATAAAAAAACTTATTAACGCAATTGTTGCTCCTGCTAAGGTAGTCCAATTATATGATGAATCCGGAAGTTTTAATTTCATTTTTTTTAATATCCTATTAAAATGATAAATCAGTCTAAATACTCCATTTATAAATTAAGTAATGAAATTACCATTTGCAAAAATTTTATTTTACTCCAATGACAAGATATTTTAAATAATTAAATTGGTTGACAAACATTTTTTTTCTGTCTAATTTTAGACAGGATATTGAACTCTTTTATCCTAATATTTATTCCTTGAGGCTTAATAATTTGATTTACGGATCGAATATTATATATCAAATAAAATTATATTTTTAGTAATAAATTTTGAGTACCAGATGTTATTAATCAAAAGACTTTTTACGCTTTTTGTTTGTTTTCTTTCTTTTTCTAATATTTTATTCGCTCAAAATGAAAATGAAACTTGTTTTGAATGCCACGGCGATAGAACATTAACCGGAGAAATAAATAATAAAGAAGTTTCCGTTTGGGTAAACGAAAAAGTTTTCAGCAATTCAATTCACTCAGATTTGGAATGTATTTCCTGCCATGCCGATATTGATCCGGAAGATCTTCCTCACGCTGAGGAACTTGCAAAAGTTGAATGCCAAACATGTCATGACGACGCATTTGATCATTATGAAAGCAGTCTCCACGGGATGGCATTAGCAAAAGGGAAAAAACTTGCGCCTACATGTATGACCTGCCATGGTAAACATGACATTCTATCTTCAAAAAATGAAAAAGCAAAAACATATGTAACTAATATACCGGAACTTTGCGGCAGCTGTCATAAAGACGGTACTCCGGTTTCACAATTAAACACGGTTTCTCAAAATCATATTTTATCAAATTATACACAATCGATTCATGGCGACGGACTTTTCAGAAGAGGATTAATTGTAACAGCGGTCTGCACAAGTTGTCACAGTTCGCATGATATTTTACCTCACGAAAATCCAAACTCAACAATAAATAGAAATAATATTGCAAAAACATGCAGACAATGTCATACGCAGATAGAAAAAGTTCACTTAAAAGTTATAAACGGCGAGCTGTGGGAAAAAAGGCCTCATGAAATTCCTGTTTGCATTGATTGTCACCAACCTCATGTTGTAAGAAGAGTATTTTATGAAGAGAGCTTTTCAAATGAAAAATGCATGAAATGTCATTCAAATCCTAATTTAAGTAAATCTGTAAACGGTGAAAAAATTTCTTTATTCGTTGATTTAAATGAACATCAAAATTCGGCACATGCAAATAATACTTGCATAAAATGTCATACAAATATAAGCAATGCAAGAAATCCGGTTTGTTTAAACAGCGGTAAGGTTGACTGCTCAATCTGCCACGCTGAAAATGTAAGTGACTATAATGTAAGCGAACACGGAATACTACATGCAGCAAATGATATTAACGCTCCATATTGTACAGATTGTCACGGAAAACATGATGTTAAGCGTAAGGATGATATAACATCTTCTACTTTCAGAAGAAATATTCCTGAACTTTGCGGCGAATGCCATAAGGACGGACATGTTGCCGCTATTCGTTATAAAGGAACTCAAACTTCAATTGTTGAAAATTATAAAATGAGCATTCACGGTAAAGGACTTCTTGAAAGCGGACTTATGGTAACGGCAACCTGCGTCGACTGTCATACGAGTCATAAAGAACTGCCCAAGGATAATCCCGAATCATCAATCAATAAAGATAATATTGCTCAAACATGCGCAAACTGCCATTTAGGAATTTATGAAGAGTTTAAGAAAAGTGTTCATAGTCCCCTTGTTACAATAACTGATAAAAAACTTCCTGTCTGTAACGATTGTCATTTATCTCATACAATTGAGAGAACAGACTTAAATGATTTCAGACAACAAATTCTAAATCAATGCGGGAAATGTCACGAAGAAATTACCTCAACTTATTTTGATACATTTCACGGCAAAGTTTCAAAACTTGGTTCATCTAAAACGGCAAAATGTTATGATTGCCACGGCGCTCACAATATACTTCCTCCGACTAATCCCGAATCAAAATTAAGCCGGGAAAATATTGTTGAAACATGCAAAACTTGTCATCCAAATTCTAACAGAAAATTTGTAGGTTATTTATCTCACGCAACTCACCATGACAGCGACAAATATCCGTACTTATATTATACATTCTGGTTTATGACAATACTGCTTGTAAGTACGTTCACATTCTTCGGTCTGCATACATTGTTATGGCTGCCGAGAGGATTAGCTGAAAAACGGAAAAAGAGAAAAGAATCTGAAGCAAAAAAGGAAAACGGAAATGAATGAAGAAATAAATAATAAAAAGATATACGTTGAACGATTCGACGCATATACAAGAATTCTACACGTAATGGTAGTAGTAAGTTTCCTATCACTTGCTCTTACCGGTATGATAATTAAATTTTCCGGCGTCGGCGTATTTCAATACCTTTCTGATTTGATGGGAGGATACGAGGTTACAGGGTTCATACACAGATTTGCAGCAATTATTACGTTTCTTTATTTTTTCCTACATTCATCTTACCTGATAAAAAAAGCCAGAACAAGAGAAGGCGGATTCTTCTCCCTATTAAAAGGAGAAAATTCACTTGTTCCTAACAAACGTGATTTTATAGAGTTTGTGCAAACTATGAAATGGTTCCTGGGAATGGGTCCCAGACCGCAATATGGAAGATGGACCTATTGGGAAAAATTTGATTATTTTGCCGTGTTCTGGGGAATAATGGTTATCGGTTCAAGCGGACTTATTTTATGGTTCCCTGAATTTTTTACAATGCTTGGCATTCCGGGATGGTTTATTAATGTTGCAACCATAATACATTCGGACGAAGCATTGCTGGCTGTGGGATTTATTTTTACTATTCATTTTTTTAATACACACTTTAGGCCTGATAAATTTCCAATGGACAAAGTTATTTTTACCGGCAGCGTTGAGCTCGATGAATTTAAGGAAGACCGCCCAAGAGAATATGAAGTTCTTGTAAAAGAGAATAAACTTGATGAAAAATTTGTAAACGCACCTAATAAAACTTTGTTAAGAGCGGCCGGAATTTTCGGGTTTACCGCTTTAACAATCGGGTTAATTATTGTCGTATTAATTATTTATTCAATGATATTCTTATATCAATAGATAGAAAATTATTTTTTTATAACAAATACAGTATATACAATCATGAAAACTAACTGCCTTAATCTTATTAAGATTTCGTTATTTATTTTATTGACCGGGTTATCTCAAGTTGCATACTCTCAATCAAACGAGGATTGCCTTACCTGTCACAGCGACAATGAACTTTCATATGAACGCAAAGGGAAAGAACTTCCCTTATTTGTGAATGAAGATACATATACTCATTCTGTTCACGCCGATATTCAATGTATAGATTGTCATACCGACTTTAACGCAGAAGAACTTCCACATAAAACCGGCAACGAAATTTATAAAGTAGACTGCTCAACCTGCCATGATACGGAAGCTTTTAAATCCAGCATCCACGCAAAAAAGAATATAGAATGTTTTACATGCCATTCAAAACATGAAATACAATCGGCTGAAAGCCTTGATAAAGATTTAACAAAACTTTGCGTTAACTGCCATAAATCGGAAACAGTTGATAAATATATTGCGAGTAAACATTATACGGAATTTAATAAAGGCAAAAACGCCCCTTCATGTTATACATGTCATGATGCGGCGCACAATATTAAAAGCGCTGATTTTTCTAAAAAAGAAATAGATAATTTGTGTTCAACATGTCACGGAAAATCACATACTGAATTCGCAAAAAGCATTCACTTCTTAGCCAAAGAAGAAGGAACACCTACATGTATTGACTGCCACGGCGCTCACCACGTGAATAAAAATAAATATACAATAGCTTCACAGGGATGTTTATCATGCCATTTGGATAAAAAAAGATTTGAAAACATCGGGAAAGAAAATCTTGTAGCGTTTGTTGAGAATTATAAAACAAGCACACACGCTAATATTATTAATAAAGGCGGTGAAGCGGCTACTTGTATTGATTGCCACGATAATCATATGATTCAGGATGTTACAGTTGAAGGAAACAAAGTAAGCCGTGAAAGTCTGCCGAATACTTGCGGGAAGTGCCATAATAATATTGTTGAAGACTTTACAAAATCAATTCATGGTAAATCTCTTGCCGAAGGAATGGAATTTGCGCCTACATGCACAGATTGCCACGGTGAACATAATATTGAAAGTGTAGATATATCAAGCGTCGGTAAAATTGCTACTAAAGAAAAATGCATGGACTGCCATGTTAAAAATGAAGCGATTGTTAAAGCAATTGGCAGTGAGTTAAATGATATTATTTATTATGAAAAATCAGCGCATTATCTTGCATTGTTAAACGGAAACAAAAACGCTCCTACATGTTCCGATTGTCACGGAGCTCACTTAATGAGCGATCCTTCGGATCCAAATTCAAAAATTAATAAGGTAAACGAAGCCGAAACCTGCGGACAAAAAGGATGTCATCCAAATATAGCTGCTGAATATAAACAAACAATTCACGGACAAGCTTTGGCTGGCGGAAACTTGAATTCTCCGTCATGCACGGACTGTCACGGAAAACACCAGATAATTAGAACTGACGATCCGGAAAGTAAGGTTGCGCAAGGACAAAATGTCGCCAAACTTTGCAGCGACTGTCATTCGGATGTGGAATTAGTTGAAGAATTTAACCTGCCGACAGGAAAAACAGGCAGTTATTTTGAAAGCTTTCACGGTCTTGCCGTAAGAGGCGGTTCCAAATATGCGGCGGACTGCGCAAGCTGTCACGGTACACATAATATTAGACCAAGCAGTGATCCTCTTTCTACTGTTAATAAAAACAACTTATCGGAAACATGCGGCACTTGCCATCCGGGCGCAAATATTGAAGAAAATTTTGGTTCAGTGCATCTTAATATTTCAAAAGAAGAAACGCCAATTCAATACTACATAGAATATTTCTACATAGGAATGATTATTCTTGTAATAGGCGGCATGCTTGTGCATAATATTTTAGATGTTGTAAGAAAAACTATCGATAGGTTTAAATATCCTGAACATTATCAGCATCATAATAAATCCGGCAAAGTTTATTTAAGAATGTCGAAGAACGAAAGAATACAGCATTTTATTATGCTTACTAGTTTCATTGCTCTAGTAATAAGCGGGTTTGGTTTGAAATATCCCGATGCGTTTTGGGTAGAAGCTATAAGATATGTATTAGGAGACGGCGCATTTGAGCTTAGAGGCCTATCACATAGAATTTTTGGAATTATGATGATATTGGTTTCTTTATATCATTTATACTACATTCTATTTACACAGAGAGGCAGACAGATGGTTAAAGATTTTCTGCCTGCATGGAGAGATATTAACGACATTAAGGTAAACCTGAAATGGATTACTGGCTTAAGTAAAGAAAAGCCGAGATTCGAAAGATTTAGTTATATGGAAAAAGCAGAGTACTGGGCTTTAATCTGGGGCGTTATTGTAATGGGCGCTACGGGACTTATGCTGATGTTTAACGATTTCTTCCTCGCTAATTTCCCATACTTATGGCTTGATATTGCAACTCTTATCCATTTATATGAAGCATGGTTAGCAACCTTGGCGATTATTGTATGGCATTTTTATTATGTAATATTTAATCCGGATGTTTATCCGTTAAACACCGCGCTGATAACCGGAACGTTAACAGAAGAACAGATGGAACATGAACATGCCGACGAGTTGGAAAGAATTAAAAAACAGGATAAAGCATAAATCTAGACAATATCTAAATAAGACATGCTTATTGCCTATTAATATTTTTTAGTATATATTTTAACAACTATTGATTAAGATAATAACAGAACAATTTAATTTTAAGATAATAAGACTCTATTTCAATTAATGAATCAAATCCTTGGAGGTATGATGAAAAATGCATCAATATTCACATTATTATTATTCTTTGTCCTAAGCATTAACGGAAATGCTCAAGACAAATTTCAGTATATCGGATCTAAAAAATGCGGAGCATGTCATAAATCTGCAAAACAAGGCGAACAACTAAAAATTTGGGAAGCAAGTTCACATGCGAAAGCATATGAAACATTAAAATCAGCTAAAGCTGATGAAATTGCTAAATCTAAAGGTTTAGGCAAAGCAGTTGAAGCAAAAGAATGTTTAGCCTGCCATGTTACAGGTCACGGTAAAGATGCAAAAATGTTTGACAAATCTTTCAGCATTGAAGAAGGCGTACAATGCGAAGCTTGTCACGGTGCAGGTTCGGAATATAAAAACATGAAAATCATGAAAGACCACGCTCAGTCAGTTGCAAACGGCATGACCGATTACAAAGATGAAGCGGCAATAGAAGCGCAATGCAAAACTTGTCATAATGAAAAAAGTCCTACTTACAAAAAATTTGTATTTAAAGAAAGCTGGGCAAAAATTGCTCATCCTATTCCTTCTAAATAGTAAGCAACAATAGGTTAATCATGAAAAAAATTTTAATTTTAATTTTTGTTATGAGCCTTCCGTTAATTTCTTATTCACAGAATATTAACGGGAGGTTCTCCTCTTCTCTCTATACATTTGAAAGATTCGACAACGCAAATACTTCCGAAACATATATTAGATCATTTCAGTCATTATACTTCAACGCAAATAAAAACGATATTTCAATCAGAACAAGGCTTAATTTTGAAACAAACCTTTCAGGCTCGTTGGAAAGCGATCCTAGATTACGTTTTTATAACCTTTATCTCGAAGCTAGAAATGTATTTGATATAGCTACGTTAAAAATAGGAAGACAGCCTTTGTATAATAGTGTAGCCGGCGGGGTGTTCGACGGAGCAAGCGTAAAAGCTAAATTATCCGGCGTTACTGTCAGCGGTTATTACGGCGGCAATGTACCTGCTTATCAAAAACTCGAATTGACAGATAGTTGGAGCGAAGACTATATTTTAGGCGGTAAAATTGAATTAACCGCAATTGAAAATTTCAGGCTTTCCGCAAGTTATGTTGATAAGAATTTTAAACCTGTCGATTATACTGCGCTTAGATTGGATGAGAACCTTGATTCGGTTCAAGTTTTAATTCAAAAGAATTCGAGTCAGTATAAATTGATTTCTGGAGAAGCTTCATATAATTTAAGCGGAGTATTTAATATTAACTCTACTTACGAGTATGACTTGAATTTTAACACTACTTCTAAGTTTGAAGTAAGCGGCAGATACGATAATATAGAGAATGTAGGCATTAGTCTATATTATAATTTCCGCGAGCCTAAACTCAGATACAATTCAATATTTTCTGTTTTTAATTTCGGCAACACTCAGGAAATTGAAGGCGGTATTGATTATAAAATTAGCGACAAATTTACTGTTGTTGGAAAATTTGCGAATGTAACTTTTGAAGACGAAGATTCGCAAAGATTTACCGTGGGTCTTAATTCAAATTACGGAAGCGTAAGCTACCGTAAATCAATGGGATATGCCGGCGAACTTGATGCTGTTTCGGTTTATACTGCCCACTCAATGCTCGACGGTATGATAACACCATCAATTGGATTATCCTACACAACTTACAAACTGTCGGAAAATGAAGAAGCTCAGAATTTAACTTCATTTCTTGGAGGAGTAAATTACAGACCTTTTAATACATGGTCATTTGATTTACAAGGCCAGTATTTCAACAACAAAATTTACAGCAGCGACTTTAGACTGTTATTTAAAATCAATCATTGGTTTAACTCTAACTTAGAAATCTTATAATATGAAATCAAAACACTTTTATATTTTTATCGGTGCGGTTGTAATACTTTTTTTAGCTATTACAGCTTTTACATCGGAGAATCCTGGTGATTCTAAAACAAATAAAGACATAATCAAATTTTCTCATCAGCTGCACGCGGAAGTTACTGATTGCGCATCTTGTCATACAGGGGTTGCAGAGGCGGCTTCGCTTGACGTAAGACTTTTACCTGAAAAGGAAGTCTGCGCTACATGCCATGATGTTGAAGATGATGATAATTGCTCAATGTGCCATTATGAAGATGTAAACGAACCATTGCTTCAAAGTAAATCATCTTTATTCTTTAATCACGCATTTCACATCAATCAGCAAAAAATGGAATGTACAACTTGCCATAACGGACTAAGCGAAGTTGAATACAGCTTTGAAGCATCCGGCGCAAATCCTGTTATGAACAAATGTTATACATGCCATAATGATATAAGTACCGCTTCTAATGCTTGTGAACTTTGTCATAAAAATACCGCGGATTTAATACCTGATGATCACAAAAAAGTAAGCTTTAATAAAAATCATAAATTTGCAGCGACAAATGATGACGAAAATTGCGCTATGTGCCATAACGAAGATTTCTGCGGTACCTGCCATGTTTCTACAACCGCGCTTGACGCGTTAAATAAAGTTGATGATTTTTATACCCCTTATTCACCTCATAAATTTAAATCGGACGCAAAACAACAGCAGATTTCAAGAGTCCATGATTTAAACTTTGCTTACACGCACGGCATTGAAGCTAAAGGTAAAACAAGCGAATGCCAAACTTGTCACCAGGTTGAAACATTCTGCGCCGAATGTCATAATTCATCAGGCGGGGATTTTGCAAGCGAAGGTTTTGTGCCTTATTCGCATACTCAACCGAATTTTACAACTATCGGTGTAGGTACAGGCGGCGGCCAGCATGCAATTCTTGCTAAACGAGATATTGAAAGCTGCGCTTCATGCCACGATACACAGGGCGCTGACGCGAATTGTATTATGTGTCATACGGATAACGACGGAATAAAAGGAACAAACCCAAGAACCCATGACGCTAATTTTTTGAAGGACAGCGAAGGTGATTGGCATAGTGACGACGGTTCGGTGTGTTATACATGCCATACTACTGCAAGCGCAAGTTCCGGAATTGCAGGTGTCGGTTTCTGCGGATATTGTCATAATTAAATTTTATTAAACAGGAAAATTCATGAAATACGTTATTTCTTATTTATCGGTTTTTGTTCTGGTAATATTTGCTGCTGCGTGCAGCGATATTTCTGATGAAATTACAACTCCGGTTGAAGTAGGCATACACAGCGAAGGAATCTTAAACAGCAGTTCCAATAACTTTCATGGAAAGTTATTGGGAGAAAACGGATTTAAGGATTGTCAGCAATGTCATGCTTCAACACTTACAGGAGGAACTGCCGGTGAAAGCTGCGTTAAATGTCACAGTTCAATTGGTGTTCATCAAGATGGAATTAAAAGTCCTTCTTCCGATAATTTCCATGCGAAATTCTTGAAGAACAATGGACTAATGATGAACGAATGTTCTCAATGTCATGGAGAAGAATATGAAGGCGGTTATTCTTCACCTACATGTCAAAATTGTCATAAAGGAATAGCAGTTCATAAAACCGGAATTAAAAGCCCTTCTTCTGAAAATTTCCACGGCAAATTCATTCAGGCGCATAATTATGATTTAGGCGAATGTTCGCAATGCCACGGAGATAACTATGCAGGCGGACTAATTTCAACTTCGTGCAACACATGCCATGATCAGTCAAACGGACCTGAAGCTTGCAATACATGTCACGGTGATTTTAATGATCCGGTTAAAATTGCTCCTGAAGTCGGCGCGCATTACTCGCATTTGGAAAATACTGTTATTGCTGCCGAAGTAAGCTGCGAAACCTGTCACAACGTTCCTGCCGCATTTAATTCTGCCGGACATATCGATTCAACCCCCGGCGCTGAAGTAATATTAACAGGAGCTGCGGGCGAAGGTTCTACTTTTAATCCTGCTAATATGACTTGCAATAATACATACTGCCATGGTAATTTTGAATTCTTAAAATCGGAATCAAATTTTCAATTTGTTTATACCGCGGATAAAATGGAAGGTAATAACTTTAATCCAGATTGGAATAAGCTTGACGCTTCACAGGCCGCTTGCGGAACATGTCACGGTTTGCCGCCTGTAGGACATATCCCTTCTGATCTTTCATCATGTGTTAATTGCCATGCCGGTGTTGTTGATGCCGCCGGAAACATTATTGATAAATCAAAACATATTAATGGCGTTAAGAATACATTTGGAAATTAATACTTCTAAATAATTAAAAAAGCCGCTTTAAAGCGGCTTTTTTTTATTTATTTCAATAGAAACGGTCAAAACCTCACCTTATATTAGCAGTGATAATAAGCGACATCCTGTAAAATTATCTTATCTTTTTTCCTATTAATTCAATAACTTTACTATTAGATTTTTTTGAAATTTTCAAAATGATAAGTTTTAATTTATAGAGGAAAAATGCTTTCAACGGTACATTTAATGAATATTAGTCTGCCGATTCTTTACATATTTACATTCGGCGCGTACTGGTATGATTTTACACATGAGAAGAAAAATCTTTCCAATTCAAAAAGAATTTTTCTGTTTGTAACTGTTGTAATACATGTATTTTATCTAATCGTTAGAACTATTGAATTTAATCATACCCCTATTACTAGCAAATTCGAAATATTTACTGTACTTGCATTCTGCATCGCATTTTCTTATTTCATTCTTGAGCTTCTTACCGATATAAGAGGCACAGGATTATTTATAATTTTATTTTCGCTTATATTTCAAATTTTATCTTCGATCTTTATTGAAGATCTTTTAGAAGTTAATGAGTTATTACGCAACAGGCTTTTGGGTCTGCATGTAATTAGCGCAATTTGCGGCTATACCGGTATTACAATTTCCGCCGTATACGGCGTGCTTTTTATTATTTTATATAAATCATTAAAACTAAGTAAGTTTGGATTAATTTTTAAAAGATTGCCGAGCTTGGAAACACTTGAAAAACTTTCATTCTACTCCTTGGTAATCGGATTTATATTTTTAACTATCGCTATTATAATTGGCTCTATATGGCTGCCTGCCGCATTCCCGAATTTTAGTTTTCTGGATCCAAAATTAATTTCTACGGGAATTGTATGGATAATTTACGGCGCCGGAATTGTTGCAAAGCTTGCAGCAAGCTGGTATGGAAAAAAAGTTATAACTTTTTCATTAGTCGGTTTTATAATGGCAATTATATCATTAATACTCGGACAATTTTTGCAAAATAGTTTTCACATGTTTACTTGATTAATATATTAGATAATGAACCTAGTCGGAATTACAATAAATCATAAAACCGCTCCAATTGAATTGAGAGAGGCGCTGCACTTAAGTAAGGATGAAATTTTAGAACTAATCCCTGTTCTAAAAAAAGAATCTCTTTCTGAGGGATTTATATTATCAACCTGCAACCGCACAGAAATATTTGGTTTTCCAAAAGACGGAAAATTAAATTATCAGCAGATACAAAACTCGCTTCTTGATTTTAAACCAATAAAAAACATAAAACCGGAAAACTTCGATAAATTCTTTTCATGCAGCGCGGTTAAACATATTTTTG
The DNA here is from genome assembly GCA_018829205.1 of Bacteroidota bacterium. Classification (GTDB taxonomy): domain Bacteria; phylum Bacteroidota; class Ignavibacteria; order Ignavibacteriales; family Melioribacteraceae; genus JAHJUE01. The sequence continues at coordinate 137,575 of JAHJUE010000006.1, forward strand.
CCGTTTCAGCCGGAATTGATTCATTAATTATTGGCGACAGTCAAATTCTAGGACAATTAAAAGACGCGTTTGAAGTTTCAGAGGATATGAATTTTACTGATCCAATATTGAAAAGAATTTTCGATACAACTATAAAGGTAGGAAAAAGAGCAATCCGCGAAACCGAGATTGGCGAAGGAGCTGTATCTGTAAGTTATGCCGCTGTTCAAGTTGTAGAAAAAATATTCGCCAATATTTCAATGAAAAACGCGCTTGTAATTGGAGCCGGTGAAACCGGGGAACTCGCAGCGGTTCATCTTCGCGATAAAGGCGTTACCGATATAACTGTAACAAACAGAACTCTTGACAGAGCAGAAAAACTTGCTGAAAAAATTCACGGTAAGGTCGTGCATTTTAACGACTTCAAAAACCATCTTTACGAATACGATATAATTGTCAGCGCGACAAGTTCTGATACTTTTATAATTAATAAAGATGATATAAAAGCAGTTATGAAAAAACGCAGAGGCTCCCCTATTTGCATTATGGATATTGCCATTCCGCGCGACGTTGACCCAAGCGTTAAAAATATTGACAACGTATTCTATAATGATATCGATTCGTTAAATTTTATTGTTGAAGAAAATTTAAGAAAAAGAAAAGACGAAATTCCGAAAGTAAATAATATTATTCTTGATGAAATGGTCGGTTTTTTCGGATGGTATAATACGCTGGAAGTTGTACCGGTAATTAAATCGGTAAGGAATTTCTTCGACGATATTGCCAACGATGAACTTACAAAACTTAGAAACAAAGTGTCAAATGAAGATTATATAAAGGTTGAAGAAATGACAAAACGTCTGCTGGGCAGACTTCTTCACAATCCCACAATTAAATTAAGAGAGCTTGCCGAAACCGGCGTAAATGCTCAGGACACTGTAAATCATACGCTAATAGTTAAAGAGTTATTCGGACTTGAAAACCCGAACGACAAAAACGGTTCAAACAAAATAGAGGAATGATTTTTTGGAAAAGAAAAAACTAATAATTGGTTCACGATCAAGTGATTTAGCTTTATGGCAGGCATATCATGTAAAAAACGAACTTGAAAAAAGGAACAAAGGATTAACCGTCGAAATAAAACTTGTAAAAACAAAAGGCGATAAAATTCTTGATGTTGCTCTGTCAAAAATCGGCGACAAAGGTTTATTCACAAAAGAACTCGAAATTCATCTATTAAATAAAACAATAGACATTGCCGTTCACAGCTTAAAGGATTTGCAAACTGATATTCCCGAAGGATTAAAATTGGCTGCAGTTACAAAGCGTCATGAAGTTGAAGATGTTTTAATAGCGCGTAAGAAAGGAATGACAATCGCAAAACTTCCCGACGGCGCAACGGTCGCTACTGGTTCATTAAGAAGAAGAAGCCAGCTTCAGCATTTGCGCCCCGATATAAAAATCGTTGAGCTCCGCGGAAATGTTCCGACAAGAATCCAGAAATTTATCGATTCAAAATGGGACGCCATTATTTTAGCGCGTGCCGGAGTTGAAAGATTAAAATTAAAAAAACATATCTCTTCTTTTATTTCGATTGAAGAAATGCTCCCTGCCGTTGGGCAAGGCGCTTTGGGAATAGAAATTCATAAGGACAATAAATTCGCTTTTGATATTATTCAGTCAATTCATGATGAAAATACTTATGCCGCCGTTTTGGCCGAACGTACATTGTTAAAAGCGCTTGAAGGAGGATGTCAGGTGCCTATCGGCGCTTTCGCACAAGTAAGACCAAACGGATTATATTTGGATGGAATGGTCGGCGCATTGGACGGCAGCGTTACTTTCAGAAAAACTGTTAGAGGGAAAAAATCTGACGCAGTAAAACTCGGCAAATCTCTCGCAAAAGATTTATTAAAAGCCGGAGCCAAAGAAATACTAAATGAAATTTATAAAACTGTTAGACTAAAATAATTTTGAATAAACCGTTACAAAATAAAACCATTGTAATAACAAGAGGCGTCGAACAATCCGAATCTTCATTAAATATATTTGGTAATCTAGGCGCCAATGTAATTCTGTTCCCTACAATAAAAATTATTAATCCGGTAAGTTTTGAATTGTTTGATGAAGCGGTAAAGAATTTTAATAATTTTAATTATCTGATATTTACATCCGTAAATTCTGTAAATAAATTTTCCGAAAGAATAAGTGATTTAAATATTTTACTAGATTTTACAAACATAAAAGTAGTCGCCACGGGAAGTAGAACCGCAAAAGCTTGTTTGGAAAATAATATTAAGGTAGATTTAATACCTGTCAAATATAATGCTGAAAATATAATTGATAACTTAAAAGATGAAATAAAAAATAAAAATGTTCTTGTACCCTGCTCGGCAATAGCCAGAGAAGAATTAGTAAGTGGATTAACATCCGCCGGGGCTAATGTCGTTAAAACGGTTATTTATGAAGTTGGAATTCCTGACAAAGATGAAATTGCTGAATATATTTCCGAACTTAACAGAAATAGTCCCGATGTGTTTATATTCACAAGTCCGTCTACTTTTAAGAATTTTTTATCAATTTTGAAGATTGACAATCCGGAGATTTATTTCCGAAATACAGTTATTGCGGCAATAGGAACAACAACCGAATCCGCAATTGAGAGTTTAAATGTTAATGTTAATATTGTTCCCGAAGTTTTTACAATTGAAGCATTGGCCGAATCGGTTACCGATTATTTTGAGAAAATAAATTTTACAAATCAACATGGATGATATTTATTAAAACCTATCATCAATAAATTACTAAATAAGGAGATTAATTCTTGGCTCAATTACAAAACGATAGATTCTTAAGAGCATGCAGGAAACAGAAAGTTGATAGAACGCCAATTTGGATAATGCGTCAGGCTGGCCGTTATCTTCCTGAATACCGCGCTGTGCGGGCTAAGTCCGATTTTTTGACAATGTGTAAAACTCCCGAACTTGTTGCGGAAGTTACGCTTCAGCCAATCGACATTTTGGGAACAGACGCGGCAATAATTTTTTCCGATATACTTGTTATTCCCGAAGCTATGGGAATGTTTCTTGAAATGAACGAAGGGGTTGGTCCTGTTTTTCCGAAACCGATTAGAAATGAAAATGATTTTAACGAATTAAAAGATGCCGATCCTTCAAAAGATTTAAAGTACGTTATTGACGCGGTTGAGTTGACAAAAAAAGAACTTAACGGACGTGTTCCGCTTATTGGATTTTCAGGTGCGCCTTGGACTCTTCTTACCTATATGGTTGAAGGAAAGGGTTCAAAGAATTTTTCCGAAGTGAAGAAGTTAATTTATAATAATCCGAAACTTGCTCATAAAATCCTCGATAAAATTTCCGACTCGGTTATTAATTACCTAAATGCTAAAATTGAAGCCGGTGTTGACGCTGTACAAATTTTCGATACCTGGGGCGGAATTCTTTCTCAAGATGATTTTGATGAGTTCTCACTACAATATATCACTAAAATTATAGCCGGTCTTAAAAGAAAAGACCAGCCTGTTATTGTATTCGCAAAAGGCGTTCATTCAAAATTAAGAAGATTAGCAAAATGCGGCGCCGATGTTTTAGGGCTTGACTGGACAATGGATATTAATAAAGTAAGAGAACGAGTAGGAGATAGAGTTGCTCTACAAGGTAATTTGGATCCTACAATTTTATACGGCACACAAGATTTTATTAAATCAAGAGTAAAAAAAACCTTGGAAGCATACGGAAAAGGAAGCGGGCACATATTCAATTTAGGACACGGAATTTTGCCGGATGTAAATCCTGAAAACGCAATTGCTCTTGTTAAGTTTGTTCATGAAGAAAGTAAAAAATATCATTAATATTTATCATTCTTTGATATATATTAAGAATTAAAGGAAAGGTTAAAAATGTTTGAAATAGATATAGACATAATTAAAAAATACGATAAGCCGGGACCCCGTTATACTAGTTATCCAACAGCACCTCATTTTCATGAAGGATTTAAACACGAAAAATATCTTGACGAAATAATTCGTACCAATAGTAACGCTAACGCCCCCGATCTTTCATTATATTTTCATATTCCATTCTGCGATACATTATGCTATTTCTGCGGGTGTAATATGATAATTTCAAGAAATAGGGATAGAATAAGTGAATATGTAAATTATGTGAAAAATGAAATAGATATGCTTAGGACATATTTGAATGCGGATAGAAAAGTATCACAAATTCATTGGGGCGGAGGAACTCCGACACATTTAAACCCGGAAGAGATTGACGATTTAAAGTCATTTATAAATCAAAACTTTGATGTAACTAAAGATGCTGAAGAAGGATGTGAGATTGATCCAAGAGGATTAACAAGAGAACATCTTGAAGCATTAAGAAAAAACGGATTTAATAGAATCAGCATGGGTGTTCAAGATTTTAATGAAAAAGTTCAGAAAGCCGTAAACAGAATTCAACCGGAAGATATGACTCGCCAAGTTGTTTCATGGGTGCGCGAACTCGAATTTAAAAGTATTAACCTAGATTTAATTTACGGTCTGCCTTTTCAAACGGTTGATGAATTTGCTAAATCTGTTGACACAATTATTGATATTTCACCCGATAGAATTGCAGTATTTAATTATGCTCATGTTCCCTGGATGAAAAAGCATATGTCATTAATTAAGACTGAAGATTTGCCAACACCTGAAGAAAAACTTCAGATTCTGAAAATGACAATCGAAAAATTAACCGGCGCCGGTTACGTTTTTATTGGAATGGATCATTTTGCAAAACCTACAGATGAAATGGCTGTTGCCCTGCAAGAAAAAAAATTATACAGAAACTTCCAAGGATACAGCACAAACGCTGGAACCGATCTTTACGGAATGGGAATAACAAGTATTGGACAGATTGGAAATATTTTTGCGCAGAATTATAAAAAAGAAAAAGAATATTTTAACGCATTGGAAGATGGAATTTTCCCGGTTGAAAGAGGCTATCAGCTTACGCAGGACGATATAATCCGGCGTGAAGTGATTATGAAAATTATGTGCGACTTCGAATTGGATTTTAATAAATTCGGCGCGTTGTACAATATTAATTTTAACGAATATTTCAAATTCGGCCTAAGCAACTTTAGTGAAATGATTGATGACGGATTAGTTGAACTGACAAATGATTATATAAAGATTACAGAGATGGGGAGATTGCTTATTAGAAATATCGCCATGAATTTTGACGGCTATATTGAAAGAAAGGAAGATACGGCGCGCTATTCAAGAACAGTTTAACAATATTTATATCCCTGGCTTTATAATTTTCTTTATCATAATCTTTATCATATTTTTTATTTTGTAAAGATTCTGATAATGTTTTGATTATGAAAGAGCTTTGTCGTTTTTGTAAATTCAACTTGTCGCTTTATCTTTTAAAGGCTGCGACGTAAAAAAATCTTCATAAAATCTTTTTGTGTAATTAGCCAACAGTTCCAAAACCCTTTCCCTGCGCGGAGAAACAAAAATTAAACCCGCATGATACTTTTTCTTTAAGCGCCATACTACTTCCTTTTCATTATAAGCCGAAAGATCGGGCCATTCTTGTTTAGCAAGGGATTGCAGAACAGCGGAATATTCTTCTTTATGTTTTGGAAGTCTGTACGATCCGTCGCCTCTTAATATTTCAATCTTAGCCCATTCACGCCACATATTTATACCTGAGGAAGCTTCAATCATTTCAGCAATATTTGCGCCTCCAACTCTCGCCGAAGTTTCAAGGAAATAAAATTCACCGTTTTCTTTTCCTTTTATAAATTCAGTATGCGAAATTCCGTGAACCAGTCCCATAGCGCTTATTACATTTTTATTGAGTGCCAGCAAAGCCTGTTCATCATCACTTCCCCTTTCCATTGTTCTTGAAGAAAAAACTCTTCCGTCGTGCGCTACTTCCATTGGCGGCAGTCCGTATTCGTGGGCAATAGCAAACCTAATTTCATTTTTATAAATTATTGAATCAACATGATAAATATTTCCGCTTATAAACTGCTCCATTAAATAGTATGATTGTTTATCGCCAAGTATATCCAGTGTACGCCAAAGTTCTTCCGGATTATTTATTTTTTTTAATCCGACTGCGCCGGCCTGCATTCTTGGTTTCAAAATATACGGCGGTTGAACATTATCGAAAAACTCCCTGATTTTGTCGTAATTTATGATGGGAACAAAAGCGGGAACATTAATGCCTATTTCAAGCGAACGCATTCTCATTGCAAGTTTATCTCTGAAATATCTAGCCGTTGTTTCTCCCATGCCGGGAACTCTTAAATGTTCTCTTAACGTGGCTGCTTTCTCAACGTCAAAATCATCTAAAGCAACAATTCTTTGTATGTTTTCTGAACGCGCCAAATAACTTACAGCTTTTATTACATCAAGCATTTTCCACTCATTATCTACATCAGGCATATAATAAATTTCATCAAGACTTTCGCGGGGCCAATTTGCATTCTTTAAACTTTCTGATGTAAGCAGGATTACACGGCAGCCTTCTGCGAAACACTGACGCATAAAATCAGCTCCTTTTTCATAACTGGCAATACAAAGTATTGTAAACGGATTCTTTAACATATTTACCCCTTAAAAAGTCAATCTGATTTTAATTATTATAAATGAATAATTCAATTTAATTAAATACATTTTAGGCAAATAATTAATCGATTATAACATTCTTAATTTATCAAAATCTCCATCTTATGCTAAATAATTGCACAAACTATTTTTACATCTAATTTTCAAAATAAATTATTAACTTATATATGCGATTTTAATAATTACAAAGAGGTAAACTTGAGCAGGTTTGCAGTTGTTCTATTTAATTTGGGGGGACCGGATTCTTTAGAAGCAATTGAACCTTTTTTGAAAAATTTATTTTCCGATAAAAATATATTTAAGATTCCATTTGTTCAAAAATTCGCCGCCAATATAATAGCAAAAAGAAGAGCTCCTATTGTTCAAGGAGAATATAAAATGATAGGCGGAAAATCGCCGATCGGTTATTGGACTGAAATACAAAGATCTAAATTAGAAGAATCACTGCGGAAAATTTATAACTCTATTGACGTGTTTACATGCATGCGTTACTGGCATCCTATGACAGAAGAAGTTGCTCCGAAAGTAAGTGCCGGAAATTATGATAAAATCTTGCTGCTTCCCTTGTATCCTCAATATTCAAAAACAACCACTTTTTCATCTTTTCAGGAATGGAAAAGAATATATAAAGGTGATAAATCAAAATTAATTTATATAAATGAATTTTATAAAAACGAAATCTATATAAAAGCTGTTAATGAAAGAATTGACCAAGCTTTGTCACGTATGTCACCTGAAAACAGAAATAAAACTCAGCTGGTGTTCAGCGCGCACGGAACACCTTTAAGTCTTGTTAAAAAAGGCGATCCGTATAGCCAACAGATTAAAGAAACAGTTGAACTAGTTATGAAAAACAGAAAAAATTCTAATGCTTATCATCTCTGTTATCAAAGCAAGGTGGGACCCGTTAAATGGCTTGAGCCTTCCACCGAAACAATGATAAAATCTCTGGCCGAACAAGGTAAAAAACATATGTTAATAATACCAATTAGTTTTGTCTCAGATCATGTTGAAACCCATTATGAACTTGATATTGAGTACAGGGAAATCGCGCATAACGCAAACGTAGAATATTATTCAGTAATAAAAGGTTTAAACGATTTGGATACATTTGTAGAATCGTTAAAATCGCTAACAGTGGACGCAATAAATAAATAGAAAGAATTATGGAAAAAGAGAAAATTAAAGTTGCTGTTCTTGGTGCGGGAATTTCAGGCCTATCAACAGCGTATTGGCTTATTAAAGAAGGTTATGATGTAACCGTTTACGAATCAAATAGATTCCCCGGCGGCGCAATGATTACAGAAACCGACGATGATTATCTGATTGATTATGGTCCCAACAGCGGTTTAGAAACTACACCGCTAATTTCAAAATTAGTGGATGAAATAGGACTTAAGGACCAAATGATTTACGCAAATGAAAACGCTTCAATTAGATATATTTTAAAAAACAATTCTTTGCATCCGCTTCCGACTTCAGCTGCTGCTTTTTTAAAGACTAAGTTATTTTCGGTAAAAGCAAAATTAAGATTAATGAAAGAACCGTTTGTCGGGAAATCCGGCGACGGATATTTTCAGTCGATTGCGGAATTTGTTGAACGAAGACTCGGCAGGGAGTTTCTTGATTATGCAATTGATCCTTTTGTATCAGGAGTTTTTGCAGGCGATCCGGCCAAATTAAGCGTCGCTTCCGCTTTTCCAAAATTATATAGATTAGAAGAAATTTACGGCGGTCTAATTAAAGGTATGATACTAGGCGCGCGTGAAAGAAAAAAAAGAAATGAAGAATCAAAACAAAGCGCCAAAATGTTTACGTTTTATAATGGTATGCAAAGTTTTCCTCAAGCAATTACAGACAAAATTAAAGATAATGTCCGTTTAAAATGTATTATTGAAAAAATTGAAAAGAATGACAAAGGCTTTAAAATTTATTATTCCGAACAGGATTTTAAATTTGAGGCAACTGCTGATATTATTCTTTCAACCATGCCCGCTTACAAGGCTTCCGAAATTTATCCCGCTATGGATGAAACAATAGTAAAAACTCTAAATAATATTTTTTATCCCCCGGTAATGGTTTTATATCTTGGTTATAAAAAAGAAAATATTGGCCAGCCATTGGACGGATTCGGATTTTTAATTCCTTCGAAAGAAAAGAAATCATTTCTTGGCGCAATTTGGAGCTCAACAATTTTCCCGAATAGAGCCGCTAAAGATAAAGCATCTTTTACTTTGTTTATTGGAGGATCCCGCTCTCCTAATCTTTTTAATAAGAATAACGATGACCTAATTAAAAATGTAATTTCTGAATTTAGCGATATTATGAAAATTAAAGGCGAACCGGAGCTATTAAAAACTAAATTGTGGGAAAGAGCAATTCCTCAATATAATCTAGGATACATTCAAACTGAATCCGCAATTAAAAAATTTGAAAAAGAAAACAAAGGATTTTTCCTCGGAGGAAATTATTTAGGCGGAATTTCTGTCGGTGACTGCGTTAAAAATTCTGAAATAAATCTAGATAGAATTAATAGTTTTGTAAAAAACGAATATCAAAAATAACAACAAACCCCGGTTAATTTAACCGGGGTATTTTTACCTCAATTGTTACTTTCATAATTCATTTGTCATAACACTTTAATCTAAATTAGATTTTTATTTTTTACCTAATTTCTACATATTTGATGTAGGAATAATTTTAAAATTAACCTGTTTTACGGCAGGTGAAAGTCTGGAGAAAATATGAATATAAGCAAGAGCGAAAAACTATTCGAAGAAGCAAAACTATATATACCCGGCGGTGTTAATTCCCCTGTTCGTGCTTTTAAATCGGTAGGCGGTAACCCGCTTTTTATTTCGCGCGGTGAGAAAGGGAAAATGATTGATGCCGACGGCAACGAATATATTGATTATATAGGAAGCTGGGGACCGCATCTTTTCGGGCATAACCCCGAATTTATAAAAAAAGCTTTACTTGAAAGTATTGAAGACGGAACGAGTTTCGGCGCGCCTACAGAAATAGAAATTAAGATGGCAAAATTAATTGTTGAACTTGTACCTTCAGTAGAAATGGTAAGAATGGTAAACAGCGGAACTGAAGCGACAATGAGCGCAATTCGCGCAGCGCGTGGTTATACGGGAAGAGAAAAATTCATAAAATTTGAAGGTTGTTATCACGGTCACGCTGATTATTTTTTAATCAAAGCAGGGTCAGGTGCTTTAACTTTAGGAGTTCCAACAAGTCCGGGCGTTACAAAAGGAAACGCGGCGGATACCTTACTTGCCGATTATAATGATATAAACTCGGTAAAAGAACTGGTCGCAAAAAATAAAAATGAAATAGCAGCTATTATTATTGAACCGATTGCCGGTAATATGGGTGTTATTAAAGCTGAAGCAGAATTTATTAAAGAATTAAGACAAATTTGCGATGAAGAAAAAATCGTTTTGATTTTTGATGAAGTTATGACAGGATTCCGCGTATCAAAAGGAAGCGCTCAGGAAGTTTTGGGAATTAAACCTGATCTTTCTACTTTCGGTAAAATTATCGGAGGCGGATTACCGGTTGGAGCCTTCGGAGGCAAAAAAGAAATTATGGAACAGATTGCGCCTAGCGGGCCGATATACCAGGCCGGTACATTAAGCGGTAACCCTCTTGCCATGGCCGCAGGATACGCGGCGCTCAGCCATATTAAGGATAATCCGGGAATCTATGATGAACTTGAAAAAAAATCGTTGTATTTAGCCGACGGATTTATGCATAATTTGAATGAACTTGGAAAACATTTCGCTATGAACCGTATTGGTTCAATGATGTGCATGTTTTTTGTTGAAGAAGATGTGAAAGATTTTAAAACCGCTATAAAATCCGATATAATTCTTTACGGAAAATATTTTCATGAAATGCTTAAACGCGGTATTTACCTTGCGCCTGCTCAGTTTGAAGCATTGTTTGTTTCGACTGTTCATACAACCGAAGATTTGGATAAAACAATTAAAGCTCATTACGATTCATTAAAAACTATACTTTAATTATTTATTAAAAAGAGGTTGTCTCCAAAGTAATCATATTTTGTGCCTTAGTGCCTTAGTGGCTTAGTGGCTTAGTGGCAAAATAAATTTTGATTGTCAAACAAGTTCAAAACATTAGCCGCTAAGTCACAAAGGATCACAAACCATTTTTGAGATATACAATTTAATTATTATTAAATAATTACTGTAAATTTATCCAAGCATCCCGCAACTTTAATTGACGCTCGTCTGCGTCTTCAATAATTTTAAATATATGTGTAATCTTTTCCGCCGGAAGTTTATAGTCAAAGACAAATTCTTCAGAGTCTCTTTTCATTACAAAACTTATTGTTTCGCCGGGCTTATAGTTGTTAAATTTCGAAAATATTTGCCCTAAATTTTGAGGGGTAATTTCCTCCCCGTTATATTTGTAAAAAACATCACCTACTTTAACGGGCAATGAATCTTCCGTTAAAATAGCGATAACAAGGTTGCCTTCCTTCAATGCAAATTCAAAATCAAATCCGGCTTTGGAGCTGTCGAAACCCGCTGTTTCCAAATAATTAATTCCAACTTTTTCAAAATATTCTTTTATTGGTAACGGTTCTGTTCCTTTTACATACATATTGAAAAAATCCATCACATCGGGAAATGTTCTATCCGTAAAATCTTCAAAAAACTTTTCTTCGCTGAAAGATTTTTTAGGACCGTAATCCTTAGCCAATTCATTAATAACTTCTCTTAACCCAATTTGGCCGTCGGATTCATCAAGTAATTTAATATCGAGAAGCGTCATAATAATTGGACCCCTGCAATAAAAGATGTAGAATTGATCCTGATATTCAAATGAATTCACAGATAGTTCTGTTAAACTTAAATCCTTACGGAATCCTTCGGCCTGTCTTAATTTTGTTGTTAATTCTTCAAGATATTCTTGAATAGAATAAATATTTGCCCCAAGTTGTAACGCGTCGGAAGCCCATTCTGTAACTCCTTCATACAGCCAAATATGCTGAGATAATTTCGGTTCAGCAAAGTTAAAATTTGAAATTAATTCGCTATGTATGTTTAACGGAGTGACTATATGAAAAAATTCATGAGCAACCGTTGACCGTAAATTTTTAATATAGTTTTTTGAAAGCGGGAATTCGGGGAATACATAAAATGAACTGTATGAATGTTCCCATGCGCCGGCGGCTTCATCTTCAAAATGAAACAAGAACGTATATTTATCTACAGGCAGACCGTTAGTAAATTTGTCCGCGGCGTAAAGTATATCTTCAACCGAATTCAGCAAATCATCAGATTTAATTAAATCCGTTTTTGAATATGTATATACTTTTACTAATGTACCGCTGATAGTGATTGACGATTCGGAAAGATCACCGAGTAGCACGGGTGAATCAACCAAATAATCAAAGCTGCCGGCTTCAAAATAACCTGAAGAATTTTTCATTAATGCAGTACCTACCTTCCAATCGACGGGGTAATCTATTTTAAAATTGATTGGATAATTCTGCATACCTTCAAAATAACCGAAAATGCATTGGTTATTCATCACAACATTATCTTCTTCAATAGATGAACCGGCCATTAAATATATTTGATTTTCATCAACTGGAGTATCCCATGTTTCCGAAATGCTATAAACTATTTTATATACATCTTGGGGCTGAGATATTAACCATTTGTTCTCTGAAATATTATTAACTGCTATTTCATTTTCATTCTTATCATAAACGTGAAAGGATTTAACGTATCTCCCGATATTCATTAATTGGTATGTTCCCGGCGCAGTAGCGGCGAAATTATAAGTTTTATTTTCCTCTGATAGTTTTTCGGGAAATAGAGTTACTTTAAAAAGATCATCAGACCTGTCGTTTAAATTGATATAGAATTTATGCTGTGAATAAAGAAGCATATTCGAAAAAATAAAAACAATTAAAAAAGAAGGAATAAATAAACTTCTATGCATTAAAACCCCCATTATATATAATAAATATCAAAGTTATTGGACGTATTGCACAAAAATAAGTTTACAATTTAAAGTTGCAAGTCAAATGCTCCCGGATTGAGAGCATTGATTAGTGGATGGAGTTTTAATAATAGAATCTGAATCCGACACGCATTAATATACCGCTCATATCATAAGAACGTTCAAAAACTTTTGTTCTTCCGTTTTCTTCAACTTCATAAGTCCAGCTTGGTTTCGCGGAATGATATGCAAGTTCTGCGATGAATTCAGACCGTTGTCCAATTTGATAACTTACACCGGCGCCAAGCCTCCAAGTAAAATCGAACGCAGATTTAAAATTATCATCTTCCGGATTTTGAAAACTTCTATAAAAAATCAGTAACATTTCAATTCCCGCCGAGCCGCTAATAAAAACATCCATTCTTGGCGCTACAGGAAATTTACCTGTCATGTTAAACATTACCGGGATATCGTGTAAATTTGTTCTGGCTCTCAGTTCATTTAATTCTGAATCAATAAACCCGAACTCATTATTAAATTCCCTTACAAGTTTCTGGTCGGTATATTTTTTGTGAAACCAATCTACACTCCACCCGTAATTAAAACTTTCATCGATATAATTACCGCCTTCATATCCTATTATAAATCCGCTCCCGGTAGATGACGGATCATAAACGCCAAGTTTCACGGTTCCCATCTTGTATTGCGCAAAATTGACAACAGGCAGTAGAATTAAAAACAGAAATATTTTTTTCATTTTCCCCTCGATTGACTTTTAAAAATCAATTGTAAAAAACAAAAATAATACCATCTTTTTGCAAGCATCTTAGCCAATTAATGCAATAATTTTTTATTTACTGTGCATCAATGTATACATGTACGAATATTTTTCGCGACAGTTAATAAACCGCGAAATAATTTCGTAATGAACGTAATTAATTATTACATTAAAATTTTGATAAAATTTGCATTATTAATGAATTATAATTTATTATAAATAAACGAAGTGACTTTCAGGATTTTATGATAGGTATTTGAAAGATAATACGGTTACAACTTACAATCTAAAAAAAAAGCCCCGGTAATATTCCGGGGCTTAATTTTAGTTATCTATAACTAATGATTCTTTTGATCTTCGAAACGCGGAAATTATAAATCCGGCAACCATTACTAACACTCCAGCCCAAACTAGATTTATAAAAGGTTTTACACTCGCGTCAATCGAAAGTATTTCTTTAGGGGATGACAATTGACCGTTTTGAACGCCGTCGAGGTTAGAAAGCACCAAGGAGACTTTCCCGGAAGCGTCTAAATTACTCATTTCTATTTTAAGATTTGCATCCTTAAATTCCACAGCTTCAAAACTTCTTTGTCCTCCGCTGTTTTTCATAGCAGGTTCAAGCTGTACGTACTTCCCTTTGTATTCTAAAGTTATTTCCGCGCCTATTCTAAAATCACCGCCGCTCATCATTGAGGACATTGCATCGGGAGGGAAATTAAATTTATCGAAAATTATTTTAGCACCGTTAAATTCATAACTTTCACCCCTGCTTAATGTAACGTTAGTTCCGGCATTTGAATTGTGCCCCGAACCGTCTTCGTAACTTACAGGCGCCACATAAAAATCTTTTGTAATTAAATTCAGAATATCAGGTTCTCTCATTAAACTATTATTAAACTCGGCAATATACATAACCGGCGCAACAACCGATTTATCCGAACCGTCCGCCACCTCGATATTAAAGGCATATTTTTGACCATTCTCAATTAAGTTAAATCCTGTAAATGTTAAATCATAACCAAGTACGTTAACTTTTTCTCCTTTGGTCAGCTGTATTTGTTTAGTTTCGGAAAAACTGCCCGAGGCAATAACACCGAGCATAAATAATGCGATTCCGATATGAGCAACATAAGCTCCCAGAAAAGATTTCCTTCCCATAAATATTTTATATGCTATTTCAAGATTCACAAACAGTGTAAACGAAGCCGACAATGTAAATATTATAAGCATAATATCCGTTACACCGCCGAAGACCGCTATTAAAATTGTTAAAACGAAGGCTGATATCATTGAGAATCTCGCCTGTTTTAGGAAATCTTTTTTATTTGTATGTTTCCATTTAAGCAGCAGACTAAAACCGTTGAGAAATCCTATTATAATCCCAATTGGCAAATTCAATTCGTTGTAAAATCTTACTTCAACGGATTGACCGAAAATTGGGGCGGATGTACCAACAAGTACAATTATAGCCGCTGCAATTAGAGCTACCGACCCGGTAAATAATGCTAACTCTCTTGAAAGCAGATTATCTTCAAAATTAAAATGTTCGTTTAAATATTTCCATCTGTATGCTATTGCTCCAAAACCAAGAATAGTAAAAATGCCTACAAGCGAAATGAGCAATAAATAAACCGTCATGCCGGGATCAACAAATGAATGAACGGAAGCGTCGCCAAGTATTCCGCTTCTTGTTAAAAAGGTACTGTATAAAACAAGAAGGTAGGTCATAATACATAATATTAAGTTAGTTTTCCCGAATCTTCCTATACCGTCTTTAGCCTGAGTTTTTCTTTGCACAAGCATTGTATGTATAGATGCTACTCCAATAATCCACGGAACAAGACTTGAATTTTCAACCGGGTCCCATCCCCAGTATCCGCCCCATCCCAGCACCCCGTAAGCCCAGTAACCGCCAAGCATAATCGCAAGACCAAGCACCATTGTACCCGAAAGAACCCATGGCAAAGCCTGTTTGATCCAATTATTGTATTCGTTTTTAAGAAGAGCTGCGAATGCGAATGCGAATGGAACTGTTGACATAGAGAATCCGACGAATAATATCGGAGGGTGAATCTGCATCCAGAAATTTTGGAGTAGAGGATTCAGTCCTTTACCTTGAACAATAAAATCGTTTACCGCTATTCCCTGTGATTTAAGAATTCCGAAAAGTTCGCTGTTCATTTTCACAAATGTTTTGCCGCCGCCTGCATCTTCAAATAAAAAATTCTGAAGAAACGGGGCTGAAAGCAAACTTTGCTTTATACTTTTAATCTCAATAAAGGTTGGGTCTGCCCAAATATATGCGAAAGGATTTTTCAGCATTGGGCTTACCATTATTAACAAAAATGTTGCGGCGAGAGAAAAAATCATCATTACACGCTGTTCAAGATCACCGCGTTTTGATGTATATTCAAGTAATATTAATCCTACAATAGCCGTAAAGAAAAGCCAAAGCATAAAACTGCCTTCCTGCCCGGCATAAAATGTGGACATTAAAAGTCCGGTAGGTAAATCGCTGCCGCTGTAATTATATATATATTTGTACTGATATTGATGCGTTAAGATTGCGTGCAGCAGTAAAGCGCTTGAGGCTATAACCATAATTGCCATTGTATGGTATCCAATCCTCGCGAACTTTAATGTATTCTCATAACCTTTATAGGTCATAAAATACATAAGCACGGTAAACGCCCCGGCCAACATCCCGAGGGTCAGCAATATATTGCCTATCATTTAGAAACTCCCTTCCGATTTTTAAGAGCTTTGGTTTTCGTCAAACTGCTCTTCATATTTGGATGGACATTTTGTTAAAATATCTGAAGCCTGGAAATATCCGTTTTGACTGTTATATTTCCCGGTAACAACCACGCTGGTAGCTGATTCAAAATTATTAGGGATTGCTCCTTTATATATAACCTTTAATTCGGTTCCGTGTGAATCAGTCATGTAGAAAGAAAAAATATTTTTTTCTCTATCAATTTCATAGTTTTTAGCTTTTACCCATGCGCCGGTTGCTTTAATAGTTTTTGAAGAAGTTTTTATTGCAGAAAAATTTTCTTCGTAAGTTACATTGGTTTGTGTAAATAAATAAATCATTATCCCCAAAAAGACAACAATTATAAATCCGCCGAACATATATTTGTTTTTCATCATTATTTCTCCTTAAGCTCTTGCTCAATTGCTTTTAATCTCTTGTCTGTATTAAATAAAAAGAAAAATATACCGGCCCAAACAACCAGTACAATAAATAATACAATAAATATTGAATTATCCGAAAGAAATGAATAAAGTCCTTCCAACTTATTACCTCAAATGATTTTTTTAAAAAGTTTATCTTTAATTATCGCCGATTTGTAGCTTAAGTTCCACATCCAGAAATACAAAATTGTAAATGCTGTGAGGGATAAATAAAATACAATCTGCATATTCGCATTCATTTTAAAATCTACAACGGGTCCTGAAGTATCGTCATTTGCCGATCCGGGATGCAATCCCGTCATAATTCTCGGCATAATAAAAATAAAAAACGGAACAGTTAAAAATGATATTATGGAATACACCGCAGAAAGCCTTGCGCGTTTATCTTCATTTTCAATTGCCGATCTAAGTGCAAATAAAGAGCCGTAAATTAAGAGCAGAATAAAAATACTTGTTTCCCTTGGATCCCAATGCCAGAAAGCTCCCCAGGTAAATTTAGCCCATATTGAACCTGTAATTGTAGCTAACACAGTAAATATAAATCCGAGCTGAATTGCGGCGAAAGATTTAGCATCGTCGTCCATATTCTTTTTAACAAGATACTTTATCCCGTAAATCATTGCCATTAAAAACGCAATTACGGAAAGCCACGCGGTAGGTACATGAAAGAAAATTATTTTTGCTTTTTCTTCTAGTCCGGGAATATTAGGAAATTGATACCATGCAGCCGGTTTTGCAACAATAGGAAATGAAATGCCGGCTATTATGACATAACACATTAAAACAAAAAGTATAACTTTCCAGATATTTTTCATTTATTACCTATAAAAACGTTCAAAAATATAGACAAAATAATATTAATTAACTAAATGTACTTATTTGCCTATTTAAATAAAATCTCGTGTCTTAATATAGTTTTTCGATTATAAAGTTGCTATAAAAATGGGAGAAATAAGGTATCAATATTATTTAGTATATATGTAATCTATTTAATCGAGCCAATTATATAGATAAATAACGGAAAATGTTTCCGGAATTAATAAACTAAAAAATATCAACGAAAAAATGTTGCCAATTTTTAATATCAGCTAAATAATATTTAATAGTTTCCGATAATTATTTATAAAATTAAATAATAGGAGATTCATTTATGGCTCTTTTCCAATGGAACAATTCGTTCAGTGTAAATAACTCAGAAATTGATAAACAGCATCAAAAACTGGTAGAACTTGTTAATAGTCTCCATGATGCGATGAGTCAGGGTAAAAGTAAAGATGTATTAGGAAAAATCTTTAACGATCTAATAATATACACTAAATCACACTTCAAGTCCGAAGAAAACCTAATGCTCAATAAAAATTATCCTGATTATACAGCACATAGATTGGAACACCAAAAACTTACAAATCAGGTAATAAAATTAAAAGCGGAATTTGACGCGGGCAAGGTAGTAATAAGTATTGAATTATTAAATTTCCTTAAAGATTGGCTGAAGAAACATATCCTTGAGACCGATAAAAAATATATGCCGTTTGTGAATTAATTATTTTCTTTTATTAGGATTTTGCAAACTTTCCCAATTCTCAAAACGTCATAATAATAGTTTATAAATAAGTTATTAATTGTTACTTTGACAAATGTTAATTATTAAAATGAAAATTCTGTGAGTAAACAAAATCCTATTAAACGAATATTCGATCTTTATACAAGCGATTTAAGCTATCAGGAAATAGAAAGACTTGTAAAACGAGACGCCGCTGAAGTATACGAATTCTTTTCAAGAGATATTCCTAAACCTGATCCGACTCAGAATAAACTCACAAGAATATTGATTTTTATTAGAAGTTTATTTAATGCTTTTCTTTTAAAACTAACTCCGGCAAGAAGAGTTTTTTATTTAGTATCCTTAATTTTCGCATTATTCGGAATAATAAATAATATAGACGGTTATATTATTTTTTCATTTATTATTATTAATTCACTTTTAGCTTTTGAGCTCGCCGATAAATTAACGTCAAAAAACGAAATTGATCTAGCACGAAAAATTCAGAATGAATTGATACCAAAAATTCCGCCGGAAAATTCTCTTTATGAAATTGCCGCATTTTACGAATCGGCAAAAGAAGTAGGGGGCGATTATTTTGACGTAATTCCCTGCGGTTCGCATAAGGATGAGTTGATTCTGGTTATTGGGGATATTTCGGGGAAAGGAATGGCAGCCGCTTTATATATGGTAAGGGTTCAGGCAATAATGCACGCTCTTGTAAAAGCTTCATCCGATCCAAAAGAAATAATAATAAATTTAAAAAATACTTTTTCCGAAAAACTTCTGCCCGAGTATTTTCTTACATTAATTACCGCGTCAATTAAAGCAGACGGAAGTATATCCATGTGTAAAGCCGGTCATCCCCCGGTACTTCACTTCAAAAAATCCTCGGCCGAGATTGAAACCATTAATATAAAAGGAATGGGTATCGGGTTAAAAGATAAAGGTATGTTTGAGAAAACAATTGAGGAAAAAACAATTATTCCTGAAAAAGATGATATTATTTTGTTTTATACAGACGGAATAACAGAAGCGATGAACAACTTTAAAGCCGAGTATGGGGCCGAAAGACTAAAAAATGTTTTGGTAGAGAATGCTCATCTTCCTGTAAATGAAATAAAACATAAAATTCTTCAATCGGTTTATTTATTCAGAGGAGATACGCCTCAATTTGATGATATTACATTAGTTGTTTTAAAGAAAAAATAAATTTTTAATCCTCAAAAATAATGAACTCATCACCGGCAGGTCTAATTTCATCATACATTCTTTTTAATGAATTATAAGAAGCCATATTGCCTCTTTGAGCAGATTTTCGGTATAGTTCAACTGCTTTAGGCTTATCAGTTTTAACTCCAATTCCTTTTTCATAACAATAAGCTAGCGCAGATTGCGCAAGCACAGAACCTGATTCGGAAGATTCCATAAAAGTTTTTATTTCATTTGATACATCCTTGCCTTCAGCATATTCCGAAATTTCGCTGAAAGCTATTCTTACTTTTGCTTCAATGCTCCCTTTCAAAGCGGCTTCGGACCAGTATTCCATCGCTTTCTTTTTGTCATGTTCAACCAAGTCGCCGTTATAATAACAGAGCCCGGTTTCCACAATTGCCTGAACATGTCCTAAAGAAACGGCTTTTTTGAGAAGATCAAATGCCTGTTCGGAAGTAATTCTGTAATCTATGCCTAATGCAACAAGTCCTGCCCATGCATACATCGCGTCGGGATTATGCGCATCGGTTTCTTTTTGAAGTATATCAAAAAAACCATCTGTCCGTACAAGATTATATAAATTTTCCAACGCCTTTTGAGAACCTAAACGAAGTGAACGAAGATAATTTACAGCCGCACTTATAATATTCTTTTTAACAACAATTCCTTTTTCATAACCGCGACCGGCAATTAAAAGCGCTTCGGGGCTTCCGGATTTTGCGGCAAATTTAATTAATTCAGAAGCAGTTGTATCTTTTAAACCTGCTTTATTAATTATATCGGAAATTCCCAAAGTTTCTTTTAATTTATCTGTATTCTGATTAAGAACTTCTTTAACAGCTTTAATTTCTTCTTCTTCCGAAAGCGAATCGTTTTCAAAATCAAAAAAATCCAATTCCCAATTTTGATCCATTAATTCAGCTTTTCCTGAAGAATTAAGGTATGCAGTATTTTTATCGGTTTCGGCCGAATCAAGCGCGAATGTAAATCCCGCTTTTTTAAATTGATCTAATGCATCCTTTGCGTATTCAAATCCTCCTTCCGATGCTTTTTTAATCCATCTATAAGCCTCATAATAATTTCTATTTACAACAAGGTTATCTGTAAGAAAAATTCCGTATGCATACTGCCCGGAAGGCATTCCCGAAACAGCCGAAGACTTAAAATACTCAAATGCTTTAAATGGATTCCAGCTTACGCCGATTGCGTTATTCAGCATTATCGCATAGTTAAATTTTGCAAACGGCAAATTTTGTTCAACGGCCTTTTTTATCCAATAAACCGCTTGGGCAGTATCAGGAAGAAATCCTTTGCCGAGAAGATATCTTAAACTTAATTCATGCTGAGCGTAAGGATCGCCGCCGTTTGCCTCTTTTAATAGTAAAAATCCTGTTAATAATTGATATGAGGGATACTTTGCTTTTATCAGAGGATACATTGATTTAGGCTGTGTACTCTTAAATGCTTTACTTAATGTTGAGTCCTGTGCATTTATTAGATTAGCCGCTAATAGAATTAATAGCAATATTTTTTTCAAAAATTTTTCTTCAATTTGTAAAAAGATTTGTTTTGATTTTATTAGACAATGACGGGCCGTTTATTGGTTTAATTTTTTTTTCATTGTAAAAATATTTCTACCATTTTCAGACCTGTAACTCGTACTGTCCATTAGGCTTTCAATAATAAACAATCCCATTCCGCCTTCCGGAAGATTCTCAATATCATCGGGATCAAAATCCAGAGTCGGTTTTTCAAAATTTGTTCTTGCAATACCTTTATCCGAAATATCCGTTATAAATTCGGAATCTTTAATCGCAACCTTTATTTCAATAGATTTTGTTTCCTCTTTATTATATGAATGTGTAATAACATTATTAAGAGCTTCTATTACACATATTAAAAGATCGTTGCATTCGGATTCGGCGATACCGTTTTTCATGCAGAACCTTTTAATACCGTCTGCAGTACTATTAACGTTTTTATACTCGCTCTTTATAAAATAAGTTTCAACAGGCATTATTACAATCTTTTGATTAACAAAAACGTAAGTTATAAAAAAAATACAAATTTATAATTAAAAAGAAGTGAAAATTAAATAAATAGATTAGTTCTCTTTAATGTAATAGGAATAAAACGGAAATAAAAGAAGTGACGGAAAATTTAACTTAGAGGAAGAGTGAATCTAAACTCACTTCCTTTGCCTAATTTGCTTGTAACCTTAATGGTTCCTAAACCTTTTTCAATAAATTCTTTGCAAATTACTAAACCTAAGCCGGTACCTTTTTCTTTATTTGTTCCTAAAGTAGAATGCTGAACATCAATTCTAAAGAGTTTTTCTACTTCTTCTTCAGACATTCCAATACCGTTATCTTTAACTATAAACTCAATATGATTTTTATATATAGTTGAATACAGCTGAATTTCCCCTCCGGGCTTAGTAAATTTTATCGCGTTTGATATTAAATTACGGAGAATCGCTTCAAGTATATTTGCATCTGTATTTATAGTAATTGTATTATCAATCTTATTGATGATCTTTATATCTTTATTCTGCGCAAGATCGTTAAACAATTCAAAAATTCTTTTCGATATTTTTTCAAGAGACAGCGGCTCTTTTTCAAATTCAATTTTACCGCTTTGAAGTCTTGACCATTGAAGCAAATTTTCAAGAAGCGCGAACAGGCTTTTCGCGGATTTATGCATCTGCAGGGAATAATCTTCTATTTCATCATGAGTACACTCTTTTGCGTACTTTGCAAGGTATTCCGAAAAACCAAGTAGGGCCGTAAAAGGACTTCTTAAATCATGCGCAATTATTGAAAAAAATTTATCTTTATTCTGGTTAAGATTTTTTAATTTGTTTTCGGATTCTTTCAACTTGGAATAAACAGCACTAAATTCTTCGTCGCTTTTTTCAGGGAATATTTGATTAAGCTCAAGTTCATCGAGGTATTTTTTAAGCTGAATTTCTTTTCTTATAAAATCCTGTTTTACCTTTTCCTGGTTTTTAATTTCTTTTCTTAACTCATATACTTCGTATAAGAGTTCTTCTTTAGATTTTACAATATCTTCTTCATTATACTTTATTTGAGAAGAAGGCTGAAATTCAAACAGCATAAATTAGAAACCTGTAATAAGAATCAGAAATTATTTAAGTGATTTTATAATTTTAACTAATTAAAGAAATACAATAGGCATTTTGGACTTAATGTTGGAATACAATATAATAATTGTTACTTCAATTAAAAACAATTATAGTGTTTTTTATTTAAATAAATTATTGCCTTTATACTGTTAGATTTGGGTATATAAATCTGAAATAGAAAATTTTCACGAACTAATTTAAGCCTACAAGTTTTTCACTTAAACTCCAGAAATAATTTATTAATCCGGAATCACTTGACGTTTCATTTTGTTCTTCAATTTTTTTATCCACAAAATATCTGCCTGTTATTTCCTTAACATCTTCAGATACTGCAAGGTATACTGAAGTCTCAGCCCCTTTTTCAAGAGAAGCTCCTGTTATATTAAAACCTTTCCTTAAAAGCTTGGTTGTAATAACTCCGGGATGCAGTGAATTTACTGTAGTTTTATAATTCATCAGTTTATCAGCCAGACCATTTGTGAACAATATATTGGCAAGTTTTGAAAGCGCGTAAGCTTCGTAGGCGTCATAACTTTTTTTAGCATTAATGTAATCGATTTCTAAATTAGCTCTTTTATGCGCTACGGAACTGACATTAATAATTCTTGAAGGTTGTGAATTGGTTATTAAATTCAGTAATAGATTTGTAAGAAGAAAAGGTGCAAGATGATTAACCGCAAAAGTTGTTTCAATTCCATCTGGGGTTAAAATTTTTTCATTCATATATAGGCCGGCGTTATTTATAAGAATATCAAGTCTATTGAACCTGCTTATTAAATTACCCGCCATTATTCTAACATCATCCATAATTGAAAAATCCGCGGTTACATATTCAATATTATTATTTCCTGTAGCCGCAACAATATAATTAAGCGTATCAATACATTTTTTTTCGCTTCTGCCATGCAGAATTATTCGATGATTATACTTTGCCAGCTCAAAGGCGGTCTGCTTCCCTATTCCGTCCGTTGAGCCGGTAATTAATATATTTTTAATTTCCAAAATAAATTTCCTAATATTTATTCAATTGTAACCTTATCGTAAATTACTACAGGTTCCATATCTTCGGGATTAACGTTTTTACCGAATAATTTATTTTTGATGAACACCTTTGTATCGTTTAATGTAAGCGCAAGTACGGGTAAAAATAGAAGTATAAACCCGGTGCCTATTAAAACTCCGTATGCCAGCGAGATAGCCATTGGAATTAGAAACTGCGCTTGAAAACTTTTTTCCAATATCAACGGGAAAAGTCCCAGAACTGTTGTAATTGTTGTTAACATAATAGCCCTGAACCTTTGTATTCCGGCATTAAAGGCAGCATCCTGAACTTTAAGCCCTTCTAAAAGCAGCTGATTATATTTTGTTAGAAACACAACAGCATCGTTAATAACAACCCCCGAAAGAGCTACCATTCCCCACGCACTTAGAATTGAAATAGGATGACCGTGAATTCCGTGTCCCCATGCAGCGCCCAGAAACGCCAAAGGAATCATCATTATTGTTAAAATCATTTGAGAGAATGATCTGAAATGAAGAATTAAAATTAATAAGATAACGGCAAAAGCAATACCGAAATATTTTTGAATTTCGGCAACGGCTTCATCACTGCCTCGTTGCTGACCCTGATACTCAATTTTAACCCCCGGAAATTTGGATTTTATTTGAGGGATTATTTCTTCATTAATGTTTTCAAGAATTGGAGGAACGGGATCAAAAGGATTCAGCAAATCCGCTTCCACTCTTACTTCACGGGAGCCGTTATATCTTTGAATATTAACAGGTCCGCGTTCCACGCTATAAGTTACAAGTTCCGTCAACGGGAACTCTCCTTTAGCGGTTTTGATTTTCATGTTTTCAAGTTTGCCTACATTTAACCTGTCTTCCTGAGGATATCTTACCCAAACTCTTATTTCGTCTTTTCCGTGCTGAAGACGCTGAATCTGTTCGCCGTAAAATCCCTGCCTCACCTGAGTGCTTATCTGGGCCTGAGTTAATCCCAAATAATAAGCATTAGGTTTTAGCTTTAGAAGAATTTCCTGTTTGCCCAACGCATTATTATCGGTAACATTTTTTAACGAAGAAATATTCTGAAGTTCTTCAATAAAAAATTCTTTTGCCAAATCCAGCTCTTTTAGGTTTTTACTGAGCAGGCTAACAGAAATCGGTTTACCGAATCTTTGAACTCCCCCAACCGTAAATTTGGAAGCTTCGGGAACGTCTCCGATTTTATCTTTAATTTTTTTTACAATATCAAAACTAGAAATCGGGGCTCCTTCCATATCACGAAGCAGCACAAATATATTTCCCGCGTGCGAGCCTCTTTCGTTTCCGTTAAAGGAATTACCCAAGCCGACAAATGTATAGGTTACAAATGTATTTGTATCGGAGAACTCTTCTTCAAGTTCAGAGTTTACTTCCCAAACTTTTTCATCAAATGTTTTAAGAAATTCCATTGTTTGTTTTTCGCCGGAACCCGGGGTAAACGCCACATCAACGGAAAAGAAATCGAAAGTTACCGCCGGGAAAAAAGTCGTGCGTATAATTGTTCCTTTAATCATTCCCATTGTTATTAAAATTAATGCAATAGGCACAGTTACAACTATCCATCTCCATTTAATAATTTCCTTCAATATTTTTGCGTATAATTTATCCCGCAAAAATATAACAACAGCTTCGGTTTTTTCCTTTACCTTACCCGAACGCCGTTCTTTATTTCTTACTCTTAAAATATGGGGACTAGAAAGGTGGGCCGGAAGAACAAAAAATGCTTCAAGAAGCGAGAAACCCAGACTAAAAATTACTATATATGCCATCTCTTTCATCATTTCCATACTGCCTTCAAGAAAAACAAGAGGCATAAACGCAACAATTGTGGTAGTAACGGATGTAAGTACCGCTCCTTTAACTTCCATAGTTCCGTCAATCGCGGCGCGTTTGGGACTTTTGCCCATTTCAAAATGAGTGAAAATATTTTCTGCGATTACAATTCCGTCATCGACAAGAATACCAATAACGAGTATCATCCCGAAAAGAGAAATCATGTTAATAGTTATACCCATTAGATTGGCTACGACAAACATCATCATAAATGAAGAAGGGATTCCCCACGCGACCCAAAGAGACAAACGGAAACTTAAAAAGAATGCAAGCGACATAACAACAAGAATAAGTCCAAATCCGCCGTTGTTAATTAGAAGATTTAATCTGCTTCTGAGCAGCTCCAAAAAATTAAAAGTCAATTCAAGATTTACATTTGCGTGTTTGGCGTTAAACTCATCTTTATAGTTTTCTATATAATTAACAATATCTTCAAGATCTTCTTCTGCAAGTTTCTGTACAGATATAAAAATACCGGTTTTTCCGTTCATCAATGTAGCGCTGGATACATCTGCAAATTGAAGTTTCACATTAGCAACGTCTCTGATTCTTAAGAAACTGCCGTCAATATTGGCACGCAGAATTATTTCACCTATTATATTCGGATCAACGCTTCTTGAACGTGCTCGAATTAAAATTTCTTCTTCGTTTGATTTAATTTGTCCGGCTGAAAAATCCCTGTTGTTTTGTGAAATCGCTTGTGAGATTTGATCAATGGTTAATTTATATCTAAGTAGATTCTCCTCGGGAACCTCAACTGATATTTCAAGATCCGGATAACCGCCAATATTTATCTGCGACATTTTCCCCGAAGCAAGAAAATCTTCTTCAATTTCATTAGCGTATTTTTTTAATGTTTGTAAATCAACATCGCCGGCTAAACCCAGTCTAGCCGCAGGGGTTGTTGTCCTTACTTTAAATACAGTCGGTTTTTCCGCGTCTACAGGAAAAGAGCTTATTCCGTCAACTGCATTTTTAACTTCGGTTAATGTTTCATCCAGGTCATATTCGCCTGTCGTTTCAATTCTTACCTGAGCAAAGTTCTCTGACGAATTCGATGTAATCTCTTTAATACCGACAATACCTCTAATCGATTCCTCAATAATCGATGTTACACCTTCTTCCATTTCTTTAGGCGAAGCTCCCGGGTACGAAACGGAAACATTTATAAAACGCGATTTACTTTCCGGGAAAAAAGATTTTTTCATAGAAAGAAGACTTAGTCCGCCGGCCAGTACCGCAAAAGCAATAATTATATTAGCATAAAAAGGATATTTTACAAAAGTCGTTAATAATTTTTTCATATATTATTCCGGTTGTATTAATAGGTGATGCTCAAAATTTATTTAATAATTTCCACCTTGGTATTTTCTCTTGCGTTAACAAGAGGCTCAATAACAATTTCAATCCCTTCATCAAGTCCGTTAAAAAACAAAGTGCGTTCATTAATTTTCTTTATAACTATTTCTGCTTTGGAAAGCCTATTATCTTTAATTACAAAAACTTCGTTGCTGTTAAAGACGGCGCTTCTTTGAATTTCCATAACATTGTTAAGTTTAATTCCTTTAAATTCGGCAACCAGGTACTGACCTTTGTATAACTGCTTTGAACTAATTGACTGGAGGCTTACATAAACATTTATAGATTGAGTATTAACATCAACATCCTGAGATTTCCTAATTAATTTCCCCTGCCATTTTTCCGTGCCGTCTTCGTTATACACTGTAACCGCTTCGCCGACCCTTATCCATTTAGCATCGTTAATTTCCATAGGAACTTCCATCTCAAGATCTTCTGTATTAATAATTCTGCCCAATACCGCACCGGGATTTGCAATTGCTCCTACCTGCATATTAACTTCGGTAATTGCGCCGTTAAACGGCGCATATATATTATATTTCTTTAACCTAAGTTCATCACCTTTAATTGAATAGTATTCGCTTAAAATATTTCTTGTAGAAACAAAAACTTTCACCTGCGAAGAATTTAAATCAGGCAGTGAAGGCAGATCATTTTCAATATTTATATTTACAAGAAACGCGGACCATTTTTCATATTGATCCGGAAAACTAGTTTTAAATTCGGGGAGTGATGACGCTACTTTATTTAGGAATGTACTCTTGCGTGATTTTAAATTTAATTCCGCTTCTTTGTCATAAATTTTTATTAGAAGATCGCCTTCTTTAAAAACTTCGCCTCGTTTAAAATCAATTTGACCGGTAAGAATTTTGCCTGAAACTTCGGCGCTGATTACAATTTCGGATTTTGAAAGTAGCCTGCCTCCGACTTTAATTTTAGTTTCCAAACTTGCATAATTTATTGGCGCCGCTTTAACGAATCTTACAATTTCTTCAGGAATTGATTTCGGCGGATCTTTTTTCATTCCGCTTAAAAAACTCATCGAGAAAAATGAAAACGCAATTATAGCTAATCCCGATAAAATAATAATCAATTTACGCTTGTTCATAATTTTTCCTATTTCTGATATAATAAATAATTTTGGTTTTGACGGAATAAAATTCTAAAAGTTTAATAATATTTGAAACGATAAAATACTCAGTAGGATTAAACCGATATATTGATGAATAAGAATAAACAAATCCAAATAAAATTAGATGGTTAAGTTATGTTTTATTGCATCAACTTTCATAATAAACTCTTGGCACCCTGGTATTAATGTTTGTAAGTATCTCATAAGGAATAGTACCCGCCCATGATGCTAATTCCTCGCATGTTAAGTTATTCTTATCATTTCCGCCTACAAGTATTACTTCATCGTCGTTGTAAGCGCTGTCATTATCTATATTTACAACAATTTGATCCATTGATATAGTTCCGATTACGGGATATTTTTTCTCTCTTATAATTACATTGGCTTTGCCCGACATGCTGCGAAAATATCCGTCTCCGTATCCAACAGGCACGGTAACGGCTCGGATATTATGATCGGTTTCCCATGTTGAGCCGTAACCAACAGGGTGTCCAGGTTTTATAACCTTAAAATATACCACTCTTGATTTCCAGGTAAGCGCAGGTTTTACAGTAACTGATTTTACTATTTTAGCCGATGGATAAACTCCGAAAAGCAGTATTCCGGGACGCACCATATCCATATTTGCCTCCGGTATTTGAAGTATTGCGCCCGAGTTAGAAATATGTCTTACCGGATTGGGCAGGGAATGTTTTTCAAAAAAATATAACACATCATAAAATCTTTCGAGTTGTAATTTTGAATATGTTAAATTACCGCTGTCAGAATTCGCGAAATGAGAATATATGCCTTCAATAAAAATGTTTTTATATTTTATTGCAACTTCAAGAAATTTATGAGCATTGTAATAATGAACACCTATCCTTTCCAAACCGGTATCAATCTTTAAATGTACTTTGGCAATTGTATTTAGTTTTTCTGCCGCTTCGTTTATTTGAATAAGTTTGTCAATTGAGGAGGCAGTAATAGTTAAATCATATTTTAAAAAATGAGGAATTTGATTTCCAAATATTCCTCCTAAAACAAGTATCGGCGTTTTAATTCCTTCATGCCTTAATAAAATAGCTTCTTCAAGAAATGCGACGCCAATATATTCGGCATTATGTTTTTCAAAAAATTTTGATATTTCTACAAGTCCGTGTCCGTAAGCGTTTGCTTTTAAAATTGGCATTACCTTTGTGACACCGACAAATTTTTTAATAGCGGCGAAATTATCTTTAAGGGAATCTAAATTCACTTCAACATTTGTAGGGCGCAGAACATCGCTGCTTGTAACCGTAGAATTATTTATTTGGTTTTTCAATACTTCTCAATTGATTAAATATAAGTTGTAAATATAATTCCGCAGAATAACTTTATCACTTATTATATTTATTAAAAATTGTTTTAACGGAAAAGGTTATAATTTGTTTTAGTATTTTAATATCAACATCGGACAGCGTTTTTATATATAAACATGCTTTGCTTGTTTTATGTTTTCCAAGTTTACTTAATTGATCTTGTAACTTATTAAAACCTGACATTATATAAATTGTTATATTTTGCTTTCTAGGTGAGAGCCCGGTTAAAAACCATTTACCTTCTCTGCCGCTTTCATATTTGTAATGATTAACGCCGAATCCAATAATACTGTCCCCCCACATTTTCGGTTCGGCGTTAGTAATCTTTTTCATTAACTCCAGAATTTTTATACAATCTTCCTTTTTACTAATATCAATAATGCCGTTCAGAAAAGCGTCAATATTACCATCATTTTGTTTTGTTTTTAATTCAGACATACTATCAACTTATATTTAAAATTGCTTTATTAAATTAAAAAAAAATAGCGTTTATTTTTCAAAAAAAATTTGCGTTTAAAATTAATTTATAGCGTTAATTACTTCTAAGAAAATGTTTTAGAGACCGGTAAATAAGTACTTCTATGTCGCTTTGTCCAACACTTATTTAAAACTTTTGCTGGACTAAAACAATTATTTCATTATATTCATACTTCAATTCAGACAATGAATCCATTTTGATAATCTGGCAAACAGAACTGGCAAATAAAAAAGCGAGCATACATGGAAAATTTCAATCTTGAAATCAAACTTCCCAAAATTCCGGATATTGAGTTAGTCGCACTTGAAGGCCTTCAGATAATGGGAGGGCATCTGGGAATTTCGGAAGACAAAATAGGTGAAGCAAAAATTATTGTTACGGAAGCCGTTATTAACGGGCTTGAACATTCAGGCGATAATACACCTTATGTTAACGTTGAATTTAAAATGACTAAACAAAAATTAATAATTCTTGTAACTGATTATGGTAAGGGGTTTGAACCTGAAAGTATTGAAGATCCCAAAATAAAAGAAAAGATTTCCAGCACTAATAAACGAGGCTGGGGTTTAAAGTTAATGCAGTCAATGTCTGACGATTTTATAATTGAGACCGGATCTACCGGTACCAAAATTACCATAGTTAAAAATTTAGTTTAAGAGGGTACGAATATGATAAATGAATTTAAACTTCAATCCGAGTTAAAAAATAATTGTTTAGTAATTGATACTTTCGGTTATATAAATAACGTAGGCGGTCAAAAAATTGTAGACGAATTTAAAGAGCATAGTCAAAATGGAATTAATAATATTGTGCTGAACTTAAAAGAAACTAAAATTGTAAACTCAATCGGTATTTCTTTTATCATAGAAATTATCGAATCGCTTAACGATTCCGAAGGTAAATTAATCTTTGCGAATTTAGACCCGACAATTGAAAAAACTTTTACTATAATGGGACTTTTTCAATACGCGAATAAGGCGGATAATGTTGATGAAGCGTTAAAACTTATATAGTTTATTAATTACTAATATTTTTTGGGGGAAAAAGATATTATAATAATTTGAGGTACTTATTTTTGAGTCTCAGGAAATTCTTTCGAAGCTGACTTTACAGATAAATTCTTTTCAAGATGGATTTAGACTGCTTTCAAAATCCGCTTCTATTAACGAACTTGCCGAAAAATTCGCGAGAATTATTAAAGGTACTTTCCTGATTACCGATATTAATTTATTTCATAAGAATAAAATCAACTCATCCTGGGTAAAATTATATTCTAAAAATAATAAATCCGAAGCAATACTTGATCAATTTGATAATTATAATAATTATAGAATAAATAACGTTGACAACTATTTAACGGTTAAAATTCCGCTTACCGACGGAACCTCCTTTGCTCTTATAATAAGTTCGAAGTTGAATAAATCAGCATTCACTGAATTTGACAAAATCACGCTTCAGATTTTCATCCAGCTTCTCGATAACGCTTATCAGTCCTATCTATATCTTAAGAAAGAAAAACAATTAATTTTTTCGCTTAATCACAGACTTGTACAATTAAATAGTTTGATTGATACCGGTATTGAAATTTCAAAACTTGAGAATAATAATCAACTGCTTGAACTCGCTTTAGAAAGAGTTGTCGCTTTAACTAATGCCTCAAAAGGAATATTAAGAATCTTTAAAGAAAAAAAAGTTCTTGGAAGTTTCAGACTGCCTAATAATATAGAAATCTCGGATGTTCTTAATTCATTCAATAAAATTGAAACCTCAGTTGAATACAGAGGATATTCCTATATTGTTACCCTGGCAGATAAAGAAAGCAGAAAAGGATTTGTAGAATTTGATGAAACCGATGAAGCGTTATTATCCGCGTTTGCCAGACAAGTTTCGGGCGCTGTTGAAAACAGACAGCTTCATAAAGAAGCGCTTGAAAATGAAACTATTAAAAAAGAATTATCCGTCGCTTCATCCATTCAAAGAAAAATACTTCCGGAAAAACTTCCTGAAATTCATGGCTATGATTTAAACGGAATCAATATCCCGTCAAAGGAAGTGGGAGGCGATTATTATGACTGCATTAAATTAAACGACGGAAGGTTCGCTTTAATTATTGCAGATGTCGCGGGGAAAGGCGTTCCCGCATCATTGCTCGTAAGCACTCTTAACGCGTCACTCCGTTCTTATCTAGATATGCAGATACCGCTTGCTGAAATTGCGGTTAAAATAAAT
Organism: Bacteroidota bacterium; assembly: GCA_018829205.1. GTDB lineage: Bacteria > Bacteroidota > Ignavibacteria > Ignavibacteriales > Melioribacteraceae > JAHJUE01. The sequence goes on from JAHJUE010000006.1 coordinate 169,488, forward strand.
AAACTAATTTATAACTCCTCACCGCCCGATAAATTCATTACCTTTTTCATTTCCATACTTAATCCTGTTAACGGTGAATTAGAAATTATTAATGCCGGTCATAATCCTAGTTTAATTTTAAGAAGTGATAATAAAATTCAGAAAATTGAGGCCGGCGGTGTTGCATTCGGAATGTTTGACCTGGGACTTCCTTTCGACGGCGAAAAATTGTTCCTTAACCCGGGTGAAAAATTATTGCTGTTTACAGACGGTATTCCCGAAGCAATGAATAAAAATGATGTTGAATATTCCGACGAAAGACTGGAATCATTTTTAATTAATAATAACAACTGCAACGCGAACGACTTTATTAATAATTTGGTTTCCGATGTAAGAACACATACTGAAGATACTCCGCAAAGCGATGATATTACTGCCCTGTTCCTTATTAGAAAATAAAATTTTTATAAATAAATGAGACTTAATGTCACTTTCAAAACGGAGTGAGGATTGAAAAAAATTATATCAGTTTTATTTCTATTGTTTTTATCAAATCATTTTTTAAACGCGCAAAAAAATATAAATTTCGAAATCCTCGGTATACCCGACGGACTTTCAAATAATACTGTATGGGATGTAACCCAGGATAAATACGGGTTTTTATGGATTGCGACCGCCGACGGATTAAACAGATATGACGGCTATAAATTCAAAATCTATAAAAATGATCCGGACAACCCCAGTTCACTTCCTAATAACTCACTTAAATCGGTATTGGTCGACTCAAAAGGAACCCTTTGGGTAGGCAGCGACGACGGATTATCAAAATTTGACTATAAAACTGAATCGTTTAAAAATTATTTAGTCGACTCATCACTGGCGGCAAATTCAAGAATAAATGTTTTTAATTTGTTTGAAGACTCAAAAAATAATTTATGGATTAATACTACAAACGGAATTGCTAGGTTAAATAAAGAAAAAGATAAAATAGAAATCTGCAAATTGAATATGAAAGGCAATATCCAAGAATCTGGTGGATTCTCTGTCTCTACTGTTGAAACTTCTTCCGGTGATATATACAGCAGCACGCCTTCCGGATTTCTGAAATTTAATCAGATCAATAACTATTTTGAATTTACTGAAATTACTCCGGAAAAATATCCATCTCTTAAAAACTCAATTATTCTCGAACTTCACGAGGATAAAGCTGGTAGAATTTGGATTGCTTCGCAAAATGCATTAATTAATTATGACCCTCAGAATAAAAATATCCGTGAAATAAAGTTACATCAAATAGACGAAACTAAAAGAAATCAGAACGACAATGCTTACTCGGGTTTGTACGAAGATGAAAACGGGTATTTGTGGATTGGAACAGTTAGTCATGGACTCTACAGACTTAATTTAAAAACAGAAGAAGTTACAAATTATACAAGATCGGATTTCCCGAACATTTCTACCTTGCCCTCTTTCTTTAAGTTCTATTGCGATAGTTTTAATATCCTTTGGCTATGTACATTTAACAATGGACTTATTAAAGCAGATTTTCAAAAAGAACCATTTAAAGTATATAGTAATATTAGTGAAGGCAGCAATAGTCAAATTGACAATTCAATAACTTCAATATATAAAAGCAATGATGACAATTCAGTATGGCTGGGAACTAGAAGCGGACTAATTAATTTTAAAGGCAGCGACAAGAAAAATATTTACTATACTCACTCCGAACAAAATAAAAATTCAATCCCCGGAAATAGAATCTTTAAAATATCTTCAATAGTTGACAATATTATTTGGATTGCTACTAATTCCGGGTTGTCTAAATATAATACTGTGAAAAACACTTTCGAAAATTATAAATTTTCTACAAATAACTATAATTCGACAACTAATTATAATGTTATTTTTGACATAACTCCTGACGACTACGGCAATCTTTGGCTGGCGTCAAATAATGGTTTAATTAAATTTGATCCAAACACAAACAGCCGATTCTACATTCCTGATATAACTTCCCGTACATACAATCCGAAACTTTATACTCTTGTTAATACTTTACGTAAAAATGGAAATTCAATTGCCGATATTTTAAATCCCGGCAATTATGCCAACTTAAATAAAGACTTTGCCATAAATGAAAATAAAAAAATAATGCTTGTTTCAGTTGGTGAAGGATTATCAAATTTTGGACAGGTTGATTTCGGCTGGCTTGAAACTTCCAGCTCCGATACTATTTGGACAGCCTTCGATTATCTGAAATCATTCTATCTCGGAGGCAATACAAAAAATAGAGTTGTTATTAGCTTTGCGGAGCTAAATAAAGGAGATTATACTTTGAGGTATATATCCGACGACAGTCACTCATACGGGAATTGGAATACTGACGCTCCTGTTGATTCACTTTGGTGGGGAATTCAGGCATTTGAAGTTAGTGACTCAATCTACAATTCCTACAAAAGCCTACTGGATGAGAATAATGATTTTCCCTTTATTAATGGCGGTATTGTAAATACTGTCGAATATGACAAATCAGGTGCAATATGGCTGGGGACTGATGTCGGTTTGAGCAGATACGATATACGGAAAAACAAATTAAGCTCATTGAATGAATTAAATCCCAAAGCAAATTCATTGAATGGTAAAACAGTAAATAGAATTACAATTGATTCTGACGGTATAGTCTGGATTGCAGCGGAAGCGGGACTTGGAAGATATGATCAGAATAAAAACCAGTTTAATTTTTTCATTGATAAAGACGGACTGCCGTCAAATTACATCCGTTCTATTGAAGAAGATCTTTTAGGCAATTTATGGCTGAGCTCGGTTAATGGTATCACTAAGTATAATAAGGATATTAATAATCCGATCTTTATAAATTATGATATCAAAGACGGACTTCAGGGTTATGTGTTTAACGGTTCCAGTTCTTTTAAAAGCAAGTCCGGTGAGCTGTTCTTCGGCGGACAAAACGGATTTAATTCTTTCTACCCTGGCAATATCAATAAACAACCTCCTAAAGTTGTAATCTCGGAACTCAGAATTGCAAATGAAGTAATGAGTACTTCAAGTGAAAACACCCCCTTGGTAAAAAGTATTTACGATACGGATGCAATTACAATTTCTTACGGGCAAAATAACATTTCTTTTGAATTCAACGCCATTCATTTTTCGAGACCGGAGAAGAATCAGTATGCATATAAACTTGAAGGTTTCGGAGATGACAACTGGATATATAATAACAGAAGATTTGCGACTTATACAAATCTTGAGCCGGGCGATTATGTATTCAGGGTTAAAGCATCAAACGGCGACGGTATATGGAACGAAGAAGGCCGTTCAATGAACATTACCGTGCTTCCTCCGTGGTGGAGAACTTATTGGGCATACATCGGCTACTTCTTAGTATTTGCCGGAATTATTTTCGGGATTGATAGAATTCAAAGAAGAAGACTTCTGGCAAAGGAACGTTCAGCCAATGCTATTAGAGAAGCCGAACTTAGAGCGGCCGCGGCAGAAGCACAGTCGCGCGCAGTGCAGGCCGAAAATGACCGTAAGTCCAAAGAACTTGAAGAAGCCAGAGATCTTCAATTATCAATGTTGCCTAAAAATCTACCCGAACTTCCAAATCTTGATATCGCTGTATATATGAAAACTGCAACCGAGGTCGGCGGCGATTATTATGATTTTCATATCGCTCTTGACGGAACACTTACAGTAGTTTTAGGCGATGCAACCGGACACGGAATGAAAGCCGGAACAATGGTTACTGCCGCGAAGAGTCTGTTCAACAGTTACGCTCCTAATCCTGATATTCTATTTACGTTCAGTGAAATGACAAGATGTATTAAACTTATGCATATGCATATGCTATCTATGTGCATGACAATGATAAAACTTAAGGGAAATAAATTATTAATGTCATGCGCGGGTATGCCACCCATTCTTATTTATAGAAAAGATAATCGTACAATTGAAGAACATGTTATCAAGGGAATGCCGCTTGGCACTTTTAATAATTTCCCTTACCAATTAAAAGAAACAGAACTTGCATCCGGCGATACAATTATGCTAATGAGCGACGGTTTCCCTGAATTGATGAATAGTGAAAAAGAACTGCTTGGTTATAAAAAAGTGAGGAATCTTTTTGAAGAAGTTGCACACAAAGAACCGGAAGAAATTATTACATTTTTAAAAGATGAAGGCAGCAGCTGGACAAATAATGGCGAGCCCGATGATGATGTCACTTTTGTTATTATAAAAGTTAAGTAATAAATCTATTAAAATATTTATTAAGGAAATTTAATAATGAACTTATCCAAGATAAGTGCAATAATTTTATGCTCATTTTTTATTGCTGCTAATACAATAAAATCTCAGGATTTTAATCCCGAGCATATATCAATTTCAAACGGATTATCCAATGTTGAGGTCGCCACTCTTTTCCAAGATTCATATGGCTTCCTTTGGGTTGGAACTGTTGACGGACTAAATCAATACGACGGATACAAGTTTAAAGTTTTTAAAAACGTTCCCGGAAATACAGAAAGCTTAATAGACAATGACGTTAGAAAAATAATTGAAGACAAAAACAAAAATTTATGGATTGCCACCGCAGCCGGTGTTTCTATGCTCGATAGAAAAACTAATAAATTCAAAAATTATGATTTGGAAAAGTTTTCAAATAACCCGGCAAATCAAACAGCCGGAATTATTATTGACTCAGAAAATAATATATGGGTTGAAGCACTGGGCGCCGGATTGTTAAAATTTAATAATACATTAAATTCATTTGAACAGTTTTTCCCCGATTCCCTTCTTCTGGACAAAATTTCAAGATTAGGAATTATTATTGCGACGGTTGAACATAAGAAGAAATTTTACTTTTCAGGAATTGGTAAAGGTTTTTTTACTTTGGATCTTGTTACAAACAAGCTTGAAGAATTAAAACTAGGCGACAAAAAAACGTATGATTTTTCAAATGAAAATATCACTAATCTATTTATTGATCAAAAAGAAATTTTATGGATAATAAGCGAAGATGCGTTTTACAAATATGACATGACAAATAATAATTTTAAAGAAATTAAAAATTACAAAGATGATAGAGTATTTTGGGTTTGGAGATTGAATACTGGATTTATTCAGGATTTAGAAGGAAATATTTGGATCGGAAAAGATATGCGCGGATTATATAAATTTGACGGCATTTCTGATGATTATTCTCAAATCCCGTTCGGCACTGAATATGACAACCGTAAAGGTGTCTATACACAAACAATCACTTCTATGATTGTTGATAATTCCGGAATTATCTGGATTGGAACTTTTAATGACGGTTTATACAAACATGACCCATCAAAAAAACCTTTTAAACATTTTACGCATGATCCGTCAAACCCCAATAGTATAAGCGGAAATGAAATCTTCGGTCTTGCCGAATCCAAAAAAAACAAAAACAATATTTACGTGGGCATTAGAGGAGGCGGATTAAATATATTTAATCCGGAAACAGAAACTTTTAAAAATGTTAATATCAATTTTAAAGATGACATGTTCGGCGGAAGTGTAAGATCAATTCTGGAATATAAAGATGAGCTTTACTTAGGAACTTGGGGCGACGGACTATTTAAATTAGATTCAAAAGGAAAATTAACACTTGTTTCAAAATACGATCCTTCAGATTACAACTCTATCTCGGATAATTTAATCAGAGTACTTGCAAAAGACGCCTTTGGTAAAATCTGGATTGGCGGTAACCAAGGTTTAAATATTTATAATCCTTCAACAAATATTCTTAATCAAATGTATTCAATAGATCAATTTCATTATCCGCAGGAACTGATTGATTTAATTAGAGAAAAAACAAGTAAGAATGAATCGTTGTGCAGTATATTAAAAGTCCCGTCATCACAAAACCTTAGTAAAAATTTTTCTATTGAAAAACCGAGAGAGTTTTTAATTGTTTCGGCCGGAGAAGCTGATGATAGTTCGGCCGCTGATTATGGTTGGCTGGAAGACAGCAACGGGAAAATTATCTGGAATTTGTCAGACAAAAAAGAATTTTATCATTTACAAGGGGCCGATAAAAATGTTATTGATATTGATGTGATAAAACTTCTGCCGGGAAAATATAAACTTCATTACAAATCAGATGACAGTCATGCATACGGTGATTGGAATGCAAGGGCTCCTATTGACTCTTCATTATGGGGAATTCAAATTTTAAATTTAACCGATCAGCAGATCACAGTCGCGAAAACCGCTTTGAGTCAAAGCAAATCGCAAGTAAAAATCAGCGGAGAGAATATAAGATCAATACATATTTCTTCTAATAATATTGTTTGGATTGGAACAGATCAGGGCGGACTTAACAAATACGATCAAAATTCAAATACAATAAAGTATTACAAATTTGATCCTAAAAATAAAAACTCCTTAAGTAATAATAATGTTCAATTTATTCATGAAGATAAAAAAGGTATTCTATGGCTTGCTACAAATTACGGACTTAACCGTTTTGATCCTAAAACTGAAATTTTTACTGTCTACACTGAAGAAGACGGACTACCTACTAATTATGTAGCTTCAATATTGGAAGATGAAAAAAATAATTTATGGATTGCTACGCGAAACGGATTATCCCGTTTAAGTTTTGAAGGAAGCAGACCTTTATTTGTAAATTACGACGCAAAAGACGGATTGGGAGGCAGCGATTTTATTGCATTAGTCGCATTAAAAAGTTCGGCAGGTAAATTTTATTTTGGAGGCGAGCACGGACTTAATGAGTTTGAACCAGGAATAATGAATAGTTCGCCTCCCCGTTCAATTATTACCGACATAAAAATTTCTAATAGATCAATTTCATATGTTGACGAAGGAAGCTATTTAACAGAATCAATATATGATACAAAAGAAATTATCCTGCCGTTCGATAAAAACGATCTTTCGTTTGAATTTTCAGCTCTGCATTTCGGACGTGCCGATAAAAACCAGTATGGTCATTTCCTTGAAGGAGATGACGAGAATTGGGTTTACGATAACAGAAGATTCACATCATATACAAATTTAAGTCCGGGCGAATACGTATTCCACGCGAAAGGTTCGAACAGCGACGGTGTTTGGGATACCGCAGGTACTTCAATAAAAATAATTATTACTCCGCCGTGGTATTTAACAACCTTTGCATACATCGGATATTTTTTAATAGCCGCTGGAGGAATTTACGGCTTTGATAGATTCCAAAGGAAAAGATTATTAAGTAAGGAACGGACTGCTAACTCAATCCGAGAAGCCGAACTTCGCGCTCAAGCTGCCGAACTTCAGGCTAAAGCTGCAGAAGCTCAGAACCGCGCAATACAAATTGAGAATGAACGCAAAACAAAAGAACTTGAAGAAGCCAGAGATCTTCAGCTTTCAATGCTTCCTAAAAATTTGCCCGCTCTTCCCAATCTTGATATTGCAGTCTATATGAAAACCGCTACTGAAGTCGGCGGTGATTATTATGATTTTAATGTCGGAATAGATGGAACACTTACTGTCGTAATTGGAGATGCAACCGGACACGGAATGAAAGCAGGCACAATGGTTACGGCTGCTAAAACTTTATTCAATAGTTATTCTGCAAATCCTGATATTGTTTATACTTTTCATGAAATGACTAGATGCATAAAACAGCTTCAAATGCAGTCGGTTTCTATGTGTTTAACTATGCTAAAAATTCAAAGTAATAAATTATTTATGTCTTCTGCCGGAATGCCGCCAATGTTTTTATTCAAAAGAGAAAACAGAATAGTTGAAGAACATCTGCTTAAAGGAATGCCCTTGGGAGCTATGAATAATTTCCCTTATGAATTAAAAGAAATGGAACTCGCAATAGGTGATACAATTCTTTTAATGAGCGACGGCTTTCCCGAATTAGTAAATGAGAATGATGAATTATACGGTTATAAAAGAGTACGTAATAAATTCGAAGAAGTGGCCGAAAAAGAGCCTGAAGAAATTATTTCTTACTTAAAGAATGACGGCTCGATATGGGTTAATAACAATGATCCTGACGATGATGTTACTTTTGTCGTAATAAAAGTAAAATAATAAAATAACTTAACGTCAATCCAGAAAATAAATTTAAACCTTATAGTAATTATTATTTTTGCTTCTGAGTAATAAGTCATCCGGGAAAATAGTGACTTAATTTTTTATCCAATTACTAGTATTCTAATAAGTAGTTACAATCTATCTGCAATTAATAATATAATGATTTAATGATGCTTATATCTTATAAGCATGCACATTTTAAAATTTTATTGCTAATCTAAAATAATTAGGTTGTATATTAAAAAGATATTGTGTCTAATAATGTGTGTCGCTTTGAAACCCTCAAATGAAAATTTTTATTTTAATAAGCCGGGAATATAAATGAATTATTTTGTTCGAATTTTAATTCTGCTTTCAATATCTCTAACCTTAATTAATGCACAGCAGAATTATCAATTTAAAAATTTCTCTGAGGCTGAGAAACTTTCGAATACTACAATTACCGATTTTTTCCAGGACAGTTACGGGTTTATGTGGATTGCCACAGAAGACGGTTTGAATAGATACGACGGCAAATCAGTCAAAATTTATAAGAATAGACAAGGCGATGAAACATCACTCCCCGATAACGCAGTGATGCAGATTGTTGAAGATAAAGATAAAAATTTGTGGGCAGCATGTTATAATGCTGTAGGCAAACTTGATAGAAAAACCGACAAATTTAAGAGATACGGATTAGACAATCTGCCGCTTAAAGCTGCTCCGAATTTTTTCAACAGTATGCTTGATTCTGACGGTAATGTTTGGTTTTCTTTGAGTGAAGGGGGTGTAATTAAATATGATAAGGAAAAAGATACATTTGTTAATTTCGAACTGAGTAAATTGAATGAAACTACTGTATGGGGACAAGTAACAAATATAATCCAATTAAGAAACGGAGTAATATTAGCTGCCGACGCAGGCAGCGGAATTAAATCATTTAATTCTTCTACAAATAAATTTGATCCTTATTATTTAAAGCCGGGATACAGCCCAAAAAATGTTCAGAGTTTAAATGAAAGTAGTTCCGGTGATATTTGGTTCAGTGGTCAAAATTTACTACTTAAATATTCTCCAATACAATACAGTATTAAACAATATGACCTCGTTGAAAAATCCAAAACAAAAGGCTTATTTAAGTTTTATAACGATATAGTTGAAGATAACAAAGGTGATTTTTGGATAACTATTTATTCTCACGGAATTTTTCATGTTGATAAACAGTTTGAGAATATCGAACAATATTTTCATGATCCTTCTGATCTGCATACCATTCAAGATAACAGATTATCTAATTTTTATATGGATAAGTTTGGAATTTTGTGGATTTCCTATTTGGGTGGAGGTCTGGCTCAAATGGATCCAAACGCAAATCCTTTTGATTATTCATCCATTAACTTATCCGGTAGAAACGGAAATCAAACAATAATTAAGGAAATTGCTCCTTTATCTGGAAGTAATTCTGAAGTTTTTTTAGCTACTAACACAGACGGAATATTAAAATATAATACAGTTACAAAAGAAACTTCAAAATTAAATCTGATTGACCCAAGTGTTAAAATTGATTCAAGTAATTTTATTAATGATTTAGCAGTTGATTTTTCAGGGAATATATGGTTTGCAATTAATAACAGTTCCTTAAAAAGATATGATAATAAAAGTAAAAAAATAGAAACAATTAAAAGTCCTTATAATAGAATGACGGCTGCTCCTTTTGCAATTCAATCAATAGATATAAGTCCGGATAATAAAATATGGATTTCATCAAACTGCGGCGTTGATAAATACGATCCGGTTACCGGAAAATTTATTTCAATTCCCAGAATCATGAATAAAAAAATGGATGCGCAGTTAAAAGAATCTCTTTCACAAATTAAAAAATCAAGAAAACCAATCAGCTCTATTTTAGAAGTGGGAGAATCAAAAAACCTTAAGGAACCATTTACCGTTAACAAAAAGACTAATTTACTTTTAATGTGTATTGGAGAAGGCAGAGCAGTTTCAGGGACTTTTGACCGCGGCGGCATATCAGTAAATGAAGGGAATAAACTATGGGAAATGACAGACATTTATGAAACATTTCACGAAGGCGGAGGATTCAAAAACAGAATCGGCTTGAAGGTTTTAAGCATAGATAAAGGAGATTATAATTTATACTATTCTTCCGATGTGGGACATTCATACGGCGGCTTTAATGTTCTGGCTCCCGATGACTCAACAAGCTGGGGTATTCAAGCTTTTGAATTAAGTGATGATGAGTATTCAAATCTAAAAAATCTACTTGAAATAAATCTTGATAATAGTAAATACCTCCCTTTTGAATTTGGCCGAACAATAAAATTCAGCAAAGTAAACTCAAATAAAATATGGATAGGTACAAATACAAACAGTTTTTTTCAGTATGATTTGGGTACCGGCGATTACATCCAACATAATTTTGATAAAAATAATATTTCAGACGCCAGCCATTACATTTATAACTTTTATGAAGATCTTGACGGAATACTATGGGTAGGAACATATGCTAGCTTTTTAAGATTAGATCCTAAAACTAACGAATTAAAATCATTTACAACATTGGACGGACTTCCGGGAGGAAATATCTATAGTATAACTGAAGATAATTTCGGTGCATTATGGATTTATTCATCAGGAGGATTATCAAAATTAAACAAAAATGCGCCAATCGAAAAATATTCATTTATAAATTATGATTCCAAAGATGGATTGGATGGTTTAACAAGTACAACTGCTGTGTGGAAAAATGAATACGGGAAATTATTCTTTGGAGGCAAAGGGGGTATTATTTCATTTACGCCAGGGAATATTAATACAATAGAGCCTGATGTTGTTATTCATAATTTTAGAATTGACGATGTTTCTGTATTTGATGATTCTTCAACTTATTCAATCCCTAACGGAATTTATGATACAAAAGAAATCGAACTTTCATACAATCAAAATAACATAGCTTTTGAATTTTCATCAATCCATTTCTCCCGCCCAGGTAAAAATAAAACCACTTACCAGCTGGAAGGATTCAGCAGTAAATGGTATGAATCAGATAAGAATTTTGCCTCGTTTACCAATCTCGATCCAGGCAGCTATACATTCCGAGTTAAAGGTTCAAACGGAGACGATATTTGGAATGAGAAAGGCCGTTCAATTTCAATTGTAATTCATCCCCCATGGTGGAAAACTACATTTGCTTATATAGGTTATGCCGTTATTCTGATGGTATCAATTTTTGGATTTGACAGGTATCAAAGAAAAAAACTGCTTGGCAAAGCAAGAGAAAAAATGAAAATGCAGGAAGCAATTCATAGAGCAGAAGCGGCTGAACTTCAGGCCCGCGCAGTTCAAGCAGAAAACGAGAGAAAGACAAAAGAACTTGAAGAAGCAAGAGCACTGCAGCTTTCAATGCTTCCTAAAAATTTGCCCGCACTTCCTCATCTTGACATTGCAGTATATATGAAAACCGCTACTGAAGTTGGCGGTGATTATTATGACTTTAATGTAGGGTTAGACGGAACATTGACCGTAGTAATTGGTGACGCAACTGGACACGGCATGAAAGCCGGAACAATGGTAACAGCAGCAAAAACATTATTCAATAGTTACTCTGCTAATCCCGATATAATTTTTACATTTCATGAAATGACAAGATGTATAAAACAACTGCAGATGCAGTCTGTTTCAATGTGCTTAACAATGCTTAAAATTAAGAACAACAACTTAATTCTATCATCAGCCGGAATGCCCCCCATGTTTTTATTTAAAAGAGAAAATAGAATTGTTGAAGAACATTTATTAAAAGGAATGCCTCTGGGATCGATGAATAATTTTCCCTACGAAATTAGAGAAATGGAATTAACAAAGGGAGATACAATTCTTCTGATGAGCGACGGCTTCCCGGAACTTTCAAATGACAACAATGAACTTTACGGTTACAAACGAGTACGTAATAAATTTGAAGAAGTTGCAGAACAGGAACCTGAAGATATAATTACATACTTAAAAGAAGAAGGTTCAAACTGGGTTAACGACAATGACCCTGATGATGATGTTACTTTTGTAGTCTTGAAAGTGAAATAAATTATAGCCTCCTTCCAAAGCTCGTTTTGTGAGAAAAATGGCCTGTCCTTCGTAGCTCGTTTTGTGAGAAAAAGGGCATGTCCTCCGTAGCTCGTTTTTTGAGCGAAGGAGGGATGTAACGATTGTTGTAATAAAAATAAAACTTTATCCATATGGACAAACTATTTTATGAAAAATAAATTATTGTCAATCACTATTGTTTTAATTGCGCAATACCTTGCTTTTAATTCTCCAATTTATGCACAGGAAAATTTTGTGTTCGAAAACTTCTCAATCCCTCAAGGACTTTCAAACCCGAATATAAATTGCATTTACGAAGACAAGTTCGGTTTTCTATGGCTTGGCACTAATGACGGATTAAACAGGTACGACGGCTACGAATTTAAAGTTTATAAAAATAATCCTTCGGATAGTACCAGTTTGCCGGGAAATACCATCACAGCAATAAATGAAGATAAAAACGGGAATCTCTGGATTGGTGGATTTAATGTAATGGTTAAGTATATAAGAGAAAAAGATAATTTCGAAAAAGTAAATTTTAACAAAGGCAATAATTTAAACCTGCCTAATATTGATAATTTATTTATAGATAGTAAAAATAGAATTTGGCTTGGTACCGACTCTTTCGGATTGCACTTATTAAATTCTGAGAAAATGAGTACACGTAAAATTGAATTTATGGTAAATAACGAGAAAATTTTTAACGGCGATATTTTTTCCATTAATGAAACCAATAATCATGAAATACTGGCGTTGGATTACGGTTTGGGAATTTTTTATTACAATGAAGAAAAAGATGTGTTTCTTCAATATAAAAATCTTGGAACAGATATTTTGGGATCCGGTATGTTTGTTATTCATGAAGATGAATTTAACAGAATTTGGATTGGAGGAGAAAATGCTTTACTGATATATAATAAAAACACAAGTAACGTGGAAAGTGTTCCTATGTTTTCTCACGCTGGCAAATTCGGATTTTTTACCAGAGGCGTATATAAAATTTTAAAAGATAAAACCGGTTTTTTATGGATCGCTACTCTTGATGACGGTTTATTCAGATATAATCCTGTTGATAATAACTTTTTCCGTTTCTCATATACAGCTGATTCTAAAAACAATATTAAGTCAACCGGCATACTCTCATTATATCAAGACAGTTTCGGCAACATCTGGATTGGAACTATGCTTGACGGTTTATATAAAGTTGATCCAAATAAACAGCCTATGAATGTTATAAGGATTCCGGAAAACTTAAAAACAAACTCCCCAAAAGATAAAATAACAGCGGTCGCGAAAACAGAAAATGATAATAATTTAATTTTTGGTACCGCGGGTATCGGTTTAATTATTCAAAACCCTCAAACAAAAGCATTATTAAATTATAAATCTGGAACTTCCGCTTCAAGTTTATCGAGCAACAATATATCATCTCTAACAGTTGATGAAAACAATAATATTTGGATTGGCAGCGATAAGGGTCTAGACTATTTGAATAGAAAATCAGGCACAATCACAAGCTATTTTAAAGATGCTATAAATAAATATGTAAGATTCAGTATCAGAGATCTAAAAATTGATTATGCAGGCAGATTGTTTGTGGCCTCTTCACAGGGAGTGGATATATTTTATCCAAAGCAAGACTTCTTAAAAAAAATTCCTTCATTAATTAACCGCGAACTTAGCCCGGAGTTAAAATCAGACCTGATTAGAATTGCCGATACCTCGAAACCTTTAGCCGCCATATTGAAAGTTGGTGAGCAAAAATTATTAAATACTAAATTCGAAATTAAAGACAGTACAAAGGTTTTAATTTTAGGAGTGGGAGAAGGACAGCCGAATTTGGAAACCATGTTTGATTACGGATGGCTGGAAGATGAGGCAGGCAATTTAGTATGGGGAATGCAGAAATTTGTTAATTCATTCCATTTTGACGGCGGAATGAAAAATAGAATCATTGCTCAAACTCTTTCTCTTAAAAAAGGAATTTATAATCTTAAGTTTCAATCCGATGTTGGTCATTCATACGGTAATTTCAACGTTGAGTCACCGAAAGATTCCGCGCTTTGGGGAATTCAAGTATTAAAAATTAATGATGAACAAGAAAAGGATTTTTCAGAAAGAATAAATTCAGAGATTAAAAACAGTAGTAAAATGCTGATGGAAAATGCAACTTCTATTTATATAAGTAAATTTTATGAAGATATTTTATGGATCGGGACAATCAGTCAAGGATTAATAAAATACAACTTGGGCAACGGTAAGTTTACGCAGTATAATAAAAACATAAAAGTCGTTAAAGAAATTGTAACTAATAATGATGTATATAATGTATTGGAAGATAGCAAAGGTATCGTTTGGTTCTCATCTCCAATCGGATTGGGGAAATTAAATCCTAAAACTGAAAAAATAATTTTCTATACTGAAAAAGACGGTCTGCCTACAAATCTGGTACTGGCAATACAAGAAGATAATTACGGAAACCTTTGGATTAGCAGCGCCGCAGGCTTAACCACGTTAGTAAGAAGTGAGGAGGGTGAAAAAGAATCGTTTATAAACATTGACATAAAAGACGGGCTTCAGGGTTATTCATATTCAACTGCTACATGGAAAACAGATATCGGCGAATTATTTTTCGGCGGTGATAACGGGATTAATTATTTTGTGCCTGGAAGAACGAATCAAACCAAGCCTAAAATTGTTATTACGGATTTAAGAATTTCCGACGTATCAGTTTTTAACAATAACTCGACTTCCCCTTTGTCCAAAGACTTAAACGAAACCGAAGAATTAACATTGTCGTATTCGCAGAACGATATTGCTTTTCAGTTCGCCCCTATTCACTATTCAAGACCGGAAAGAAATCTTATCGCATACAAACTTGATGGCTTTAACGCGGATTGGGTTTACAGTAAACTAAAATTTGCAACATTTACAAATCTTGACCCCGGTGAATATACCCTAAAATTAAAAGCGGCTAACGGTGATGGAATATGGAGCGATGAAGAAAGAACTATCCGTATTGTAATTCTGCCTCCTTATTGGAGAACTACATTAGCATATATTTCCTACGGAATAATTTTCTTCGGAATAATATTCGGGATTGATCGTATTCAACGAAGACGTATTTTAACAAAAGAGAGAAATGTTGCGGCAATTAAAGAAGCCGAACTACGCGCAATGGCAGCTGAAGCTCAATCAAGAGTTATGCAGGCGGAGAATGAAAGAAAATCCAAAGAGCTTGAAGAAGCCCGCGAACTGCAGCTTTCTATGCTTCCTAAAAATCTGCCTTCTCTTCCCCATCTTGATATTGCCGTTTATATGAAAACAGCTACTGAAGTAGGCGGTGATTATTATGACTTTAATGTAGGTTTAGACGGAACATTAACCGTTGTTATCGGCGACGCTACAGGACATGGCATGAAAGCAGGCACAATGGTCACTGCCGCCAAAACACTATTTAACAGCTATTCGGCCAACCCCAATATTCTTTTTACTTTTCATGAAATGACAAGATGTATTAAACAGCTTCAGATGCAGTCAGTTTCTATGTGTTTAACAATGCTTAAAATTAGGAACAACAACTTAATTATATCATCAGCCGGAATGCCTCCAATGTTTTTATTTAAAAGAGAAAGCAGAATTGTAGAGGAACATTTACTTAAAGGCATGCCGCTCGGCACCATGAATAATTTTCCCTACGAAATTAGAGAAATGGAATTAGCAAAGGGAGATACAATACTTCTGATGAGCGACGGTTTTCCCGAATTAACAAATGAAGACAATGAATTATACGGTTACAAAAGAGTGAGAAATAAATTTGAAGAAACTGCTGATAAAGAACCTGAAGAAATAATAACATGCTTAAAAGATGAAGGATCAAGATGGGTTAAAGATAATGACCCTGATGATGATGTTACGTTTGTTGTAATTAAAATAAAATAGTTATAAAAATTTATATAAATATAGAAAGGATACCGTATGAAAATAATGGTTGTTGACGATGAAAAAGATGTTCAAATGCTTTTTGAACAACGATTCCGTCGCGAAATTAAAGAAGGCAAACTTGCATTTCTGTTCGCTTTTTCCGGAGAAGAAGCACGCGATTATCTAAAATCAAACGGCAGCAAGGAGGTTAATCAAATCTTCTCCGATGTTAACATGCCCGGTATGAACGGACTTCAATTGTTAAAATGGATTAAAGAAAATTTCCCTGATCTAAAAGTAGCTATGATAACCGCATACAGTAATGACGAAAATTATAAACAGGCTTTGGAATACGGATGCGATGATTATTTAACCAAACCAATTGATTTCGGAGTTCTAAAAGACAAAGTGTTGCCTAACGAATAAAATTCATACAATCAAAAATTGAACGGTGACAAATGAAGAATAAATCTGTTATGAATAATGAGTTGATAGAAGACAATTTATCAATCGAAGAGAAATTAATTCAGAGAGAAGCTGAACTGGCAATTATAAGCAGTGTTAGTGAAGCAATTTCAAAAAGACTTGATGCAAAAACCATTACCCGCATAATCGGTGACAAAGTAAAAGAAATATTTAATTCAGAAGTGACTGAAATCCTTTTGCTCAATGAAACAACTAATATGATAGATATTCCTTATTCATACTACAGGGGATATCAAACTGCCGATTCTTTTCAGCTCGGAGAAGGTTTGACTTCAAAAGTAATAAAATCCGCTAAGCCTCTTGTAATAGGGACTTTTGAAGAAAGCTTAAAAAATGGGGTGATTGTACAATCCGACGAAGAAAAAACGGAAACCTATATTGGCGTCCCAATTATTTCACATGAAAAAGTTTTAGGCGTTGTAAGTATTCAAAGCTATAAAAAGAATGACTACAACGATGAAAAAGTGCGTTTGCTTTCTATACTTTCATCAAACATGGGTGTTGCGCTTGAAAACGCTAGACTATTTGAAGAAACAAATATTTTATTAAATGAAACAAAACAAAGAAATGCCGAATTGGGAGTTATAAACAGCGTGCAGGAAGGTTTAGCAAAAGAGCTTGATATAAACGGCATTTATGAACTTGTTGGTGAAAAGATAAGAGAAATTTTTAATGCACAAGTTATAGACATTGTCTCATATGATAAAAATACAAACATGATCCGTGATAGTTATTCTTATGAAAAGGGTGACCGGACATTAATTGGACCGAGACCGCTTACGGGATTTAGAAAACACATAGTTAAATCATTAAAGCCGTTGGTTATCAATAAAGACAATGAAAAAGAATCAATTAAGTACGGCAACAAGGTAGTATTTGGTGAAATGCCGAAATCATTACTATTTGTTCCTATGATAACCGGCGGAGAAGTTTCATGTATAATCAGTCTGCAGAATCTTGATATAGAAAATGCTTTCAGTGAATCTGATGTACGGCTATTAACTACTCTTGCTAACAGTATGAGTGTAGCCCTTGAAAATGCTAGGTTATTTGATGAAACCAACCGATTATTAAAAGAAACGGAACAGCGTTCGGCTGAACTTACCGTTATTAATAGTGTGCAGGAAGGATTGGTAAAGCAGGTAGAACTTAATGCTATTTTTGAACTGGTGGGTGAAAAGATAAGGGAAATTTTTGATGCTCAGGTGGTGTCAATAGGAGTCTATGATTATGAGAATGAATTATGCCAGTTTAAATACGATATAGAAAAAGGCGAAAGATTTTTTGACGAACCAAGAAAATTCATTTCAATTGATAAACATCTTATAAACTTTAAAAAAATTCTACTGGTAAACAGTAATATAGTTGATGAGTTAGTGAAAATTGGTGAAAAAAAACCAAAAGCTGCAGAAGGAACAGAAATGCCCAAATCCGCAATTTGGGTACCTATGATTGTTGATAATAACGTAAAAGGATATGTAAGCTTACAGAATATAGATCGTGAAAATGCATTCAGCGATTCGGATGTTAGACTTTTAACAACGCTTACAAACTCAATGAGTGTCGCTCTTGAAAACGCCAGACTCTTTGATGAAACAAACAAATTATTAGAGGAAACCAAACAGCAGGCTATCGAATTAAAAATTATCAACAGTGTAGGCGAAGGTTTGGCAAAGCAGCTTGACTTTCAATCTATTATAGATTTGGTAGGTGAAAAAATTCGGGAAGTATTCAGCGCACAGGTAGTAAGTATTTCAACATATGAAAAAGAAACTGAACAAATACATCATAGGTACGCAGTTGAATTAGACAAACGTTTTTACTTCGATAAACCGCAGGCAATTGACAACGACAGAAAAGAAATTATTGAATCCAAACAGCCTTTGATTTTCGGAACTGCCAAAGAAGCTATTGAACATAGCGGCGAAGAAGTTGTAGCCGGCGAAATGCCGGAATCGTTTATGGGTGTTCCTATAATCAGAAATCAGGAAGTAACAGGCGTAATTACAGTACAAGATATTGATAAAAAATATCTTTATACAAAAAAGGATGTACGTCTTTTAATGACGTTGGCCTCAAATATGGGTGTCGCCCTTGAAAACGCTAGACTTTTTGAAGAAACTAAACGTTTATTAAATGAAACGCAGCAGCGTAATGTTGAGCTTTCTATTTTAAATGCCATCCAGGAAGGTTTGGTAATGGAAATGGATTTTAATTCTATAATTAATCTTGTTGGCGATAAATTTAGAGAAGCTCTTGGATTTCTTGATTTGGGTATAAGAATTTATGACAAAGAAAAAAATATCCTTCATTACCCGTATGAATATGAACACGGAAAAAGGTTGAATATCGAGTCAATGGAACCTACACCATTATCAGACTATGTTCTTAAAACCGGCAAAATGCTTTTGCTGAAAAAGGTAACAGATGAAGAAATTGCAAAGCTGGGTATTACCGGAAAAACAACAATCCCCGGCACAGATGAAAGCAAATCTCTCGTATTTGTCCCAATTATTGTAGGCACTGAGGCTAAAGGATTAATCTTAATAGAAAATTATGAAAAAGAAGACGCTTTTAGCGATTCGGATATACGGTTGTTAACCACTGTTGCAAATAGTATGAGTGTCGCTCTTGAAAACGCAAGACTTTTTAACGAGACACTGCGTTTACTAGACGAAAGTAAAAAAAGGACAGCCGAGCTTAGTACCGTAAACAGTATTAGTCAGGCAATTGTTGGGCATCTCGAAATTAATAAGCTAATCAATTTGGTCGGAGATAAAGTCCGCGACCTTTTTAATGCAAATGTTGTCTATGTAGCTCTGCTTGATAAAGAAAGAGTAATGATAAACTTTCCATATGGCTACGGCGATGAATATCCTCCTTTAAAATTAGGAAACGGTTTAACTTCGCATATTATTCTTAAAAAGGAACCTCTGCTTATTAATAAAGAAGTAGATGAAATGACACATGAGCTTGGTGTTGCGCGAATAGGCACGCCGTCTGCATCTTACTTGGGAGTGCCGATTCCTGTCGGCAGCGAAATAATCGGAGTTCTAAGCGTACAAAGTACTGAAAAAGAAAACCTTTTTAATGAAGACGATTTAAGATTGCTGAGTACAATAGCGGCGCATGTTGGAATAGCGATTAATAATGCCAATGCATATGAAGAATTAAACATAACATTGGAAAACCTAAAATCGACTCAGGATCAATTAATTGCTCAGGAAAAATTAGCTTCACTCGGACAATTAACAGCCGGCATTGCCCACGAAATAAAAAATCCTCTGAATTTTGTTAATAATTTTTCTGAATTATCTGTCGGACTTGTTGACGAGCTTAATGAAGAACTCGGTAAGTTTAAAAATAAAATTAATGAAGAAGAATATAACGAAGTTACCGACTTGCTTGAAATGTTAAAACAGAACTCGGAAAAAATAAAAGAACATGGTAAAAGAGCCGACAGCATTGTACACAGCATGCTTCAGCATTCAAGAGGCAAATCGGGAGACAAACAGCCGACCGATATTAACTCAATGCTGGATGAAGATCTCAATTTAGTTTACCATGGACTTAGGGCGCAGGATAATACATTCAACATTAAAATAGAAAGAAATTATAAAAAGGACCTCGTTAAACTTAACGTTGTTCCGCAGGATATAAGCCGTGTATTTCTAAATATTCTTACTAACGGATGTTATGAAGCGCATAGAAGAAAATCTGAAACCAATTCCGAAGAACCGGCTAAAATTATAGTTTCCACTAATGATCTTGGCAAGTATGTTGAAATAAGAGTTAGAGATAACGGCAGCGGAATACCTAAAAAAATAAGAGATGATTTGTTTACTCCCTTCTTTACAACTAAACCTGCCGGCAAAGGTACAGGTCTTGGTTTGTCAATTAGTTACGATATTGTAGTTCAAGAGCATAAGGGTGAATTGTTTTTTGAGACCGAAGAAGATAAGTATACGGAATTTATAATAAGACTTCCTAAATAATAAAATACAGAGAGAGATTAATGGTACCAAAAATTCTTGTAGTAGATGATGAACCGGATCTTGAACATCTTATAAAACAAAAATTTAGAAAAGAAATAAGAGACAACAAATATAATTTCTTTTTCGCGGGCAACGGTGTTAAAGCCCTTGAAAAATTAAATGAAGACAATAACATAGAGCTTGTACTTACAGATATTAATATGCCTGAAATGGACGGCTTAACTCTTCTTAAGAAAATGCAGGAACTGAATAATCCTCTTCTTCGTTCTGTTTTTATTTCTGCATACGGTGACATTGTAAACATTAGAACAGCTATGAACGGCGGCGCGTTCGATTTTGTTGTTAAACCGATTGATCTTAATGATCTTGAAATAACAATTAAAAAAGCTCTCGATAATTTAGAAACTTTAAAGAAAGCTCTGAAATCGCGCGACGAACTTATACTTGTGCAAAAAGAACTTCAGGATGCCAGAGAACTTCAGCTTTCAATGCTTCCTAAAAATCTACCCGATTATAATAATCTGGATATAGCAGTATATATGCGTACTGCAACTGAAGTCGGCGGCGACTATTATGATTTTCATGTTAATAAGGATGATGGATTGACTGTTGTTATAGGTGATGCAACCGGACATGGATTAAAAGCGGGTATGATGGTTACAACTGCAAAATCATTGTTCAACAGCTATTCTAATAGTGATGATATTATTTATATTTTCAGTGAGATGACAAGATGCATTAAGCAGATGCATTTTAATAAACTTTCCATGTGTCTTGCTTTATTAAAATTTAATGAAAGTAAATTAACCATGTCATCTGCCGGAATGCCTTCAATTTATATTTACAGAAAGAAAACGAATACAGTAGAAGAATTTGAATTTCAAGGTATGCCCTTGGGCACGATGGAAAACTTTCCCTATAAGACTGAGGTAACTGATTTGAATTCTGGGGATACAATATTTTTAACTTCCGACGGTTTTCCGGAATTATTGAACGGTAAAAATGAACAGTTCGGTTACGAAAGGATTAAAACAACGTTTTTAGAATGCGCGGATAAAGCCCCTGAAGAAATAATTGAAAATTTCAAAATCAAGGGATCTAACTGGGCAGGCGATAAAGATCCGGACGATGATGTAACGTTTGTAGTGATAAAAGTAAAATAATAATTTTAGGATTACTTTAGAATGAGATATATTCCCCTCTCCCACTATATTCAATTATTTATAGCTGTGTTAATGCCAATTTCAGTATTCTCTAAATCATTTTCTAAATATGAAAGAAACGCATATTTGGTTGAGTATGGTATTAAAGACGGACTCCCAATAACAAACAGTTGAGAATATGAAATCGAATTATATTAAAAATATTGTGCTGATCTCTGCACTTTTGTTCGTAAATGTTAATGCACAAAATAAAATAAAGACTTCACAAAACTCTGATATTATTGAGTACCGAAGCAAGGATGGTCTTCCATCCAATAATTTTACTTCAGCCGCCCAAACCAAAGATGGTTACATTTGGCTTTCCGGCCCCGAGGGAACATTCAGATTTGATGGATATGAATTTGCTTATATAGGCAAGGAATTGGGTATTCCGGAAATGCAGGCTGTTTTTTACGATTCGTCCAAAGATATGCTGTATTTTGCTTCACCGGAAAAATTTGCGAGCTTCGACGGGAGTAAATTTATAACGTATGACCATTCTTCGGGCTATGCATTAAACGATAATCCCGGACAGGTAATTAGTTTCGTAAAAAAAGATAGTAAAGGAACTATTTGGATTGGTTCTTATACTCCGTTTGTTGATAAGTCTTTTAACGGGAGCCTGTTAAATTTCAAGAATAATAAATTTACGATTTTTGATTCTTTATCCTTTCCTCTGCACAACGCATCTAATTTTTTGGAAACACCATTTGGCGATTTAATATTTACTTCATTTGGCAGAAATACTCAAAACGGCGATGGAGCCTATATTGCTCTATACAAAAATGATAGATTTACAAAAATAGATAGCACCTATGGTTTCAATTATTATAATGCAATAATTGAGGATGAGTATTCATCATATATTGATTTAAATGGGAATACATATATTCCTTTTTCCGGGAACTTAGATCTTGAAAGTGAAAATACTAATAAAGGCAGCGGAGTTTTAATTTATGATGGTGAAAATTTTAAGAGCCTGCCCGGACTAGAAAATAATTTAGCTAAAGGTAATTATGTCGGCTCTGTTTTTTGTGATAATGAGAATAAAAAAGTATATGCTAATATTTATAGGTTTGCTGCAGAAAAAATATCCAAATCAGATAATACAATTTTTGAAATAGATAATAATAAATGGGAACCAAGCGAGATACTAAAAGAGATATATTTTAATGCAGGTAATGATGCTTCAAAGTTATTGAACTTTTCATATAATTTCTCACGTTTTCAAAAATCAAGTAACCAATTTCCTTTTTCTCTTATTTTTGGATCAGTAGGAATTTCTCAAAGCTCATCTGATGTAACACAGTTTTTTACAGTTAAGAATAACAAATGGGATAAATATGAAGCATTTATAGGAAACACAATTCTTAATTTGAATAACGGCGTAATGCTTGCCACAGCCAAAGGCATCGGATTTTTCTCAAAAAACAATTCCATTTTATTAACTAAGAAGGACGGATTATTATATCCTGAAACAACAATTCCGCAATTGTACACTGATAAAAACGGTTTAGTTTGGATTATAAATTCGTATTCGGATATCCCCAGTTATATAAGTCTTAGCAGTGTTGGAATAAATGTTTGGGATGGGAATAAACTAAGAACAATTAATATTAATGATGGACTTAAAAGCAATATTACATTTGAACCTTTGCAGGACAGCAACATGCGTACTTGGATTCCAACCGATAAAGGAATTACTCAAATCCGTGAAATTAGAAATAGTGACGGCGAATGGATATTCAAATTGAAAAACTATAATTTAAAAAATGGTGAAGACTATAACGTATCAACTGTTCTGGAAACTGAAAAAAAAGAATTATATGTTTATCAAAACTACGTTAGGCCTCAATATTCTTCAGTACCAAAAGCTGATTTTTTCCTCGGCAAAATAGTTGACAATAATATAGAAGAAATTAAATCGCCTTTTAGTAAAGAACTTCAGTCTCTTCCATATCAATTATTTTCCTTTAGAGCAGCAAAAAACGGGCATTTATGGCTTGCAGGACATTTCGCTAATAATATTGAAAAATTATCTTCAGTAAAAACTGAATTGAAAATATTTGACGGTACTAATTGGATAGATCCTCCTAAAGATTGGAATGTTCCTAATCAGAAGCTGCATTTTGTAGGAGAGCTTGATAATGGTGCTTTTTATTTAACTGCCGGACATTTTTATAATTTTAACGGCAGAGAGTTTATTGAACTTTCTGACAGCATCGATCAGTTTGCCAATTATAGCATTCTTAAAGGCGCTAGTGTTTCAGGTACTCAAACTAACATTCAAGTTGGGAATTATTTGTACATAAGACTTAGAAACAGAGGACTAGCTATTTTTGACGGGAAAAATCTAAATTACTATACACCGCGCAACAGTATAATTCCAACAGATATTCATAACCCAGAAATAAATTTTAATGGTGATGTTTTCTTCGGCAGCCATTCAGGGGCAGTTAAAATAAGAGGTGAAAAAGTTGAACTTTATTATGATGACGAAACGATTACTGTAGGAGGTCCCGCTTCAGCTGCAGTTGATATGTATGGCAATATAGTTAAATTTTTTACAGGCATTGGATTATCTATTGAAAAATACAAAAAGGAATCAGCGGTGTTAAAAATTTCAAGCGTATCTATTAATGATAAATCATATTATTATCAATATCCAAATACTCTGTCTTATTCAGATAATTCTCTTTTATTTAATTACGCGGTTTTAAATTTCAGCCATCCTGATCAAACAATGTATGAGCATATACTTGAAGGCTATGACAAAGAATGGTCAAGACAATCGAATTTATCATTCTCAGAATATCAAAATCTACCTCCTGGTAATTATGTATTCAAAGTTAGAGCTACTGTTGCAAATGGTGAAAAAATTAATGAATCCACTTATGCTTTTGTAATACATCCACCTTACTGGAAAACATGGTGGGCCTATTCAACATACTTGTTAATATTAGGCGGATTTCTTTACACGGTTAGAAAAATTGAACTAAAGAGGCAGGAAAAAAACGCTGCCATTCAGGAAAGTAAATTGCGCGCTGAAGCAGCTGAACTTCAGGCAAAAGCAGCGGAGGCTCAGTCAAGAGTAGTTCAAGCTGAGAATGAACGTAAATCAAACGAACTTGAAGAGGCAAGGCAGCTGCAGTTGTCAATGCTGCCGAAAGAATTACCCTTTGTTAAGGATTTGGATATCGCTGTTTATATGAAAACCGCGACAGAAGTAGGCGGAGATTATTATGATTTTGCATTATCTGCTGACGGAACATTAAACGTTGCCGTAGGCGATGGTACCGGACACGGGATGCAGGCTGGAACTCTTGTTACATTAATTAAAGGTTTGTTTACATCCGAAGTTTGTTCAAAGCAAATATTGAACTTTTTTAATGATGCCAGCAGAACAATTAAAGAAATAAATCTAGGCCGACTAATGATGGCATTTTCACTTCTGAAAATAAAAGAAGGTCATGTTCAATTTTCCAGCGCAGGTATGCCGCCATTGTATATTTATAGAAGTTCATCAAAAATGGTTGAAGAAATTAATCTTGAAGGAATGCCTTTGGGTGCAATGAAAAAATTCAACTATAAACTTTATGAAACTCAAATTGAATCGGGAGATATCCTTTTGTTGATGAGCGACGGGTATCCTGAATTGTCGAACGATAATAAAGAGCAAATAGGCTATGAAAGAGTTAAAATTCAAATTGCTGAAACGGCTGAAAGATCATCATCTGAAATAATTGAATATTTTAAGAAATCCGGTTCAGATTGGGTCAACGATAAAAATCCCGATGATGATGTTACTTTTGTTGTTCTAAAAGTTAAGTAGTCTGTTATTGATGCAGCAAATCAGGATAATAATTATAATCCGGGTGACGATATTACTTTTGTAATAATTAAAATAAAATAATAAATTGTTTTACAAAACTAACCAAAGGAGATTCCATGAAATTCAACACCAAAGAAATATACAATGCCGTTGTTATTGAAGTTATCGGTAAATTAATGGGCGGTCCTGAAGCAGAAGATTTTCACAATGTTCTAGCAAAATCAATAAGCGAAGATAAAAAAATGGTGCTCGTAGATTTAAGCGATGTAAAATTTGTTAACAGTTCAGGTTTGGGAATATTAGTAAGGGGTTTAACAACAATGAAAACAGCGGGCGGCGATTTAAGAATAGCCGGAATATCCGATAAAGTGAAAGGTGTACTTTCTATTACAAAATTAACCAGTGTTTTTAAACTATACGACTCTGTTGAAGAGGCAGCAAAACCTTAAAAATAAAGGCTGTTAAAACTATTATAAGCTCTTCTTAATTTTATGAGAAGAGCTTTTTTTATTCAACAGCTTCCGCAATTCTTCTTCTTCTTAAAAAATAGGTTCCGTCAATAGAATAGAAAAGCAATGCGATCCAAATAAAAATAAATCCAATAATTTTTGCTTCCGTTAATACCTCATTATACATATATGCACCAATAAAAAATATTATCGAAGGATAAATGTATTGAAGTATTCCAATAAGCGATAAATTTATCATTCTAGCCGCCGTAATAAAAACCAATAACGGTACTCCCCCCATTAACCCGCTGCAGGCAAGCAATAATGTTGTGTTCAAATCAATTCCGAATGAGCCTGTGCTGCTGGCTGTTAAATAAATAATATATATTAGAACAGGAAAAGACAGCAGTCCGGTTTCAAGTGTTAGTCCCTCTACTGCATTAAGCGGAGATTTTTTTCTTAGCAAGCCGTAAATTGACCACGAGCCTGCAAGCAATATTGATATCCATGGAAACTGCCCGTAGAATAAAGTCATTACTAATACACCAATACCGGCTGTTGCAACGGCTATCCATTGAAGCCTTCTCAAGCTTTCTTTTAAAAATATTACTCCTAGAAAGACACTGAACAATGGACTTATAAAATATCCCAGACTGGTTTCAATTATGTATCCCGATGTAACTGCCCAAATATATAAGAACCAGTTACCGCCGATAATTAATGGAGGTAAAAACATAATCCAGGGATTATCCCCTTTTTTGATTTTTTTTAACAGATCAGGCCAGCCGTTCCTAAAAGAAATTACAATTATAAAAAATATGAACGACCATAAAATTCTATGCGATACAATTTCTACGGAAGGCACATGATCTAAATACTTCCAATAAATTGGAAGAAATCCCCAGAATATATATGTAAAAAGAGCGTAAGTTATACCTCTGTTCATCAACATCCTCAAAATGAGCTTTTTAATGACTTAGTGTTCTGAATATTCTAAAATAATTTTTTAGGTTTAGATCATTACATTTTCTGATTCTTCTTTTAACACTTCGGATAATAATTTTATAGAACTATTTAATTGTTCATGTGTAACATTCGTAAAATTTAATCTCATAGTTTCTAATCCGTCCCCCGGATTCGGGAAGAAAAATTTCCCGGGCACGAATCCTACGCCTTTTTTAATAGCTTTTTGATATACTTCTTCCATATCCATTCCTTTAGGCCCTTCTACCCAAAGGAACATACCGCCGTCAGGTTTTGACCATTTACATTCCGATGGAAAATATTTTTCAAGCGCATTCAGCATTGTATCTAATTTGGGAGCATAAATTTTTATGATTTTATTTACCTGCTCGGGCACATAACCGCCGATTAAATATTCCGCGGCTAAAGCCTGTGTATAGGTGCTTGTATGAAGATCAATTCCTTGTTTAGCGATTACCATCCATCTCCCGATTTTTTCGGGCGCAATAAAAAATCCGACTCGCAAACCCGGAGCGAATATTTTGGAAAACGTACTCGCATAAACTACATATTCAGGAGCTAATGATTTTATCGTCGGAAGTTCTTCTCCTTTAAATCTTAATGCACTGTAAGGATCGTCCTCTACTAACAGTACTTCATATTTTTTAATTATTTCGGCAATTTGTTCTCTTCTTTTCCTTTGAATTGTTTTCCCGGAGGGATTTTGAAATGTAGGAATCAAGTAAACAAACTTTACGGGATATGAAGAAATAATTTCTTCCAAAGATTCAGGAACAACTCCTTCATCATCAGTTTCAATTTGCAGATATTTAGCTTCATATGAATTAAAACTTTGAAGAGCCGCAAGATAAGTTGGGCCTTCAACCGCAATATATTCGCCAGGTGAAACAAGAACTTTCGCGATTGCGTCAAGAAATCCCTGAGAGCCGCTTGTGATATAAACGTTTTCAAGTTCCGCATTAATACCTTTTTGCCCCACATATTCAATTAAAGCTTTTCTTAAGGGCATAAATCCCTCAGTCATATCATATTGAAGCGCTGTGCCGCCATATTTGCTTATTACTTTTTCGGTTAATATGGGCAATAGTTCCATTGGAAAGCTATCGGGTGAGGGAAGTCCGCCGCCTAAGGAAATTAGATTTGGGTTTGCCGCTAATTTTAATAATTCTCGAATCGCGCTTGCTTTCATGCTTGAAGTTCTAGTCGCTAATAATTTTTCATAATTCATATATCCGCCGGTTTAATAATTATATTTTTTTAACTTTTATAAATTTCTTTAAATGATTTTGCCAATCTTTCAATTCCTTCAACAATTTCATTTTCGTCGAGACTAGCAATTGAAAGCCTGCAGTATTTTTTCTTTTCGGGATTTGGATAAAAATCTTTTCCCAAAGCTGTTCTGATTTTATTTTTATAAAATATTTTATTCATATCATCGTAATCAATTTTCACATTTTCAAGCATAAGCCAAATTGTAAAACCGCCGTTAGGCTCAATCCATTTAATATTCTTGTTTTTAATTTTTTTCTGCAATTGTTGAACTGCAAGCTGCATTCTTTTTCTGTAAATTTTATGAATCCTTTTTATATGAAGTTCATAATGTCCCTGCATGCAGAAATCGGCTAAAGCTGCTTGTTCGGGCAAGGAAGAACTTAAATCAGCAAATCTTTTTAATGTTGTTAGCCTTTCAATACAGTTTTTATCAGCTGCAATCCATCCGACTCTTATCCCCGGGAATAAGATTTTGGAAAAACTTCCCACATAAAAAACTATCTGATTTATATCCATTGTTTTTATTGAAAGAGGAACCTTTCCGAAATATTTCATTTCCTCTTCATATGCATCTTCAATAATGGGCACATGATATTTTTCAAATAATGCTATTAATTTTTCACGGTGTTCCTGATTTGTTGTAATTCCGGTTGGATTGTGAAAATTAGGCATTGTGTAAAAGAAAGCAGGCAGACCATTTTGAAATTCTTTTTCAATTGCTTTAATATCTACGCCGTCTGGAAGCATTGGAATGCTAACAATTTCACAATTATAGTATTTAAGCGTGGGGATAATCATTCCGTATGTAGGAGACTCAACAAATACCCGCGATCCGGGTTTTGCCAATAATTTCATCAACAAATCTATTGCGTTCTGCGCTCCGTTAGTTATAAGAATTTCCTGCACTCCAACAGATATTCCGTGCATTCTTGAACGCCTTGCAATAAATTCCCTTAAAGGATCGAAACCTTTCGATTTACCGTAATCAAATACAATTTCTCCTTTCTCCGAAATTACTTTATTAAGTGATTTTTTAAATTCTTTAACAGGAAATATTCTTGTGTCCGGGTGAAGCCTGCCGAAATCTATTCCCTCAAAATCCTCTCTTTCTTCGCTGAATGGATAATTTATTTTCCCGAACATTTGATATACTTTTTCAGCATCCGGGTTTATTTTATTTGCCCAGTTTATGGTATTACTAAGCTGTTCTTCCTTAGATGATTTTAATTCTCTTCTCTGCCGTACATAAGAATAAGAACCTGATCTGCTTTCAATATAGCCGAGCGCCCAAAGTTCCTGATACGCTTTGTATATAGTTGTTCTGTTAACACCGTGCATATTTGATAAAGTCCGTGTAGAAGGAAGTTTTTCTCCGGGCTTCAGCACATCTGCGTCAATTTTATTTTTAAGCTGAACTATAACCTGTTTAAATAACGGCGTATCGCTATTTTTATCAAGATTAAGAATTATCATATTTCTATTCTCCGGATTTTAACCCTGAGAATAATAATCATTTTTTGGCTCCCCCGAAACAGCCAATTTTATAATATTCCAAGCATGCCAATATTGTTTATTTTTATATCCGGTTTTTAGGTCAAAAACTAGTAAGCAGAGAAATAATATATCCGATTTGACCCAGATGATAATAATCATGCGAGATGATTCCTTCAATTACGTATTTATTTGTATAACCGGATTGATACTCTTCTTCAAGGAAATTATCATTCTTTACTTTTAGAAAATTTATTAATGATTTATGGCTGTCTGCAAATTCGGCAAGAAGTTTTTTCCAACCTTTCTTTTTAAGCAATTCAAGCGAAAGAAAATTTTGTTCTTCTTCCGTGATTCTTCCGAACTCCCTATCGCCTTCCATTCTTTTAATCAGAACTTTTCTCCAGTAAATACAATGCCATAAAACTTCCGCAACAGAATGCTTTCCGGGGTATGGTTGTTTAAAAGCTATTTCACTTTTTAAATTGTTAAGCTTCTTTGAAAAATTTTCGTCCATCCAATTATCGCCGTTATACAATTCTTGAATTTGACGTATGTAGATATTTAATTGCACATTTGAATACGAACTAGCGTTAAAATGGTTTACCTTTTTTTCCAGTTCAAGAAGATAATTTTTATCTTCCGGATAATATTTAGCATTTTCATAATTAGCTCCGGCAAACTTTTTTACGGCCTCTAAATCTTTCCAATTTGTAACAGTATAAAAATGTGTAATATCATTTTCATCTTGCTGCCAGAATTGAATATTTAAAATATCCTTGGAATTCAGATAATCTTTAATTCCAGTTTCAACAATGTACTTTCTGTATTTATCAGAGACTTCTTTTTTGGTTTTACCGTGCCATACTCTTGTGATCATTTTCCCTCCAATTATTTAATTTGTTTAATTAGCCGTAACCGGTTACATTTGTAATGCCGGTTACAATTTAATTATAATTTTGTAACCGGTCAAGTACTTTTTACTAGTTACATGTTCGGGGTAAGTTATGAGTGAAAATGAAAAATGGAAATTCATTGGCGGAAATCTCTGTCTTGATTTTATCAATACGGTGGGCGGACGAGTAGAAAACGACGCTGATTCTTCAACGAGCTATACTATATTATCTGAAAAACTTAACGATTTTCTTGATTTAGCAGATTGGGGAAAGAAGAAAAAGTTATTGAATGAAAAGGAAGTTAAAGAACTAATTTTATTCTCGTCGGAAAATAACAAAGCCGCTAACAGGTTATTTCAAAGAGCAATAACATTTCGGGAGGCTATTTACAGAATTTTTAAAGGGATTTCGGAAGGAAGAGAACCAACTGATAAAGATATAAACATAATAAATACTGAATGTTTGTCCGCACGTGAGAATCAGACACTAATCTACGAGAACAAATTATTTGCATGGAAATTTGTTCACGGCGGGAATGAGGCTGAAAATATTATAAGAATGATTTCTTTATCCGCGGCTGAGCTTTTAACCTCGGAACAGATAAAAAGAATTAAACAATGTCCGGGCGAGAATTGCGGATGGCTGTTTCTTGATACAAGTAAAAACGGAAGCCGACAATGGTGCGATATGAAGGTATGCGGAAATTTGGCAAAGGTGCGCCGTTTCCGGGTTAAGAATAAATAATGTTGCTGTAAATCATTCTAAAATTATTTTCCAATATTAAAATTTACTAACATTATTAATATGGATTAATAACCGGTGCAAAAATAATAATTTATACGCCTCCCTTATCCTTAGCTGATGTAACAATTTCCATTTGATTACGTAAAAGATAACTGCCTTGACTTAGTCCCATAAGTATTACCAATTCCTCAGGCACGGCCCATAACCTGCCTTCTAGAGTACTTTTAACAATAAATAAGGCAATTGTAATAAGCGTCCAGAATAACTGCTGTGCCTTAGCAATTGACAATCTGTTCACACCTCCGGTTTTAATACTTACCAAGGAAGCAATACCGGAAAATGGTTTATAGCTAATATTATTTCCTTCAGCTGTTAATGCCGGAGGTACTTGAGTTTCGGCTTTTAGAAAATAATTTTGATAATGTCCGGCTGCACTTGCAGTTATTGATAACCCCATCAGCCAGATTAATGTATCGGGGATATCGGGAACGGATAAATACATTAAACCGTATGCTATTACCATTCCGCCGACTGCCAAGGTCCATAATAGCATTTGGGTCAACGATAAAGAAATTTCATCTTCGGATACTCTTATTAAATCTAATGTCCGGTTGTTTCTGCCCTTGAATAATATTATGACAACAAAAAACATTACAATAGAAATAAATGCCCAAAACCTTCCGCCTACCGGGTTTCCAAGATATACTTCCTTTTCCCCAATTACGCTTTGCAGTCGTGGTTTTGTTGAATCATTTAAAGAAATCCATGAAATTACCGGCAGCACTCTGATTCCAGTTTCATAAAAATCTAAGTCAAAATTACTAAAGTCAAACAGCAAGATTGTACCTGTATAAGTAATTGTATTCTCATCAACAGAGAGCGGAACAGTTTGATTTTCAGCGACAGTCTTAGGAGAAAATAAATCTTTATAAACTGGTTTTCCTTTTGAAATTATTTTGATTTTTTTTAATCCGATTAAGGTAAGCACAGGCTGCATTTCATCTGTAATATTTGTATTGACGACAAATATTCTAACAGGGTGCGATATCACTTGCCCGTCAGACATTTTAAGGATAGGTTTTTTCCCGTCGGATTGTGAAAATAAGTTTATGTATAAAAAGAAGAGCAGTAAAACGGGAATAATATTTTTATTCATCTCATTCCCCTAATAATTTATAATTAATTTCAGGTTATATGTTTATACCTAAATTTATACTATAAGTTATCATTGCTCACGGCTGGAATTATATCCCCTTTTTTCCTGTTATCCATCCATTGTAAAGGCTGAAGATTTGATATTTCGTCGGAGCCTCCTTTGGATTTAGGAATGATATGATCAATTTCCCAACCATGTACGGAGTTAATGTTGCCGTGTTCGGAATATTTCATAACATTTCCCAGCACATCTTTTCGCCAAATGTGCGGATCAAATTCTTTTCCGTTTTGAAATATAATTTTTCCCTTGAGCCATACTTGAAGTTTGGTGTTTTCATCAACGTCTTTGAAAATATAATTGCTGTCCATATAATTACCAAATTTATTAAAAAGAAGTATGTTTTTTATTTTTTTACAAATTCCAAATACCAATCAGTATTTTTAAATAACTGTCCTTCTTTTTTAATAATTACTCTGTAACTATTATGCAAAGCAACATTAATTAAGCTGCCGTAAATAAACATAAAAGGAATTCTGCTTTCCCACGTTCCAAGGGCAAAAAACTCAACGCCTTTGTAAATTCTAAACGTAAGAAAAAAAATAAATTTTGATAAAATATCAAGATTAACCTGAAGTCTAAAATTTTCTTGTGCGGCACGAGCTAGAAAGTCAGCGTCTTTTATGTTAAGTATTGTCATCATCAATACATTCATTTATTAATTTGTGCAGTATTCAGTATTAATTAATCTGCGATTAAGATAAACAATAAAAATTGAGATAACTGAATTTTAAAATAAACAACGATTGGCTCTAATTCAACTTAAATTAATTGTTGTTATATATTTTTTAATCGGATTTTATTTTGGTTTATTAATACATATTTTAAAACAGAAAAAACAATTAGTTTATCCTTATCTTACATTTTAAATTTTAAACTACGGAATATTTCAAGATGAGATTGAATCCAATAATTTTCTTCATATTTACTCTAACTCTATTTATTAATGGTTGCGGGAATGAAAGCGGAACAACGGGGCCTTCAATGTTGAAAAATGTAAAAGGTCATGTAACATACCTTGACGGTTCCGATGTAGCTAAACTGAACATTCAGTTTCTGAATATCACAACAAAAAGATCATATTCAACAACAACCGATGCTTCCGGTAATTTTAACGTATCAAATTTAAGTGAAGGAATATATGAACTTAGTACGCAAGGTACTTCGTCGTTAGTTTATAAATATATTGATACGGTTGACGTAAATATTAATAATTCAGAATTCGATTTTATTTTTAAGTACCGATATATTGATGATCAAATTTTTATTGCTGTAAATGACGATTTATCTTTTAT
This sequence comes from Bacteroidota bacterium, assembly GCA_018829205.1. GTDB lineage: Bacteria > Bacteroidota > Ignavibacteria > Ignavibacteriales > Melioribacteraceae > JAHJUE01. The sequence goes on from JAHJUE010000006.1 coordinate 203,418, forward strand.
AAAATTTAATACTTTTGATACAAAAATCGGCTCCGCTTTTGATTCAATTAATTATGTTGCCGGATATTACCAGGGTGATTTCGCGAATGAGTATACTTTAAGTGCCGAAATATATGAAATACCGGCGGGGGTTAACTGGACGGAACTAGCAGAAACAGCCGACGCTGATTATATTAGAACCAATTACACAAAACTTATTACGCTTGAAGAAATATTTGTATCGCAAAGCCATGTTTTAATTTTCCGGGATGATGCATTAAATGTTTTGTACTCAAATCCGTCAAACGGTTTCGCTTTCGTAAACGCGGATACAACGAAAATACTGAAACTGCCTTGTATCGACAGACAAAACAACGATATTGCATTAGAGATTTATTACAAATAATTGCGCTTAAGTATCTAATAAAATGTTTTTATATCATTACAAGAAAAATTAAAAAAAGTATTTTTTTTAATTTGAGAGAAAATTATTAGTATGGAAAAATCATTTTATCTGATTATTGTTGATTTTTCTTCTTGAATACTCTGTTGGGTTAACTCCCATTTGGGATTTAAATATTCTGTTAAAATTGGAAATATTATTAAATCCAACCTCAAAAGCAGCTTCCGAAATACTTATATCCTTATTAAGCAATAATTTGCATGCTTCACTGATTCTTAGCTCATTTAAAAAATTAAAAAATGTTTTCCGGGTCCTTTTCTTAAAATACCTGCAGAACGCAGGTTCACTTAAATTCGCAATCGCAGAAATTGTTTTTAACCGTATTTCATTTTTATAATTATTAAGGACATAATTAAAAACCTGGTTTAATCTTCTGTCGCTTTGTTCGCTTGATTTTATTATTCCTTTTTCAGCGCTTAAATACTGTAACTCCGGACAAGCACATATCTCATTAAGTAAATTTAGAAATCTAATTAATTTTTCAATACCCTCAGAGTTAAACACTGCATTAAAATATTTAGTGAATTTGTAATCACTTTTAATTTTAACTCCTCTTGGAAACTCAGAAAACATTTTCCCGATATGTTTTGTTTCAGGCAGATTAAAAAAATCAGGTCCAAAGGATTCTTCTTTAAAAAAAATAGATCTTGAGTGACTAATCAATTTATTGTTTTCGTAATATTCACGCCCCGATCTAAAAACGTGCGGAACATTTGATCCGATGATAAACATGTCTCCCTGTACAAAACTGCCGGAACTTTCTCCGATGGTATAGCTTCCTGTGCCTTTAATTATAAGTGTAATTTGAAACTCATGATGAAAATGAAATAAATCATAAAAATAATTTAGTTTATCTTCCTGTAATTTTATCGACTCTTCTTCCAATTTTGGAATTCTAAATGAAAAAGCCTTCATAATGAAAATTTCCCTTATTTGCAGTTATTAGCAAAATAAGTTATAAAACAGGTCAATATTCTACAAGTAATTGTTAATGTCGACAAAGCGTCTTTTAATACGTTTATGCACATTTCATTAAATAATTTAAAATATTTTTTGAGGTCAATGTGAAAGTAGAATGGAAAGGAATTTTCCCCGCAGTTACAACAAAGTTTGCGGATGATGATAATCTGGATCTTATAATGTTTTCTAAAAACATAAAAGCTCAGATTGATGCAGGGGTTAACGGAATTGTGCTTGGAGGAACTTTAGGTGAAGCAAGCACTTTAACAGCTGAAGAAAAATCAATTCTCGTTAAAGAAACAATATTAATTTCTAAAGGCAGGATTCCTGTAATTATTAATATAGCAGAACAGTCAACTAAAAATGCAATTCTTGCTGCTGCAAAGGCAGAAGAGGACGGAGCCGACGGACTTATGCTCCTTCCTCCGATGAGATACAAAGCAAATGATTATGAAACAGTTGTTTATTTTAAAGCAATCGCAAAATCAACAAATCTTCCAATTATGATTTATAACAATCCAATTGATTATAAAATTGAAGTTACACTGGATATGTTCGAACAACTTACGGAATGCAAAAATATTAACGCTGTTAAAGAATCAACTAGAGATATCAGCAACGTAACAAAAATGATCAACAGATTCGGAGATAGATATAAAGTATTAACAGGTGTAGATACCTTGGGTTTGGAAAGTTTATTAATGGGAGCCGACGGATGGGTGGCCGGATTAGTATGCGCATTTCCGAAAGAAACTGTGGCAATATATAAATTAGCTAAAGCAGGAAGAATCAACGAGGCTTTAAAAATATACAGATGGTTCTTACCTTTACTGGAACTTGATATTAGTCCGCAGCTGGTGCAGAATATTAAAATGGCTGAGACTGCGGCAGGAATAGGCACCGAGAATGTTCGCGCACCGCGACTTCCATTAATTGGAAAAGAGAGAGAACGCGTTCAAAATATAATTATTACTGCAATAAATACAAGACCGGAACTGCCGGATTATTTAAGCATCAATGTTTAGAGAGGTTTTATGATTACAGGAAAAAATTATATCGGGAATAAATTATCGGCTAAAGGAACTACTATTTTTAAAGCATTTAATCCCGTATCATTAAATGAAATTGAAAATGAATTTTTTACTGCAACAATAGAAGAATTAAACGAAGCCGTAAAATTATCTGAACAAGCATTCCTAATTTTCAGCAGATTACCACAAAAAAGGAGAGCGGAATTTTTAACTGCGATTGCTGAAGAAATAATAAACTTAGATGATGATCTTTTGGAACTCGCTTCAGCAGAATCCGGTTTGCCGGTTGCGAGATTTCAAGGTGAACGCGGAAGAACCGTAGGTCAGTTAAAAATGTTTGCAAACTTATTGGAAGAAGGCAGCTGGGTTGAAGCTTCAATTGATACCGCGATTCCAGACAGGCAGCCTTTACCTAAACCTGATATAAGAAGATATTTAAAACCGCTCGGTCCGGTTGCGGTTTTCGGCGCAAGTAATTTCCCACTGGCGTTTTCAACCGCGGGCGGAGATACAGCATCGGCGCTTGCCGCAGGCTGTCCCGTAATTGTTAAATCGCATCCAGCTCATCCGGGAACCGGAGAACTTGTTGCATCAGCAATTATAAAAGCAGCTGAAAAAACCGGAATGCCCAACGGAGTTTTCTCAAATCTTAACGACAATGGTTTTGTAATAGGAAGCGCTCTTGTTCAGCATCCTTCAATAAAAGCTGTTGGTTTTACCGGTTCATTAATAGGCGGAAGAGCTTTATTCGATCTTGCGAATAAACGTAAAGATCCTATTCCGGTTTACGCCGAAATGGGAAGTATAAATCCCGTATTGCTTTTTAATAAAGCTTTGGAAAAAAGAAGCAAAAGCATCGCGCAAGCATACGCCGGGTCAATTAATTTAGGAGTTGGTCAGTTCTGTACAAACCCAGGTTTATTAATTGGAATTGAAAGTGACGGACTAAATAATTTCATTAAACATCTTGCCGAAGCAATTAAAATACTTGAACCGGCAAGTATGTTAACAAAAGGAATAGCGCAGGCATATTCAAATAATTTAAATAGCGCGCTTGGGCAAAAAGGAGTAACAGTTGTAGCCTCTGTCGATAATAATATAAATGATACACAAAGCAAACCTTCTGTAGCCTCTACAAATGGAGAAAACTTTTTGAGTAATCCAAAACTTCACGAAGAAGTTTTCGGTCCGTATTCATTAATTGTAAAATGCAAGGACGAAAATGAATTAAACGAAGTTGTAAAAAGTTTAGAGGGACAATTAACGGCGACTATAATCGCGGAAGAGGATGAACTAAAATCTAATATTCCAATCATAAATATAATGGAAGAAAAAGTAGGAAGAATAATTTATAACGGAGTGCCCACCGGCGTTGAAGTTTGTTCATCCATGCATCACGGCGGCCCTTATCCCGCAAGCACAGGTGTTAAATATACATCAGTCGGTACAGCGGCGATTAAAAGGTTTATACGTCCCATAAGTTTTCAAGATTTTCCGAATGAACTTTTACCCGATGAATTAAAAAACGAAAACCCTTTAAATATTTGGCGTTTAGTAAATAACGAATTCACAAAAGATTCAATCAAATAGGAAAATATTATATGGGAGTTAAAACTTTCTTCTGTATTGACGCTCACACTTGCGGCAACCCGGTGCGTTTAGTCGCGGGCGGCGGACCGATTTTAGAAGGCGCAAACATGAACGAAAAAAGATTGGATTTTTTAAAAAGATTTGATTGGATTCGCAAAGGATTAATGTTTGAACCGCGCGGCTCGGATATTATGTCCGGGAGTATTTTATATCCGCCACACGACAAACAAAACGACATCGGAATTTTATTTATTGAAACAAGCGGCTGCCTGCCGATGTGCGGCCACGGAACAATCGGCACTGTAACAATCGGAATCGAACAGGGTTTAATAACTCCGAAAGTCCCTGGCAAACTTAGATTAGAAACTCCCGCCGGATTAGTAACTGTTGATTACAAACAGGAGGGTAATAGAGTAACGTCGGTTAGGTTTACAAATGTGCCGGCTTATTTAGCTGCTGCGGATATTGAAGTTGAATGTCCCGATCTCGGTATGTTAAAAGTTGATGTCGCGTACGGCGGAAACTTTTACGCGATTGTCGACGTTCAGGAAAACTTTCCGGGGTTGGAAAACTTTGAAACTGCGCAATTGATTAATTGGGGGCGCGCTATAAGAAAATCAATTCGTCAAAAACATGATTTTGTACATCCCGAAAATCCGAACATCAACGGATTGAGTCACGTTGAATGGACCGGTAAAACAATTGATCCGAAAGCAACGGCACGTAACGCGGTTCTTTACGGCGAAAAAGCAATCGACCGTTCCCCTTGCGGAACAGGCACATCTGCGCGTATGGCGCAGTGGTTTGCGAAAGGTAAATTAACAATAGGTGAACCGTTTATTCATGAAAGTATAATCGGGACAAAGTTTATTGGAAGAGTTGAAGAAACTGTAAAGATTGGCGAATACGACGGTATAATTCCGAGTATTGAAGGCTGGGCAAGAGTTATCGGTTACAACAATATTATAATTGACGACGATGATCAATTCCCTGAAGGATTTCAATTAATATAATTCGAGATAAGCATGAGTAAGGTAGTTGTTATCGGCGGCGGAATTGTCGGATTAATGAGCGCTTATTATCTAAACCAATCCGGGCACCAAGTTACGGTAATTGAAAAATCCGATTTTACAAAAACATGCTCATACGGCAATGCAGGTTTAATTGTGCCTAGCCACATAATTCCGCTTGCCGCGCCGGGTATGATTTCCATGGGATTAAAATGGATGTTTAATCCCGGCAGCCCTTTTGGTTTTAAACCTTCACTCAGTAAGGATTTAATTTCATGGATATGGAAATTTTATAAATCATCAAACAAAACGCATGTTGATAAATCTAAAATTCCACTGCGTGATTTTAATCTATTGAGTAAAGAATTATACCAAGAACTTTCTAAAAGTTTTGATTTTCATTTAAAGAACACTGGTATACTTTTGATGTTTAAAACTGAAGAAGCAGGCAGACATGAAATTGAGACAGGTATTGAAGCGCGGCATTTAGGTCTTGATATAGAAATTCTAAACGGTAAAGAAGTTCAGGAAATTGAACAGATTGAAACTAATGTCGCCGGAGCTGTTTACTTTAAATGCGATTCGCATATTTATCCCGGTAAACTTTTAACCGCGATTATTGACCATCTTAAAGATAATAACACCGTAATTTTAGACAACACAGAAATATTAAATTTTGAGTTAAAGAACGGGAAAATAACAACGGTTATTACAAAGGATAAAATAATTGAAGCCGATTATTTTGTTCTTTCCGGCGGAATGTGGTCGAATAAGTTGAGCAGAAAATTAAATATCAATATCCCGCTGCAGTCCGGTAAAGGCTACAGTATAACTTTGCAGAATTTCAAAAACCCTCCAAAATATCCGTCGCTGCTGCTTGAAACGCGTGCCGCCGTTACGCCGATGGGAAATGATCTGCGTCTGGCAGGAACAATGGAACTCGGTTCAAATAATGATAAGATTAATTTCAAACGTGTGAAAGGTTACTTAAGTAGAATGAAAGATTATTATCCCGGCATTGACCCGATCATTCCAAACGCAAAAGAAATATGGTTCGGGCACCGCCCCTGCTCGCCGGACGGACTGCCGTATATCGGAAAGTCTGATAAATTCGATAATCTTGTTTACGCAACAGGTCACGCGATGATGGGTTTAAGTCTCGGTCCCGCAACAGGCAAACTTGTTCAGGAAATTATTGATGATAAGAAAACTTCCGTAGATTTAACACCTTTTAATCCGGAGAGATATAATTGATTAATATTTAATATTTTTTATCATCATTTTATAAACGCTCAGAAACTTTTTAATTCCGGCAACGCTGCTCATATGTATTCGAATAAAATTTTCACCCAGTCCAATACGGTGACCGCCCATTACAAGCACTTTATTCTTTTTCATAAACTGTTCAACATAATCAGATTTTATTTCTACTGGAAGTTTTATAACCGCAAAATTTGAATATGATTGATAATATTTTGTATCGCTCAAAGTATCAAAATATTCTTTTACATGTTTGTTGCACTCGGTTAAAGTTTTTCTTTTTTCATCGACCATTTTATGATTATTCATTACGCTTTTAAATTTCTTTAATGCATGAAGGTTATGATTTAAATCCGCTTTTGGACGCAAAAGTTTTGCAATACCGGAATTATTTGTAGCCATATATCCAACACGGGAATCAGATAGGCTGTGACTTTTTGAATAAGAACGTATAATTACAATTTTATTGTTTTTGTATTTTGATAATATTTCTTTACTCGAAATTTCATGCAAGGTATTTACACAACTCCGGTCAATAAATACAATAGTTTCCTTTGATACTGTTTTTAAAATCCTATCGATTTGTTCATCACTTACAGGTTTGCCCGTCGGGTTATTCGGTGTTGTCACAATTACAATATCCGGTTTTGCCGTTTTAATTTTATCAATAAATTTCTTAAAGGGTAAGTTAAAATTTATATCACGTTTAATTGAAATTTCTTTTACATGCCATTGTTGTAATTGAGTTAAAGTAAAGAAGTAATTCGGTAAATCGAGCAGTACTTTTACTCTTCTTTTTTTCTTATATAAAAAGAGTTCGGAAAATGTAGATATGAATAAAAGAAGATTACTATTGCAGCCGTAATTTAAAAGAATTTGATTGTTCGGAATTCCCAGACTTTCAGCTAACTTATTTTCGAGATAATGTTTTAAATCAATTTCTTCTTTATAATTTTCACCGTAGTTCAAATCAATAATTTTCATGTAATCCTGATTTGTTTTGATTAAAAAATTTAATGAAAATAAATCTACTAAAAGAAATAAGAACCTGAAACCGCAAACTATATGCATTAGACCTATATTCTGAATTGAATTTATTGTATCCAATTTCTATTAGAAAGCTGTTTAAAACAAAAAACCCCAAATTGAAGAAATCAATTCGGGGTTTAAAAGAGAGACTAAGAATTTTTAATTGAACGGTTCGAGATGCCTTTTGAAATGTTTAATTATAAAATTATAATGAACATTTTCGTTATCAATAAGGCAATTATAAATTTTGTCTTTAAATATATATTTGCCTGAATCGTCCTTAATAGTAAGCACTTTACCGAAAGTTACATGAAGAACCTGTCTTGCATCATCTTGATTAAACAAATCAAGCAGCTCTTCGTTATTATATTGTTTTGATTCCGAAACTTTATTAATATCGGCAGAAACATGATATGTTTCCTTTTCAACTAAATAAAGCTCTCTGGAGAAATCCAAAATTTCGCGGAAAACTTCAGGATTAACTGCGGCTACTACACGTAATGCCTCGAGATAACTAGTACCTGCAGTTTTTACGTGAGTGTAACCTCTTTTAAGCGAACCTATTGCTTTGTAAACCGTAAACTTATCGCTTCCTGAATGAAGGCTAATTTTATAAGAACCGAAGTATTCGGCCACTTTAACATGTTTTAAATACTCTTCTTTAAATATTTCTATATCGCCTTTATAATCAATTCCTTTTTCAAATTCGCCTATAAATCTAGGCGCGAGACTAATTATTTTTACTCCCAGCCTATAAAGTTCCGAGGCAATAAAAAAATGTTCAAACGGTGTGGTAACAGATTCTGTTTCATCAACGGAGACTTCTACTTCAAAAGGTTTATTCGAGTGATTTTTAATTATATGTTTATACAAATTATTTATATGAGCAATCGCCCCGCCGTACTTTAAAGTCGCTCTTAAAATTTCTTCTTTTAAAGGTACAATTTCAAATCCTTCTCCCAAATTAAAACTTATATGTTCGTAACGTTTCAGCATTGAATCGAAATCATCATTTAAACTTTCCCACGGAAGTGATTTTATTTTCTGAGTTAAAGTATCTATTGGCAAAACGTCTGCTTCATTTATAACATGTTCGCCGGGATCAAAAGTAAACATAGTAAACCCGTTTGAAATCATTAAATCTATATCTGCAGTAGTTTTAAGGTGATCGGCATCGGCACCGAATCCATCTTTGTAACCCTCCTGAAATACCGCCCATACAGCGGCGCTCATTACATCGGCAGGCACCCTGCCTGTTCTTGTTAGTTCCCTAATTGACTGCTGAGCAAGTACAGGTTTGAAGCCGCTGCCCGAAAGCGAACGAAGATGTGCTGAATTCGCAAATCCTATTCTATCTCCGAAACCAAAAGAATTTGAAAGCCCGAGTAAAACCGGATTCGTAAACGGAAATATTTTTTGTATCGAGGCTGCGTTATTACAATTCAAGGAACATCTTTTTATTATTGATTTATTTTCACCCGCGTTAATATCAATTCCTTCGAATGCATCTGCTGTTTTATCGGAAGGTAATCCGGATACAATAAATAAATATTTAACTTCGTTTTGTTTCCCTATAAAAAATGTGTTTTTTTCATATTGTGAAATTGAATTAGGATAAATTCTAATATCCAAATCAGATGCGAGTTGTAACTCAATAAAATCTTTTGCCTCTGTATCCAATATAATTTCGTTATTTAATAGTTCTGTTAATGTCATCTTTTTTTCCTTATATAAAATCCAGCTTAGGTTAAAGTTTGTATGCCTTTTTAACCAATCCGTTTGTTAATTCGTATATTAAATTCCGCGCTTCTTCCATTGAAATTATATGCCTTGCAACATGTCCGGCTAAATAATTTGCATCCACTCGTCGAGCAACGTCATGCCGGGCGGGAATAGAAACAAATGCTCTTGTATCGTCATTGAAACCGACAGTATTGTAAAATCCCGCAGTTTCGGTAACGGAGTGTCTGAATCTTGTCATACCTTCTATACTGTCGTGAAACCACCATGAGGGACCTAATTTTAAAGCAGGGTATAAACCTGCAAGTGGAGCAAGTTCTCTTGAATAGTTTGATTCATCGAGAGTAAAAATAATCATTGAAAAATTCTTATGGCTTCCGAATGCATTTAACAATTCTCTCAAATTGTTTGTGTATTCGGTACTTACAGGAATATCAATTCCTTTATCCAGACCGTAAATATCGAAAATTCTGTTATCGTAATTCCTCAAAGAACCGGCATGAATCTGCATTACAAGCCCGTCTTCACTGCTCATTCTTGCCATTTCCATAAGCATATTAGCTGTAAATAATGCGGCGTCTGTTTCTGTAACATTACCTTTTAACGCTTTTTGAAATATCTTGTCTGATTCAACATCTGACAGTTTATGAGTGTAGGGAGTTAATACTCCGTGATCGGTTGAAGTCGCGCCCATTTCTTTAAAGAATTTTCTTCTTTCTTCCAAAGAAGTTAAAAAGCTTTTATAATTTGTAATTTCTTTTCCGTTTACTTCGCCGAGTTTTTTGATATTTTGGGACCAGTTTAAATCAAGTAAATTCGTAAGTCCGTCAGGTCTAAAGCAGGGTATAATTCTTCCTTTCCATCCTGATTCTTTAATAGTTTTATGATATTCAAGTGAATCAGCTGCAGAATCGGTAGTTGAAAGAAGCGCAATATTAAACTTTTCAAATAAAGCCCTGGGTAAAAATTCGGGCGACTGTAATTTTTCATTTATTTGAAAATATATTTTTTCCGCGTTTTCTGATGTTAGTTTTTCATTTATACCAAACACTTCACAAAATTCATAATCAAGCCAAACACCTGAGGGAGTGCCCGCAAACAGATAATAGTTATCACTGAATATCTGCCAAATTTTTAAAGGATCAATACCCTTTCTCGATCCGTCCTTTTTGGGTATATCAAGCTCAGAGTGATCTATTCCGTGCGAATAAAGCATTCTGAAAACGTAATGATCAGGAATAATAAAAAGTTCAGTCGGGTTCGAGAATGGTTTATTATCAACAAAGATTCGCTGATCAACATGCCCGTGAGGACTAATTATTGGAAGACTAAGTGTTTCTTCATATAACTCGCGCGCAATTTTTCGAACGGCCGTTTCGGGATCAAAAAATCTGTCCGGATTTAATTTAAATTCTTTCATGTAATTTTACTATGAATCTAATTATTGAGTAAATTATGATTTTATTTTTAATATGCGGCAACAATCGAATTAAAATGCAAGAATGAATTGAATGCGAAATTCACAATTAACTTTATGTAATTTTTACATCAATTTTTTGCAGCACTTTGTTCTTCGCTATTAATTATGAAATTGGAAAAGTATAGTTCATTTGAATCGTTAATAATATTGCCTGAAGAAACATTTTCAAAACTGCAGTCTTCAATAAATATGTTATTAATTTTTGATGATTCTAATCCTTCTAAATAAATGCCGTATTTGCTTTTATTGCTCTTTATATTAGACAGTTTTACGTTTTTAATTATCGGTATGAAAGTGCCGTCATTGCCTTCATTTGGTTCGTATTTCATATTAATTCTTAAAACCGATTCCGATACTTCTCCAACATTTATATTTCTTACAAAGATATTTTCAATTGTTCCGCCCCGGTATAAATTTGTTTTTATGCGAACGGCACGGTCCAAATTTGGGCTGTCCATTTCACAATTTTCAGCAAATACGTTTCTGCAGTCCCCGGAAATTTCACTCCCGATTACGACACCTCCGTGCCCGTCTTTCATTTTGCAATCTTGAATAATAATATTTTCACTAGGTATCGCAATTCTTCTGCCGTCGTTATTTCTTCCTGATTTGATTGCGATGCAGTCGTCTCCGGTCTGAAAATCACATCCTACAATGAGAACATCTTTGCATGATTCAGGATCACATCCGTCGTTGTTCGGACCAAGACCTTTAACAGTAACATTTTTTACTGTTATATTCTGAGATTCAACAGGGTGAATAAACCACATTGGCGAGTCTAAAAATGTAACGCCTTCAATTAAAATATTTTTACATCTAAAAGGCTGAATAAAATTGGGACGAAGATAACCGCCTTTACCGAAAATCCTTTTTTCAACAGGAATGTTTTCGTTACTCATTCTAACCAATAATGGTCTGCCGCTGCTGTCAAGCTGACTAGCCATTCCTTTTTGCCATCCGTATTCAGTTTTCCCTTTCCATGGCCACCAGTTCTCGTTTGCCCCTTGACCGTCTAGAATTCCCTTTCCGGTAACCGCGATGTTTTCCTGTTCAAAAGAGTAGATTAACGGAGAATAATTATAACATTCCATACCCTCCCAGCGGGTTAAAACTACAGGCAGGTAATCATCCGGGTTTGTACTGAATTTAACAATCGCTCCTTCGGCAATGAAGAGATTGACATTACTTTTAAGATTTATTGGTCCGGCGCAGAAATATTCGCCTTCCGGAATAATTACTTTACCGCCGCCGTCATTACTGCATTCGGAAATTACATTGTTAATAATTTCCCGATTATTAAAATCCTTTTCGGCTTTGGCACCGTAATCATTAATATTATAATCTTTATCTTGAAATTCAGGCGCTTTAATTCTTTCAAGTATTTGCGGCATTAAATCCCACCCGGTTTTTTCAGGAACTGAGCAGCTAACAAGGCCGGAAAGAAGCAACATTACAATTGAAATTTTTAATTCTTTCATGTTTGAAATATGATTGTTGTAAAAAATTTTTGACTTTTAATTATCACTTGAGGTATTCATCTTAGATAGATTAAATATAAACGTGGATTTATTTTTTATTAAAGTTGATGCAAGTTCCTCTTAATATTAAATCGGTATCAATCTGAATGTTTCTATGTTCAAATTCATCAGGCGATTTAATATTCTGAAGCAGTATTTCCATTGACTTATTAGCTATTTGTTCGGTAGGCTGATCCACGCAACTTAATTGGGGTGAAAGGAAATTCTGTACCTTAGCATTACCAAAACAAATTACATCAATATCATCAGGAATACTTAGATTAACTTCCCGCGCGGCCATATAAACGCCGAGAGCAACAGGATATGTAACTGTAAAAATCAGATCAGGCAAATTATTATTTTTATAAAGCTGCATAAAAGCTTCATATCCGTATTTTTCACCGAAGCCTCCGTGTAAAACCCAATCAGGATTAATAGGAACTCCATGATGATTCATCGCATCCTCAAAACCAAGATAACGCTGCTTGCCTATATTGATTTCGGGATAACCGGCAAAGTGACCTATATTTCTGTAGCCAAGTTTAATTGCATGTGAAATTGCTTTATAAGCTCCCCCGCGGTCGTCTACTGAAACTGTATTTATATTTGATATTTGTGGAATTCTGTCAATAAAAACCAGGGGAATATCTCTTTTTCTTACTGTATCGAAAATTTCATAATCATTTGTTTCCTGTGAGATTGATACAATAATACCGTCAACACGCATTGAAAGGAGTGTTTGAATATGTTTTTTTTCTCTTTCGGCATTTTCCTGCGATACAGTTAAAATAATTTCATAATTATTTTTAAAAGCAATATCATAAATTGATTCTATAATAGACCCGAAGAAAAAGTGAGCAATTTTAGGAACCACCAATCCTATCATTTGAGATTTACGGGCCGATAAATTCCTTGCCATAAAATTGGGTGAATAACCCATTTCATCGGCTAATTCCTTAATTACTTTTGTGGTCTGAATAGAAATATCCGGGTGACCTCTTAATGCTTTTGAGACAGTAACCGTAGAGACATTAAGCCGTTTTGCGATGTCGCTTAGAGTAACAGATTTATCCGCCATAATTCATCCGCTTAACTAGTATATATACTAAGATTTTAATTTTGCAAATATACTAAATAGTTAAAAAACATTTCTTGGTTATTTGCCCAGCTCTAAAGCCGAATAAATTAATGGGCCGTATCCTTTAAAATCGTTTATTCTTTGATCTTCACTAATATAGTATTCGTAAGAACCGTCTCTGTATGGATTGCCGCCCAGTCCGGCTCCTCTGCATGTATGAAGAAGATTTATTAAACCGTTTTTTTCAACTTCAACGTGAGTTTTAATTATGCTTTCAAATGAGTTTTCGGCAATCTTAAAAAACTTTTTATCCAAATAACCTTTATTTGCTCCTTTGGCAAAGGCATAAGTGAACATGGTCGCGCATGAAGCTTCAAGATAATTGCCTTCTCTTTCAGGCATATCCAGTATTTGATACCACAATCCTGTTTCGCTATCTCTAAAATTAAGGAGCGATTCACAAACATTTTGAAGAATATTTATTATATCATTTCTATTCTTATCTTCCTGAGGCAAATAGTCGAGCACATCAACAATTGCCATAACATACCAACCAATGGCTCTTCCCCAGAAATGTTTGGATCTGCCTGTTTCGGGATCTGCCCAGCGCTGTTCTTTGTTTTCATTCCACGCATGATACAATAGTCCTGTTTTTTCATCGAGAGTATGTTTATAAACAGTTTTAATCTGAAATGTTATATCGTCGTAATTTTTATCTTCTTCAAACATAGTAACATACTGAGCATAGAAAGGTCCTGACATATAAATTCCGTCGAGCCACATTTGGTATGGATAAATTTGCTTATGCCAGAATCCGCCTTCTTTCGTTCGGGGCTGGTATTTCAACTGCTTTCTTAAAGTATCGGCAGCAATTTTATATTTTTCACTTTTTGTTTTTTCGTAAAGAAACAGCAGCTGCCTTCCTGTGTTTATGTTGTCCAGGTTAAAAGTATCATAATTATATTTTAGAATTTTTCCTTCTTCGGTTACAAACTGATCAATATTTTCTTTAATAAAATTAAAATACTTATCATCGTCTGTTTTTACATACATTTGTCTTAACGCTTCAAGCACAACTCCCTGTTCATAATTCCAATCATTTTTTGTCATGTACTCATCAAAAGTAACTGAGCCGGGATGTCGAACAATAAAGGATTCGCTCAATCTTTCAGACCATTTAAGCGTATCGGAAATTAAAATATCAGAAGTATTTTCCTGCGGTAATTTTTCCTCTGAACAAGCACTACCGTTTTTGGCGCCTGATTGAAAAAATGTTAAAATCAGCATGGATATGATTGATATAGTTTTTGTTATCATTTTATCACTTTTTATTTTTATAAAATTATCTATTTAAAGCTTCGCCACGTCAGTCACAGGCAAAGAATTGCCATGACTCAGAGAAAAATAAAACTGCATAAATAATGTAGATATCGAATAAAATTCTAACTTATAGTTATTACTTAATCATTTACTTAATCGATAACTAATTTCTTGAAATATTCTGAAAAAGTCAACATATAATTTGTTTTTGAACTATAAAAGCAATATTTGTTCTAAAATACATTTTATTTATATCTAATTAAGTCTAAAAACATTTTTTAAAAAACTTTCGACAAAACCAAAGGTTTCCGCATACCACGGATGAAAAAGCCAAAACGGATGCGGTGTATTTTCAATTGTATAAACTTCATAATAGATGTTAAACTTATCCAATTTTTTAATCATATCGTCTCTTCCGGCATGATAATGCGGTATCGAACTATTTATGAAAACAATCGGAATATCTTTTTCATCAACATGAAAATAAGGCGAACCTTTTTTCCATAATTCCGGGTTATTCTTATATGAACTTCCAAACCATAAATGCGCCGATCTTGGTTTATCCGGCTCAATATCAAATTCTTTAGATTCGCTGCTTGTAAAATCGAGCAGTCCGTCAATATTAACAACAGCATGAACATCACTTGATATTTCTGGGAAAAAATCGTCAGGTTCATATTCAGATTCGTTATTCGAAAATCCGACAAGAGAAGCTAATTGCGCTCCTGCAGAACAGCCGAGAATTGCTATTTTAGAAGTATCAATACCATACTTTTCCGAATTTACCTTCATCCATTTAATCGAAGCTTTTAAATCCTTTACTGCTGCGGGATAAACCGCTTCATCCGATAAACGGTATTCAACCGCCGCTGCTATAAACCCCTTTGACGCAAAATCCATTGCCATAGGTACTTGATGTGATTTATTCCCGGAATGCCATCCGCCTCCGTGAACAAGAATAACAGCCGGATATTTTTTCTCTTTATTTTTTGGTACGAATAAATCAAGACGCAGTTTTCTTTTTCCGTAGTTTAAAAATTCAACATTATTAAATGAATCAACTTCTGCCGGCAGTTTTGGTGAAACTAATTTCGCATAAGGGAAATCTTTTACAACCTTAGCGGCTGCACTGTATATTGTAAATGAAGTATCAACCGAAATAATTTTATTCGAATCCAAGCTTTGCGCGAAAATGAAATTAAATTGCCAAAGTGTTAATAAAAAAAATAATATTCTGATATTACCATTCATAAATATTTTCAGAAAAAGTTTAGATTTAATTTTAATCAATTCCCAAAACAGCTTCTCTTTCATAAATGCCAGCTGTTGTGCCCAATAATCTTCCCTTAGAAATTTCTAATCCTTTCAAATCATTTTTATTTATTTCAGAAACAGAATAAAAAATGATTGTATCCGAACCGCCTCCGCTGGAGTAATTAAATTCTTCATTAAAATCATTTACCAAGATCGGATCATCTATTACAGTTATGTTTTCATCAAATAATAAAATTAATTTTTCCCCGGCGGCTTCATATTTTATTAATTTCGGACCTTCTTTTGATTCAGGATCCCATTTATAATTAAAGGTCCAGGCTGGAGTTATATCATCAACAGAGGGTTGACCTTCGGCACTGCTTAAATTATTTTTGATCCAATCGTAATCTCCGCCGATGCGTCTGCAATTATAAAAATAATATCTTTCACCCCAGTTAAATGCCTGGTTACGTGTGGTATCTTCATAAGTAACTCTGAATATTTTTTTATTGCTCATGTTTTCGGAGAATGTACAATTTAACAAGTAGAACTGCGCTTCATAATGATGTCTTCCCAAATCGAAATCCTTAACTCCGTCAAAATATGAATTCTTAATTACAAATTTCTGTTCTTTACTAAAACCGCCCGCATGCCACAAAGCTGCAGTTTTCTTCACTTCATAAAATTTTGAATTTTTTATAAAACACCATCCCCGCGGACAAACAAAATCAACAGCGCCTTCAAAATAACAGTCGGCGTGATAATACATACCCGTTTTATAATCCCAAAGCGAAACCGTATCTGCTCCTTTGCTGATAAGATTACAGTTTAGAATTATAGTGCGTGTCCCTGTGCCGTAAATTACAAATGCGTGCGGACCTATTTCAGGCTGAGTGTTTTCAACAGTAAGGTTTTTAATTATAATATCGTCGCCGTTTAGATTTATAACAGCCGGACCAATTACGTCTTTGTTGTTTTTCCAACTTTCTCTCAACTGATTGAAACGAATTATTGTACTGTCCTTACTTTCACCTAACAGTGTAATGTTGTCTTGTTCAATTTTGAATTTTTCATTATATACGCCGTTCAGAATTTTTATAATTTTTCTTTGGTAATTAAACATTGGGAGAGACTTAACCGCTTCCGATATAGTCTTATAATCTCCGCTGCCTTTTGTGTCAACCGTAATAATATATTTGTTCTGCGCACCAGTGTTAACGGATAGAATTAGAAAAAGGGCGGACAAATAAAGTATTTTTTTCAAAGCAGACCTCAATCGAACATACCAATATTTATGAAATGAGCACCCGGCCAAGGGAGTAAGTATGGCTCAGGTGCTCAATGTAAAGAGTAAGTATTTTATTTAATAAGAATCATTTTTTTGGAAATCACAGCATTGGATGTTGTAAGCTGATAAAAATAAATGCCTGATGATAATCTGGAAGCATCAAAATTAACAGAGTAACTTCCGGCCTGCTGGTTTTGATTAACAATAGTTGCAACCTTACTTCCTAATACATCAAATACATCAAGAGAAATTTTTGATTCAACAGGTAAATAATATTGAATAGTTGTACTTGGATTAAAAGGATTAGGATAATTTTGACTCAACGCGAAATCAGTTGGCAATTCTTCAGCTTCGTTTACATCCGTTGGATCACTTTCCCACGCAGCTTTTTTATCAGGAAACCAATTTAAATCACCTGCAGGGTATCCTTGCGCGCCAACATAAGCAGCTGAAGATGTTGAGTATGACGCGTTAAGATCATTGATCCAGAAAGAAATTGGTCTGCGGTCCATATCGTCTGTTGCTGAGTTCCAAAGTGAAGAAGGAGTATTTTTAGTTTTATTTCCGCCGGTTGGACTTACATACCAGCGCATCAAATTCAGCATTAAATCTTGAGTGTTTGTTAATTGCGGATCGGCAATTTGCGTAAATGCATGCACAGAATCGGCTCCTAAACGGCTATTTATATGCCATGAAAGAGGAGAGCCGGGAACAATTGGTTCGGCAGTATGCTCATTAAAAAATGCCTGTCCGTCTGCAGAAACTGACCAGTAATTATTTTTAACCGTCCAAGCAGTGGTATCATTAGGAGCGGTAAAAATCCACATAATTCTGTTTCCGCCGTTAGGATATTTTTCGCCTGTATTTGCCCATTCGGCATAACGTGTAGCATCGGTTGAATCTTCTCCAGCTGCGAATGCATCTTTGAATAAGTTATTTGTTATATGAACTTCAGAACCAACGTTGCCTAATGATAATAAACCATGATAGCCCATACCGTTAAAGAAGGTATTGTGGTCAATTAATGTATAACCAATGTTTCCAGTTCCTTCAAGAGGATTGCCGAAATTGTAATGTCTTACAACTCTATCCTGATAATTTGTAAAAGTATTATTAACAAGAATTAAAGAATCGCAAGAAGAAGCGCGTAAATCAATTCCTTTTCCGGCGCCGAAATTTGAAGTGCTTAATGCGCCCATGTTTGTCCAAATTGAATTAGTAACTCTAATTGTTCCTGTTGAACCTTCGCAGCGGATAAACTGGCCGTTAATGTTGGAAAATACGCAGCCGTCAAAATGATAATCAGATCCTTCATTATCATTTCTGAATAAACCGCCCTGTACGTTATCTAAGTTTGCAGGTGCAGGTTCAAAATATCCTGAAACAGCAATGTCTTTCATATAAAGGCTGCCACCTCTTAGTCTGATAAAGTATCCGGGAGGTCTTTGAGGGTTTGAGCCTGTCCCTGTTGGGTATAAATAGATAACCGGCTTTTCATTGTTAGAAGATCTAAAACGTAGAGTTTGACCTGCTTCTACATAAAATGTTTCTTGACATATGTAAGGAAACCCGATTCCTCCTTCTAGCTCATATACGCGATCAGCCAACAAACCATTAGTAGCAGTTGTATCAGCTTTAATTTGAGTTATAAGTTCTGTTTCAGCTGTTCCATTATATGGGACCAATCGTTTAACCTTTTGCCCAAACATAACGCTTGATAAACAAAGAATTAAAAAAATTACAAATGAACTGTAATACTTATGCTGCATAACTCCTCCTATTGATTAAAAAATAAATATTAGTTTTACAAAAAAGAACCTCCTTATGAATTTTTTTAAAAACTTTAATTGTCATAATTTATAAATCAACACGTACACCAAGATCAGCAGTTAGACCGTATAAAGCGCTTGTTCTTAAAATCTTATATTGATTTACACGGTTGTTTAATAAATTTTCTTCTTTAAGATTTGTTAAATTATTTACATTTAAGTTTACCGATAAATAATCCGTAATTTTTTGCTTTAACGCCAAATCAACGCGGGTATAAGCTCCAATTACTCTATCTCCTCTTCCGCTAGGTGAAAATGATGAGTTATATTCGGATTGATGGAATACAGAAACACGTCCTGAAAACCCTCCAATATCATAGCCTAAAGAAATATTACCGAAAAATTCCGGTTGATCTTCTAACTGCTGTTTGTATTCAATAGCTCGTTCAACATATGTTTGTATCGGGAACGGAATACCCGGAATGGTGGAATAAGTTGTATCTGTTCTTGCACCAATTAAATGAGTTTCAGATTTTACCAACGAAGCGTTGTAAGAAAGCACTATGTTTTTAAGAAGTCCAGGAAGGAAACTGAAGTTTATCTGATGTTCCAATTCAAATCCCCAAACCTTTGATGGTTTTGGTGAATTATAAGGTATTGTCAGCTGATAGTTTCCTGTATGCAAGGATTCGGTTTCAAGACCAAGCGCCTGAAACAATACGTTTCCTTCGGTATTTATTTGATTAAGCATATGATACATATCTACAATTTCTTTATAGAATGCAGATACTGAGAATAATCCAATGTCATTTCCATAGAACGATGTATTTATTTCAAAGTTCCATGCTTTTGCTGTTTTTAACAGCGGGTTTCCAACAACAAGCTGTTTATTTCCGCCTACCGCCGCGGGTCGCCACGCGAAATATGTATTTAATCTCATATTAAAATCAGGTCTAGCGAGAGCTTTATAAGCAGCAAGTCTGATATTTAAGAAATCTGTAGCTTTAATATTAAAATGGAAATTTGGTAAAACAACGGTTTCGGTATAGGCAGCTGTAGTGTCTCTAGTAACAATTTTAATAGAAGGGAAACCGCTCGCTACTTCTCTTGAATATGTATTTTTATAATCATTATTCTCCTGTTCAACTCTTAATCCGGCAATAAAAGTAATATCCTGACCGAATTTTAAGGTATTCATTATATAACCGGAGCCGACAGTTTCTTTTATATCATAAAAATTTGCTGCAAGTGTCGGGTCATCGTAATACTCTCTTGTACTACCATTTTGGCTTACGCCGTTTCTATTTAAATCGTACCACTCTCTTAATTTGTCTCTGTTTATTAAAGGATTTAGATCATATAAATCATAAACTTTTTTTGATTCGGGTGTTGAATCCAAAAACTCAGTAAACGATAATGTATTGTTAAGCGGATTCTGTAAATATCGTTGATAGAACGCGTCAAACATAGTTCCTGTCAAATCCTTTTGAACAATTGACCCGTCATCTAATCTTGTATAAGGCTGCCAATATCCCAAATAGTAAGGGGCAAAATTCTGAGTTGTATGATTGTTTCTGCTTTTTGTTTTATATTTACCGCCGAATTTTAATTCACCGAAAAAAAGATTTCCTATTGTGTAATCTTTTTTAAAATTAATAAAAATTGATTGATCCTTGTCGAGGTTATCCTGACTGCTGTAATAAGCTCCGGCTAAAGTAGCGGCTCTAAAATTATTATAGGCATAATCGACAAATCTTTCGGGATGATCCTGAAACTGAGGAGTTGATTTCATCCCCGAAGTACCGGCATTCGAGGGCTCACTAAAATCCAATTGATAATCATAAGGGAAATCCGAGGTCGACTGTGCAAAAGAAAGTCCCCATGTAATATTAAATCCCAATAAATTATTATCGCCGGTTAAAGAAGAACTGAAAGTTTTAATTTCCTGTTCTCTATCACGGTAGGTATAGGTTACACCGCCAAGATATTGTGAGTTGCCTCCTCCGTTGGGATAATCTCTATTGTGAGTTATATAATCTCTTTTAGTACTGTTAAATGTATTGTTGAATTTAATATTCCCGTCATCCGGAGTATTATAATCAAGAATAAGACTTATTCCGTCTCTTTTTCTAATTTCATCAGTAAACTGCACGGAAAAATTATTAATAAAATAACTTGTTTGGTTAAGAATATTCTGATCATAGTTAAGGTTAATACTTTCACTGCTGCGTATTTTATTTTCCAAATTCCCGTTTATTTGAACACCTAAGGATTTATCAAAAAATCTTTCGCCGTATTTAAATGAAAAATCATATTGTTCGGCAGAGCTCATAACATCATTATATCCGCCTTTTATTACTGCTCTGATTTCTCTTTCTGAAGGAGCCTTTTTTGTTACCAGGTTAACGCTTCCGGCAATAGCGTCAGCGTCTTTATCCGATGTAAGGGCTTTGTACAATTCAATACCTGCCAATGAACTTTGCGATATCGCACTTAGATCAATGCCACGTTCTTGAGAATCGGTCGATGGAATTTTTACTCCGTCAAGCGTTACGCTTGTATATTTGTCGCTTAGTCCGCGCAGAATAATTTTATTCGCTTCACCGCCCGATCTGCTTAAAGAAACGCCCGGCAGACGTCCGATTGCTTCTGCGGCATTTGCATCGGGCAGTTCTTGTATTTTTTCTTCTGAAATTACATTAACAATTGTGTTTGATGTAAGCTGCTGATTAATTGCCGCGGCCTGTCCCAAGGCTTGTGCGGTTATAACAACAGTATTGCCTTCTAATACCTCAAGTACCAGCTCGACATGAAATTCCAAAGTTCTGTTATCCTGAATACTTAAATCGAACTCTTTGCTTTCATAACCTATGTATGAGACTTTTAATTTGAACGGGCCCGCAGGAATTCTTGTTATTTTATATTCCCCTTCAATATCAGTCGCACTTCCAAGCGAAGTCCCGATAACAAATACATTTGCTCCGACAAGTGGCTGCGATGTTAAGGAATCAATAACAACACCTTTTAATGTTCCCTGTGCCCAAATTGAAGTTGTAAATAGGAACATAAACAATGCGGCTATTTTAAACGTTCTTGATTTCATATAATTTTCCTTGGTATTATGCTTAATCATGATGTTTATAATTTATTTATTTTTTGCGGGATTTAGGATAATCAGAAAATAATAAACATCTGTTAATAAAAATGAAACAGGCAACAAAAAACAACATCGGTTACTTTATCGATAACTTTTAAGAATAAAAAATTTTATTAAAAAACTCCTTGTATAAATATTTTTCTTAAAATTTAATTATCGTTTACTTTATCGGTTACTAAGATTATAAAATTTATTCTGTTTGTCAAGTCAATTTTTCCTAAGCAACATTTTTTTTTGAAATATGGAAATTCAGTAAAATGGAATTATTTTAATAAAACCATTTTTCCAACTTTCCTAAAATTCATAAATGATAGCTCATAAAAATAAAGCCCGCTTGACAGATTTTTCCCTTCGAATACAATTGAATGATGTCCGCTCGACAATTTTTTATTTAATAAAATAGTTACTTCCGAACTTATTATATCGTAGATCTTTAATACAACATTACTGTGATTAGAATTTTCCATCTCGGGAATATTAAAAGATATTGTTGTATTAGGATTAAAGGGATTTGGATAATTTTGATACAAAACAAAATCAGAAGGTAAATTGTTTTCAGATTTAATTGACGTAACATTCCCGTTTAATAAATCCTCTAAATAGACTTCAAGCATGGTATATCCATCAGGGTTTAATAGATTTCTATCATCCGGATTATTAAGATCAAGTCCTTTTTGTTGTTCCCAACCGTCGGGCATTCCGTCGTGATCAGTATCTGCAGGCGCCGGAAGTGAATTTAAGAATGGCCATCCCCCGACATCATTTTGAGAATCGATAATTCCGTTGCCCCCTCCGTAATAAGAATTTCCATAAGCCGCAGTTCCGGTTTCTGTTTCTTCGATAATCCTTAAATCAACCGAATCCCTTCGGGGAAAATTGGCTCCGGCGTTTTCTAAAACTAATTCAAAAGCATTTTCGGCCGTTTGAGCTTCGAGCTGAGAAACCGGAAATGGTTCGTTCACAATTATTGTATCTTTAACTTCAATAGATACGCCTTGAACTCCGGTGCTAATGTTATCAGCAGTAGTTTCGGGAAATCCGAAAATAAAATTGCCTTCGACATAAAACTTTCCGAAATTTTTAAATATTCCGTTAGTTGTACTTGACCAAGGTTCAACAATACGGTTCTTTTTTGAACTTTGAGTTGCGGGACCTGATTTAAAGTAATTTGCTCTAATATTATAATTACCTTCTTCTCCCCCGTAAATACTATTATCGCCCCAGTTATAAATTACGTTATTAACAAAATCAACAATTTCCTTTTCGGGCTGATGCAAATACCGGCTGCCGTTAAATCTCGGGTTTCTGCTTGTATGATGCGCCAATAAATTATGATGAAAGGTCGCGCCCCATCCTCCCCAAATTCCGCCGTAACCGTGATCTCCCTTAGCGTGTACGGAACGGAAAAGGCTCTCAGAAATTATACACCACTGCATTGTAAAATTTTCATTGTCGTAAAAACTTGCAGCTTCGTCTGTTGACCAGCTCATTGAGCAGTGGTCAATTATAATATTTTTTCTTTCTCTTCCCCAGATGGCATCGTCTTCTACGTTATTAATATCTCCAAGTCTGAAGCGAATATATCTTATAATAATATTATCTGCGTCTATTCTTACAGGATAACCCTGTATGCATATACCATCCCCAGGGGCGGTTTGACCCGCAATTGTTAAATCGCCGTTTTTTATTCTAAGTATGGATTTTAATTCTATATTCCCTGAAATCCTAAAAATAATAGTTCTTTTGCCGGAAGATTCAGCAGCGTATCTTAAACTCCCTATTCCGGAATCATTTAAATTTGTTACTTCAAAAACTTCACCGCCTCTTCCGCCTGTTGTAAATTGTCCGTAACCTTCGGCACTAGGGAAAGCTTTTGTTTGTGCATACAAGAATTGAAATGAAAAAAAGAGGGAAAAAGCTAAAATTTCGACAAGAATGCCTCTTTCTATATTTTTTAAATAACTCATAACTTTTACTTAATCGTTAACTTTATTGTTTACTGAAAAATTATTAAAATTATTTTTTATTGTCAAGTTTAGAAATAGGAAAAAGGAAAATATAAAGCCCTCGATAAGAGGGCTTTATATTAATATTCGGGTTTTATAAAATGCTGAAGGCGACTGTTAGTCCCGACATTACAATCGCGACCATGCTCATTAATTTTATTAAAATGTTTAAACTCGGTCCAGAAGTATCTTTGAAAGGATCTCCTACAGTATCGCCAATAACGGTTGCTTTATGACTAGCGGAACCTTTGCCTCCGAGATTTCCCTCTTCAACATATTTTTTCGCGTTGTCCCATGCGCCTCCGGAGTTGGACATAAATACAGCAAGCACAAATCCGGATCCTAAACCGCCTACAAGAAGTCCCATAACACCAGGAACACCTAATACAACTCCCGTAACAATAGGAACAAGAATTGCAAGAGCCGACGGCACAATCATTTCCATCTGCGCTCCTTTTGTTGAAATTGCAACGCACTTCGCATAATCGGGGGTTGATTTTCCTTCAAGAATTCCGGGTATTTCTTTGAATTGTCTTCTTACTTCATCAACCATTTTCTGCGCGGCTCTTCCGACTGCGTTCATTGTTAATCCGCAGAATAAAAATGCCATCATTGATCCGAGGAAAATTCCAACCAATACTAACGGATTCATTAAAGTAACATTATAATATTTCATAAAATCCAATAGACCTGCGCTTTTGACATCTACAATTACTCCGTTGCCAAGAGTTAATACTTCCTGACCAATTCTAACCAAACCAATTTTTAATTCTTCAATATAAGAAGCAAGCAAAGCTAAAGCCGTTAAAGCCGCAGAACCAATTGCGAAACCTTTCCCCGTGGCCGCTGTTGTATTTCCTAATGAATCGAGAGCATCCGTTCTTGCCCTTACTTCGGGACCAAGATTGCTCATTTCGGCATTCCCTCCGGCGTTGTCGGCAATCGGTCCGTATGCGTCGGTTGCAAGAGTTAAACCGAGAGTTGATAACATTCCAACCGCGGCAATACCAATACCATATAATCCTAAATTAATTTTTGAAGGATCAAATCCCGATGCAAACATAAATGATAAAATTATTCCGGCAACAACTGCTAAAACAGGAATTGCTGTTGAAATCATACCGACTCCCAAACCTGAAATTATTACTGTAGCCGGACCTGTTTTAGAACTTTCGGCAATTGATTGCGTCGGTTTGAATGAAGATGAAGTATAATATTCAGTCGATTTACCGATTACGATGCCTGTTAATAGACCGACAACAACCGCTGCCCAGATACCGTAAGTATTTTCCAATTCTAAATATTGAATAAGAAAAAATGAAAAAACAACGATTAGTACGGAACTGTAATTTATTGATTTGGATAAAGCATTTAATAATTCTTTTTGAGTCGCATTATCTTTTGCTTTGACGACAAATATTCCAAGAATTGAAAGTAAAATCCCGATTGCTGCAACAAGCATTGGAGCAAGTACAGCTCTTAACTGCATTTCAGGATTGCTCAAAAACGCAGAAGCGCCTAAAGCAGCTGTAGCTAATATTGACCCGCAATATGATTCATATAAATCAGCACCCATTCCTGCAACGTCTCCGACATTATCTCCAACATTATCCGCAATTGTAGCCGGGTTTCTTGGATCGTCTTCCGGAATTCCCGCTTCAACCTTTCCTACCAAATCACCCCCTACATCTGCCGCTTTTGTAAAAATTCCTCCGCCAACTCTTGCAAACAAAGCCTGTGCAGAAGCCCCCATTCCGAATGTTAACATAGTTGTTGTAACTATAACCATGTTATGACCTTCACCTAAGGACAACGGATAAAAATAAGTTAACACAAGGAACCAGATTGAAATATCAAGTAGCCCCAATCCTACAACAACAAGTCCCATAACAGCGCCGCTTCTGAATGCGACTTGCAGACCGTCGTTTAATGATTTTTTTGCTTCGTTTGCGGTTCTTGCCGCAGCGTTTGTAGCCGTTTTCATCCCGAAAAATCCTGCTAGGCCCGAAAAGAAACCTCCCGTAATAAACGCGAACGGTACCCATGGATTTTGAACATTAAGTCCGTATGACAAAATTGAAAAAAATACGGTCATAACTAAAAAGAAAATTCCAACGACTTTATACTGCTGTTTAAGATATGCCATTGCACCTTCTCGAACATAGGATGCGATTTTTTTCATAACATCCGTACCTTCGTCTTTCTTCATCATCTGCTGATAAAAATAATAAGCAAAAGCTAATGCCGTTATAGAACATACTGGTATTACCCAGAAAACAATATTGAACATAAATTACCTCACAAATTTTAATTATCCACTGAAACCAATATTTACGGCGGATCTCCACCATATATAATGTTCGTCATTTAATTCTTTAATTGATGGGAACGGGTAATAAAGTTTCTGAAATTGATTGCCGACAAAGAACCCGTTTTTACACGTCCTGTAAAACAATTCGCCTTTAAATAATCTGATAATAGTTTTAGAAGGTTTATCCGGATTATGTGTTAATCCAATAAGGCAGTCTCTTAAGTGTTCAATATTCGGATAGGGTAAATTTACCATTCTTCCTTTATCAGGATCATTCGCTAGCTCACCAAGTTCAAGTTCAACAAATACTATTTTAGGCACGGATACGGGTTTATTTTGATCGGTAAGAATGTTGATAAATTCTTCAGGTCCAGCAATACTTGCTATCATTGGGGTAACCGGGCATAGCTGCTGATAAAGGTGCAGATGATGATTATTTTTTTCATCAAAAACGCCCTGCGAAAGTTTTAGAACGCGTCCGTCATCCGTAACCAGAAACAAATCCTTAAATGCTTCAAAAGGAATATGTTCGAGTACCCTGTAAATTGATAAATAAACTGATCTTTTGGGATTTCCTTTTTCATCCGGGACACAACGTTTTTCAATCAGGTCAAGAGGGAAGTGTCCGTCAACCTTATCGATATCTAATTCAAAAAATATTGCCTGTCCTCTGGTTCTTTTCCGGGAGCCAATAGCCATGTAATTCCCGAATTCCAATGGAGGCAGCATAGACGCAATAAGTGCTTCAGGTGTTAAGGAGAGGTACAAATACTTTTTCATTTTTTTCTCCTGTTTATTTTTATGAGACTAATTCGTCTTATTATAACTTATAAAAAAACACGCAATTTCATAAAAGCATCGGCAGTCCTAATGAACAAATTCAATAATCTTAAAATTATCATAAATTTTCTTTCTTATATAAGAAATAGAAAAAAGCAGAGAAGACAGTTAACATTGCAACCTGTATCATAATCGGAGTTGAAACAAGACTTCCCTGCAAAGCCGCAAAATAAAGCATAAAAAATTTTACAACATAATAATAAAGTTTAGCTGCAATTATACTTATAACAAATACAAGTGTGGCATTAGCCAATCTATCTTTTAAATAATAAAATAAAAAGACGTTTAACAACAACTCGCTTGATATTAACATTGTTTTAATAAGAACCGGGTGCGAAGATATAATATAGGAGAATGCAGGAAGGGTCAGAGCAATCAAATACGCGTTTGTTCTGTTTGTAAACAAAATTGAAACAACAAGTGCTAGCCTCATTGGCTCAACGTAATATAAAGGAAGACTAAGCAAATGTGAAAAAGTAGGTATATAATAAATTGCAGCAACAATCAAAATATCCAATAAATATATTTTCGATTTCGATTTGTTAAATATTTTCTCAATGATTAATTCCATTGCCGTTTCCTTTATATATATGGTAATAACTTTTTAACTAAATAATTCTAAAATACCTTAAGCAAAACAATCCGAAAGTCATAGTAAAAATAGAGCCAAGCGTAGAAATTATAACTATATTTCCCGCAAGTTTCAAATTTCCTTTCATTGAGGATGCCATTATAAAACTTGCAATTGCAGTAGGCGCAGAAAATATAATAAATAATATGCCCAAATCCTGACCGAAAATATCAAGCATAAAACAAAGAGAAATAACAACCAAGGGAGAAACAATATTTTTTAGAACAGGAGCTCCGAAAGCAAGACCGGAAGCTTCTTTAATTGATTTAATATTTATTGAACTTCCGATGCCAATTAAAGCAAGAGGCAATGAAATCTGCGCTATATAATTTCCCGTTGTTTCAATCGTTCCGTGAAGTTCAATTTGAAATACTGAAAACGGAATCGCCAGAATAATCGAGATCATGAAAGGATTAGCAAGTATTTCAATCACGGTTTTTTTCAAATTAATATTCTTACTTAACCTATGCGGCAAGGTTAATGAAATAACTCCAAGTAAATTATACAAAGGCAGCGCGAACAATAATAAGAAAGATGCTTTTGAAAGAGCATCAGTCCCGAACATTCTTAAAATTATTGCAAGCCCCACAATCGCGTCATTATTTCTAAAACTCCCCTGTATAAATACACCTTCATTCTCAGGCTTCAGTTTAAACCTTTTAGCAATAAATAAACTGATTGCATACATGATAAAAATTCCGCCGATAACTACTGTAATCATTTTAACGTCAATTGTACTTTCAAGGTCTACATTGTAAAGCTTAAGAAAAATTAATACCGGGAGCGAGACCATAAATACAAACTGCGAAGTAATTTTTACGAAATTATCATCTACAATATTTTTCCACTTTAGGATAATGCCGACGATCACTAAAAGGAAAACGGGAAATACTGTATTTATAATAAAAAAAAGATCGTCGATCATATATTCTTATGTTATTTGATTTTTATAAATTTCCAATATTACTTCGGTGGTTATTCTTCCTTCTTCGCCGTTTATTAACGGCTCTCTATTTTCTTTTACCGCATTAATAAAATCTTTAATAATTTTTTCATGATTGGAAGTATCATTTACAATGTGAGTAGAAGAACCTGTAAATTTGTTTTTACTTTTTACAATTTTAGGAAAAGGCACATCCGGAATATCCCAATGTGTTATTTCATCGTTTTCAACTATCAAATAACCCTTATCGGAATAGATTTCAAGTTTTGCGGGGAACCCCGGTTTTGTTGCCGTTGATGCTGTTACAGTTCCTATCATTCCGCTGTTATGAATAAAAACCGCAACACCGTGATCTTCGGTTTCAATATTATGAATAAACCTGGATGTTTTGCCCGTAATTTTCCCGGGTCTGCCGAACAACCAGCAGTATAAATCAATATAATGTGAAGCCTGCTGAATGAATGGTCCTCCTCCGTCTATAGAATAAGTTCCTCTGTAAGGTGCAGATTTATAATAATTTTCGTCGCGGTAGTTTTTAACTGAAAGATCAACGCTGAAAATGCGCCCAAGTTTATTTTCACTAATCATTTTCTTAATAAATGGATTGTCGCCGCTTAATCTTCTTTGATAGGCGACACCAAGTTTTACATTTTTTTCTCTGCACTTATTAATCATCATATCCATCGCTGCAGCGGTTATATCCAGAGGTTTTTCAGTTAATACGTGTTTTCCGAGTTCGGCCGCTTCAATTGCGTTTATATGATGGTAGTAATTTGGTGTGCATATAATAACGGCGTCGAATTCTGATTTAATATTTTTAATAGAATCGGATATTTCAAATTTACCGGGAGATTTTAAATATGACGGAACATTTAGAGTACGAGAAACAAAACCAATTACTTCCGCCTCATTAATGTTCTTGATCGCATGAAAATAAGTTGCTGATATATTTCCTGTGCCGATAATTACAAATTTAATTTTCTTATCCGACATCATAACTTTTATCTCAAAGTATTAAAATTATCTACCCATCCATCCGCCGTCAACGGTAACAACTGTGCCGTTTAAATAATTTGATGCATCCGAACACAAGAAAACAATTGTTCCCATTAAGTCTTCCGGATCACCCCATCTGCCGGCGGGAATTCTATCCAAAATTGATTTGTTTCTTACAGGGTCCTCGCGCAATGCTTTAGTATTTGCTGTAGCAATATACCCGGGCGCAATAGCATTTATTGTAACCCCTTTATTTGCCCATTCATTTGCAAACGACATTGTTAACTGTTTAACTCCGCCTTTTGAAGCGGCATAACCCGGGACAGTAATTCCTCCCTGGAAAGCTAAAAGCGAGGCTATAAAAACTACTTTACCGTAACCTCTTTCGGCCATATCTTTGCCGATTTCTCTAGTAAGAATAAACTGCGCGTTTAAATTTATTTCAATTACTTTATCCCAGTATTCATCTGGATGATCGGAGATTGGTTTGCGTAAAATTGTGCCAGCGTTGTTTACAAGAATATCTATTTTAGGGAAATCGGCTTTTACTTTATTGATGAACTCGTAAAGCGAATCACGGTTTGAAAAATCTGAAACATAAGATGTAAATTTTTTCCCTGTACCCGAAATCAACTTTTTAGTTTCCGCAAAATCATCCACATAAGATACGCCTATTATATCTGCCCCGGCTTGAGCCAACGCGAGAGCGTAAGACTGCCCGATTCCCTGGTTGGAACCTGTTACAAGCGCAGTTTTACCGTCGAGTTTGAATTTATCTAAAATCATTTTCCGCCTATAATTTTTATTAATATTTTACGATTTATTATTGGTTAAAAAGTTTATTTTAAATCTTTCATCGCTATCCAATCCATATCGTCAAAGACTTGGTTTTCACCCCCCATTGCCCAAATGAAGGTGTAGTTTTTTGTGCCGCATCCCGAATGCAAAGACCAGCTTGTTGAAAGCACGGCCTGTTTATCTCTCATAACAATATGTCTAGTTTCCGACGGCGAGCCTAAAAAATGCATCACTAAGGAATCATCAGGTAAATTAAAATACATATAAACTTCAGAACGTCTTTGATGTGTATGCGCAGGCATTGTATTCCATACGCTTCCCGGTTCAAGCTCTGTTAAACCCATAACCAATTGGCATGTAGGCATTGTCCCGGGATGAATATATTTATAAATTGTTCTTTCATTTGACTGCTGCAATGAACCAAGTTTAACCGGAGTTGATTTGGCGAACTTAATCTGCTGAGTTGGATAAGAAGTATGCGCCGGATAACTAACAAAATAAAACATTGCAGGTTTTTTGGCGTTAACACTTTTAAATGAAATATCTTTAACCCCTCTTCCGATATACAGCGCGTCTTTGTGCTCCATTTTATATTCTTTTTTATCGACAACAATTGAGCCTTTATCACCGATATTTATAATTCCTATTTCTCTTCTTTCGGCAAAATGCTCAGCAGCCATTTCTTTTTTTGAAGCCGTTAATTTTAAAACTTTACCGGAAGGAACCGCGGAGCCGGTTATTGATCTATCAACATCGGAATAAGTCATTGGTATTTTATTTTTTTGAAAAAGATCGTCAATCAAAAAAGAATTTCTTAATTCTTCTGTAGTCATACCTTTAAAACCATTCGAGTCGGGTGAATATCTTACATTCATTTTATTTCCTTTAAATTATTTTACAAATCATAAAATCATTGCTAAATATTTTCTAAACAGAATATGTTGTTGATGCTGTATCTCCGCCTCTTCCAGTCCAGTTTGTATGAAAAAACTCTCCTCGTTTTTTATCAAGTCTTTCATATGTATGCGCACCGAAATAATCTCTCTGCGCCTGAAGCAGGTTCGCCGGAAGTCTTTCATTCCTGTATCCGTCAAAATAATTTAACGCGGTTGTAAGAGCAGGGCACCAGATTCCATTCATAACCGCGGAAGAAATTACTCTTCTCCACGAATTTTGCGATGACTCAATTTTTTCTTTAAAGAACGGATCGAGCAACAAGTTTGTTAAGTCCGGGTTATTATCAAACGCGTCTTTAATTTTACCAAGAAAAATAGAGCGAATAATACATCCTCCTCTCCACATTAAAGCTATTCCGCCGTTATTCAGTTTCCAGCCGTATTCTTTAGCGGCGAATTTCATTAATACATACCCTTGCGCATAAGAAACCATTTTTGAAGCATAAAGCGCTTGTTTCAAATCTTCAAGAAATACTTTTTTATCACCGTCAAATTTTGGTGTCGGTCCGCTTAATACTTTAGAAGCTTCTACACGTTCATCTTTCATTGCCGACAAGCAACGCGCGTAAACTGCTTCGCCAATTAATGTTAATGGAACCCCCAAATCAAGAGAAGCGACACCGGTCCATTTGCCTGTTCCTTTTTGTCCGGCAGTATCAAGTATTTTTTCAACAAGCGGTTCGCCGTCTTTATCTTTGAATCCTAAAATGTCTCTTGTAATTTCTATTAAATAACTGTCAAGTTCCCCTTCATTCCATTCTTTAAAAGTATCGTGCATTTCCTGATAGTTCATTCCGAGAAGGTCTTTCATAATTTGATATACTTCGCAAATTAATTGCATGTCGCCGTATTCAATTCCGTTATGAACCATTTTAACAAAATGCCCTGCTCCGTCTTCGCCTACCCAGTCACAGCAAGGCGTACCGTCCTCAACTTTAGCGGCTATGCTTTGAAAAATAGGTTTTACATGAGGCCATGCCGCGGTTGATCCGCCCGGCATAATTGAAGGACCTTTTAATGCCCCTTCTTCTCCGCCGGAAACACCGGTACCGATAAACAGGAATCCTTTTTCTTCAAGATATTTTGTTCTTCTTATTGAATCCGGGAAATGCGAGTTTCCGCCGTCAATTATAATATCACCTTTTTCGAGATAGGGTATAATTTGTTCAATAAAATCATCAACAGGTTTTCCGGCTTTAACCATCAGCATTACTTTACGCGGTGTTTTTAGATTATTTACAAGATCTTCAATTGAATGTGCACCAATAAAGTTTTTTCCTTTCCCTCTTCCTTCAATAAAGTTTGTCACTTTTTCTACTGTCCTGTTATAAACAGCAACCGTAAATCCTTTACTTTCCATATTCAGTACAAGGTTTTCGCCCATCACCGCAAGTCCAACAAGACCAATATCAGCTTTACTCATTTTTAATAACTCCTATTATTATTTTATTATTTTTCTTCTTCCGGTAGTTTACAAAAAGCATTAATAAATAAGATTTTCATTTTGTTACTCACCACAAAAGTCGTGGGTTGCTTTATATAAATCTTTCTTTATATGCCCACAAACCGAGCGCGGGATTTGATATATAAAATAGCTCTTCGCCGTCCGGCATAATATTTATTCCGTCCTTTAGTTTGTCAGGGTTATACTTTATCATCATTTCATCAAGAGGTGCGTAATTAAAATTTACACTTTCTATTTCTTCTTTTGTTATAGTTCCCGGACAATATGTAATTGTAAATCTGTTCTCAGATGAACCGTGTATTAAATGCGCAGCGGCGCTTAAATTATTTTTTAAGTCTTCGTTTTCATCAACAAGTTTGAGAATTTCGGGAGTTGTTAAATATCCGTATTTCCTAATTAGCTTGTCTATTCCCTTATCTTCGCCGAATTCTTTTAGTCCCGGCGCAAGAACAATTAATTCGCCATCATCTTCAATTGCCATTCTTGTTCTATATACACTTTTATTTCCTAGCCACGTTGATTTAAATTCATGCGGATCAAGATAACATACAACTTTCTTTAAAGGTTTTTCCAGCATAATAAAGTTTACTTTTAATGAAAGTTCGGCCGCGAGTTTAAAGCATTCAAAATCATCGCCTATATATAATCCTCGTAATACAAGTTTGTTATTTTCATCTTTGCCTACGACAGTCAGTACATAAATAATTGGAAGATGTTTGGCAAAATTATCAGAAGCATAATTCAGCACTTTTCGGACCGGAGTATCAGCGCGGCCCATCATTCTTTCCATTCCGTAAACCGCGCCGAGGTAATGGCTTTTATTAATACCTTCTTTGCCGCCGGTTCCCACAAATATATTCTTATTGTAGTTTGCCATTCCAAC
Organism: Bacteroidota bacterium; assembly: GCA_018829205.1. Classification (GTDB taxonomy): domain Bacteria; phylum Bacteroidota; class Ignavibacteria; order Ignavibacteriales; family Melioribacteraceae; genus JAHJUE01. Next base: position 237,172 of record JAHJUE010000006.1, read on the forward strand.
AACTTCGTGGGGAACAACCTGTCCGAGTGATAGAATTAAATCGTGACCGCCTTCAACAAGCAGTTTATTTACCTGTGCAGGCCATTCATAATTTAATTTGCCTTCTGATACTTCACTGATAAATTCAGAAGGGACAATTCCAAGCGTATGTAAATCTTCTTTCCATTTGTGAACTCTGAAAAGGTTTTTCGGAATGCCTTTATACATTACATTAAGTTCTTCTTCAGTCATTTCAAAGTGAGTACCAAGAGCAGGCAAAATATCTGTAAGTTTATTTTTATAATATTGATATGTATACTGCGTAAGTTCGCCTGCTTTTGAATGAAAGCGTGTAAAGTCTGGGGGAATGGCGAGCACTTTGTTCTTTACACCTAATTTATCATAAGCCGAATATAACCCTTCTTTCACCTGTTCTGGTGATAGTGCTGTGTTTTCCGATCCGTTAGCATATAGTATCATTTTATTTTACTTCTTCCAATTTGGATGTTCGGGCAAATATGCTTCAAATTCATTAATTAATTTTTCTTCGTATTCTCCGGCATAAGTGCCGTTAAAAAATTTATCGAGAGCTTCATTATAAAACTTTTCCCATGAAGCTTCTTCGTGGCCGGGGTTAATGGGGTAAAACAAAACTCCGTTTGACTTTGCGGCTTTGAAATCGCCAGGCGCGTCGCCAATCATTAAAATTTTATTATCGGGATATTTTCCTTTCGCGGCATATTTAATATGCTCGGTTTTAGTCCCGTATTCTTGTCCCGCAATAATTCTTACGTAGTTATCAATATTGTGTTCTTCCCATTCTCTTTGCAGAGCTTCAACAGGGGTCTGCGATACGACTATCGCATCAGCTTTTTCATTAATTTTTATCAATGATTCTTTTACAAGCGGGAAGGGAGGAACATCATAAACAATATCCGCGATAGTTTCGTTAACATCGAGCGACCATTTTAACGTAAGATTAATAATTTGGTCGTTAACTTCGGCGGCGTATTTTTTTAATGCGGGATTTCCAAGTTTAGTTTCATTCTTTACCCATTCCGCCACTGCCGATAAATCTATCAGATCCGCGTTTCTTGCTTTTACTTCGGGCCTTTCGGCCAGCAGTTCAAAAGTTTTTAATAATGTTACAAATCTATTCGCGCCGCGAGTTTTAGAATACAGGTTTACGAACTCCCATGTCTCTCTTGCGTATTTGGAAATTTTCTGCAAGTGATAATGTTTTATTAAGTTGGGACAGAAACACTCTTTCTGCTTAATTTCCATTGTGTCAAATACGCATCCGTCGGAATCTATGCCTATGAAAAATTCTTTTGTCGGTTTTAAGTCGTCAAGAATTTTATGCGGATTATCTATCATTTTTTAAACTCCATTTTTGTTTTCAGTTTTTATTCATTGTGGCTATTTAGTTATTAATTTTGCCACAAAGACACAAGGGCTCTAAGATTAATAAGCTTCAGGTGTATAGTTTTTTAATTTCTTTTCTGCGAAAATCGGTTTAAGATTTGCAAATCTTTGTCTTCCGTTTATTAATGGAACCGAAACCCAGTCTTCGCCGATTAAAGGTCTTACATAATCTAAGAAATCATCAGTAACGTCTATTCTATTTTTGCTAATCCATTTTTCCGGAAAGAATCTTTCAGAGAGTGCGACTTTTTCCAGCGGGACTTTATCGTAATAAACATTATAAATAAATCCGGGCTGACGAAGTATTGTAGCCATCCATCCGTTTCCAACATTTAAAGCAATATCAACCGCTTTCTGTCCTACTTTATAAGCTTCATCAAGATCAACAGTTGACGCATATATCATTGTATCGCGCTGATCTGTTCCCATTACTTGTCCGCGCGCGGCGCCTTTTGCTTTTAATCCTTTTTCATTTAAATAATTTACAACCGATTGGTAAACAGAAAGTTTACTTGACCCGAATGAAGTATGACCAAACGCGTCTTTTACTTCGCCGATATTTCCGACATCAAAGCCTTCGCTTATTACAACAATACATCTTCCGTCTTTTACAAGCTGATCATTTACATTGTCGGCTAATTGCTCTATAGTCACATTTGATTCAGTTAAATAAATCTGCAAAGGCATTTCACGGTTCGGATCGGCAAGTCTCGCGGCAGCCGGAATATAACCGATTTTTCTTCCCATAGCCTGTAAAACCAGAACTGGATCAGCGGGTGATGAACCCATATTTTCTTCATTCGCGTTCTGCACGATATGCGACCAGTATCTGGCAACGCTTCCGTATCCGGGTGTATGATCTATTATTTTAAATTCACTGTCGCCAACGTCGTTATCAATTGTTTTAGGAACACCTGTCGCGACGAGTTCAATTCCGCTTTCTTTCGCGAGTTCACTTACTTTAAATGCCGTGTGCTGCGAATCGTTCCCTCCGATATAAAAGAAGTATCCGATATCATGAGCTTTGATAACATCCATTACCCGCGCAAAATCTTTTTTTTGATTGTCTTTTAATTTATAACGGCAGGTGCCTATGCTTCCGGCGGCCGGTGTAATTCTAAGAAGAGCAATTTCTTCTTCACTCTGCGCTGATAAATCCAGAAGTTCTTCTTTTAATACGCCTTCAATTCCATGCCATCCTGCATATACTTTTCCAAACTTATCGGGAAACATTTTGCAAGTATCTATAATTCCCCGCAGGGAATTATTTATTACCGGTGAAGGTCCACCGGATTGTGCAACGATAACATTTTTGCCCATCTTACTTTTCCATTAATTTATTATAAAACTTTAAACACCTGAATAAGCATTGAATCCGCCGTCGACCGGTATTACAACGCCTGTTACGAAATTAGAGGAATCCGAGAGCAGATAAAGCAGTGTACTTATAAGATCTTCAGGATCTCCGAACCTTCCCATTGGAGTGCCATTAATTATTTTTTGTCCTCTTTCGCTCAGCTCATTAGTTTTTTCGTCAAATAGTAAAAACCTATTCTGATTTGTTACAAAAAATCCGGGTGCGATTGCGTTTACTCTAACATTTACTTTCGCGAAATGCGTTGCAAGCCATTCAGTAAAATTATTCACGGAAGCCTTTGCTGCCGAATAAGCTGGAATTTTTGTCAGGGGTTTGAAGGCGTTCATCGAAGAGATATTTAATATTGATCCTCCCCTATTTATCATATCTTCTGCAAAAACCATAGAAGGGAGAACAGTACCCAAAAAGTTAAGATCAAATACACTTCTAAAGCCTTCGATATCGAGACCGAAAAAAGAATCCGACAAATTGTTAATATTTTCGTTTGTAAGAAATTCATTTTTTGTTGTAGCAGTAGGAGCGTTTCCTCCGGCCCCGTTAATAAGTATATCAACTTTTCCGAATTCATCATTCACCTGTTTCTTAGCAACTGTCAATCCTTCTTTATCCAGAACATTAGCTACAACACATAATACAGGGGCGCCTGATTTTTTAGCCAAATTCTGCGCACATTGATCGCATCTACCTTGTTTATAATCCATGATCGCAAGTTTTGCACCAGCATTTAACAATGCAGTAGCGAATACATTTCCAAACACACCGCATCCGCCTGTTAACACACAGACCTTACCCGTTAAATCACCCAATGAGTTCATTTATTTTCCTTCTATTTATTCGCTTCGTAGGTTTTAATTGTTTCAATAATTGTTTTCGCGTTAGCTGTTAATAAATCGTAATTCTCATTTTTTATTGCCGCTTTGTCAAGCAATGCCGTTCCAACTCCTACTGCGCATGCGCCTGCTTTCAGCCATTCTCCGGCGTTGGTTAACGACACTCCTCCTGTAGGCATCAATTTTAATTGCGGCATCGGCGCCAGAACTCCTTTAAAGAAATTCATACCAAGAACATCCGCAGGAAATATCTTTACAATATCCGCCCCCATTTCAAAAGCATTCAGAGCTTCGGTGGGAGTAAACGCACCCGGCATTACGGGTTTATCAAGCTTAAGTACTGTTTCAACAACTTCTTTTTTTGTAACCGGACTTACGACATAATTAGCGCCTGCTGATATCGCATCGGCTGCAGTTTGTTTATCTGTTACTGAACCGACTCCAATTAATACTTTATTTCCGAATTCCGCGCTCATTTTCTCAATCATTGAAATAGCATTTGGGACGGTCATGGTTATTTCTATAATTTTAACACCGCCGTTATAAATTGCCTGAATAACTTTTTTTAGTTTTTCGGGTTCTTCAACTCTGACAACAGCAACAACTTTTTCTTCAAATATAGTTTTTAATATTTCTTGTTTGGTCATATATAAAAATACTCCGTCTTTTTATTGCTTAATACTATAATTCAATCTTAACCGGATAATTTAATTTCTGTAATTCTTTATCCAGGTAATTAATAAAATCGCTTTCATTCGTAATACCGTTTGGTTCTTGTTCCCAGGCAGCGCAGTAATAGTAAGTAATTTTACCTTCTGAGGGTTTAAGAATAATTAAGTGATTTATTTCATCTTCCGATATTTCAATTAAATCTTTTTCGTTATAGAAAAGAGCTATTCCAAGTTTATCATTTTCATTTACAAGTGTTTGAGCGCCGTACAAAGCAATATAAGACCAGCCCTTTGGGTTTTTCTTTTCAATAAAGTTTGTGCCTTTGTATTTAGCTAATCCAGTAGCAAGGTTTTGAGCATTGTTATTAATAATTAATTCCTGCTTTGTAAATCTGCTTCCTGCGTTAATTGAAATAAAGGAATGTAAATCATATTTGTTTTCTCCGACTTCCCAGCCGTTATAAGTAGTTTTAAATGATGCCTGCACAGGACCGTTTGAAAGAAGTTCATAAAAATTGCTGTCGGTTTTTTCAACTCTAGATACTTTATCATCGTTCATCATTGCTATTGAACCGATGCCAAGTGTTGAACCGACTTTAAATATATCCATTCCCCAATCCTGCATGTTATGATATGAATCATCGTTTGCAACAGTATCGTGCCGACCAACCTCTCTTAAAACCAATTCAGAAGTTTTCTTTCCGAAAATATCTGTTGCATTTCTCCAATCCAGATAAAATCTGTATCCAACTTTATCAGACTCCCATGTGGGGCCTTCGCATTTGAATAACGCGTCATGGTCTTTATGAATGGCTGGAACTTTATACTTATCAACAAACTCAAATTCCGTTCCTCTGAATTTTCCCTCATAATAAACATCTCCTTTTTTAGGAGCTAAACCCGCGAATACTCTGCTTTTATAATCTTTTTTGATTTGATCTAAACCGTATTTAATTTCCAATGATTTTGCTTCACCAGCTTCCAGATCGCATACAAACAAAATTTTTGTCCCGTCTTCATTAGAAGATATTTGATATGAAATTTCATTTTGCCCGTCAAATAGTAAAAAACTATTTTCGTCAAAATCGTTATACTTTGCTTTTATATCCTGAAGCGAAAGCTCAATAAATTCATCTGTTCTGGCGAAATCCGAATTGTTAGATACGACAATTTGAAATGTTTTCTCTTTTCCGCCGCAAGCTATTAAAAATAATAATATTATTACCGTGCCGTAAATTTTGATTCTCATAATTTTTCTCTCTTAAATAATTACTAAACAATTACAAAAGTCTGCCGGGAGTTATTTGATCTGCTAACATAATTTTTTGGAGTAACTATGATTTTCATAGATCAAATAATTTTACTCCCGGCGACAAACTTTATAAAAGAACATCTTAAAAATTAATATCCAAACCACCTTGGTACGGTTAAACTTAATTCAGGCAAATACGTAACAAACATTAAGGTAACTATCATAGCTATAAACAAAGGTATTAGAGGTTTTATAACTTTTGCTATAGGAAGATTTGCAACTGAACATCCGACAAACAAAACGCTTCCTACCGGCGGTGTGCAAAGTCCTATACTTAAATTCATTACCATTATTATTCCGAAATGAATTGGATCTATTCCAAGCTGTTGAGCCACAGGAAGAAATATCGGTGTAAAGATTAATACCGCCGGAGTCATATCCATAAATACGCCGACAAAAAGTAAAATCAGATTAATAATAATTAGTATGATGATTTTATTATTTGATAAAGTAATTAATGCTTCGGCTACATTTTGAGGAATATTTTCATAAGCCATTACCCATGACATAGCCATTGATGTGCCTATAAGCAGCATTACTATAGCGGTAGTCGACGCGCTTGTTAACAGTATATCGTACAGATCTTTAAGTTTTACTTCTTTATAAATAAATACCGATAAAATGAAAGCGTATAAAACCGCCACCGCGGATGCTTCCGTTGCCGTAAAATATCCGGCTACTATTCCTCCGATTACAATAATTATTAATAATAAACTTGGTATTGCGTCAAAGAATGTTTTAACGGCTTCTCCGAATGTAACATGATAGTTTACTTTGTATTTGTTTTTTTTAGCATAAATAAAAGCAACAATCATTAATGAAAGTCCAAGTAAAATTCCCGGCACATAACCTGCGAGAAAAAGCGCAGCGATAGAAACTCCTCCGCTTGCCAAAGAATAAACGATCAATATATTACTTGGCGGGATAATCATTCCGGTTGTTGCCGAAGTGATATTTACCGCGGCCGAAAATGATTCATTATACCCTTCTTTTTTCATAACGGGAGCCATGAATCCACCTATTGCCGAAGCCGCCGCAACGGCAGAACCTGAAATTGCTCCGAACATCATTGCAGCCATAATATTCACGAATGCTAATCCGCCCGGAAGTTTTCCAACAAGAATTTTCGCGAAATTTATCAATCTTCTTGCTATTCCCCCAACATTCATTAATTGTCCGGCCAGAATAAAAAAGGGAATAGCCAGCAAAGCGAAACTATCGAGTCCGGTAGCCATTCTTTGCGATATTGTTGTAAATGAAGGGATTGTATTAATGCTCATCAGCATAGTAAGCAAACTTGATATTCCTATGCTAAAAGAAATCGGCACTCCAACAGAAAGAAGAATAACAAAAGAGATTACAAGAATAAGTATTTCAATTATTTCCATATTTTTTGTCTTGTCTAATTAGCAAATATTATTTTGTTACTGCTTTAGTTTTTTAATTTCTTCAATTATAAAATATGACGAATAAAACATCATTAGCAGTCCGCTTAACGGAACAGCAAGATATACATAACCCAGCGGTACCTGCAGCGCGGCAGATATCTGATTAAGATTTAAAGTTATATAAACAAGCCGCATTCCACCAATAACCATTACGGTTAAAGAGAAAATAAAGATGCACGCCTCAATAAAAATTTCGAGATATGATTTTGATTTTCCCTCAAGTTTTGTTGAAAGCAAATCAATTGCAAGATGCATTTTTTGTCCGGCTACATATGCAGCGCCAAGAATTCCCGCCCAGACTAATAGGTATCTCGCCAGTTCATCGGTAAACGAGCTGGGATTCTGAAGAACAAATCTTGAAAACACCTGCCATAAAACATTAAGCGTCATAAACGCCATTATTAAAACAAGCATCCATTTTAGGACCGAATCGATTTTGTTTTTTAAGTTATTCAGCATCATTCATCTTCTTTATTTTTTGAATTAGATTATAAACTCTCGGCTCACTTTTAAATTCTTCCAGCATGGGCTGAACTTTTTCAATAAACAAATTTTTATCGGGATAAGAAATTTCAACCCCCGCTTTTTTTACTTCCTCAAGCGCCTTGGTAGTAGCTTCCGCCCATAATATTTTCTGGTATTCATAAGACTCATCCGCCGCTTCCTGCAGCCATTGCTGCTGTTGAGGAGTTAAATCTTCCCAAACTACTGTACTTACTAATAACACATCCGGCACCGATGTGTGTTCATCCAAGGAATAGTATTTGCATACTTCATAATGCCGGGAAGTATAAAAACTAGGAGGATTGTTTTCCGCACCGTCAACCACGCCTGATTGCAGACCGGTATATAATTCTCCGTATGAAATCGGAGTAGCGGAACCGCCCAAAGCGTTTACAAGTTTTACTGACGTAGGACTTTCCTGAGTTCTTATTTTAAGTCCGGCTAAATCCTGCGGAGTAAGAATTGGTTTAGCTTTAGTATAAAAACTTCTGCTTCCGGCGTCGTAATAATTTAATCCTCTCATCCAGAATTTTTCCGTACTTACAAGCAGCTGCTTGCCGGTTTCGCTTTCAAAAAATTTGAATTTATGTTCGTCGCTTTTAAATACATAAGGAAGTGAAAAAACTTTAAAATCGGGGACAAACCCTTCCAGTACCGAAGCCGAAACCTTTGTCATTCCCAAGCTTCCGATTTGCAAAAGCTCAAGACATTCTCTTTCGGTTCCCAACTGCTGGCTCGGGTAAACAGAAATAAGAAGCTGACCGTTGGATTTTTCTTTGGCTTTTTCTGCCAAATATTCCATTGCTATATGCACCGGATGCAGTTGATCCAGGCCGTGCCCTATTTTAATTCTTTTAATCCCGTCCTTTGATGAGCAGGAAGATAGAACTAAAACGGAGAGAATAAGAATCAAAAATTTCTTAAAGTTTTTCAAAATATGTACCTTTAATTTTCTGCTGAATATTATTTTAAAAAATCTTCCCTAGCGGGACTAAAAACATCAATCAAAATTCCTTCTTCAATATTTACAACACCGTGCTCGGTATCGGAAGGGACAAAAAAAGTATCGCCTGCATTAAGAATCTTTTTATCTCCGCCAATGTTAACTTCGAATACACCTTTCTCAACAAGCGTAGTCTGAACATGCGGATGTTTATGCAAATCCCCTACCCCCCCTTTTTCAAATCTGACCTTTACCATCATTATATTTTCATCATAAGCCATAATTTTCCTGTATACTTTATCGGTAACTTTCTCCCATGCTATCTCATTATCCATTTGATAAATTTTTTTTTTCATAATAATTCTATTATTTCTTTTTGAAAATTTCGTCTATTTGATCGCTGGCAATTGCGAGATGGCTAATCATTTCGTGACGAGCCTTTTCAGCGTCTTGTTCTATAACCGCCTTCAGTATTTTTTTATGTCCCATTTTAGCCGCATTATGCCCCCCTTCTATTTTTGATAATACGTCTCTCTTAACGGTGGGGAACAATTTATTTATTGGTTTCAACAATGAAGGCATAATCTGATTTTTTGTTGCTTCGGCCAAATGCAGATGGAAACAAATATCAAAATGGGCGAGTTTTTCAATTTCTTTTGAATCGCATTCAACCAAATCATCAACATCTTTTTGAAGTAACGCAATATCATCTTCGGTTCTATTCAGAGCCGCGTAATATGCAATTCCAGGTTCTATAATCTGCCGCGCAATAATAAGATCATAGGCATAATTTCCCTTTAATATATATTCAAACTGCTTAACCATATTATCGCTTAGACTGTCGGTTGAAATACTTTTAACAAAAACTCCCTTGCCCTGTTTTGCTTCAAGCAGTCCTTGCGCAACCAGCGATTTTAACGCTTCTCTAACCGATGTTCTTCCGACACCGAACAACTGACAGAATTCAGCTTCCGAAGGGATTTTAGAACCAGGAGGGAATTTCTTACTGAAAATAGCCCCCTCAATTTCAGTGGCTATTATACTGCTGATAGGCTCTCTGTTGCCGATGGTATTAAATAATTGTTTTTTCATTTTCTTTCCGGTGTAATTTTACCGCATCTCTTAAGTTGTCAGACAACTGTTGCAAGATAACCGCTCAATTTAATTTTGTCAAGTTAATTTTATTTTATTTCTTAAGAATTGTTTCATGAATAGATTTTAGTAATTAGATTTGTACTATATTATTATACTTTTTGATAAGCGTTGGAGTTTATATGTATGTTGCGGACCAATCACGTTACAACAAAATGAAATATAATTACTGCGGAAACAGCGGGCTGCAGCTTCCGGCAATTTCTTTGGGACTTTGGCATAATTTCGGCGGAGTAGATACTTTAGAAAATTCCCGCGCGATGTTATTTAAAGCGTTTGATCTTGGAATTACTCATTTTGATCTTGCCAACAATTACGGTCCCCCTCCCGGTTCGGCCGAAGAAACTTTCGGAAAGATACTAAAGCAGGATCTTTTCAGCTACCGGGATGAACTAATTATATCTTCTAAAGCCGGTTACTTAATGTGGCCGGGACCATACGGTGATTTCGGATCACGCAAATATTTAGTTTCAAGCCTCGATCAAAGTTTAAAAAGGATGGGAATAGATTACGTTGATATTTTTTATCATCACCGGCCCGACCCGAACACTCCTCTTGAAGAAACCATGCAGACGCTTGCGGATATTGTTAGCAGCGGAAAAGCTTTGTATATAGGGATTTCCAATTACCCCGCCGAACTTACAAGAAAAGCCGAAGAAATTATTAATTCGCTCGGCAGGCATTTACTTATTCATCAGCCCAAATACAGCATGTTTGAAAGATGGGTTGAAGATGAATTACTTGATGTTCTTAAATCAGAAGGAATAGGATCAATTGCTTTCTCACCTCTGGCGCAAGGAATGCTGACTGATAAATATTTAAACGGAATTCCAAGCGGATCAAGAGCGGCAAAAGCTACAGGATTTCTTCAGCCTGAAGCATTAACCGATGAGAAGATAAACAAGATTAAAAAACTAAATGAACTTGCGAAAAGCCGGGGACAGAAATTATCGCAGATGGCTATAACATGGATATTGCGGCATGAAACAATTACAAGCGTGCTAATTGGCGCAAGCAATGTTGAGCAGATTGAAGATGCGGCGTCGGCGCTTGAAGCACCCCGTTTAAGTGATGATGAATTAATTAAGATCGAAACAATATTATTTTAAGTGAAATTGTATTTAAGTAAGTTAAATAATTTATCGCTCCAGATTAACGGTAGTTTTATACCTAATATAATAAGACAACGTCGCTGTCACGTATAAACAAGGTACGGAGTTTTGCCCGAATACTTTCTCCATCATTAATTTATATTTATCAATGTAATCAATTTTAATTAAGGCGAGGATTGTTCATGCAAAATCTCCGCAGTGTACTTTTGACGCGCCTTTCAATTTGTTATAAATAAGAAAATTTTTCTTTAACTTAAGAACTAAAGCAATTCCCTGATGCCGGGAATCGTTTTTGGAATAAGCATTCGGCAGCGGCTTTACGGAAGAATTTCATACTTCGTTAATTTAAGAAATTATCAAAATTACCTTCTTTAATTGCAGGCAGTAAAGTATAAGCTCTTACAACTTCTAAAAAATGAAACGCCCTTAAAACCGCCCTGTCTCCCAAACTGTTTTGCAGATCTAATAAGTCTGCTTAAAAAAGTTTTTTATTTATAAACCTCAATGTTTTTTTTACCGAAAAAACTCAATATCATATTATTATTTTCTGACGCTACAGAAAGACAATCCAAATGAACAGCGATGATTTCCCGTTAATTCAATTTTGCCGGGACTTGAGAATAAATATTTTTTTTCAGATTGAAAATATAGATCATAAATATTTAGTAATGCTTTTGCCCTGTTGTCATCAATTATAATTAATATTTTCCTATAATATTGTTTAACGGAAATATAAATCGATATAATATTGTATCAATGTACGAATAAGCATTCCTTCATTCTTTAAAACAAAAAACGTATTCTGAAAGATTTAAACTTGTAAAAGCAAACAGCCTTTTAATGTTAATCTTACCAGAATATTCCATATAAAATTAATGTAATAACTACAACTGCCGCGCCTGCCCATTTTACCGGAGTTGTGGCGGTCATATCAAAATCTTTTCTTATAGGTAATTCCTTAGGTTTATCAAGTGGATTTATAATAGTAATAATCGACATAACAATTATTACAAGTATAAAACTTATCGCCATTCTGTTTAGGAAGGCAATTTCTCCGAACCAAATTAATAATGCGGCGTAGATTAATAGATTTAACAATAACGCCGCAACGCCGGCAATTGGCGGAGCCTTTTTAACAATTAATCCGAATATAAACGCGGCTAAAACTCCGGGCGATATAAATCCTTGAAATTCCTGAATATAGGTAAATATGCCTTGAAGTCTCGGATCATTTAAATTCGGTGCAATTATGCATGCAATTAATACAAAAACAACCGTCGCTATTCTTCCTATTGTAACAAGGCTTTTGCCTTGCGGATTTCTTTTTACATACACATTATAAATATCCATTGTAAATATTGTTGATGCTGAATTAAGCATTGAAGCTAATGAGCTTATAACAGCACCGCTGAGCGCCGCGAAAATAAAACCTTTTATTCCTGCCGGAACAAGTTTCTTAATTAAAACAGGATATGCGGCGTCGCTGTTGGATAATAATTCCGGATAAAGCTGCGCTGCCATAATTCCGGGGAATACAATTATAAAAGGAATTATTAATTTTATAAATGCGGCGAATATTATTCCCATCTGACCGTGTTTTAAACTTTTTGCCGCAAGTGTTCTTTGCGTTATGTATTGATTTAAACCCCAGTAATAAATATTAGGGATCCATAATCCTATTACAAGCGCGGTCCAAGGAAGCACCGGATGATCAGCCGGCAGAATCATATGAAGTTTATCGGCATTAGTCTCCATAAAATTCGAAACGCCGATTTCTTTAAAACCCAGATACATTACAATTCCGCCACCAATTACTAATGCGGAACCTTGAAATAAATCGGCCCATGCAACGGCTTTTAATCCGCCCCATGTTGTATAAAGGGCGGCTATAATTCCTATAATCCAGACCGATGTAATTAAATTCATTTCAAAAATTGTACTAAGCGCCAAAGCACCCGAGTAAAGTACGGCAGCAAGGGTAACCGCCACATAGGTAACCATCATAAATACAGCCATAATTGTTCTGGCGGTTTTATTGTATCTATATTCCAAAAATTCAGGAATAGTAAAGACGCCGCTTTTCAAAAATTTCGGCAAGAAAAAGAAAGCGGTAAAAACCAAGGTAATTGCCGCCATCCATTCATAGCTCGCAATTGCCAAACCTGTAATGCCCGCTCCCTGTCCCGCCATTCCGACAAATTGTTCTGTTGATATATTCGCTGCAATTAATGATATACCTATAAACGGCCATATTAAACCCCGTCCGGCAAGAAAAAAATCTTCCTCATTTTCTTCCTTGCGGCTTTTAAACATACTTATGCCAACTACTACGGCGAAAAAGACTAAAAAGATTGTAATATCGAGAAAGTTAAGGGCCATATTCTTCACCTATAATTTTGGATTTATTGAGGTATAATGTAATAGAATTGTTTTATAATTATTACTCGTTTTTAATTTTATAATGAATGCTTGAGGCATCTCTTTTTTTTGATAATGGTTCAAACTTCCCGAGCCATGGACAATTAGAGTTGTGCGCGGAAACAAAAATCCATTCCCCTGTCAAATCATTGAGTATCCTGTGCGGATCTTCATTAATCATAACCATTGCTCACGGAACATTAGGAGTAATTTTATAAGAATATTTAATTGACTCTCCTCATTCAATAAGTTTAACATCAAGAACTGATTTTTAATTTAAAAGATCAATTACTATTTCTTATTTAAATCATTTATTTTTCTTTTAGGATTCTTGCGGATGCCGGGATTATTTATTAATGCTCTTAAAACCGCAGAAACAAATATTCTAAATTTTGAAGTTATGTTTTTCATTTTAATTTGATTCATTTAAGAAATGATTCCCACAATCGTTTGCAATATTATAAAAGAATATTTCGGGCGCAAATGCTTTTGTAGTTATTTCATCATAAATTTATGTTAAAAAAATGAAAAAGAATATTCTAACATTTATAATACTATGGTTTTCTTTTATAACCTTTTTAAAAGCTCAAGATTCTAATATTAAATTATTCTTTAAAGGCGGAATATCAGAATACGGCTCGGTTCAAGGTATTAGAATATCCGGCGGCGGTGGCCCCGGCCCTTGGTATGTAGGGCCAATGTTTGGTCCAGGTTTAGAATACGATTTAAATAGGAATTGGTTTTTACAAGGCACATTTGAATATTCTCAAAATATCTATGGTGGTTTAGTACCTATTACCGAAAAAATTGAAAGAGGGAAAAATACAGTTGTAGATATAATGAGTAATATAAAAAAGAGATGGGATTGGTTCTATCTGATAAGCGGTATTGGATTTTCATTTCAGCAAAGCACGGATTCTTTTATATCCGGAAATTATGAAGGAGAGGATTATCGCAGAAGAGTTTATCAAGGCGATTCAAATGTGGTATTAACCGGACTAATGGGATTTGGTTTAGAAGTGTATCCAATTGAATACCTTGGTATTTTTTTAGAAGGAAGCTGGCGTATTAGAGTTTATGTTACGCCGGTGGCTCAATTAGGAATAAATTATAAAATGTAGTTTGTAAATAACCGGCAATTATAAAGCCGCTTTATTAAGTCGGTTTATTATTGCTGCTAACTTTCAAGTTTACTGCAAGTTGATAACAAAATATTTTTTTTAAGATTATTCTGTTACGCTTTTAATAAACCGGCTTCGGCTGACAAACGAACCTGAACATACAAATTTATTATAATAATATAATTCTAAACCGCGTTATTTTCCGCGATTGAATAATAGATATTTTTTATATTTATACATCTTGATTTAATTATTAAAAAAATTTTTGTTTGTGCAAATTAATTAATCAAATATCTGTCAACCGGGAAAAGCATGCCGACCTTAATATATCTGCTTATTGTAATTGTACTTCTTGTAATAGCTACAGTCAAATTTAAGCTTCATCCTTTTTTATCATTAATTATCGCTTCGCTTTTAATCGGATTTGCGGTTGGGTTGGAGCCTGTCCGGCTTATAACAATTATTACAGACGGATTCGGTAATACACTTAAAAGCATAGGGTTCATAATCGCGTTTGGAACAATAATAGGAGTATATCTTGAAAAAAGCGGCGGTGCGAAAACAATGGCAGAAACAGTTTTAAAATTAATAGGCGAGAAAAAATCAGCGCTTGCAATGAACTTAACCGGTTTTATTGTTTCAATTCCCGTCTTCTGCGATTCCGGATTTATAGTACTTTCTTCACTGAACAAAGCGTTAAGTAAAAAGACAGGAATTCCACTTGCAATTCTTGCTGTCGCTTTGGGAACCGGATTATACGCCACGCATGTATTTGTGCCTCCGACTCCCGGACCATTAGCTGCGGCGGCAACTCTTAACGCGGATATCGGACTTGTAATAATTTTCGGTTTATTCGTAGCTCTTATTTCAGCATTAGCCGGATTATTATGGGCAAAATATTCATGCAAAAATGTTGAAACAGTAATTGAAGATTTTCATTCGGATGAAAAAGAAAAGCAGCAGCCGAATAAAATTAATTCTTTTGCGCCGATTCTGATACCTATAATTCTTATCGCGTTTAAATCGATCGCGGATTATCCTACCTTACCTTTTGGCAGCGGATTAATAAAAGACGTTATAAGTTTTTGCGGAAATCCAGTAATAGCTTTGTTTATCGGCGTCGGTTTAGCTTTTTTCTTAAAGAAAGGAAAAAAGAAGGAATCACATTTCGACTGGGTAAACGATGGATTAAAAAGCGCCGGGACCATAATACTAATTACAGGCGCGGGCGGCGCTTTTGGGAATGTATTAAGAGCTACTGACCTCGGTGAAACAATAGGTAATAGTTTATCGGCGTGGAATGTTGGAATTCTTCTTCCGTTTTTAATTGCAGCTTTATTAAAAACAGCGCAGGGTTCTTCTACAGTAGCAATTATAACAACGGCCGCAATAATATCACCGCTGCTGTCAGCTTTGGGTTTGGAAAGTGAAACCGCAAAAGCATTAACAGTACTTGCCATAGGAGCGGGTTCTATGACAGTATCTCATATAAACGACAGTTATTTTTGGGTTGTGTCGCAGTTTTCAGGATTGGATACATCTTCGGCGTTAAAGACTCATACTATTGCGACTCTGATGCAGGGATTGACGGCAATTATTGTAATTCTGATTTTAAAAACAATTCTTAACTGATTTAATTATTTTACGATTCAACAAAATTTATTGATAATATTCCCGTTCGTTAATAAAGTCGGGAATTCGAACATTTAATGCTCAAACTCCTTCAATTAAATAATTAAGCACTTCCTGCCGATAATAACTTAATCATTTTTTATAATTTTTCTGAGCGAAATTATATGTTCCAAATTATCCTCGCCGTATTAGCGGTGCTTGAGTGTTTAGTTATAATTTATCTTCTTTTTATAAGAAAGAATAAGGTAATAAAGGAAGTAACATATGACTTTAATAATCAGATTAATTCTCTGAAACAGAGAATCTCGGAACTTAAACTTCAAAAACATGAATCGAAAGAGCAGAACAAACAGCTTGAAAATAAGATTAAAAAACTGGAAGAAAAGATCGCGGTAATTGAAACGATTAATAACGATCTTACAAAAAAGAAAAAAGAACTTGCCGAACAGAAATATAAACTGGAAATACTTCAGAAAAGAAAGGATGAATTATTCGCAATCGCGATTCACGATATTAAAAATCCGCTTGCGGCAATTAAAAGCTACCTTGAACTGCTTGAATCTTATGACCTATCCGTGCAGCTTCAGTATGATATTATTCACAGTATGATGGAATCTTCGGATCAGATTTTCAGACTTACTCACGAAATCAGCGAAATTATGGCTCAAGATGAAGCCGAGTACACACTTAACCTGGAAGAGATATCCCTTAAAAATATTATAGATTCCGTATGTAATCAAAATGCCGCTTACGCAAAATCCAAAAATGTTAAACTTATAAATAAAACATCGATGAATGTCCCTAAGGTTCTTGTCGATACAGATAAACTTAAAGAGGTTGTCGATAATCTCGTAAACAATGCCATTAAATACGGACCGGCGGGAACCAGCGTTCATATAATAACATTTTTCACAAACAAATCTGTCACGTGCGAAGTAAGCGACGACGGGGTTGGATTAAGCGAAGAAGATCAGAAAAGAGTTTTTATTAAAGGCGAAAAACTTACGCCGAAACCGACGGGAAATGAATCCTCGACCGGACTTGGATTATGGATAGTAAAAACAATTATCGAAGAACATAAAGGGAAGGTATCCTGCATTAGTAAATTAGGAAGCGGAACTACATTCAGGTTTGAACTGCCTATTAGACCGGTATAAATTATTTTTACTTCAGCGCTCTCTCTCAAATTTTTTACAGCTCAGCCGAATAAAATTCAACCCCGGAATTAATTAAAACCCGGGGTTGAATTAAAATAATAATTATATCAAATAATTATAACGCAATATTAATACCCGCAAGAAATGTTAAAAAAGTTAATGTGGAAGAACTCGATTCCGTTGTAACGGTACCTCCGTTTGAAGTTGTAGAACTTGTTCCAGCCTCGGAGCCGTTTCCGTTATATTTAGCCGCAACCTCAAGATCAATTTTATCCGATAATTTTAAATATGCTCCCGCGCCAATTGCCCATGCAGCTTTTGTTTCGGATGCTGATTCGGCAAAAACTAATTTCTGGCCGTTTATTGTAACTGCCGCTTCATCAATGCTCATTGAATGAATTCCAAGTTCAGCTGTTACATAAGGTTTAAGACTTCCTGTTGATAATAAATATTTTCCACCTACCATTACGGGAATAATGGAAATAGGGGCATCAATACTTATATCAATTCCGGAGCCGGCGGTTTTTTCCTGAAGTTTATCATTATCAATTTCCATTGTGAAATAACCGACTGATCCTGATAATAATATATTATCAGTCAATTGAAAAGTAAGAACACCGTTTCCTCCGAAACCGCTTTTGTAAATTTCACCGAAGTCTCCGTCAGGTGAAGCTAGTCCGCCGTTAAAACCTAAACTTAATTTGCCTTGCGCGTTTGTAATAACTGAAGCTAATAGAATAATAACGAAAAGTTTAATAGTTGTTTTCATCTGTACCTCTTATATTTTATGGATGAGAATATTCCGATAACACGAATATAAAATTACATTATATCCTGTTAAGTCTCAATTATTAAATAATATTGTAGTTGATATGCAGTTAATTACTCAAATGATTTTTTGAAATTATCGAACTCATCTTTTAAGTTATTATACATATCCTGAAGTGAATTTACTTTCTCCTCAAGCACGGCAATTCTTTCATCCAAACCTGGTTCTTTTACTTTTTCCGTCAGTCTTTCAGGTTCACCGCAGAATAAATGCGTATATCTGTTTTCACGTCCGGATTCTTTGGAAAGTTTTATTACGAAAGGTCCGTTTGTTATGTTTATTAGTTCGTCAAGTGTCTGCTCTGTTTCAGCCAGATTTTCAAAATCATAAATTCTATAACTTCTGCTTCTTATTTCGCCTATTGTCTGCGCCCCTCTTAAAAATAATACACACATAACCGCACTTTGCTGTTTTGATAAATTATAAAATTGCGAGAAAACCTGCTGGTACTTAGGCACGCGCTGATCTGGACCCGTAACTTTCGATATAAGTTTTTTATCTCTCAATTTTGGGATTGTAAGTTCAACTAACATTTCGTCGTAACTAACAACCGGGTTTCTACTTGATTTCTGATTGCATGCGTTTGTTAATGAATTAATTGTAAGAGGGTAATATTCGGGTGTGGCGTATTCTTTTTCTATTAAAGAACCGATAATTCTTACTTCTTCAGGGGATAATATTTCCATAAGTTTTCACCGTTTGAAATTTTATACTGAAAAGATAATCCTATAGTCCGAGACATTCAAATCGCGGCTATTTGTTACATCTAATTTAATATTTACCTAAAGGAATATCGCGCTATTCATTTTTTCTTTTTTTTCTTCTCAAGATTTTCTTTTACCCTGAACTTTACAATTTCCGAAATAAGTTTTAACGGCAGTTTTTTATCCAACGGAAATTGTACCGAGCCCTTGGCTCCTTCGTAAACGGATAATTCTTTTTTAAATGCTTCAATAGCCGATGGACCCGGATAAAATCCGATATGATTTTTAAACGCCGCGAAGTGCACAAGATTCCCGTTAAGTGTAAACGTTGGTATTTGATAATTTATTGTTTCATCCGCATCGGGCGCGGCTTTTCGGATTGTCTTTCTTAGGCTCTCAAGTTTATCCCGAACATCTTCGGTTAACTCGTTTAAGTATTCATCTATGTCGGCGGCTTTTTTATTCCCGGATTTCATATTTATTAATTCCCGAATTTTGTTGTTACTCAAATTACAGGTTATCAATTAATTTAAAAGAGAAAACGAATTACGGTTTACAAATCTATTCGGCATTATTAAAATGAGTTTTATTCAACTCTTTGATTTTTGCTTTTACATATTTGCCTGAAACCGTAAGCTGTTCATCGCTCCAATTCCCTTTTCCCGAAGCGCCCGGTTTAAGCGCGGCGGACGTTTCATCTTTATCCGCGATTGACCAATTGCAAGTGCTTAGATTATTTGTTTTGATAAAACTGTACCATCTATCAAGTTCCTGATAATCAATAATTCCCGTCCCGCTGGATTCGCAGGTTCCGAATTCACTAACAAATAAAGCCGCTCCTCTATTAAGAGCGGCTGCGGCTTTATTTCTTAATTCCTGCTTATGAGTAGCTGAATAAAAATGCAGACTGTAAGCTATATTATTATACAAAATAGGATCAGCCGCGGCTATATCTACATCCTGCGACCAGGTCGGCGAGCCAACAATTATCAGATTATCGGGGTCGACCGCCCTAATATTTTGTATTACCTCTTCGGCATAAGGTTTAACATCATTTTTCCATGACGAATGAATTGGTTCGTTATAAATTTCATAAATCAAATTTGGTTTATCGCCGTACTGAGTCGCTATTTCTTTAAAGAATGAAACAGCTTGTTCCCGATGCAGTTCCGCGTTATGATCATGCCAGTCGACAATAACATAAATACCAACCTTTATACAAGCGTCAATCACAGCTTTTACTTTAGCCATTTCAGCGGCGGGATTTGTTAAATATCCCCCTGCCTCAACAGCCATTGCCGCGCGAACGACCGTGCAGTTCCAATCTTCATAAAGCCATTTAACGCAGTCGGCGTTGTAATATTGCGGCATCCATTGACTCCAGAACAAACTCATTCCGTGCAGCGCTACTGTGTTTCCGTTTTTATCAACAATTTTATTTCCGTCGGTATGAATTACCCCGAATCTTTCAACAATTGTTTGTTTATTGCCTTCCGGATTTTCCGTAGGTGATGCTTTACAACTCACAAAAAAAAGACAGAGCAGAAGAATACTAATTAGTCCTGCAAATGATTTATTGTTTAAAAGAATCGAATTGAACATTATGTAATACCCGTTTTTATTATACCATATTTACTTTAGCGCACAAATTTATTTTAGAACAATCCCTTTTGAAAAATATTTAAATTAGAAATATTACGTTTCTTTCATCAATATAATTATTATAGTTTTATTAATATTTTCCCGACCGCATCCATAAAATCTTTATTAAATTATTAACTATGGCAGATTCAGATAATAAAAATTGTACTAATCATTAAGTAATTAAAATATTATTAATCGGACTTACGAACAATAGATATTTCTAAAGGTGTGATTTAAAATCCTGCCGTCCGTTGGGTTAAAGGACAGCAGGATATAAAGTTTTATTTAATCAGCATAAGTTTTCTTACATCACTGAAATGCCCTGATAAAAATCTGCATAAATAAACACCGCTGGGCATATCGTTTCCGTTAAACTTAATTTCATAAATTCCGGCAGGTTTATATTCATTAATTAACTGAACAATCTCGTTTCCGAGCATATCATATATTTTGATTGAAACATTACCTGAAACAGGCATCTTATATGTTATTATTGTCGAGGGATTAAATGGGTTCGGATAGTTCTGCAATAATTCAAATTGGTCAGGAATAATATTTGAATTTTCATCAATATCTGTAAGATTTATTGTCCCTTTCGCGAAACATATATTTTCATCTCCGGTCCTATTGTCTGTCCACGCTGCATAAAGAATATTAGAAGCGTCAACACATATTGAAAGATTTTTTGAATCGGCATTTTGATCATTAATAAAAACAGTAACGGGAAATGTAATTCCGTTATCAACCGACTTAGAACAGAATACACCGTTCTGGCTGCCAGAATATTGAGGATATGCGACATATAATTCACCCGTGGAATTAACTGTAAGAGCGGGAGAACCCCAGCCGCCCGATGCCATTTCAACTTCATTTCCGAATGTGGCGCCACCGTCGGAAGATTTGGAATATAAAATTTTTCTATTGTTCCCTTGATTATCGTCTTCCTGCCGCCATACCGTATAAACGTTTGAACCGTGAACTCCAACTTTTGGCCCAGTTCTTCTTTTATCAGGACTTCCCAATATGTCGTTTACCATTACGCCTGCACTGAAGTTTGCTCCGTTATCGGTAGATTTAGCGAAATAAATATCTGTGCCAATCCCCGTTCTTCTGCCTTCGTTCCAAATACAATAAATGTTTCCGTCATTATCCAGACACATTGAATTTGGAGAGTCCCAGACAATATCATCCGCGGTTACAGAAGCTGAAGAACCCGATATTTCATATGGAACAGCGAATGTATTTCCCCCGTCAGTTGATCTTGTAAAAAAGTAGCCTACATGGTTATCATCCTTCATCATGCAAAAAAAGATATAAACATTATTACCGTGGACCGAGACCAGCGGAAATACTCCCGAGCCGGAGATTGTTAACGGACTGCTGAAAGTAGCAGCCTGGTCTGTTGACTTAGCGAAATAAACCCCGTTAATATTTTCTCCTTCAACCCCGTCCCATACGGCATAAATAATTCCGGCATCGTCAACGGTAATAGACCCGAACAAATGCGGATCGTTTCCGCCTACTTTTACTCCTTCACCGAATGTTGCGCCGCCGTCTATAGATTTGGAAATATAAGAATAGAATGTGCTTCCGTAATCGCCCCATAATAAATAAACATTACTTCCAAATACCGCGATTGTATTTCCACCGTCGGTGTTTTGTGTCCCTTCCGTAATATTATTTACATTTACATTAGGGAATCCCTGCCCAATAACATAATTAAAACAAAACAGGGCTGCAGACATCAAAAAATAGAAAGTCTTTTTCATAGTAAACCTGCGTAATAGTTTTAGAACAGTTAATTGAAAGAATAATTAAAAATGCCGCTGCCTTAAAGTAGTTTTTTAAGGCTGGATATTTATCATCTCAGCGGTTTTATATTAGAATGTGAAACAGTAATTCCAACTTTTTAGGGAAGTAATGAAAAGTAGACAATGAAATATAATTTGTTTTAATTTTAATATCTATATCATATATAAAATTTAATTTAGAGAGTTTGGTTAAACAACTTCATTCTATTTGATTTATTGGGGGAAAGAGATATGATGTCTTACTTTCCAGAGAAGAAGTATTAATTGATTTAGAAAAAATATTAAACCTGCCAGTTTAGAGTGAGATATTTTACGAGGTATCCCATAAATCATTCTTCCGGTTGGAAATTTGGGATTTATTTAATGAGACTATTATTTATCGATAAATAAAAAATATTGCCCTGAGGAGTATTAGGTTTTACGCCCACTGCTGCATTATGCGAATCGGCAATTCTTTTTGCTATAGCAAGTCCAAGTCCCCTTCCTTCATTGCCACTGTTAAGCTGCACATTACGTTCAAAAATAATTTCTCTGTGAATTTCTGCAATTGTATTTCCAAAATCGGCGAATTCTATAACAGTTTCATTTTCATTACGGCGCGTTGAGATAATCAGCTTTTTCCCTTCGGAGGCATATTTTAAAGCATTATTCAAATAGTTTTTAAAGATCTCGACAATTATCGGGTTAGCATTTACAAAAAGATCATCGGTGAAATTATTTACTAATTCAATCCCGTTTTTTTCGAACGACATTTTATACTCTTTAACCGCTTCTAACATAAGGTGTTTTAGATTCAACACTTTTTTATCAATTTCTTCGCCGCCCGCTACAATTGAAAGCGTTGCCGCATTATCAATTACCGACATTAAATTTCCCACGCTTTCGTCAACCATTTCAACCATAGAATCTTTAGGGTATTCTTCTTTAAGCATAACGGCAATACCTTTTATTACTCCCGCCGGATTTTTAAGATCATGTGTTATTACATCAAGGAGCAGTTCTTTTAATTTATTTTCTTTACCGAGCTGTTCGGAAAGAGATCTGTGTTTCTCAAGTGATCCGCGTATGGCATTTTCAACTTCTTTCTGTCTTTCTAATTCTTCTTTTACTTTTGTAAGTTCAAGCTTAATTTCACTTACCTGTTTTAATATTGAGAATACGGGACGGGCTTCAGATTCGATACCGTGAATCGAGTTCTGCCAATAAATATATATCAGCAAAAAAGGAAAAGCGAATAATGAAACAATAAACCTTGTAATAAGCGTACCCTGAAGAATATCGAGATAATAAGGAGATCCTAAAAAAGCTCCCGTATTAAATAAAATTACATCTATCCACATAACGCCGAGAAGAGTAAGGTAGGATCTAAGCCAGAGTTTCATTTTAAATTTTGTGCTTCCGAAAAATTCCCATGTAACGGCAAGAAATATCAAGTCGACAGCGGTAGTTATCACGGACGCGGAATTTATTCTTAAACTCGGCATTGGAATCTTGGCCAAAGGCATACTATCTGACAAACTCATTTGCAAATTAAGAATTACCGAAATTACAGGCACCAGCACCGAAACGGCAATTATTGTAGAAATAGCAATTCTGGTTGCTCTGGGGCCGTCAAAAACATATATGACAAAAACAGACAGCAGAAGCGCGGTGTAAAAAACAGTAGAGCCAATCATAAAAGAAATGCCGAAAGCTTCAACCCTAACTCCCGCGTCCGTAATCCAGGACATTACCGCGGTTACTCCGCCGATTAACGCATAGAAATGATACAAGCCGAATTTATGGCGTAATGAATGTGCAAGCAGCACAATAAAATAAACTGCCATCGCTTCGGTAATAAGTATGAAGAGGTTCGCATTCATTTAATGACTCATTGATTATAAGTATTGCCGTTTATTAACAAATTAATACATAATTTTTTTCGGGTTGGATTTCCAGTTTTCAAATATTTCAAGCCCTTCATTCCGCATAGCCTGTACTAACTTAATTTTCTTATTTTCTTCGGGAAGAATAAACTCGTCATAAATAACATTATCGTCAAACCCAATTTCGGCAGCATCGTGCCTATCGCATGCATAAAAAACCTTTTCAATTCTTGCCCAATAAATTGCCGCCAGGCACATGGGACATGGTTCGCAGCTCGTATAAATTTCGGCGTTCTGAAGTTCGTGAGAGTTAATATTCTTACACGCGTTTCTTATCGCGACAACTTCGGCATGTGCGGAGGGATCTTTGGACGCTACTACCTGATTCCATCCTTCCCCTATTATTTTATTATCTAAAACAACAACAGCTCCAAACGGACCTTTATCTCCCGTGAAAGAATGTTCCTTTGCCAGTTCTATGGCTCTTTGTAAAAATGAATTATTCATATTTTTTTTTGTAATAATAAATTAAAATTAATTAAAAGGTTTTTTCATTTTTATAAACATCATCTTATTAAATCAATTACAACAGTTTCCGCAAAAATAACCATAATACTATCGGAATAATTTCATAATAATTGACAAAAAATTCCGCTGTGTTATAAATCTATAAAAATGATTTATTACGAAGTATTAATGTTCATTTATATAAATAAAGATTAATTAAATAATAATAGACCGCATATCTTTTTAAGCTAAACTGCAGAAATTTTTTTTCGAATATAAATAGCGAATTAAAATAATAAAATGCTAATTATTTTGTTTTTATTCATAACTGAATCGATAGGTTACATTAAAAATTAATAGTTGGTTTAGAAATAAATGGAAACTGTAAAAAAGATTAAAATTATATATGCCGAGGACAGCAGATCATTATCTCATTTGGTTATATCAAAACTATCCGCCGAAAATTTCGACGTTATGCATTTTAAAAGCGGGAAAGGAGTTGTTGATGCAGTAATTAGTAATCAGCCTTCAGTTGTAATTCTTGATAATGAGATGCCTGAAATAAACGGCATGACAATTCTAGAAGAATTAAAAAACACAGACTCGACAAAGAACATTCCCGTAATATTTTTCACTACAATTAAGGATCAGGAAAGCGTAATAAAATGTCTGAAGCTTGGGGTAACGGATTATATCGTTAAAGACTCACTGGCACTTTCAAATTTAATTCCCCGTATTAAAAAATACATTTCATAAACCAGGAATATGATTTTAAAACATAACGGTACAATCAGTTTAATTAATTTTGTTAATCTGAATATCATCGAACCATACAGTTGAGCCATGGTTATTATAACTTGTTAAGCCGGCTCTTATTATTATTTTCTCCGTTCCTTTAGGAACAAAAAAAATTGTTTCAATTCGCTGCCAGTCAACGGTTCCAAATACCGAATAATTATCCGAAGTAGAAGCTTTGCCAAGTAATTTTTCATTGTCCCGGCATTCAATTTCAACAAAGGGGGAATTAATTATGCTGACAGTTTTTACCCAAACACACAGTTCTAATTTATCCCCTTCCTTAAAATCCTCAAACCTCCTAATCCAGTTATAAATTATTTTTTCTGGAGGATGCTCTTTTGAAATGGAAATAAATACTGACTTGCCGCCGGTGCGCGATATCGAATTATCCGCAGCCATTTTATAATATTTTTTGTATCTGGACGGTTGATTATGATACCACCCGTCGGGTAAATAACCGCCCGGTGAATTATCCTCAAAACTTCCGTTGATTAAATTTTCACCGCCGAATGTACCGCATGAATTTAAAAACAGCATGGCAATAAAAATAAATATTAACATTAATCTTATTATTATCATAGCTGCCGCACCTGAAGAAATGGGAAATATTGATTTATTATTTAATATTCTTTAAAAGAAAAATCTTGCTCCAATACCGGCATCGACTCCAAATCCGGTTGAATTAATAAATAAAAGCGTAGGAACAAATTCCACGAAAACGTCCAGCGGAGTATTATCCGGCAGCCAGACTATACCGATTATTCCCCTGGCGCCGACTGTACCGCCATATTCAATACCCGTGTCAATCCTTCCTCCGACACCGTAAAACAAAGGGAAGCGCGCATTTATCGCGTCGAATGAATGCCATAAATAATCTACATGAATATGCGTTCTGGTTATTCTATTATAATCGGGCTCAAAGCTGTTGAATCTGTTCCCCTTGTTTGACCAGCTTAATCCGAACGCGACAGCGTTTTTATTGTTTAGCCATAATTTTGCGCTTAAGCCTGTCGGCTCGCCTATAACCAGACCTAAACCGAATCCGTCCTTTTGAGCTTGAACAGAATTAAAACTTAATAGTAAGAAAATTAAAAAGTATAAAGACGTTAGTATTTTCATTGTTTCCTCAACTATAATCCAAAAATAATATTTTTAAGGAGGGGAAGCTTTGCTTACTTTCCCTCCTTAAATAACAACAATTGGCTTCACCTATATTAAATAAATAATTCCCCCCATATTAAAAGGCTATAACCGGCATAGAATTATAATATTGATTTTACTAGTTCATATTTGCCATAATTAATATTTGCGTTGCGGCTTTAACCTGCGCCGACGAAGCGCCGACCATAGCGGCTTCGGTTTCGGATTTAACAGAGTTATAAAATGTTACATAAGCATTTACAATTGTATTTAAAGAAACTGTGCCGGTAAGCGAAA
Organism: Bacteroidota bacterium; assembly: GCA_018829205.1. Taxonomy (GTDB): domain Bacteria; phylum Bacteroidota; class Ignavibacteria; order Ignavibacteriales; family Melioribacteraceae; genus JAHJUE01. Next base: position 263,849 of record JAHJUE010000006.1, read on the forward strand.
TATCGAGAATTGCTTTCGCGGAAGAGGCAGAATTAATTTGTACGTCAACAGTTTCGATTATATCGGCATAAGCCGAAAGAGCAAGTTTCAGCTGTGCTTTAATTGACGAATGATATTGAACAAAAGCGTCATTAATCTGATTCATATCCGAGGAAGATTTAATAGACGCATATAAAGTAGAACCCGCGGAAGCCGCTGCATTTATCTGCGATTCCGAAGCGCCTGCGGCCTGGAATTCTTGCTTCATTGCGTAATTAAGTACGAATGAATATCTTTTATAAAATGTTTTTGAAATTGCCAGTCTTGCATCTGCGTCCATTGAAGCCGAAACATTTAAATATGATGTACCTGCAATTCTCATCATTTCAGCATAAATATTTGCGTCAATATTATTGCCTGTATAAATTGAAGCGCATGATTCTTCATATCTTTTAACATCATCGTCAACTTCTTCATCAGAATCGCTTGAGTTGTTATATAAATCCGCATCCAGCTGTGCTTTGGCTTCGGCTCTGGCGTTTAATACCGCTTGAATTTGGCTGCTTGTTAATCCGAAATATGCGTTGCCTGCCGCCTGCGCCGAAGCGTTATATCTTGCGTTTAACGCGCTTATAAATTCAGCTTCATAATTATTATTGCTTTTAATATAAGCGGCGCTTTCGGCATCAATTAGAATTTTCAAATCAGTCGCATCAACAACCTCGGCATTACCCTGACTTACCAGTTTTACATATATATTTGTTTCGGCAGTCGATTCTTCGTTTAGCGGAGGAGCATAAACTGTAGTTCCGCTTTCTACGGCCGCAGATACAATTGCTTTTAATTGCGCTGATCCTTGAGTAGCAACAACTACGAGATTGCTTGTTCCGCTTAGTTCGGTTTCAACAACAAATTTGCCTTCGGCATTTGTCTGCACGCTTTGCGTCGAGACTGTTTTTAATGATCCGTCTGCCTGAACCTGCGCGAGAATAACTTCCGCTGCTTGTATGCCTGAAATTTTAGCAAGTGAATTTGTACTTCCGCCGGAACTTGAAATTCTACCCGCGACTTTTGCTGTATTGCCGTTTGAATCAACGGGATTATCATCGGACGAACACGCGGCTGTTAATAAGAATATTGAAAGTACAGCCGGCAGCAAAATGTTTTTAGTTATTGATTTATTATTATAGATCATTTGATCCTCCATTTTTGTTGCTTTGATATTGATTAGGTTTCTGTTTATTCCGGAATTAAAAGAATTATTTATTATTGTTTAATACTCCTAAATCTTGAGAGTCAAATTAAAATCTTTTTGTATAGCGGTATGCAGTAATAGTATATAAAGTAGTGTGGTCGTTTTTTTGGCAATAAATATAGGCTGTTTTGGGGTGTTTTATTGTCTTTTGCAAATTCATATGTGATTCTAATCATTTTAGAATAAGATTTAATTTTAAGTAAACGTTTTATATAAATAATTTTCAGATCCGCGGTTAAGATTTTTTTCTTAATCATTTTTTACTTTAGCGATAACCGCTATGATTTTAGATTTTTTTTAATTAGTTATAACATTGAAAGTATTTTACTATAAAAAGTGTATGAGTTTATATCAGCAATAAAGCATCATTACTTTTTGTTTTGTGAATCATTTACCCTAATATATTTACTATCAGTTTTTGTCACATTTTATTTGGTATAAGGAAATAATAAAAAATGGATATTAAAATTTACTTATGAAGTTTTTCATAATTTGTATTCAATTAGATTACTTTTGTTTTGAAATTGTTATTCCGTTAAGGAAAAGTTTAAGTTTCTTCAACTCGGTATTTTTGTCGAAAAAATATACAAGCCCGGATTTTTCATAATCTTTGCCGTAATACAATCTTTTAAAACTTGTCAAAAATATTAATACCGGATTTTTTCCGGCTGAGTTTATTTTTGATATTAGACTGTTTAATTTCCCGCCTGCCAGTTCTTCTTCTATTACGATAACGTCAACATTATTATCATTCAGGATTCCTATGGCTTCTGAAATATCATCAGCCCTGAAAATTGATCCGTGCATGTCTTCAATTCCCAAATAATTAATTATTTTTTCTCTTAGGACTAATTTGTTGTCAACGTATAAAATTTTCATTTTCTTAAATGCGGTAAAAACAAATTTAATTTACAAACCGTTCGTTTAAACAATTGCAAAGCATCTATGGTTTTAAATGCGGCAGATTATAGAAAAATAATGTGGTAGTTTTTACTACAGTTTAATGAGTTAATTAAACCGGTATTTATATAAGCTGGTTTTCCAAAGTATATTTTATTAAAGCGGCTGTAGAATTTAGATTCAGTTTTTCCTGAATTCGTGATTTATAAGAAGCGACAGTGTTAACGCTTAAATTTAACTGTTCGGCAATAACGGTTAATTTATATCCATGTCCAATTAATCTTAAAACTTCAAATTCCCTGTCGGAAAGTTTTTCATGAGGTAGAGAGTTTAACGGATCGGTACCGCTTAGCAGGAGATCTTCAAGCACTTCCTGCTTAAGATATTTACCTCCTTTATAAATTTTATTTATTGCCGAGAATATTTCATTTGGTTCGGCGTTCTTGCTAAGATATCCGTCCGCTCCCATTGCAAGCGCGCGGTGCCCAAATTTTTCATCGGGGTAAATACTGAACATTAATATTTTTACATCCTTGGATTTTATTTTAATATCCTTAATTGCATCGAGTCCGCTTTTGTCGGGCAGAGAAATATCCAAGGTAATTAAATCCGGGATTTCGTTATCAATCATCGTCAAAAGTTCGCTGATAGATGCAGCTTCACCTATAATTTCCACGTCGCTGTTAATAAAAATTTTTTTGAGTCCTTCGCGGACAACTTTATGATCGTCGGCTATAATTATTTTCATAAATCATTTCCGTTATTTATTAATTTTTTAAGCGGTATTGAAATCTTAACAATAGTCCCGGTCTCATTTCCGTTCTTGTTGGTAATTGATAAATTCCCGTTAAGACTCATAGTCCGTTCCTTCATTCCCAAAATACCGAAAGTTTTATTTTTTGATTGCGGATTAATTTTAAATCCAATCCCGTTATCTTCAATTGTTAAATCAAAATATTCGTTTGAAGTAATAAAGGATAGTTTAATTTCCGAAGCTCTTGAATGACGCATTACGTTTGTTAAAGCTTCTTGAATAATTCTGTATAAAGAAATTTTCTTCTCTTCAGAAATGATTAAATCGTTGGCATTAGATGTTATAATACATTTGATATTACTTACACGCTGAAACTCCTTGCAATATTCTTCAACGGCAGGAATCAAACCGAGGTGTTCAAGTACATAAGAGCGCAATCCTTCGGCAATATCTCTTACCGATTGAATCCCTTTATCAACTAATTTTTTTACATCAAGAATTTCATTTAGAATACTCTCCTTGTCGTAATTAATATTTTGCTCAAGCGCGTCCCTCAATACTAAAATGTTTAGGTTTATCCCTGTAAAAATCTGGCCTAGTTCATCGTGAATTTCACGAGCTATATGATGCCTTTCTATCTCTCTGGCATTCTGCAGCTGAGCCGCAAGCTGCCTTAATTCCGATTCGGAATCCCGCAGCTGCAGTTCAGTTTTTCTAAGCCGTTCAATTGAAAGTGATTTGGTAAGCGAGATGGACGCGTTATGAGCCAATGATTTTAACAGGTTCAGTTCAGACTCATTAAAATCGGCGCCATTTTTTTTGTTATGAATTTGAAAAAAACCGTTCATTTCCCCGTCCGACCCGAATAACGGAATAGCAACCGAATGTTTAACGCTATACTTATTAAATACTTCGGAACTTGGATTTAAATCGATAAAGTTATTTTCGGTTAAATATCCTTCAGTATTTGATTTCAGCGTACTGCAGAATTCGGAATTCTTTTTCCAGTTTAACTTCAGATACTCCCAATGATCTTTATTATAATATCTCCTGGTTATGAATTCGTCATTTTCCAGTACTGCAGCAAAACCGCTTTCGGCTTTGACTAGATTAATGCTTTCGTTAACTAAGGCATCAAGTATTTGATCAATTTCCAGAGAAGAGTATAACTTTTCGCTGATTCTTAAAAGCAGGTTAATGGTTTCTTCATATTTTTTTCTGTCGTCAATTTCAAAACATGAGCCCAAATACCCGGACAGTTCGCCGTCAATATTATAAAACGGGATTCCATAATCAATCAGCCATTTGTATTCATTTTTGTAATTCTTTATTCTATATTCAATCACAAACTTGTTTTTATTAATTACGGCTTCTTTAAAAACATTATAGGTTTGTATGCGGTCATCGGGATGAACATTCTGCAGCCAGCCGTCGCCAATTTCATCTTCCAGTTTTCTTCCAGTAAGATCCAGCCAAGCTTTATTAAAATAATCGCATTTCCCGTCCTTTCCCGAACGCCAAACCGGATTCGGAAAATCTGAAAATAATTTTAAGTGAAAATCCCTGGAACTGATAATACTTTTTTCAAGGTTTCTTTTTTCGGTCATATCCCGCGTCAGTTTTAGAAATCCATAAACTTTACCGTCGTTATCTTTAAGAGCGGAAATAACAACGTTAGACCAAAATTTTGATCCGTCTTTTTTTAATCTCCAGCCTTCCTCGGCGTAACTTCCTTTTTCTTCTGCAGAGGCCAATGCTTTGGAAGGTTTATCCATTTCAATATCTTCCTGAGGATAAAATATTGAAAAATGCCTGCCTATAATTTCTTCCTCTTTATATCCTTTTATTTTTTCGGCTCCCGAGTTCCAGCTTAAAATAACTCCGTTTGCGTCAAGAATAAAAATGGCGTATTCTTTAACACCTTTCACTAAGGTTTCAAAACGAACCTCCGATTTTACTCTTTCAATCTCAGCTCCTTGTGCTTTTTTGAAATTGACCGCTATGCTTTTCTTCCATATAAGAAACAGAATCAGAGCGAACAACAGATCCGCAAAAATTAATGTACCAATAACAATTTTCGCAAGTTCATTTATGGGTTTATTAAATTCTTCCTTATCCATTTTGGAAATTAATACCCAGAAAGTCTGTGGCACGCTTTGAACATATGCTATTACTTCATTGTTATTATTGTCAAAGGCTTCTACAAAACCTTCATGGCCTTTTATAATTTTCCCTTTTAACAAAACAATTTCACTATTTGTATTTTTTGTATCTTTAGTTGTATCCGAACTAAATAGATAAACAATTTCGTCTTCGAGAGATTTTACAATTTCAAACTCCAAAGATTTTATTTTATATACATACGCTTTTAATAATCGCTTAAATACGGAATCCGCGTTTACAGTAAATATTAATACCATTGCTTTGTTTTGAGAAATATTTTCTGAGTTATTAAGCGGGACATAAAATTTAATTTTATCTTTTCCCGCAAATTCAGAATCCGAATCGGAAAATTTTACGGAATTTGAAGTAAGTGCAATTCTGCATAAAGCGGAATCGGCGGCGTTCAACCGGAAGTTTGCTGTCGAATGATTTTTTATAATATTGTCTGATAAGCTGACAAGAATTATTTCTTCATATTGATACTGTCTTTTTAATGCGTCAAACCAATTAATAAGGTCATCAGGAATATAAGCTGGGTAAATTAGATTAGTAATTTTTTCCGCTACCGGCGTATTAGCTTTTAATACCTCCAGATGATTGTTTCTTTCATCCAGCCAGGCGGTAATAAGAGATTGTTTATAGTCAGAAAGTACGGCTAAAAAATCGAACCTTTCGTTTAACAGAATTTCTTTTTCATAATTATAATACCTGTATCCCATTATGAAAAAAAGCGCGCTGATTAAAACAAACAAGGAATATAAAATTAAGAATGGTTTTTTTGAAAACTTATGAAGATAATTTTTTAGTAACGGTTTCATTACTAATCTTTCATTTTTTTTCAAATATATTAAAATCGGAATATTTGTCCTAATATAGATTTTAGAATGTGACAAAAAACATTAGTTCAAAAATTATTAAAATTGAACAATTATTAAATCAATTTTATTGCCGGCAGTTCAATACAGTATGCTAAATTAAACATTGATACCATTCAATAAATTTATTCAGTAATAGATTATTTGCTTAAATCAAATCCAACCGCCGAAGTAAACGAACAATAATACATATTATTTTTTTTATCAAAAGCCGCGGCGGCAGAATATATTATAATGTTTTTAAAAATATCCTTATTTATTCCGGCGGTTTTTAGCATGAATTTCTTTTTATTTGAGAATATATCCGCATGCATAATAAAATGTTCAATATCAAAATAAATATGTTTTTTAATTTTCGGTTTATAATAGAGCACTACAAATATTAAGTAATAATCATAATTACGAGAAGGAAAATTATGCCAATCAATATTTATAAATTTACCGGTAATGTTTCCCCTGTTAAAATCAATTTCGTTTATTATAGGCTCTATCAAAAATTTATTTGATTGAGGCGGAGGAGTTATAATATTCTGCAATGTAGGAGTTCTTTTTCCCGAAGTTGAAATATTAAAACTTTCCATTTTGTTAAAAATATTTGAGCAGCGGGGAAAAATCTGCCTCCAGATAAGTTTTAACAGTTGTATTGAATTTAAGTATTTGCAAAACTTTACCGCGACTTTAAATTTATTTCTTGCCAGCGCGGCTTTTTTGCTTTTGGTTTTATTATAGGTTAGTGGTCTTACGGAAATAACTGTTTTTCCGTTTAATGTTCGGGCAACTAAATTGCCTATCTTTCCTTTTATGTCCCCCAACGGTCCTTTCTTTAAAGTCGCCATAAATACTCCTATTTATTTGAATTGGATAGGAAAACTATGGGATACTTAAAATACCTCACTTGATTAAAATTAATATAATTAAATTTATATTATATTAAAACGGTTTCTTATATACCTTTATTATGTTTGTTTCGGATCAATATAGTATTTATATAGGATTTGTCTCGGAGTTAGAGGGTTTTCACCTTATGTCAATCTCGGATTTGATGGGTTTTCACAGGGTTTTCACAGGGTATTCATATTATAGGTAAGAAGCGGAAAAAATCTTTTTGTATTGCAGGAAATATGTTAAAAATCCAGTAATCATTTACTTAATAATTTATAAATAAATTAGAAATTGTAAAGAAATATTTTAAAAATTTTTCATGTTTGTTTCTATCCGGCTGCATTTTTTATTAATTCATCCCTTAGTAAAATCATTAAATAATTTGTTTTACGGCGTGATTAGCATTTAAGCTAACTTAACCAATCGATAAAAAATAAAGACCGTATCTCACACCTAATTAACATCGCTTATCACAGAATGTAATCACTTGTCACTTTTGGGTAAATATGCTCGCTAAGCGTGCCGATTATGTTTGTGTATGAAGAATAAAAATATAAAAATATTGTTTGTTGACGACGATAAAGAATTAAGAACTGAAATTAGGGATTTGCTCTTTTCGGAAGGATATGATGTTTCATTAGCCGAAAATGGGAAAGAAGCGATCGAAATCCTGAATCTTGAAAATATTGATTTGATTATTTCCGATATAATGATGCCTGTAAAAAACGGTTATGAATTTTACTCGGACATTAAAAAAAATGAAGCATTTGCCGCTTTGCCGTTTCTTTTCCTTACCGCTAAAGCATCTTATAACGAATTCAGAATAGGAATGGACCTAGGAGCGGATGATTATATAACAAAACCCTTTGATCCTGTTGAATTGCTGAAAGCCATAAAAACCAGGCTTACAAAATGGAACAAACAATTAAGATATTTCTCGCGGAAAACAAAAATTTACAATTAATAAAATAATAAATGCGGGGGGCGCATATACAATTACGGCGCGCCTCCCCTCCCTGTAAATTTATTAGGAGACTAAAATGAAAACAGAAATCCACAATAATCACGATTCAACAAAACTGCTGCAGCTTGTTAGTTTTAAAATCGGAGATGAGGAATTCGGCGTGGATATTTTAAGCGTGCAGGAAATTAACAGAATGCTTCAGATAACACGGGTGCCTAATTCACCGAATTTTGTCGAAGGAGTAATTAATCTTAGAGGCAAGGTTATTCCCGTAATTGATCTAAGAATTAAGTTAAATATGGAAAGGACAGAATACAGCCCGGATACAAGAATTATTGTAGTTGAGATTAATAACCAGACAGTTGGATTTATTGTCGACTCGGTAAAAGAGGTATTAAGGATTCCCGAAAGCATAATGGAAGCGCCGCCTGAATTAGCCGCGGGTGTCGATTCAAGGTATATCACGGCGGTAGGTAAACTTGAAGACAGGTTATTAATACTTCTTGATTTGGAAAAAGTTTTATTAGATGAAGAACATGTTGAATTGGAAGAACTAATTAAATAAATCAAACTTTGGAGGAAAATATGTTAAACAATTTAAAAATCGGCGTTAGGTTAGGTTTAGCTTTTGCGGTTTTAGGAATCGCCCTAATTATAATCGGATTTACAGCATTAGTAAACTTATCCTCTGTTGCCGATGAGGTCGAAATTCTCGCACATGAACAGTTTCCTAAAACGGTTCTTGCGAATGAAATTGTAGAGGCTATTAATGAAAATGCACGCGTTCTGAGAAATTTATTGCTTGTCGATAATCAGTCGGATTTTCAGAAAGAATTTGCAAGACTTGAAAAACTTGCGACAATTGTTGATGATAACTACAATGAATTATTGGAAAAGGTCACTACAGAAAAAGGAAAAGAATTATTAAAAAATATGGATGATATTAGACGCAATGAATTTTATGATGTTCGTACAGATTATATGAACGCTCTAAATAATCAAGATATTGAAGGAGCGAAACAAATACTTTTCGGTGATTTCAGAAGAGCACAGGATAAATATTTTGAATCTGTAAATGACATTATTCATTATCAAAACGAATTGGTTGCTGAATCGGCAGATAAAGTAGACAGCGTAGAAAGTTCGGCAGTTACAATGCTTATAATAATCGGTTCGGTTTTATTAATTTTTGTTGTTGTTATAAGCATAATTATTACAAAAAGCATACTAACTCCGGTTAAATTAGTAGTTGAAAGAGTTCAGCAGCTTCAAAGTGTTTGTATTACAAACCTTGGCAACGGTTTAGTTTCAATGGCTAAAGGTGATCTTTCAGCGAAAGTTGAAAAAGCTACCAAACCTATGCTGATGACACAGAAGGATGAAATCGGGGAAATGTCGCGCACGGTTGACGAAATGATCTATAAAGCTCAAGGCGGAATTGACGCATACGAATTAGTAAGAGATAAAATAATGGATCTTAATAAGGAAACCGTTAAACTTATTAATGATTCAAAAGAAGGTCTGCTCGATAATAGAGGCGACATAACCAAATTTGAAGGCGCGTATAAAGATATAGTTAAAGGCGTTAACGATATGCTTGACGCGGTAATTCTTCCTGTTCAGGACGGAGCCAAAGCTCTTGAGGTTATGTCAACCGGTGATCTTACGGTAAGAGTCACGGCAGATTATAAAGGACAGCACAGGAAAATTAAAGACAGCATAAACCAGCTAGGCGATTCACTTGAAAGAGTTATACGCGATGTAACTGAAGCTGTGCAGGCTACAGCAAGCGCGAGCACTCAAATATCATCAAGTTCGGAAGAGATGGCGGCGGGAGCGCAGGAACAAAGCGCGCAGGCCACCGAAGTAGCGGGAGCCGTTGAACAAATGACTTCTACAATAATTCAAACCACTAAAAACGCTTCAAGCGCGGCCGAATCGGCCAAGAACGCCGGTAAAATCGCTCAGGAAGGCGGCAGCGTAGTTTATAAAACAGTAGAAGGAATGAATAGAATAGCTGAAGTAGTTTCGAAAGCGGCAGTGACCGTTCAAGAACTCGGAAAGAGCAGCGATCAAATCGGAGAAATTGTTCAGGTAATTGACGATATAGCCGATCAGACAAACCTGCTTGCATTAAACGCGGCAATTGAAGCGGCGAGAGCCGGTGAGCAAGGGCGCGGATTTGCCGTAGTAGCAGATGAAGTAAGAAAACTTGCCGAAAGAACTACAAAGGCAACTAAAGAAATAGCCGATATGATTAAAACTATTCAGAAAGATACAGGCGAAGCCGTTAATTCAATGCAGGAAGGAACAGAAGAAGTAGATAAAGGAAAAGCGCTCGCTAATCAGGCAGGTAATTCTCTTAAAGAAATAATTTCAGCTTCGGATGATGTGCTGGATATAATTTCTCAAGTAGCGTCGGCAAGCGAAGAGCAGTCGGCGGCAGCGGAACAAATCAGCAAGAATATTGAATCAATCAGCAGCGTAACTCATGAATCGGCAGCCGGAGTGCAGCAGATAGCCCGCGCTTCCGAAGATCTGAATCAGCTTACCGAAAATCTGCAGCGCTTAATTAGTCAGTTCAAAATTGACAGAAGCGAAAACTATGTTGTAAGCGGAAACGGAAGACTTCTTTCTCATTAAAATAAATTCTTATTTATAAAATTATAATGGGCTCTTGATGAGCCCATTTTTTTATTAATCTAGCGCCTCTATTTTAATTTTGCTTCATGAGTAAACAAATCCCTTTAAATAAAAAGATATCTATCATTTTATAGTTTTTGGACGAATCCTTTTACTACCGGAATGTTACGGGATTACTAAAATTAATATTTCTATTAGTTAATAAAACTTAAACCCGGCTTTTAATATATTGGCTTACGGCGGTTAAAGCATATTATTTGGAAATGGTTTTTACTCATTTTAGAAGACGTCAAATTATAACAACGTAGATATAAGTATTTACGGGAAAAATTATTTCAAACATACACTTGATATTTTACAGATAAATATGTATCCTAATTAAGAATTATTCCTATTTAGTAATTATTATCTATGAAAAAAGAAAACCACAATATTAACCTAAAGAACAGCAACCTAAAAGTTACGCCTCAAAGGATGGCTGTTCTTGAAGCATTAAACAATCTGAAGAATCACCCCACTACGGAAAATATCAAAGAATATGTGGTTAAAAATCACCCAAATATTGCTGTAGGTACAATTTATAAAACCCTGGAAACATTCGTTGAAAAAGGACTGGTTAAAAAGGTTAAAACGGAAAAAGATGTAATGCGGTATGACGCGATAATTGAAAACCATCATCATTTGTATTGCGAAGATTCCGAACGTATTGAAGATTTTTTTGACGACGAGCTTAATAATATGCTTGAGATATATTTTAAGAAAAAGAAAATCCCAAATTTCAAAGTAAAAGATATTAAGCTTCAGATAATCGGTACTTTTAAAGGTAATAAATCATAACCGTTTTTATTTTTAATATTATTTGTGTAAATGCGCACAAATATTTTCTATGAATAACCGGGAATTTAGTTATTTAAAAAAATGTTTTAGCAACAATACTATGAATGTAATATTCCAAGCTTTGATCTAGACAGGAGAAAATTTTTAAACTTATTAATTAAGGAGACTAAAAATGAATGAAGAAAACAAATGCCCTGTTACCGGTAGAACATCCGCGGGCAGAGGGACATCGAATAAAGACTGGTGGCCAAACCAATTAAACATAAGCATACTCCACCAGCATAACCCGGTATCCAATCCGTTGGGCGCTGATTTTAATTACGCCGAAGAATTTAAGAAACTTGATCTGGCTGCATTAAAAAATGATTTATATAAGTTAATGACAGATTCAAAAGAATGGTGGCCTGCCGACTGGGGACATTATGGCGGATTGTTCATTCGAATGGCCTGGCATAGCGCCGGCACCTACCGTACATCCGACGGGCGCGGCGGCGGCGGTACTGGGAATCAGCGTTTTGCGCCTGTTAACAGCTGGCCCGATAACGGTAATTTGGATAAAGCCCGCCGATTGCTTTGGCCTATAAAACAGAAATACGGGAATAAAATTTCATGGGCAGATTTAATGATATTAGCAGGCAACTGCGCTTTGGAATCGATGGGATTTAAAACATTCGGATTCGGCGGCGGACGCGCGGATATATGGCAGCCGGAAGAAGATATCTATTGGGGTAATGAAGATACATGGCTTGGTGATAAACGTTACAGCGGCGAGCGTGAACTTGAAAATCCTCTTGCGGCGGTTCAGATGGGACTTATCTACGTAAACCCGGAAGGCCCTAACGGAAATCCTGATCCTGTTGCATCCGGAAAGGATGTACGCGAAACATTCGCCCGTATGGCAATGAATGATGAAGAAACCGTGGCTCTTACAGCAGGCGGACATACATTCGGCAAAGCACACGGAGCAGGCGATCCTGCATTAGTAGGACCGGAACCTGAAGCCGCTCCAATTGAAGAACAAGGCTTGGGCTGGATTAATAAATTCGGTTCCGGCAAAGGCGTTCATACAACTACAAGCGGTATTGAAGGCGCCTGGAAACCGAATCCTACAAAATGGGACAACGGCTACTTCGATATGCTTTTCGGTTATGAATGGGAAAAAGTTAAAAGTCCCGCCGGAGCCTGGCAATGGCTGGCTAAAGATGTAAAGGAAGAACATATGATTCCCGACGCTCATGATCCTTCGAAGAAAAACCGTCCGATGATGACAACAGCCGATTTATCATTACGTTTCGATCCGATATACGAACCTATTTCACGTAAATTCCATAAAGATCCGGAGGCTTTCGCGGACGCATTCGCAAGAGCCTGGTTTAAACTTACTCACCGCGATATGGGTCCAAAGGCTCGTTACCTGGGACCTGAAGTACCGGCTGAAGATTTAATTTGGCAGGATCCTATACCTGCCGTAGATTACAAGTTGGTTGATAGTAAAGATATTGAAGAACTTAAAACCAAGATTTTAGCATCGGGACTTTCGATATCCGAACTAGTCTCTACCGCGTGGGCTTCGGCATCCACTTTCCGCGGTTCCGATAATCGCGGCGGCGCAAACGGCGCACGTATTCGTTTAGCACCGCAGAAAGATTGGGAAGCTAATCAACCTAAACAGCTGTCAAAGGTTTTAAACAAACTTGAAAGTATACAAAAAGAATTTAATACATCTCAAAAAGATGGAAAGAAAGTATCAATTGCCGATCTTATTGTTCTTGCCGGATGCGCCGCTGTTGAAGCTGCGGCTAAAGCTGCCGGGTATAATATAAATGTACCTTTTACGCCGGGACGCACAGACGCTTCGCAGGAACAAACCGATATTGAATCGTTTGCCGTGCTTGAACCGGAAGCAGACGGTTTCCGTAATTACCAGAAAACAGCATACACTGTTTCAGCCGAAGAAATGCTGCTGGATAAAGCACAACTCTTAACATTAAGCGCGCCGGAAATGACGGTGCTTATTGGCGGACTGCGAGTATTGGGTGCAAACGCGGGAAATTCAGTACACGGCGTTTTTACAAAACAGGTTGAAAAACTTACAAACGATTTCTTTGTCAATCTTCTAGATATGGGCACTATATGGAAACCTGTTTCCAATGCCGGAGATATTTTTAACGGACATGACCGCAAAACAGGAGAACTTAAATGGACCGGAACACGAGTCGATCTTGTTTTCGGTTCAAACTCACAGTTACGCGCTCTTGCGGAAGTTTATGCGCAGGAAGACTCAAAAGAAAAGTTCGTACATGATTTCGCCGCGGCTTGGAATAAGGTAATGAATCTTGACCGTTTTGATCTTGACTAATATGTATTATACCTCCGGGGTCTTCTAGACCTCGGAGGTAGGTTGTAAAATTTGATGATGTTGAAAAAATAATTTCGTCTCTTTTTGGGCTATTACTTTTTCTGAAACTTAGTGTCTTGGTGGCAAAATATAGCCACGAAGGCACAAAGGTTCTACTATAGAAAAACGACAAGCAGTGACCTTCGAGGTCTTCGAGGCTTCGGAGATTTTTTAAAAGAATCGGAATTTCGTAATTAAACATATTTTCCTTTTTTTAGTTATTTTCATTTTTGATGATAATACCCTAAAAGGGAAACTTTATGAAATCATTACGAATTAAAAATATTCTTTTTCCTATTGTATTTTCTTTTGCATTCATATCATGCGGTGAGCCGATTAAAAACCGTTCAGTTATTTCACTAAACGGAACCTGGGAAATTACCGAATCAGTTGATACACTTCTTCCCAATACTTATGGAAGTAAAATAGAAGTGCCGGGTTTAGTGAATATGGCAGAGCCTCAATTCGACAGTACAGGCACACCGAACAGCAAAAGGAAATATTTTTGGTATAGGAAATATGTTGAAACAAATTACGATAAAAATGAATTCACCTATCTTAAAATACACAAAGCAAAATTTGGACAAGCAGTTTATGTTAACGGCAGCTTTGTCGGGGAATATAACTACTGTTTCACACCGTCATTTTTTGAAATTGGAAAATATTTAATCTCCGGTTCGTCAAATGAAATTGTGATTAGAATCGGCGCTTCTTATAAAGCTCTCCCCGATACAATTCCATTCGGCTATGATGTAGAAAAATCAATTTATTATCCGGGCATTTATGATAATGTAGAAATCTTCAGCGGAAGTTATCCTTATATAAAAAACGTGCAGATTGTGCCCGACATTAATAGAAGTAAAATAAAATCAATTGTATACCTTGAAAATGGTATTTACGAAAACAATTCAGAACTAAATTATATAATTAAAGAAAAGAAAAGCGGTGAAAATATTGCGCAAGGATCAATTCCCGGAAATCAATTATCTCCTAATCAAAAAGATACAGTTACTTTTGAAGCTCAAATACCGGGATGTAAATTGTGGTCGCCGGAAGAACCATTCCTTTATGAACTAATAGTTAACTCAAACGGCGATACAAAAAAATCTGTTTTTGGAATGCGGGAATTTACATTTGATCCACAAACTAAATTAGCAATGCTAAACGGGAAACCTTATTATTTGCGCGGGACAAACATAGCGCTTCACAGATTTTTTGAAGACTCACAACGCGGTAATCTTCCGTGGGATAAGAGCTGGGTTGACAAAGTACACTATGAATTCAAAGATATGCATTGGAACACTTACCGCTTTCATGTTGGATTCGCGCCTGAACAATGGTACGAAGCATCGGATGAAATAGGTTTTCTTGTGCAGGACGAATACGCTATATGGGGGATTTGGTCTGACAGCGAAAAGAAAAGACACAAAGCTTCTGTAATAGCAAAAGAATATGAAGCATGGATAGAGGAAAGATGGAATCATCCTTCGGTTGTAATTTGGGACGCTCAGAATGAAACTGTTTCAAAAGAAACCGGGAAAGCAATCGGCATGGTCAGGCATCTTGATTTATCGAATAGGCCTTGGGAAAACGGCTATTCGGCTCCGGAAAATATAAATGATGTTATAGAATCGCATCCGTATATGTTTGTAAAAGAAAATCAAAACACCTTTGCAATTCAGCCTCCCTGGCGTTTTGATTCATCAAAAGTAAAAGAAGCATTACCTGAAGGCGGTTGGCTTAAAAACGAATTAAGTATTTCACCTGAGCTTTTTAACGACGCAAATGATAAAGATCCTTCTCCTAATGGGAAAGATTACCCCAATCCGTATTTAATTAATGAATATGGATGGATCTGGCTTTACAGAAATGGAGACCCGGCCTGGGTAGCCGAAGAAGTTTGGAAATATTATCCCCAATTTAATACGCCGGAAAAAAGATTCGAGTGGAGAGCAAGAGTAATAGCCGCAAAAACCGAATACTGGCGAAGCAGGAGAGATATTTCCGGAGTACTTCATTTTTGCTCAATAACCTGCGACAGACCATTTGGTATTCGCAGTCAAGTTTCTGATGATTTACTGAATGTAAAAGATTTTGAGTTACAGCCGGCATTTAAGAAATATGTAAAACCGGCCTTTGCTCCTATCGGAATTATGATAAAAAAATGGGATGCAAAATTTAAGCGCGGAGAAAAAATTAAAGTACCTATAGTTCTTTATAATGATCTTTATAAAAATTGGGAGGGAAAAGTTACTTTAAAAATAATTTCCGGGGGAAATATAATTACTTCCAAAACTAAAAGTGCAAAAGTAGAAAGTCTTAAATCTTGCGAAATAGTTTTTAATGAAACTATTCCAAATAAATTGGGTAATTATGAAATGATCGCTGAATTTATATTAAACAACGAAACTGTATTCAGCAGCAGGTTATTTGAAGTTACAAAGTAAATATATTATCCAATCTTTAAAACTTTTTAGTTCTTCTAGACATCGGAGGTTTATTGCTGATTCATAATATTTAAAAACAAAAAGTCCGAATGCATTATGTCTTCGGACTTTTTAATACTTGCGGAGAGTCAGGGATTTGATGCATACTTAATAATGCTTTAATTATGCACTTTATTCACTACTTTTTGAAAAGTTGTGTCTATTTTGGTTCCAATATATTTTTTTAGACTGGATGAGTTGATATACTATTAAAATAGGCGTTCTCTGTTAAATTATTTCCCTGCCCCACAGCATTTTTTTAATTTTTTCCCGCTACCACAGGGACAAGGGTCATTTCTTCCTACATTAAAGTTATTAAAACCATTATCTTTTTCATTGGCCCAAAGCATAACATTTGCGGGAGCAGATTTATTTTTCAATTCATTTGCCATAAACTTCATATAAGGGTCAATATGATTGAAAAATTTCCTATATCCAGCACATAAATAATTAAGTCCTTTTTCACCGTCTGGTGTATTAATAAATCTATGCTTTGGACACTCACCGTTACAAGCAAATCTTACTTCACATTGAAGGCAATAGTTGGGAAGTGTATCTTCTTTATCATTTCCAAATTTTATTTGTTGTGATGAGCTTATAAGTTTTTCTAAATTCTCCTCTAAAATATTGCCGAGTTTATTTTCTGGATAAACATAATGATCGCATGAGAACAAATCGCCGTTATGCTCAATTGCCATAGCATCACCGCATGTTTTTCTAAACACGCATAAGCTCGGTTCTCTACCAAACCACGCCTCAAGTGTTACGTCGAACATTTGCACAAAATATTTCCCCACATCATTCCTAACCCATTCATCAAATATTTTAATAAGAAAATTACCGTATGCCTCCGGCTTAACAGACCATTCAGTAACTTCAGCCTGCTCTTTATAGTCCGGAGATACAAGTGATAACCCATAAACATTTTGATTGTTTGATGATCTTTCAACAATTGGTATAAACTGCATAAATCCACTGCCTATCTCTTTCAGAAAACGATAAATTTCGAGCGGATGTTGTGAATTATGATCTTGAACTACGGTCAGCGTATTGAATTCAACATTATGTTTTTTAAGTATGTCCAATCCATTAATTACTTGATCGAATGTAGGTTTTTCTCCTTTGGTAACCCGGTATTTATCATGAAATTCTCGTGGACCGTCAATTGATAATCCGATTAAAAAATTATTCTTTGAAAAGAATTCGCCCCAACTATCGTCAAGCAAAACACCGTTTGTTTGAAAAGCGTTTTCAATTCTTTTACCGTCAGCATATTTTTTTTGAAGACCAACAACCCTCTCAAAATATTCAACACCAAGCAGAGTCGGCTCTCCCCCCTGCCATGCAAAATTTACAATAGGTGTTTTATGTGCTTCAATTTTTTGTTTTATAAACGCTTCAAGTACTTTATCTGTCATCCTAAAATTCGATTTAGGATAAAGATTTTCCTTTTCCAGGTAGAAACAATATTTACAATCAAGATTGCATAATGGTCCTATTGGTTTTGCCATTACATGGAAACCATGCAAACCTTTATCTATTTGTAAAGCTTCCGCCAAAATATTTCCTTTTATTCTATAATAGAATTTAATGATACAATTTTTGTTTCTATATATAAACTAAATTTATTCCTGTATAAGAATATAAACGTTCCCGTTTCCATCACCATCGGAATTAAATATTACGTTGTTAGTCCCAGCTATAAATGTATTATGAACATCCCTACATTCGGGACCCGGGAAAGTTGCGCCATGATCAAATACTCTTTCTCCCACAATTTTATTCCCTTCAATTCTCCAAAATTTTAGACAAGGATCAGCATGATTGCCTGTACCTACAAACAAAGAAGCATCATAATTAGCACTCATATCCGCGTCCCATTCTTTTTCGTACTCAAAATTCATTTTCTTATCAAGATCATAAAATCCCAACCAGTATTTAGGGTTATCCCCTCTTTCCTTTTTTAGGTAACAAGCTTTTGATCCATCTGGGACCCAGAACGGATGTGAGACTCCCTCTTTTCTTCCCACGGCTTCAATAATTTTTTTTTCTTCTCTGTCTTTTAAAGACATGTAAAAAAACATTTTCGCATCTTCAATTTCTTTTCTAGCATAAATTACACCTGGTTCTTTCCAAGCAGTGCTCAAATTAACATGACTTAGCTGCTGTCCCGGTCTTTCAATTTCTTCAACACCACTTCCGTCAACATTAATAAAAATCATTTTACTCGATTCAACATCCCCTTTTTCACCTTTTATTGCAGTGAGGGCAATTATTGAACCGTCAGCACTAGCAGTTAAAGAATTTCCTTTCTTGAAACCCTCCGGTAGTCTATAAAGAAAAGTATCTTCAAATGTTTTTAAATTAATTTTACGTAATGTAGCTTCAGGTTTGTAATAATAAATTACTTCGTTTGTTTTATTAGAACAAATATTACCATGCCCGTCATCTTTTATTTTTTCAGGGAAATCCGTAACCTGTGTTATTTCGCCAGTAGATAAATCACAGTAAAACAGATTCCATGTACCAGTTCTGTTAGAAACAAATGCAACTACATTCATTTCCGGAAAATATGAATCTGTTGTAAGATAAAATTTTGAATCCTCTGCCGGACTTGTTGTTATCTGAATTACTTTAAAACCGTCTATAAGAGCCGGATGTTCTTTCCATTCAGCAGGATATTTCTTACCAATATATCCCTTAACATAATTTACAGGAGGATTCATTTCGAGTAATTCTTCCAATGTTTTCTTTCCACCATCGCCTTTTTTAGTTAACGATTTATCCGAGCAACTATATAAAGAACCAGCTAAAAGAAGAATGAATAGTAAAACTGCTAAACTATTCAATGTTTTCTTAACAAAGATTGCAATTATATTTTTCATTATCTATTTATCCTTATTCAATATTTTTATTTCAAATAACTGTCTTGTTCCGTCTTCTGTTATATTAGGTACTAGCAGTGCATCGCTTGTTCTGTTCCATCTGGGAGCAGGATCCACTCTAAGCTCTCCCTCGTTATTCTCCCAAGTATTCAATGGAGGCGTGTGTACGTAGGCCATATCGGAACGACGGAAAATTATATAGCGGCTTTGCGCAAGCTCATCGTTTTTCCAGCTAACTGCAAGCCATTTACCGTCGGGTGAAAGAGCGGTATCTCCACCGGTTTTTGGAAGTATTTCCGGATTACCTACCTTTCCTACAATCTTTTTTAATGGAATGCTGTAAATAATTTGATCTTTTTTAGTACTGCCTATAATTTGATCATTTTCAATCCACTCAGGGTGTCCTCCATAATATTGATGAACTGTTAATTCTGTTCCATCGGGTTTAATAGTGCAAGGTGTGTTTACATTTTTTTCACGAGTTAAATAACCGGCTCTTACATAAAAATAAATTAGATCATCTTCGCGGTTCCACAAGGTGTGATTTATGAACAGCTCATATTTTGTTGCATCTTCATCATAAGGCTCAATTGCTTTAGCAAGTTGCTCGAATGATACCAACAGTTTCTTTTTTCCTGTATTAACATCAATAATAAAAACCCCGTCATTTGCCGGATGTAAAACTCCCGGTGCCCAGTCATAAGCTTCGGGATAACCGGTGACGGGACGAAGTCGGGCAATTCTGCCGTAATTTATTGCAAGAAATTTTCCTCCGTTTTGTGCAACCCCCGAATTGCCGACAGGGGTATCATCGTATTTATATTCTTTTACTCTTTCTCTTTTTTCAATATCATAAAGCACTGCAAAAACTTTATTTGTTTCTGGATCTCTATCATTGAAAAAGAATTGTGTTTCCGGAGCTTCCGGGTTCCAGTAAAACATTGTCCCTTGCTGAAAATTCCACGCATGAGTTTTCTCGATTGGAATAATTTTATTGTCATTCTCAGTATCAATAAGAATTATTGTAGCCGCCTCGGTCGGCTTCGGCATATGATCTGTAAAATCAATCTCCATTGCTACAATATATTTTCCTGATTCATTCCACGGTATTGTTTTTACATGACCGATATACCCGAAGAAATGGTTTTTCGGTCCTTTTGTTATCTGTTTTATTTCTACATCAAAATCCTGAGCATTTAATGGTAAAACAAAAAAGCATACCACCATACTCAGCATGAAAAAAGTTATCAAGTTTTCAATCCAAGTTTTTAACAAATTGTTTGTTTTATCATATCGCATAACAGCTCCTAAGAGAATAAAGAACATTCTGATTAATGGTTAAAAAATATTGTTAAATTTTAGTCATACTTTGGGACAACTGGTTTACTTTGAATACCGGAGAATTCCTTAGCAACAATTTGGTATCCTTTTATATTATCATCAATAATTTCAGAAAATGATGTAATCTCTATATCTAATGTTGTAGCCAGATCTAAATTACCGTCTTTATATTTCCTGAAAACCAAATAACCTTCAATTTCTAATCCATTTGATTTTGACCACGATAATTCAACATTTCCATCAGACTTAATCATTTTTGCATTCTTAACTTGTTCCGGCAGCCGGACTAAGGAGACAAATACATGAGGATGTTTTATTCCGTACCTAGAAGAATTATAAATAACCTTTGTTGCATCGGGAGATAATTGCGGAAGAGGTAGACCGGTCGAGTTCTTTTCTCCACTTTCAGTAAGGTAATCTGATTGATATTTTACAATTTTACTAATCTCACCGGTTTCATAATCAACGACACAAATCCAACCTCCATAAGGATCATCTTTTTTTTCTTTTACATCTGTAACAATATATTTACCATCAATGGACCATCCGAGAGTGTGATTTTTCAGTTCCGGAAAATTCTTAACAATATCGCCTTCGGTATTTAAAATAAGCAAACTGCGTATCCCTTCTTTATTGTCTCCGTAAAAGCAAAAGTTTTCTCCGCCAGGCCGCCAGCTTGGGCTTGTGGATTTACCCTGGTAAATCTGTGTTTTCTTTTTGGTGTTAATATTAACAAGCCAAGAAGTTTTAGGATCTTCAGAACGGTTTACGAAAATTGTTAGATCTGGAGATTTTGTAAATCTTATTCTGTGCATTGGCACATCTATCGGTATTTTAATACTCTCATCTTTACTTATAGAATAAACTTCTAAAACAGATTCTTCCTTATCCTTCGCCCCAAGTAAAAGATGATCTCCATCCGGATGAGGAGGTGAAATTTCCGATATATAGTTTTCGGTTTTATATATTATTTCTGCATTACCAGAATTTATATTAAAACTCCAGACATATGAGAAAAATTTATCACTTGTTAAGTAGTACAGAATCTCAGGACGCTTAAAATCCCATTCAACTTTACCTTTCGGTTTTCCTTTAATATTCAGTTTTTCCGGAGAGGAAGTTAAGCTTCTGCTTATATAGCAATTCCCCACTCTATCCCGGAATAAACCCATCGATCCATTAGCGTTATAAAACGGAACATCCATAAACTGATGATTTGCGAAATCCATTCCTTTAGATACCTGCCAGGTAGTACCCACGGTATCAACTTCTGCAAGTTGGCAATAGTATTTATTCAAAATAGATGTAATCAGAAACAACAATACTAAGCGTACAAATGAATGCATAAGTTTTATCCTTTTGTAAAATAAATTTCGAACAATCTCAAACTTAATATTCTGAATTAGTAGTTTTACTTTTTTTATAAATCTTCAGCTGATTGAGAAATTCATACAGTTGAAATTCACAGGATATATGGCATACCGATGCTGCAGTGCTATCCTTGTAAAATATCCTCGTCGGTAACTTCCACTGTTTTATGCATTATAGAATTTCTTAATATTTCAATCATTCTTTATTAAGAACAACCGGTTTACTTTCCAAACCCGAATATTCTTTGGAAACAATATAATAGCTATCTAAATCCTTATTATCTTTTTCGATGAATGAGGTAATATCTTTTTCAAGTGTTGCTACCAATTTTGTATTTCCGTCTTTATATTTTCTGTAAACAAGATAATTCTCTATTTCCAATCCACTTGCTTTTGTCCAACTCAATTCAATATTTTCTCCCGCTTTTTTAATACTCGTATCTTTAACATGTTCAGGTAAACGCACTAATGAGACAAATACATGCGGATAATCTATCCCATAGCGGGATGAATTGTAAACAACTTTTGTAGCATCGGGAGACAATTGTGGATGTGGATGACCTGATGAATTTTTATCTCCATCGTCTTCATCGAAATCGGATTGATGTTTTACAACTCTTTGTATTTCCCCGGTTTCAAAATTTATAACACAGATCCAGCCGACATAAAGACCTTCTTTTTTTTCTTCAACATCAGTTACAATAAACTTACCGTCAATAGACCACCCCAAATGATGGTTAGTTAGCCCAGGAAATACTTTGATAATTTCACCATCTGTATTTAATACAAGCAATTTACGTTCACCATCCACATCGTTACCATAAAAACAGAAGTTTTTTCCGCCTAGGCGCCAGCTTGGGCTTGTAGATTTCCCCTGAAAAATCTGTGTTTTTTCTTTAGTATTTACATCCACCAACCAGGAGGTTTTCGGTTCTGCCGAACGGTTAATGAAAATTGTAAGATCTGGAGATTTTGTAAATCTTATTCTGTGCATTGGCACATCAATAGGTATTTTAATACTCTCATCTTCACTTATAGAATAAACTTCTAAAACCGATTCATCCTTATCCTTTGCCCCAAGTAAAAGATGATCTCCATCCGGATGAGCGGGTGATATTTCAGAAATATGGTTTTCCGTTTTATATATCATTTCCGCGTTACTTGTTTTAACGTTGAAGCTCCAGAGATACCAAAAAGATTTATCTTTAGTTAGATAGTAAAGTATGTTTGGGCGTTTAAAATCCCACTCAACTTTACCTAACGGTTTTTCTTTAAAATTAACTTTCTCTGGGTAAGAAGTCAGCCCTTTGCTTATATAGTAAATACCTTTTTTATCTTTGAAAAGAGCCATTGATCCGTTAGCGTTATAAACCGGGACATCTGTGTACTGATGATTTGCAATATCCAAACCTCTAGATATTTGCCAAGTTGTACCTACAGTATCAACTTTTTCAATTTGACTGTAAGATTTATTTTCAATAGCCGAAAGCAATAACAGCAAAGTAAAAACAATTAAAGTATTTAAATGGTGCTTGCTTTTATTAAATGATCTCATAATTCCTCTTTCTGTTTATGTGTTAATATTATTTCTTATTTAAGGCTGTTACTTTAAGATTATTGTACTCTCCGATTAATGGCGCCATCTGCCTAAAACCGATTTTTCCTCCGACGAGAACCGGTCCATATTTTTCGCCGTCATCAAACCATTCGAATATTTGGAGATCGTTTATATATAGTTCTACTGTGGGTCCGTACTTTACAACTCTAATATTATAGGGAGGCTTCGCAAATTCTACACATGGTATAGGGTCGGGACCTTGAATAACCATGTTATGTCCGTAACTTTTACGTAAATTACAAAGTTGAAAATCTCTTATTTTTTTATTTCTTCTGAAATAGGAAACATGTAGTGCGTTTATATCTCCATGATGATATTGTTTGTAATCACCACTTCGTTTATTTAAGGAAGCAGAGAATAAGTCTTCTCCGTTTTTCCCTTTTGCCGAAAAGAAAAGGATACATAAACCGGGTTCTTTTATTGGATAAAAATCCCAGCTGATTGCGACATTATCAGGGAAATCCTCAGGGCACCAGTAAACAAGATTTGCTTTTTGTTTTAGAGAAGCATCGAGCGAATTTTCTATTCTTAATCTGTCGTTCGGGAAAGAAATATCGGCAACACCTTCCAGGACAAAACCTTCGACATCAGATTGACTGCTTAATGAATTTTCATAAATTGTTTTCACTTCGTCATATTTTTTATAAAAGACTTTTTCAATCAAAACGTCTTTTTTACTACCCTCTTCATCGTTTGAAAATTTTAATCCCGAAGCAAATCCTAATCTGCTCATTCCTGCAGCACCAGCGATTAGTGCTGCGGATTTCATCCAATTTCTTCTATTAAACTTGTTGTCGAACATATTTACTCCTTTATTATTCCTCGGACGGTTTTACAAATATTGCTTTGTTAAGCTTACAGTCAAATTGCTTATTATTAATAAACTTTATCATTTCTCCTCCGGCAAGCAGCACCGGTCCATATCCGTGCATTGCATGAACACTAGTCGGGCGATTAAAATAATAGACATTATCGTTTGCGAAAGTTGTCCCAACACAAATTCCGTCAACTTGTCCGTTTGGCAATATGTTAGAGGCAATAGCATTCCACCCGGCAATTGCAACAGGGGCATAAGTATAATCTATCCATCCATTATTTATACCGCGTGTAATTGCGTATGAGAACATAGCTGTACCGGATGTTTCCAAATAAGTACTTTCTTTATCGAGCATATTGTGCCAAAAACCAGTTCCATCCTGAACCTCGGCTAGCCCGCGTGTATTGGCCCTAAGAATTTTTATTACTTCATCTCTTCCCTCATAATTTTCGGGAAGTACAGATAGAAGTTCAACCATTGCCATCATTGCCCACCCGTTTGCACGAGACCAGAAAAATTTCGGATCATCCGGATTGTGAGCATTCCAACCATGATCGAAAAGTCCCTTTTCCCAAACAAATAAACGTTCCGACATTTGTATTACCTGCTTTACAGCATCATCATAATATGAGTTATCGCCGGTCAGTTTACCCATTTGTGCGAGGAATGGAATAGACATATAAAAATCATCGGTCCAAAGCGATTTTGGTTCAGGCCTTTGTCTTGCGAGGGTTCCGTCTTCAAGCCTGAATTGCTTATGACTGATATACTCTGCAACAGTATCTATCATATCACGGTATCTTTGGTCGCTATGCCTATTATAGATTTTAATTAATGCAGCGCCTATGGATCCGCAATGATCAAGAGCAGACATGCTAATTATTCTATCCAGCTGTCTTTTATTCGTTCCGAATTTTGCATCAACCATCCTGAAATACGGAAGGTTATCGAAAATGAAATCATAATTCTTTATCGCATAATCTAAATAAGATTTATCCCCGGTAACTTCAAAAACAAGATCCATTCCTGCATAAACTACTCCCATTGTATACGTCCATGTATTAAACTCTCCGGTTCGTACATCAATTTCAGCATCTTTATTAGGGGATGAAAAATCCGTTATCTCTTTGAAAGTATCTTTGTTGATTATTTTATAGGGAGTAGAAGCTACAAAATAATTCTTCTCTCTATCCAATACGTTTTTAATACTTTCTATACTTGGAATATTGTAATTAACCGGGTATTTTATGTCTTGATCAGCATCAAGGACATAGTTACCCTGTCCGTTTGTTTGCGAATAGATATCAGTAGCAAATAAAAATAAAAGAGCTGCTGTTAATAAATTTAAGAATAGCCTCCATCGTTTCATTTAGTAACTCCTATTATATTAGACTTTTTAATTTTTTTGTCTTTCATTTTGCGATCTATTTATATTGTAATAATTTTCTAGAGTTAGAAACTTCCCTCTGCACCGATTTCCTAATTATTCCGATTCTATTTCATCATCATCCCGTATCTTATCACCAGGCCAAACTATTATTTCAGAGTCGGCAGCGTCATATTCCGGCAACCATTTCTTAAGTTCCTCTTTTACACTGATATATTTTTGGTCGTCTGCGAGATTTTTCCATTCCATTTCATCATTCCGATGGTCGTAAAGTTCTTCCGTTCCATCATGATAGCGGATGTATCTCCAATCCTCCGTTTTAACCGAATGATTTCCATGCAAGTAAGTTGTAACGGCAGGATATCTCCATGAAGAAGAAGGATTTTTAAGAAGTGATACAAAACTGTGACCTTCATTATCAATTTTTCTTTGAACTCCACAGAGTTCAACAATAGTCGGATAAATATCTAAAAAGCTGATAGTTCGTTTACACCTTGCACCTTTTGGAGTTAAACCCGGAACTGAAATCATTAAAGGAGCTCTTGTGGCTTCTTCCCATAATGTGCTTTTTTTCCAGTGAAGTTTTTCGGTAAGGTGCCATCCATGGTCACCCAAAAACACTATTATTGTATTATCTGCATAATCACTTTTATCTAATGCGTCAATCATCTTACCAACCATCGCATCAGCAAAACTAACTGCAGCTAGATAAGCTTTAACAAATTCTCTTTCTTTCCCTTCTCCTTTAATATCATAGTAAGTTTTTGTTTTGGCAATTTTCTTGCCTTCCTTGGGCACATCATCAAGATCATCTTCTCGCATCTTGGGCATTATCAATTTACCGGAGTCGAATTTATCGAAATACTTTTGCGGAACATCCCAATCCAAATGCGGTTTTCTTATTCCGCAGGCAAGGAAGAAAGGTTTATCATGCTTTTTGTTCAGTTGCTTGATACAGTATTCAACGGTCTTAAAATCACCCATTTCGGAATCATTAACCTGCAAAGGAGCATATTTCAGTCCGGCAACTTCAACCGAATTCTCTTTCGAAGGTTTAGGATCCGGGGTTGTTTGGTCATCTAAAGCAGGATAAAATTTATCCCAAGAATCAGGATCAGGAAATTTTCCGTGGTAGATTTTTCCCGCACCTGCTGCAAAGTATCCGTTTTTCCTCAAGTGCTGAGTTAATGTAAATGCATTCTTTCCCTTAGCTGATAATCTAAACGGCTGGCGATTTCCATAAACTCCCGTTGTCGAGGGACGTAAACCTGTCATCAAACTTGCTCTTGAAGGGTTGCATATAGGTGCAGTACAGTAAGCTTTTTCAAAAACGACACACCGCTGGGCAAGCTTATCAATGTTCGGTGTTAATGTGTCATTATTTCCGCCAAGTGCCCCAATCCAGTCGTTTAAATCATCACAAACAACAAATAGAACATTCGGCTTTTCAGTATCATTTATTGCAAATGAGCCAAACGATGGCAGAACAGCAGCTGCCGTGCCTAATGCAAGTGTTTTAATAAACTGCTCGCGTGTAATATTTTCACTCAATTTACACCTTAATATTTTGATTATTGAATACTTGCTTTCAAAAAAAACACTTCCCTTTTAAGTACATCAAGATCTAGTTAAGCTTGGGAAACAACAATTATTATAGCGCAAATATCGCCGCATTGTTCAACCAGTTACATTTCCGAATTTATATCCTGGTTCATATTCGGGATTTTTTTGCATCATCTGCGCATTAACTTCAGAGCGCCAGTTTTCCATTTTATTAAAAAGCTCTTTTACTAATTCAGGTTTTTCATTAACAAGATTTCTTTGTTCGCTGATATCACTTTTCAAATCGTATAGTTCAAATGCGCCGTCTGATTCTACGCCATCAATACTTTCTTCAAACCATTCTATGAGTTTATAATTACCAGATCTTAATGCGCCAGATGGGGCAATCCCGCCAGGATGATAATGCGGATAATGCCAATAGAGAGCATCACGAGAAATATTCCCTGAACCTTTTAGCAGCGGCAGAATATCTAATCCGTCTTTCTGATATTTATTATTTATACCTGCAGCGGACAAAAACGTAGGGAAGAAATCGATACTTGACACAGGCTCGCTGCAAGTTGAACCGGCTTCAACAAATCCAGGCCAGCGTACAATCATCGGTTCTCTGATTCCACCTTCATAAAGCTGCGCCTTCCCGCCGCGCAATGGTTTTAAATATTCTTTCGCACTTGAGCATCCGTTATCGGAGAAATAAACTACTATCGTATCATCGACTAAGTTCAATTCATCCAGTTTATCCATTATTTTCCCGATGCTTTCATCAAGTGTTTCAACCATCGCCCCAATCTTCGGAATGTTCATATCAATTTCTGAACCTTCTTTTGTTTCATACTTTTCTATCAATTCTTTTCTCTCCATTTTGGGACTATGAATTGAATGATGAGCAACATAACAGAAGAAAGGTTTTGATTTATTTTTTTCTATAAATGAAATTGCCCGTAATGTAATTGCTTCAACATGATGGGGATCTTTGTACGGATCATCTGATGATTTTGGTTTTACAGTAGTATACACTTCATCAAACCCCTGAGAAGCAGGATCGCCCGGTCGATTCGGAGAATAATTTTTGTCAATATTCAAATGCCATTTACCGAAATGTCCCGTAATATATCCTGCTTCTTTTAGTGCTTCGGCAATAGTTATTTCATCAAGTTTTAACTGCTGAGTCCAGTCAGGAAGCAACAATTTCTCTTTGCCACTTACTTTTGCTCCAGGTATGTAATCAGTTAAATTTAGCCGAGCTGGATATTTGCCCGTCATAATGCTTGCACGCGTCGGAGAACAAACCGGACAAGCTGCATATGCATCGGTGAAAAGCATTCCTTCATTCGCTAGTTTGTCTATATTCGGTGATTCGTAATATTTATTTCCGTAGCAGCTCATTTCATGCACACCAAGATCATCGGCTAAAATAAATACTATATTCGGCGGCTGTTTAACAGCTATACCTTTCCCGAATAACAACGGCTGAAATGAGGCTGCGGCTGTTAATGCTCCTAATGTCTTTAAAAATTCCCTTCTTGTTTTATCCATTTTTATTTCCGATTATAGATTTAATCTTCGCAAAGTGTCAATCTCTCTAATCCAATTTCTCCAATTCACTACATACTCTTATATAATCGCAAAGAACACTAATATTATCATTGAATACCGCACTGCTTATTCTGTCTTTAATGATATACTCACCGTTCCATTTTTTATTAGGGACTGCTTTTTTGTATTTATCATTTTGGGTTATCCATCTTCCCTTTTCATCTTGAGAAGAAATTATTTTATTCACTGACTCTTCTAATTCACTTTTTTGCTTTAGTAATTCTTCCCTGGTAGGTTTACTCATTAAAGAAGAATTATTTATATTTTCTTTACCAGAAATATTTTTAAAGCGTTCAGTCGCTTTACTCAACAAATCGCTCAAATCCCTTTCATAACCATACCCAGTAGATCTCTCAGGACTTAAGTTCCTGAAATTGTCAACTCTTATTCTACCTCGATTATAATACATTGGTTTATTCGTATATAATTCAACAAACCGCGGCCATTTACCATTCGTGAGTTTTACACTCTCAACCCAAATCAAGGCATCTGTAATTGGTAACAGAAATTCATCATCTCCGGTTAATTCATAAATATCCATAAGGGTATTAACATTGTTTAATGTAACTGCAGGACAAACACTGGGTGGTTCAAAAGCTCTTGCCCAAGCCGGTTGAAGAAACTCATTATACTGCTGACCCCATCCCGGTTGAGGCGGCGGAAGCTGTGAGATATAAATATAGTTGCCGGCTTTTACAACACTTTCATAAAATTCTGTTTGCTTATAAAATTTATGTGCATCTATCATAACATCGACACATTTATTAATACCGCCATCATTAAAAGTAGCATAGTCATGGTAGTTCCCTTGTTGGGGATATTTATGCGGCCATCCGCCCTGTTCCAATTGAGTTTTTAACATCATATCCAATGCTTTCATTACAGACTGATGCAATGCGCCATCCTTCATTTCTTGATCTAGTGCCATTAGAAAACGTACAGCACTTTGCGTTTGATTATCGTCAAAACTTACAACGGTTTTTTTCAGTTTCCTTTCGAAATAAATTCTATGATCCCAACCGCCGTATTCATTCTGACCTATAATCAATGCTTGGCCGGCTTCCCTTGCGTATCGTAGGAATGTATTATCTCCCGTAACTTTAAATGCATTTAGAAATGCGAATCCAACTGCAGGTGTTCCCGGGGGTTGAACTTCAATCGTATAATCATCAGTCGAAACTTCACCCCATTTTTCTTTCAAATCTGTCGTATAGTAATAAACGTATCCACCGTTAATATTAATAGAATGAAAATATTCTATCCCCTTCTTCATTGATTGTAAGGATTCTTTTAAAAGGTCATTTTCCCCAAACCCATACAAAATTATGTTGATATGGAAAAAAGAAGCGATCAATAAAATCAATAAGTAATAATTACTCTTCCGCATTGAATAACCTTTTGATATAAATAAATATTGTATCATTTAGTATTGACACCAAACGTTACATCATCAACAAAATTATTAATTTTTATATGTGCATCATTTAAACTAATTCTAGATTTTCCGTTAATTTTAAAATTTATGAATTGAACGCCTGAGATTTTATGTTCATTATTCAAGCCTGACATTGTCGATTCCTTAGGCCAAAAGCCTGCGGCAGTACAATTTTTAATGATTACATTCTTAATTTGTCCGGCTTTTTTCACATAACTCTTAGCATCGCTAATACTTCTGAAGTTAACATCAAAATCAAGTAATCTTTGTCTGTTGTCCTCAAACAACTTTTCAAAATGATTGTTTATGTAAAAAATGTTTTCAAATGTTGCCCCGTCTCTTGAATAAAGAGACATCCCTCTGTCTGACTCAACTATTTCATTGTTTTCAAAAGTAACATTTGAGATATTTCTTCTTGTTTCCGTACCGAGTTTCATTGCTGATTTTTTGGTCAGGAAAACACAGTTCTTTACAACAATATTATGGGAATCTTGCAGCAAATTGGAATTGCCTGACGTTTTAATGGCGATATTATCATCGCTGCAGTACATAAAACAGTTATCAACGGTTACATTTGTTGCTCCGTCAGGATCAATACCGTCTGTATTATAAACCTTTCGGTCGTTTATCATTTTAATATCCCGGAAAGCAACATTATCTGAAGCAAGTATATGTGTATTCCATGCAGCCGGGTCACGCAGCATTATTCCCTCAACAACTACATTTTTAGAATCCCTAACGCGGATTAAGTTAGCAGGTTTACCCTGCTGACGAACAATGGCGCCCTGTCCGTCGATTATTCCTCTTCCCCATATTTTCACATTTTCCGCCTCGCCAATTAATATCAGGCGGCTATATGTCATCTTCCAGCCTTTATTAGTATAGTTTTCAGGATCATTTACCTGATCTGCTTCCTGAAACCCTTCATCCTGAGGGTAATCTTTTCTATCCGTTGAACCGAGAATTACTGCACCGGGGGCAAGGTAAATTTGAGAGTTTGTCTTTAATTCCAAAGTTCCGGTCAAATAAACTCCAGCAGGGAAATAAAGTATTTTTCTCTCAACGGCTGTTTCATTGATTGCATTCTGAATTTTTAAAGTTTCAATTTGCTTTCCTTGCACATCAACTAGATAGTTATTAATACTTACAACTTTGTTATCCACAGTGTCCGGAGTTTCATTCAAAATTTGGTTTGCAAAAATAAACAGTCTTTCAAGCTCATTTACATATACAACAAGTTTTTTGGGTACTTTTAATTTCAGTTTGATTTCGTTTCCTTCACATTCAGATTCAATTTTGTAACGAACCGGACTAATTGAGTAGGACTTAACCTTATTAGGTAAGGTTATTTTTATTTCGGTTTCACCTTTCATCCCGAAGTTTGTATAATGTATATCTTTATAATGCTCAACAAACACATCACTGCCGTTAACATTAATATCGAAGACTTCACTTTTTTCAGCTTTGTACAGAACCGGATATTTTTCAATATAATTTTCATATGAGCCGTAGAATACCAAACTGATTATTATCACCGGTAAAAGGGATAAAACAATTCCTTGAGTTATTTTTGAACGAGTTTTCATAATCAACCTATTTTTCCGTCCAACCCGGCAAAGAGACAGTTGCCTGGTAATTTGAATAATTGTATAAATCATTTCTTACAGGCTTATAAAGGTCCCCTTTTTTAGGATTATCGCTCTGTGTATACACCCAAATTTCGTATGGATCCCAAACAACGATTTCATCTCTTGCATCTCCGTAAATATCTAACACTGCATTGCATAAATAAGGATGTCCGTCGCCGGGGAAAGTCATTACTCTTCTGCCTTTGCCATCGTAAACTCCACCTTCATCTACATCCGGAGATAACACAAAATATTCAACACCGTTGCCTGTCCAATTCAAAGGTAGCATCATACTTCCTTGCTGCACGGGTTCAATCTGATTATAGATATTCCCTTCGGAATCGTAGAAAGTTATTATTCCCTGGTTGCCGTGAAAATTAACTGATACCGTTTCCAGCCCAGGTAAATCTTCCCTGAAATTTGCTACAGAGGGATTCTGTACATGACCTACGTAATGATGCTGAGATATATTACCATTAAGATCGGTTCTAAAATATCCTTCATCGCTTGCCGCATACATCATTTGGAGTCCTTTTTGTTTGTTAGGGTTAAAATCCACTATCGCTACTCCATCAGCATGTTGCTCTATCCCTTCAAGACTCCAAAGTTTTTTCCCATCGTTATCGTATAACGAATAGTCAATAGCCAGTTCATCTTTGCCGTCATTGTCAATATCAAATGCATAGGGATAATGTCCTGTATTTGTTTGGGCCTCCCAAATTAGTTCTAGATTGTTATTGTAAATCCAGAAGTGATTATATCTATTCTTTATTAGTATATCGCCGTCAAATCCATTTCCACTTATATCACAAAAGAACAGACAATCACCTAAAATATTTTGTCCTTCTTTTCCATCAATTATATCATGGGGAGTATCAATTTCGTTTATTTTTTCCCCGGTTGCGCCATCAACTACAATCAGTTTTCGATTCATACAATAAACAACTTCAGTCTTTCCATTATTGTCTATATCATGTATCTGAAACGGAACATCTGTGGTCTGGAAAAATTTAAAAAGGTCCGGCTTTCCAATCTGCCAAAGCCTTTTACCATCGAATGTCATAGCGGTTAAGCATGAAAGCTCATTATTATCCCCTCTAGGACCGTAGCTCATTATTTGTCCCATCAAAACATCAATCTGACCATCATTATTGAGATCGCCAAAACGGAGATTACGGCCTACACCGAAACCGGGAGTTTCTATCTTTTTCCATAATACCATTTCGGGATTGCTATTCTGAAGCCTACGTTCCTCTTTTTTTCTTAATTTTCTTTTTTCCACATATTTTGAATAAGCTTCCTCAGTAGTTGTAACTAATACAGATTCATACTTAGTAGGGATATCCGACATTAAACCAATTTTACCTGAAGGATAGTTAGAATCTTCAGCGTTCAACGTTGGTCCGTCCATTATAGAAGCAGTTATTTTATCGCCCTTTACACTTACGTTAAGAGTTATATATGTTCCTGTTTCATAAATGTAACTTTTTTCATCCAGTATTTTTTCGTAAGGTTTGTGGAATGCGGTTGCATTCTTTACCATTTTTAATATTGCTTTATCATTATTAATACCGAAAAAATAATAGCATCGATCGTTCTGATATCTGAACAATATACCGCTTTGTTTTTCCGTCGATTCGGGCTGCATTGAAACGGTTAACGTATAGTCAGTCCAAAGTGAATCACCTGTGATTATCGTTGGGTGAGTAAAATTCTCGGGATTATTATAGGTCTGAACTAAAATCTTTTTCTTGTTCTCTTTATATATCCACCATGCTCTTTGGCTTCCAACAGCTTCATTCTGAGCAGAAACCGACCAACCGAATTTTGATGCTGCCTCTTGAACAAAATGATATTCAGCATATGCTTTAACAAAGCTGGACACCATTCTGACTGGAAATTTTTTAAAGTTTTCCTTTAATAAAAATTTCTCTTCGCTATTATTATCTTGAGCATAAGACACACAAGTAATCATTACAAGTAATAGAAAGAACAATTTCCCATCAAATTTCATTTTACTCTCCCATTGCGCTTATTTATAATTAGCACTTTAAATTCCTTAAGAATGTACCTTGACGCATCACCAATCATTTTGTCCAGCCCGGTGATGAGAAAGTTGCCTGGTAATTCGAATAATTGTATAATTCATTCCTTGTAGGTTTATAGAGCTTACCCGTTTTAGGATTGTCATCTTGAGTATAAACCCAAATTTCATAAGGGTCCCAAACAACTACTTCATCTCGGGAATCACCTGTTATATCGAGCGTAGCATTGCACATTACAGGATGTCCGTCCCCTGGAAAAGCAACCACACGTCTTCCCCAGCCGTCATATATTCCGCCTTCCATAACATCCGGAGATAGTACAAAGTATTCTTCACCGTCTCCTTTCCAATTTAGAGGCAGCATCATACTTCCATGCTGGACAGGTTCAAATTGTTTATAAATATTTCCCTCACTGTCGAAATAAGTGACAATACCCTGATTACCATGAAAGTTTATCGATACAGTTTCTAATCCTGGAAGATCATCTCTATAATTTGCACTAGAAGGGTTTTGTACGTGGCCGATGAAATGATGCTTTAATATATCACCTTGCAAATTGAGCATAAGAGCTCCTTCATCACTTCCTGCCCAAAATATTTTTGGTTCGCTATCTATGCCTGGATTAAAATTTAGAATTGCTATACCATCTGCATGCTGTTTTAATTCGTTATGGCTCCAAAGTTTGGTGCCGTCGTCATCATACATAGCGTAACCGATCGCGAGTTCATCTTTGCGGTCATTATCTATATCATATGCAAAAGGATAATGCCCGATTTGATTATCTTTTGTACCGGTAACTTCCCAAACAACATCAAGCTGATCATTCAAAACCCAAAAGTTTGTTTGTCGATCTTTAATAACTATGTCACTGTCATATCCCTTCCCTGAGAGATCACAAAAGAAAAGGCAGTCGCCCAAAATATTTTCGTAACGCGTTGCAGGAGGTTTAGCTAATGGTGTTGGTTTTTTGTATTTGGTTTTTCCGGTCGCACCGTCTGCTACAATTATTTCGGAGGATTTACAATATATAACTTCATTTTTCCCATCATTATCTATATCGTGTATTTGAAAAGGAAGGTCGGTTGTAAGAAAATATTTAATTATATCCGGTTTACCAATTTGCCACAACTCTTCACCATCAAAGGTCATAGCTGTAAGACAATAAAGTTCGTTATAATCCCCTTTCGGTCCGTGGTTTTCCACTTGACCAATTAATACATCTATTTGACCGTCGTTGTTCAAATCACCGAAGCGGAGATTTCTTCCGACGCCAAATCCGGGCGTTTCAATTTTCTTCCATAATTTTAACTTAGGATTTGCGGCTTGTAAACGGAGTTCTTCTTCATCTCGTAGTTTTTCTTGCTTAGTAATCTTTTCATATTCATCTTTAGAGGTAGTAACCAGCACGGAATAAAATTTTGTAGGAACATCGGACATTAATCCGATTTTCCCTTTGGGAAAGTTTTCATCCGTAGCTTTTAACTCAGGTCCATTTTCAAACGAAGCAGTAATATCTGAACCATTAACATGTACAACAGCAGTAAGAATTTCACCAGGAGGTGCTTTGTAATCTTTCTCGGCTAAAATTTTAACTGTAGATTTTCTGAATGCATAACCGTGTTTTGCCATCTTCAACACAGCTTTGTTTCCTTCAACCCCGAAGAAATAAAAACATCTATCGTTTTCATATCTAAATAGAATACCGCTTTGCTTTTCGGTAGATGATGGTTTGAACTTAACTGTGAGAGTATAGTCAGTCCATAATGGGTCACCAGCAATAACAATTGGATGAGTATAATCATCCGGGTTATCAAAAGTTTGAGCCATCAGATTTTGGCCGCCCTCGTTAAATATCCACCATGCACGCTGACTGCCGACCGCACCTTCGTGAGTTGAGGAAACCCAGTTTCCTTTAGGTGCAACTTCCGGTAAATAGTGATATTCGGCAAAAGCTTTTACGAAAGCCGAAAACATCCCTACTCTCTGGCTGCTAAAATCGTCTTGCAATAAAATTGCTTCATCCAAATTAACTTTACTGCCAAACAATAGAATTGGGGTATAAAGAATTAATGTGAACAGAATTTTTTTATTTATAATCTTCATCTGATTTCCCTATTATTATTTAATAATTGCTCCAGCAGGTAAATCATCAACTTCTTTTACAACTTCTTTAACATGAATTAAGTTGTTACTTCCGATTACTATATCTTTTGTATCGGTGCCGCCGACTTTTAGAAATTGTTCTGTCCCCGGCAGAGGATTGCAGTTATAGATATATGAATTAATTACATTCTCTAGTTCGATTAAAGGAACTCCAGATAACGGCTTTAAAGTTTTGATTCCTTCCAATTCAAGATTTTCGACTATAGCTGCTTTAACGACCGGACCTTTTTCAACATCAATAGTAATGTTGTGAAGTTCAATATTTTTTGATCTTTCAATTTCAAATCCGGTTTTTGCAGACATGTTGATATCGTTAAAAGTAACGTTATCAATCCATCTCTCTTCTAACCCGATAAGCGCAACAGCTCTGTTTACTTCCGTTGCAGTAATATTGCTGAAATGAATGTTTCTGAATTGAGGAGTTCTTTCGGATAAAGGTTCTTCTTCCGATTTCTTGTATTTCATATTAAGCTTTATCGCCTCTAGACGGATATCTTTCATCACTATATTATCAACTCGTATTTCTTCTACTATTCCGCCTCTTCCTCTCATTGTTTTAATTCTTATTCCTCTATCAGTGCCATCAAAAACGCAATTGGATATTGTTACTTTTCTAACATCGCCCGACATCTCGCTTCCGATAACTACACCGCCGTGCCCAGAAAGCATAGTGCAGTTTGTAATTGTTATATTTTGACACGCTTTACCCCAATCTCTCCCGTCTCTGTCTCTTCCTGATTTAATTGTAATACAGTCATCACCAACACTAATATGGCAGTCTGAAATATGAACATAACTGCATGAGGTTGGGTTAATACCATCAGTATTCGGCGAATCCGGTGGATTAGTAATAGTAATACCTGTTATAGTTACATTTTCGCAGAAGGCCGGGTTGATAGTCCAGAAAGGGGGATTTTGGATGGAGACACCTTCAATTAATATATTTTTAGATTCAAAAGCCTGGAACATCGGCGGTCTTAAAAAGTGACCGCTCTGCCATTGATCAGTATCAGGCGCCTTTACATCTTTATTCAAATCTTTGTGCATCTGCTGGTACTTTGTCCAAGGAACCTCTTTACCATTTTTTGAAGCATCTCTAACAATGTTATTATAATCCCACCATTTTTTACCTTGTCCTTCTATCAAACCTCTACCGCGAATAGCAATATTTTCAACACGATATGCATATAACTGCGGTGAAAAATTCATTCCTACAGTCCCTTCCCAGCGATATTTAATCATAGGCAGGTAATCATCGTAGTCATCGGTAAACTTTAAAATTGAGCCTGCTTCAAGATAAATTGTAATATTACTCTTGAAGTGAATAGGACCTGTTAGGTATTCACCCGCCGGGAAATAAATAGTACCGCCACCGGCTTCCGAGGCGTCATCAATTGCTTTTTTTATAAGATCGGTAACTTTTTCTTTACCTGTATTATCTGCTTTATAATCCAGTATATTTAAGAAAGTACTGCTGCTGTTGTTTGTTTTAGATTGAGCATGCGAAGGACCTGCAGTAATTAAGAGAATTATAATGATGAGTAAATTAAAAATCTTATTAATCTTGAACATGTATGGTCTCCTTAAAATGAAGTTGTAAATTTTTGTCTGTCACTAAATTCAAAAGTGTTTTACTTTTATTTCAACAAAATCAATTTTATTATAACGGGTTCGCCTATTTCATCAGATACATTGAGCAGATAATTTGCCCACTGTTTCGGGGAAGTAACACCGCCATCCTTTTCCCAAGCGCCTGCAAAACCGTATTTTAGTTCAAGTGTACCTTTGGGAAATAGGAAGCCGTAGTTCGGACCGTTATTGGGAATATCTATTAACGTAGTATCATTTTTGATATAAATTTCTTCTGTATCATATTTATTTGTTATTACTATTCCTCTCGCAATAAGATGATTTAGAATACCTGCTTCATAAACATCTTGAGCAATTGCCATCATATATTCCGGCTTTTTTTTATATACGAAGTCCTCATAAATTTGTCTCATACCGGCACCGAAACGTATATCCCTTTTATTCCCGGGGTACTTAGTCATTTTCAATTCAACTGTGGTATATCTTTTTAGGGAAGCGATCGAATAAACAATTTCAAATTCGTATGTGCCGAGATCTGTTCGCCAATCTGTTACTTTTGTTTTTACTATTGCGCGTAACGGGCCGTCTGCTAAAATTTTCGAATCATATTTAGCATCTCTCTCAATTTTCTTTGAAATTGAGTAAGCGTTAGTTGTCCAAGGTCGTGCAATATTTCCGTTTGCCTCTTGAATAAAAATAGAATGGAGCGACATTGTATTTGCTGTCAGAAGAAAATCATGTCCGAATTCTGCAGAAAAGGTATGCTGTGGATGTTTTACTTCACCATAGAAATAATCGAGAGATAATCTCGGAATTGTTTTTCCGATCACGTCAATTTGTGTAGCACCGTAAGTGAGATAAGTCATAATTTCCG
Organism: Bacteroidota bacterium; assembly: GCA_018829205.1. Lineage (GTDB taxonomy): Bacteria > Bacteroidota > Ignavibacteria > Ignavibacteriales > Melioribacteraceae > JAHJUE01. The sequence goes on from JAHJUE010000006.1 coordinate 302,297, forward strand.
ATTCCCACAAAGGTTTATATACTGTCCATGGATCGCGGGGACGGTCATCTATAACTGCATTTACCCTCTTCAAAAATTTATTTGCTTTATTTTTGTCTTCACCAAAATTTATTTCAACATCAATAATTTGTTTACTTTCAAAATCGATTTGAAAGAATAATTCATCCCATTTTCCATTTTTATCCAGATCATCCAGCTGAAAAGGTATTTCCCAAGTATTTTTATCCTTCACCGTGGTTATTGAAATAACGGATTTTCCCTCAGGGATATTTAATTCTGTCCTGTTTATCACAACAGGTGCGTCCGGGAATGGATTCTTTAATGAATTTTCAACTGTTACAATGGCTTTATTCTGCGCGACGGCATCATTTAAGAAGGACATTAAAAATATTGTTATTAGAAGTAATATTTTATTTTGCATAATTTACCTACTCTTTTATTAATTCAAATGAATCAAATAATTCACCTGTTGCAGTGTATGATTTATAGTCAAGTAAATTCCCGTCAACGGATATTACCTGAAATAATTGCAGACCATTTCCGGTCTTTACCATAAGGTTTTTATATTTATCATTCAGAGAATAAACCTTGGGACCGCTTACTGAAACAACATAAACGGTTCCTTTTTCATTGTTACCGACTATCTGTCCGTTTTTAAGCTTATAAGTTCGTCCGTAAGCATGATCGTGTCCTTGCAGCACCAGGTCAACTCCATAATTATCATACAGAGGAAGAAGCTTTTCTTGATACTCCCTGCTATCTCTATTTTTACCTGTTGAATACAAAGGCTGATGAATTGATACTATAGTCCATTTACACTTATTGTTTTCAAGCTTTTCCTCTAGCCATGGAAGCTGTGCATTTAAATCTTCACTGCCGTTTAAAACAATAAACCGGACATCCTGATAATCGAAATAATAATTTGTCTCCAATAAATCATCCACGCCATTTGCAGGAAGCGTAAAATGGGGTCGCCAAAGAGGAGTAAGGATTTTTCTCTTATTATCTTCAACCGGATAATATATTAACCCTCTGTATTCATGATTTCCGGCAGCTGGCATAAGAGGAGTCATCCGGGTAATAAAACCTGCAGCATAAAAGAATTCGCCCCACAACTCATCACGGGAAGGATCTGTTATTAAGTCGCCGGCTATGAGCCAGAATGCTGCTTGGGGTGCCTCCGAATAAGCCGCTCGGAAAATTCTCGATACAAACGACTTTAGATAATTTTGCGGATCTCCAAAATAAATAAATCGGAAAGGAGAAGGTTTGTTTGATGCAGTTTTAAATTGGCTCCACTCACTCCATACCGAATCGTGACCAACTTTATAAGTATATAGCGTTTGGGGATTCAAATCGGTCAATGTTGATGAATAATGGTAAACGATATCACCGGTGTTTAGGAGAACTTCCTCAATTTTTACCGGAAAGGATTTTACATTATCAACAAAGCTTGTGTCAGCAGTAGCTTCAGCAACACTTACTTCAGAGTTTATATACATATCCACCGTTCTCCAAGTAACTGAAATACTTTCTGCCGGCTTTTCAGTTAAATTCAAAACTATTCTTTGGGGTGTCCCTTCTTCCTGACCGAAAGCAGAAGAAAATGTTATTAATATTATATAAAGAAAAAACTTCATCATTTTTTCAACCTATAATAACTTAGAAAGATCAACTACAAATAGTTGACGCTTTCCTTCATGAGAGGCTTGCAAGCTGACCTTTTTGTAATCTCTACTCCATGCCGGATGCCCGTCAAGACGAAAAACATTATCATCGCCTAGATCACGCCAATTGACAGTTGGCAAAGTACAGACTACTTCCTCTTTCTCAGCCTTTAAATCAATGAGCCTGAGAAATACAAACTCATTTTTTCCTTCTTTAAATTCATCGTCGGTAATAATGTATCTACCGCTAGGCTCAATACTGGGATGTCCTGTAGCTTTAATTTTATCTGAGAGTATTAAAAATTCAGAACCGTCATATTTGAACATCACGAACCTCTCGGTTCCCCCAATATCGAGATGCCTAATTAAATATTCTCCGTTTGGATGCCAGTTTGGATGACCCCCGCCGCTACCCCATACCGGGTAATCAGGTGTTGTATAAAATATTTCTGAACCGTCAGGTTTAAAAGTTATATTAACCGGATTACGTTGTTTCTGATTACCGTTCATTATACAGCGCAGTACTTGGTAAATTCTTGTGCCCTGCTTATTATACTTGCTATGCCAGAAATAGAAAGTATAATCATCTGTTGGTGGATTTTCAGGGAGTACTGCAGCCGCATCATAAAGGCTTACAATTAATTCTTTTTTGTTTGTCCTCAGATCGGTTTTCCAAATACCTTCGGTTTTTGATGCTCCTTTCGGCAGCTGTTTGTAATTACCTAATTTTACAGGAGGGCAGCCGTAACCAAGCTGTGTATAATCAAAAAGTTCGAGGGGAAAACTAACAACATGTGATTCATCCGGAGCAATGGTATACATTGGACCGACAAAAGCTTTTGTTTCACCAGTTTCAATATTTATTCTTACGGCAACAGCTTGACCGTTAATAACGTCATTGCAGTAAACATGCTCATCTGTAGCACCCCATTGAACATTTGTTCCTGTTTGAAACCCCCAGCATGTTGTTTTATAGAGTGACAGATAAGTTTCTTCTTCCAGATCAATAATTATAACTTCTGCATGATCGCCTTGAATAGGCATATGATCTTGAAATGGAAGTTTTGACACAGCCATATATCTTTGAGATGGACTAAACGGAGTAACATCAAAATAAGTATGATTATACAAACCATCATCGGGTGTAACCTTTAATACCGGAGCCAGAAACTTATCGTCTTTTATCCTTAAAAACTTCATCTGTTTCTTTTGAGGTTTAGGTGTTGAGATATTCCAAACACCGGGAACAACGGCTAAAGCAATAAAACCCGCACTAGTCCTAAGAAAATCTTTCCGCTTCATAATTTCTCCGTTTATTAAATCAGATTTTATTTGATAAATCGACAACAAATAGCTGTCTTGCGCCTTCGGGAGCAGCCTGAATGCATACCTTTTTATAATCACGGCTCCAGACCGGGTGACCGTCTAGCCTAAACACATTATCATCGTGTCTTTCCGCCCAATTTATTGACGGAAGCTCACATATAATTTCTTCTTCATCGGCAATAAGATCTACCAGATGAAGCTGCGTAAATTTTCCGTTTCCCTTTTGAGGGTTCGAATCGGTTATTAAATATTTTTCTCTTTCTTCAATCGTAGGATGTCCGCCTGCTTTAACATTTTTGCAAAGCTGTTTGAAATCTGAGCCGTCATACTTGAACGTTGCGAAATAGTTTTCACCATCTTCAAATTTCAATACTCGCACCATGTAATCTCCATTAGGCAGCCAATTGGGGTGACCGCCTCCATTTCCCCAAATTGGTCTAAAATCCGGGAGACAGAAATTGATATTTGAACCGTCTGAATCAAAAGATATTGTTAAAGGATTTCTATCAGTTCCCTCATGATTAAAATCGGGGAAAATGCAACGGAGAACCTGGCAGACTCTTGTGCCTTGTCTATTGAATTTTGAGTGCCAGAAATAATAAGTATAACCGGGTACCGGAGGTTCCTCAGGTACTACCGCAGCGGCATCGGCTAGAGTTACAAGCAATTTTTTTGTATTTGTTTTAAGATCGGTTCGCCAAATGCCCTCATCATCCGCAGCCCCGGGAGGAAGTGTCTTAATCTTAGAATAATCTTTAGGCGGCGTTCCAAGTCCTAATTGTGTAGCGCTCCATAATTCCTGAGGGAAACTGATAACGCAACTGTCATCGGGAGCTACATGATACATTGGGCCAATAAAAGCTTTTACCTCTTTAGTTTGAATATCTACACGAACGCATACCGTTTCATCGTTAATCGAATCATTTAAATAAAGGTATCTATCGGTTCCTCCCCAGTTTACATTTGCAGCTGTCTGAAAACCCCAGCTTTTCGTGCTGTAAACAGTTTCAATAGTTTCCTTTTCCATATCAATAACACAAATATCCGCTGTGTCGCCATATACAGGGAGTTTATGTTGAAATGGAACTTTAGTTACTACAAAATATTTTTGTGATGGACTCCATGGACAAACATCATAATAAGTATGCAGATAGTATCCGTCATCCGGGGTTATCTTCATAATTGGCACCAATGATTTTTTATCTTTATAAGGAGTAAAAGAAAATTTCTTTTCTCCCATCTGAGGAACATTAATTGAGAAGATCCCGGGCATTAACGCCAACGCCGAAAATCCGGCTGATGTTCTTAAAAATACTCTTCTTTTCATATGTAACCTTTATAGTTTACTTAATTGGCATTAGTTGTAATGCAAGAGCAAATTATTATCCTTAATAAATTTTTCGGGATCCCATTTCCCGCCAAAAATATTAATTGGCGTTAAGGATGAAGGATCTAACTTAAGGTTATCATTCATCCACGAATAATTGCCTTCGTCTCTTGAACAGTTGTAATAAAAAATTCTATGCCCCCAGAAAACATCTGGCTTTGCTTGATAAATGTTTTTGTCGGCTATGTTAGAACCGAAAGTTGAATTCAATATTATTATTTGAGCATCGTGTGTATATCTTCCGAGTTTAAAATCATCAACACCTTCAAATCGCGAATTATTAATAACAAATTTGTTATTTGTTGAATTACTACCATCATGCCAAAGTGTAGCGCTACCACCTTTTGTGAAAAATTTTGAGTCTGTTATATAACAATCTCCTCTCGGGCAGACATAGTCTGTATAACCTTCGAAGTAAGTATCTTTTATATAATACATTCCCGTTTCTTTATTCCAAGGGCAGAAGGTATCGGCACCAGCAGCAATAATATTGCAATTAAGTACGATTAATCTTGTAGCATTCCCTTTAAGAAGAAAAGTATATTGATGGCCATTTGGTTTTACTCTTCCTTCATAATTTTCGATGTTGCATTCGAGTTCGGGGAGAGGTTTATCGTAATAGAGATCACCGTAATTATTTTTGATTGTCATATTCATTATTATGCAGTCATTCCCGGTAACATTTACTACCGCAGGCAAAGGATCGGAAGGATCATTTTTACATTGCCAAACCCATTTCTGTTCGGCATAAATAATTTTTGTGTTTTCTCTACTTTCACCCATTAAAAGAACAAAATCTTTATCAATTAAAATTTTTTCTTTGTACAAGCCATTTTTTATCAGAATAATAAACAAGGAAGAATTATCCTCCGGAACAGAAGCAAGTGCATTTTTAATAGTTGAATAATCACCACTGCCGTCCTTTGCAACAATGATATCAGGCGTTAATGTTTCTGAAGTACTTCCCTCAGTTTCTGCATAACCTCTAACAGAATTAGCCATTAACATTGTACAGATAAGTGAAAGCAATATGATTTTGGGTTTATTTTTCATCCGAATATCCGGGCAATGATACAGCCGTTGAATAATTAGAAAAATTATAAAGCGGATCTCTCCTTGGCTTGTAAATTCTTCCTTTCTTTGGATTATCATCTTGAGTGTAAATCCATATTTCCTGTGTATCCCAAACAACTACTTCATCTCTGCAATCCCCCGTCATATCAAGCACAGCGTAACACATATCGGGATGCCCATCAGGTGGAAACATTACAACTATTCTACCCCAGCCGTCTATCATTCCACCATAATTTGGATCGGATGAGAGAACACAAAATTCTTCTTCATTTCCTGTCCAATTAATTGGGCGCATCGGACTTCCTTGCTGAAATGGTTCGAATTCCTTATAAATTTCCATATCAGAATTGAACATATGTACGATACCCTGATTACCCCAGAAGTTAACGGTAACAGCTTCAAGTCCGGGTATATCATTTCTAAGATTTGCTACTGCAGGGTTCTGCACGTGACCGATATACTCATGTTTTAAAATATTTCCTTTCATATCATAAAAAACAATTCCTTCATCGCTGGCAGCATTCATAATAACATATGGAAGGTCTTCTCTAAATTTAATTATCGATACTCCATCTGCGTGATCTTTTATTTTATTTTCGAGCGTAAACAACTGTTTTCCATCGTCATCATAAAGAGAATAACCGATTGCAATTTCATCCTTACCGTCTTCATCGTAATCCCATACGTAAGGATAGTGCCCGGTATTACAAGCACTTTTCCAAAGCAGTTCAAGCTTATCATTGTATATGTAAAAATGTTCATATCGATCTTTAAGAAGTATATCTTGTGGTTCATTTAATCCCCTCACGTTGCAAATAGAAATTGCATCTCCAAGAATTCTTGGAGTTAAATTCCTGGGAGGAGATGATTCGTTTATAGGAGTTTGGATTTTATATTTTGTTTCACCTGTTGCTCCATCAGCAACTCTTAGTTCCATATCTTTACAATAGATAACTTCATTCCGTCCATCTTGATCAATATCATAAATTTGAAAAGCGACGTCGGAAGTGACCTTATCGCTCCATAAATCTGCTCTACCTACTTGCCACAACTCTTTTCCATCAACTGTTAATGCAGTTAAACATCCAACTTCACTATTTCTATCTTTTGGTCCATGGTTTAGTACCTGTCCGATGAGAATATCCATCTGTCCGTCCATATCAAGATCACCGAACCTTAAACTTCTTGGAGCACCAAAACCTTCGGTATTAAATTTTTTCCAAAGCACCGGTTTAGGGTTTTCAGCCCTAAGTTTATTGACTTCATCATCATACTTTTTTCTTTCAACAGAATATTCATCGAATGAATTATCATCTGTTGTTACCTTTACGCTGTAATATTTTGTTGGGACGTCAGACATTAAACCAATCTTACCTTTTTGAAATTCATCTTCATTGGCTTCGAGAGTAACACCCTTTATTTCTCCCTTAATATGACTTCCATTCACGGTAATTTCTGCTTTTAATTTTTCACCAGCTTTATAATCAATTTCTTTTTCGGCAAGAATAGTTTGGTTCGAAGTTCTATAAGAATCAGCATTTTTTACTTTCTTTATAATTGCTTTTCCATTAATAACTCCAAAGAAATAATAACAGCGATCATTTTGATACCTAAACATTAAGCCGCTCTGTTCCTCAACACTTTCGGGCATAAATTCAACTTCAGCGGTATAATCTTTCCATAGTTCATCGCCGGCAATAATCATCGGATGTGTATATTTTACTTCCCTTTCGGTTGAGGCATAGGTCTGATGCATAATATGCTTATCTTCTTCAACAATTATTCGCCAAGCTCTTTGTGAGGGGTCACTGCGGAAAGATGAGACAATCCAATTCCCTTTTGGCTGAGTTGCTGATATGTTATGGTATTCGGATAATGCGCCGACAACATCGCCGGAAATCATCTGCGGTTTCAGTTCACTGAAGTCGTCATATAATATTACTTTTTCACCGCCGCTGCATCCTGAAGAGAGGAGTATTATAAAAATAATAATTGCTTTTCTTATGAAGAGATGAATTCTCTGTATCATAATCTTATACCTTTCTTATTTTAATAAAGCCATTTTAGTCGACAAGGATTTACCGTTCAGATTAAGCCGACAAATGTATGTACCGCTTGCAACTTTAACGCCTATACTATTTTTTGCATTCCAAGTAAGAGTATATTCTCCGACAGTCTGAAATTCACTTACAAGAGTTGTTACTTTCGACCCAAGCACTTCGAATATTTCAAGTGAAACAAATCCGGGTTCGTCAATACTATATTTTATTTGTGTTGTTGGATTGAAAGGATTTGGGAAATTCTCCTTTAACTCAAAAGTTGAAGGAATCAAATTTGTTTTTTTTTCAATTCCGGTTGTATTTTGGGGATCGTTTATAACTACTAAAGTTTGAGACGGGCATCCAATATTATAGTTGTTCTCTAACCTGTCAAGCGTAACAATTACTTTTTCGTCTCCTTCATTAATATTGTCTTCTATTGGAGTAATTTCTACTTCCTTAAAAGTCTCTCCAGCTTCAATTGTACATGCACCAGATAACAATTTATAGTCTTCTTCATTAACTGCCTCACCACTCAAAGTATACTTTATTGTTAAAGATTGTTGAACACCCGATGTTCTATATATTCTAAATGAGCCATTTTTTGTCCCATCTTCAGTTACCCGTGATCTATACGCACCGACATAAACAATCGGTGTTAGCGAATCTGTTGGATCAGTATTATTAATGTAATGCTCAATATTTGTGTATCCGCCGGAAGATAAAGTCATATTGTCTGCTGCATTACTTTTATCTAACCCAAATTGATCTTCCCAAAAATCAGGCATGCCGTCCTCATCCAAATCATCGGGATAAGGAAGCGAATAATATTCACCCCACGGATTTTCACCCAGATCACTTTCATATTCGATCATTATACCAGATCCGTTTGCAACATCATCGGCAATTCTCATGTCATTAAAATCTCTCGAAGGCAAAATTGCACCTCCAAAATTCAATACATTCTTGTATGCATCTTCAGCAGATTCGGTAGTTACAGATGACGTTAAAAATGGCGTATTAACTTTCGACACTTGCTCGGATGCTCCATCCTTATACGTCATTGATTTCCAATTATCGGTGCTAAACTCAGGGTTTTCGAAAATATAACTCCCATTTGCATACATGCGTATATACTTGCCACGGATATTGAAGAGATTATACTTGATATCATTTGGAGTGTTGGGACCGTACTTCAGGTAGTTATTTATATAGTTTGTATTAACAGAATCTGCAGGATTATTCAGTCCAGTTTGATTATAACAATCATAAATTACGTTATTTCTAAAGTCAACTAGATTTCGGTTTCCATCCCTGCTGGCAAACCGAGGAGCTCTCTGCTCGTGATGTGCATAAAGGTTATGATGAAAATTAACTTCCGATTCAAGATCGCTGCCTATAATTGATCCGAAACCATGCTGGTTCGGCGAGTTATTAGGATCGTAATAGTTCAATCCTTCTGCGATAAAACAATTTTGTACTGTTACATTTTTTGTATCATTTGCATGAGTGAGATTTTCATCCGAAGCCCAGGATACCGAAATATGATCCGCAATAATATTCTCACCACCGTCTATATCAATGCTGAAACCATCTCGATGTTGAGGTTTTCCATCACTTTCAATGTACCCTACTCTGCTTCGCAAATGACGCACAATCACGTCTTTTCCACCCAGACGAACACAAGTTCCTTTAAAACAGATACCATTCCCTGGTGCGGTTTGCCCTGCAATAGTTAGATTGTCTTTATTTATATAAAACGTTTCATTTTTATAATCGATTATACCCGAAACCGTAAAAATGATTATCCTGTTTGGTTGACTAACAGCATCATGAAAACTTCCGGGTCCGCTGGTATTTAGATTGGTTACGCGGTAAACGGAACCGTATCTTCCACCAAGAGCAAAAGCACCGGAACCTTCAGCTCCCGGGAATGCTTTTATACTATCAATCTGAGCAACAACTATATTTCCAAAAAGAATTAGAAGTTGTAATGCTGTTATTATAAAATTCGTTTTCATTTCTGCATTTACTCTACTATCGAATTTTGGTTTATTAATATATACCGGGGACTAAACTTTGAAGGTACTCTTCAAGGTTTGTATAGCCATCCATATCTCTATCATCATTTCTATCTTCAGCGTTCCCTGGATTTAAATTATTTTTCTTTTCCCATTCGTCCGGCATTCCATCGCGATCGGTATCAATAGGTGCTTGTAAGGATTTTAAATCCGGCAGCCCGCCAACATCATTTTGAGAATCTATTATTCCATTATTGCCATAGTTAACAGTTCCGGTTAAAACTTCATTTACAATTCGTTTGTCAATTGCATCTCTAACTAATGATGCTCCTGCATTTTTAGTAACCAGAGCATAAGCATCTTGAGGTGATTGTTCTTTTATGGGTGGAAAATTAAATGGAACGAGAGCTCTATTACGTTCTTCATTTGCTCCATCCCTAAGGTCAACACCGGCCCAATTGTCGGCAGTAATTTCCGGGAATCCCTCAACATAATTTCCTCCAACGTATAACGATGTTTCGTATTTCTCCGAATCACGCCATGATTTATTCTCTTTCAAAATATCCAAATCACTAAGCTGGAAAATTCTTCCTTTAACCTTGGTTTCTGTTCCGGGTCCGGATTTATAATAGTTATTTACCCAATTCATATATGAAGAAGTACCATCGTAACAATTATTATAACCCCAGTTATAGATCACATTATTTCTGAAATCAACTTCGCAATGTCTACGGCCGGTAACTTTAGGACTTCGGGAACTGTGATGCGCATATAAATTATGATGGAATGATTGTCTTAAACTGCCGATAATACCTCCGAACCCGTGCGAACCTTTATGGTGATGGGAATAGCGGAGACTTTCGGTAATCATACACCATTGAACAGTAACCGAGTCAACACTGCCACTTTGACATGAAAATGTTTCATCTTCGGACCAGCTGGCGGATACATGATCAAATATTATATTTGATCCTTTGTTTATTGAAACTGCGTCAACATCGCTTCCGCTTTGATCTCCCAATCTGGAACGCAGATATCTTACTATAATGTCATTTGCATAAACTAAAAGTGTATTATTGCTTAATGTAATTCCATCGCCAGGAGCAGTTTGTCCTGCAATAGTTATATTAGGCTTATCAATTTTTAGTGCGTTCTTTAAAATAATATTGCCGGAAATATCAAATACAATTGTCCGCGGACCGTTTGCTGATTTAAATCCTTCACGTAAAGAACCTTCACCGCTGTCGTTGAGATTGGTAACATGGTAAACATCGCCGCCGCGTCCTCCGGTTGAGTACATTCCAAATCCTTCAGCTCCCGGAAATGCAGGAATCCGAGACTGAGAGTTTAGATTTGCGGAGTAAATCATAAAAACAATAAAAGTTAAATAATATTTTGAAAAGGAATTTTTCATTTAGTATCTCTATTAATGTTCTTTAATAACAACCATTGCAGATCTGGGGCAGCCGATTTTGTAATTATTGTTTTCAGATAATGTTATCACCACCGATTTATCTTCTTCGGCCTCTTTACTTCCCATTTCAACTTTTCCTTTTAAGAGAGGAACAATATCAATTATTACACTTTCCTCCCCTTTAGGTATTACAATGTTTCCAGATAATTCTTTGTAATCCTTATCATAAACCGCAGTACCGGAAACTGAATACTCTACATTCATTTCCGAACTAGTTTCTCCAACTCTGGTGATTTTAATTTTACCGTTGAAGTCTTCATATTTGATAGATCTAGAGACCGGTGTAGAAACATAAAGCATGCTCGTTGAACTGCCCACTGGGTTTGTGCTATTTACATACTCTTCAATATTTGTATAACCGTCACCATCTTTATCATTCATGCTGTCGTTACTATTACTATCTAAATTGAATTGCTTTTCCCAGTAATCGGGCATACCATCTTTGTCCGAATCTTCCGGAGCCGGTAAGGTCCATACATCCGGCCATCTTTCATTTTCAGGAAGATCATTTTCGGTATCAATAACTCTTCCAGCACCGTAACGAATATCTCTTGTAATCCTAAAGTCAACATAATCTCGACTGGGAATTGTGGCTCCAGCATTATCAAGGCAAGTTTCATATGCTTCAAGTGCTGTTTGGGTTGTTACAAAAGGGAACTCAAACGGTTTATCCATTTTATGTGTGATATTCTTTTCGTTATCTGCAATATTGTATTCATTGAATACAGGCTGCTCTCCTTTTGAATCACGGGTTCCTTTCCAATTATCCAAGTTTACTTCTTCATTATCATATAAATAGTTACCAGAGATATAAGCATACATTGCTCCGCGGGTTTGTTTGAACTCGAATATCTCGTTACGTTTTCTTTCCCATGTATCAACACCGGGTTTGTAATAATTATTAACAAGATTAAGCCCGGCACCGCCGCTGCCTGTATGGCTTGAATTTTCCACCCAATTAGAAATAACGCAATTCCTCAGGTCATGAATCGAAAGAGGTTTTACATTTCCACCGGTTACTCTGGGGTTGCGTAATCTATTGTTCGAATATATTATGTGGTGGAAAGAAACGATTCCTCCCGGAACTGTAGTGCCAAATAATGAACCTTCCGAATGACGTGGAGGTGTTTGCCCGAAGTTAAAATAATCGCATCCTTCTGCGGCGATAGAATATTGCAGAGTACAATTAGTAATATTACTAGTCATTGTAATATTTTCATCGGTTGTCCATGCCGAAGAACAGTGATCAATAATGATGTCGTGAAGTGTTTTGTCACCACCTTTCACAGAGATTCCGTCACCATTTTGTCCTTCTCCAATAAATCCTCTGCGAACTCTAATATGTCTGATAATGACATTACTTGCTTTTACAACTAGTGTCCCATGAATTAAAGTAATTCCTTCACCAGGTGCAGTTTGTCCAGCAATTGTAATATTCGGCTGACCTATATAAATATATCCACCCGTAACTGATGCAACTTCTTCTTTTTTCTTATCTAGTTCACTTTTGTTATTTGCTCTATCAACTTTTTTCTTTATCCATGATTCATCACGTCCTTCTTTTTCAGCCGTTTCATTTATTTCCTTTATACGCTCTTCCACGCTCTCTTTAATTTCTTCGTTCGATTTTATTCTAGGTTCATCTTTTTGAAGCAGATCGATTACACCGGATACAGCAAAGATTACAAAACGGTTAGGTTTTCTTACAGCGTCTTGAAGACTTCCAGGGCCATCGGCATTTAAATTATTCACCACATAAACTTCACCGCCTCTTCCGCCTGATGCAAAAGCTCCTGCACCTTCGGCTCCCGGGAACGCAGGCAATTTGGGTTGTGAAAAAATGGATGTACCCATCAAAGAAATAACTAGTAAAACAACACAGTTATTAAATTGATTAAAAAATATTTTATTTATTTGTCCGATCAATTTGGGCCTATATGTTTAAATATCAGGTGTATCAACTATAAAATCATCTGAAGCAATAATTTTTATTCTTTCCATCATTGTTTTAACTATTTCCGGGTGATTTTCAGCAACATCATTTTTTTCATTCGGATCAGTATTTAAATCATATAATTCCTGAGACCCTTTATCAGGTGTTTTTCCGTTATGAACAAGTTTCCAGTCACCGTATCTCAAGGCAATCTGCTGTTTTGTTCTGCCGTAGACTTCCCTTTTACCCGTAGAACCGCCGTTTGCTATAGCGGGCCAGACATTTTTGCCGTCTAATTCAGCATCATTGCCAATTTGTGAACCTGTTAGAGCCGCAATTGTTGGAAGAAGATCAGCAACACTAATAACTTCGTTAGAAATTTTATGCTCAATTTTACCTGGCCAGTAAACAATAGATGGGACTCTAATTCCTCCTTCATACAGAGAGCTTTTCCAATCTCTTAAAGGTCTGTTGTCACCCAAAACATCATTTGGTCCGTGTTCGCCGTTGTACTCTTTCGGAGCAGGGAACCAATTCTGCTGTCCCCCGTTATCGCTTACAAAGATCACCAAAGTATTTTCCTGAAGTTTTTCATTCTTCAGAGCATCAAGTATTTTTTGTATCGAATTATCCATATGGGCAACAGAAGCGGCGAAAATTCTGCGGGAATCATTTTCAATGGTTTCTTTATAAGGTTCCACCCACTTATCTTCTTCCTGAAGAGGAAAATGTGGAACGCTGAATGTTACTTCCAAAAAGAAAGGTTTTGATTTTTCTCTAATTTTGGTCAGATATTTTATAGCTTCATTTGTAATAAGATCCGTGGCATGTCCTTCTTCGTCTACAAACCTACCGTTGCGGTGCCAAGTTCTGTCGCCGTATTTATAAACATGTTTATACTGATCAATTTGTCCGTGAAGATATCCGTATGTATAATCGAAGCCGTAGTTATTTGGTCCGGAATCTAAAGACAGTCCGAGATGCCATTTACCTGTAAGCGCGGTTTGATATCCGTTGTTTTTCAGTAAGGATGCAATGTTTATTACATTAGTAGGCAGCGCCTGAGTACTTTTACCGCCAATGGGACCAAGTATTCCGAAACGGCTCGGATATTTACCGGTAAGCAATGAAGCTCTTGTAGGTGAGCAAGTAGGACATACATAAAACTGGTTCAACTGCACTCCCTCATTCGAAAGTTTATCAAGAGCCGGAGTTTTAATTTCGGAACCATGATATCCAACATCACGCCAGCCTGCATCGTCGGCAACCATAATAAGAATATTAGGTTTTGAATTATTTTCATGTGAACTGCTACTATCACAACCTACACCAGGCAGCCACATTGAACCAACTAAAATTCCGCCGATGCCTGCTGCACTTCTTCCTAAAAATTCTTTACGTGATATTTTATTCCATTTATTATTTTTCATTAGAAACCCGAATTCTTAATTAACCTTTCAGTTTGTTAATCATCAGCTTCGACTGTCCCTCACCTAAACGGCCTTTGAACATTTTCATTAATTCATCTTCGCTCTTAGTTCGTGCAAAATCATCAAGCATTTTATCCTGCAGTCTGAATGCACGTTCAGTTATTTCTTCGGGATCGACCTTGCTGTACAGAAGTTTCCTTAGTTCGTCAGCCTTACCTTTGTATTGAACATCGTCTATAAGATTGTGCTTTTCATCCGGATCATCTTTCATGTTATAAAGCCGGTCGCCGTAATACGAGAAATGCATTAATTTCCAGTCTCCGACTCTAATCATGCAGGAGCCGGTAATATTTCCTTCGGAATGAGATTCGGTATAGGCAAATTGCGGACCTTTCTCCGGATTGCCGTTAATAGTCGGCATAAATGAAGTACCTCTTAAATGTTGTGTTTCCTTAGCACCTGCCCATTCCATCATAGCGGCAACAAGATCGATATGCCCCATAGGCTGATTTAATATTTTCCCTGCCGGGAGTCCGGGTCCGGAAATCACAAGCGGAACTCTTGAAGCAGTATCATATAATGTGTTTTTATACCAAAGTCCGTGTTCTCCAAGTGATTCGCCATGATCAGAAGTATATATAAAATATGTATTATCAAGCTGCCCTGTTTTTTCCACCGCATCATAAACATTGCCTATATACTCATCCAGCTCGGTAATCATTGCAAAGTAAGCAGCCCTGGCTCTTTTGATTCTTTCATCGGGGATTGGCGTAGCTATTCTTTTATAGTGCCTCATTTCCTGATATGATAATGGAAGATCTTCAAGTTCTTCAATGGAAACTTCGGGTACACTAACTTTTTCGAGATATTCTTCATAGTATTTTCTAAATCCTTTAAAGCTGGGATGAGGTTCATGATAACCTACATAGCAGGCCCAGGGACGATCAAGTTTTACTGATTCATTTTCAATGAAGTTTACGGCATATTCCATATTTTCATAATCACTGTTTCTTTTATCTGAAGGTTCGCCGTCAACGCCTTCCCGTTCCCCAACTCTATAAATACATGGACGCCTGAAGAGAGAAGTTATATCCGGTTTTGTAGCATGACCGTGTTTAACATCAACTTCAACAAAACCCATATCAAAATCTGGATTCATATCCTGTTTACCTGTAGCCCAGCAATAGTATCCCGAGTCACGAAGCATTTTCCCCCAAGTTGGATAAGAACCATCATACACAGTAGAGTTACAGAATGAATTTAGATCTGAAGAGTACATACCGGTCATTAAGCAGCTTCTACCGGGAACACAAACCGGATTTCCGGAATAAGCACTATTAAATACAACGCCTCGTTTTGCAATTTTATCCATATTCGGAGTTCTGACGAAAGGATGGCCTGCATAACCTAAATATTTTGCATTATGCTGATCGGAACAAATGTAAACAATATTCGGTCGTTTCCTTTCATTTTGCTTAAAGCCTCCAGACATTGCTTGGAGCGGCATAAGTCCGCTTCCCATTGCCGTTAATCCTGCGGCACCCAATGCAATTCTTTTACTGAAATCTCGTCTGTTTATCTTCTTCATTTTTTACTCCTGCTTAAGAATTTGGATATATTTTAAACACTTTTTTTTTATCCTGCGGTGTATTACTTTCCGCTGCAAGCATTTCCTTTATCTATTTTTTCCTACGAACTAATCAATAATTTTCATTGGCCAGTGTACTGATTCCGTATGCGCCTCTAAAAAATAGGTCTCGGCTTTTGCAATCAGATCCGGATGTTCCGAAGCAACGTTATTTTTTTCAGCCAGATCATATTTCAGATTATAGAGTTCAATTTCATCTCCGGGATTCATACGTACTGCTTTCCAATTTCCGAAACGAACTGCTTGTAGAAAATTCTTTTTCCGGGCACGGTATTCCCAGTAATAATATTTATGCTGTTTCTGGTTACCGTTAAATAAAGTTGGAGCGATTGATATTCCATCTATTTTAGACGGGACATTTGATTTTGCAATTTCTGCTGCAGTAGGAAGGAAATCCCAGAAAGCAAACGGTTGATCTGTATTTGAATTTGCTGCTATTTTACCCGGCCATCTTACAATCATCGGTACTCTTATTCCTCCTTCATAAAGATCATGTTTTGCACCGCGCAGAGGACCTGTGCTGTTAAAAAATTCTGCATCAATTCCGCCGGCGTCGCTGGGACCGTTATCACTTGTAAAGAAGACTATCGTATTATCGTCAATGCCAAGATCCTTTAATTTTTTAAAGATGTTTCCAATATCTTTATCCATTCTGGAAATCATCGCGGCATATGCCGCATGAGGCTTCATTTGTGTAGCGTAGCCGTTTTTCCCTTTTTCATTAATAAAGGGTTTATCCTCAACAAATTTGCCGTCATAATCTTTCATTGAATTTTCCGGAACCAGAAGCTCGGCATGCGGAATTGTGAAAGGTATATATAAGAAAAAAGGATTGTCTTTATTCTTTTCAATGAACTTTATGGATTCTTGAGCGAATAGATCATGCGAATAAACTTCCCGGTTTCCATTTTTATTTTCAGGAATGTAAACCTTTTCGCTGTTTCTCCATAAATATTCCGGGTAATAATAATGTGCATGGTTTTGATTAAGATAGCCGAAGAAATAATCATAACCCTGTCGATTTGGTTCCCCTGAATTTCCCGGTTCACCCAGTCCCCATTTGCCTATCATACCCGTAGTATAACCGGCCTCTTTTAAAACTTCTGCAACCGTTTTATCTCCCTTATTTAAGGGAACTCTCTCGTCGGTAATACCGCTTTTATTTTCCCGAACAGTTGTATGGCCGGTATGCTGTCCTGTCATTAAACAGCTTCTGGAAGGGGCGCAAACCGGACTCCCGGAATAAGCCGAAGTAAATTTCATCCCCTCTAAGGCCATTTTGTCTAGATAGGGCGTTTTTATTTTTGTCTGACCGTAACAACCGAGGTCTCCATAACCCAGGTCATCTGCCATAATAAATATTATATTCGGTTTTCCGCCTTGTTGAGTGAAACCTTTAATATCGTGAAGATTAAATAATATACTGCCAGCCGCAGTTAATCCGAATGTTTTAATAAAGTCCCTCCGATCAAGGGATTTCTCAATTGATTTTTTTCCGCTCATCATCATGTTCGCTTATTTACACTTTAAAAATTCCCCGCTCTGAACTGATTCTCAGAACGGGGCTCACATTTTGGGGAGGTATGCATCATTTTGCAAGAATCATTTTATTTACCTGCATAAAATTACCTGAAGTCAGTCTATAGAAATAAACACCTGACGGTAAACTATAAGCATTAAAATTGACAGAATAAGTCCCGGCGTTTAGCATGCTGCTCACTAAAAGTGTAACCTCTTCACCAATTAGATTATAAACGCGTAATGTTGTATGACCGTTTTCCGGAATATCGAATCTAATAGTAGTAGAAGGATTAAAAGGATTCGGATAGTTCTGTGCTAGGTTATAATTATTTGGAACAGCATTGTTGTCATCATCAACAGAAGTAACATTTGAATTCCAGCTTAAATCTCCCAAAGCTTTTCCGTCATCACCTCCACTCAATAGAGGAGAATCATTAGCAAGAGTATAATCTCCGTTTGCAGCATCTTTATATTTAGGATCTTCTTCCAAGTTATTTTCTGCAACAGCACCATCTTTAAGATTTAAATAAGAAGAACCAACGTTGAAGAAATCGCAATTATTAATTTTTGAAGAAGCTCCATAAATTCTTACTATTTCTCCCTCCCCAACAGAATTTGAAAAAATACAATTCTTAATCGTCCATGCAGCTGTATTGTTTTTAGAATCGATCCATTTATCGTCCACGCCTATATTGTCGAAGGTTATGTGGTCCATAACTACTGTCGGATCGGTATTCATAATTCTAAATGCACGGCCATATATGATATTATAGAAAGTACTGTTTTCGGCCTGGACATGATTTAAACCGACAGATTTGAAGTTAAAGGCGTTTTCTGCATTGTAAATTAAACAGCCGTCAATGACTAATGTATCTACAACAACATTCGCCCCGTCAAATACATCGCTTGCACCGTCAACTATTCTGCTGGTTACGTTTCTCATTACACAGTCAATAAACTTAATATGCGCGACAGTATAATTCTCTCCAACCATAAAATCGACAATATCATCTAGACTTCTGTAAGTGTTGGTATCTGGTTCCAATCCGTTGAGATCCAATCCCATTAGTGTAAGCCCCGCACCTTCAGCAAGCAAAAATAAATCGGATCTTCCAAGGGTTCCCGAGGCAACAGTATGATTTTCTATTAATGGTTTTACTTTTGCACCGGCTTCTGCTTTAATAGTAATTACTTTATTAATTAGGAAGGAAGAATCTGTTGATTCAGTGTAAACACCGCCGCTTTGTAAAACCAGAACATCACCGGAGGCTGCTGCATTAATTGCAGCTGAAAGCGTTCCGTCACCAGGCGCTACAGTTGTTTGAGCCATGGTTAATGCTGTTAAAGTTAGCAGCATAATTAAAGTAAGTAGATTTTTTTTCATCACAAGCTCCATTTTTTTTATTGATAATTTATTATTTATCATTTATAGAGAAATTGTATATCCAACCAAAAGATTACTTGATGTAACCATTGTATAGTTTCTACTTGTGAAGTAGACATCATAATATTTTAGTGATCTAATTTCATAGGCCAGATCCAGAGTGCCAATTAGTATCTGGTAACTTAATCCTACTGTATAACTTTCAATAGGGAACCCTTCATTTCTGATTGCAGCGCCATAAGTAATGAATGCAGCGGTACGGCTTCTATAACCCGCCAGCAGTGAAAGATTATCGGCCACCTTAAATTCCACACCGGCACTTATAGTTTTCTGGTCCTGCCAAACGGGCTGACTCGAATCATTTTCATATCCAACAGTTGTTGTTAATTCAGAACTACCGTACGGTTTGTGTTCATAGTCAAACTGAACCGATAGTGTCTTTAAAGGCTTAAACTTTATCCCGAGATTATAGCCAAGCGGGATTTTCATTTTGTCGGTTCCTTTAATTGGTTCAGTTGTTGTTCCTTCTGCTGAATTTGTTACTCTATTATAACTCCAATCTCTTTCGATGGTGTAAGGCAGCTGAAGATTGATGCCTAAACTCAGATTATCGAAAGTAATTATCCCGCCCGTGTTAAATGCCGTAGCTGAAAAATCGGAAGTTCCTTTAATTATTTGAGAGCGATTTTCATAAGAGAACGACCAGTTGTCACCGCCTTGTATAAATTTGAAATATCCTATTCTATCAAGTCTCATTACATCATCAGTACTTCCCATAATTGTTGTTATCCCTACACCCAACTCGAACAGATCGCTTAGTTGAATTCCAACTCCTCCTTTAATTGTGCTGGTCCCAAGAGAGCGTTCACGCGTGTACACATCCCAATTTGAACGAACAATACTGTCCTGAGGAGCAGCTCCTTCGAGAGAAATAGAAGTTCCCCAATGTGGATCTAGATGATCGCCATTCCAGTCAAAGTCAACCGAACCGTATGAAAACGAATATGCGGCAGACACTACAACATTTTTATTTAATAACTGAAATGGGTATGCCACCGCAATATTGTTTAATCCGAAATTCGAAATTGTATTTTCAAAATCAGCAGCTTCTTCACTGTACGGATCCTCACCGGTCACAGGTTGTCTAAAGTCGGCAGGGTTCCAGCTTAGTCCCAAGGGGCTGCCGAGAGAATCACTCCAGATGCCGTTAAATTCTTTCGGAGGAGTATAGAGGTTTTCCATATATTGAGGAAGCAGCAAATAAGAGCCGCCGGGATACCAAATCTGATTATCTTGCCAACTTTTACTTCTTGATGCTGCTGAAATAGATATTTGCAGTTTTTTGATGCCTGCAAGCCCTGCCGGATTATAAAATAATGCATCAAGATTCCCGCTTGTTGCCGTATATGCACCGCCACCGGCTAAAGCTCTTACACTCAAATCATTGGGTTCATCAAAACCTTGAAAAGAAAATGAATCTCCATTCCTTTGAGCTTGAATGCTTATAGTGAGCAGTAAAAAACTAATTACCGAGACTAGATGTACAAACTTTAAAGTATATTTGTTATACATAGTTCTGATTCTCCTTAAAGACTTTTACTTTTCTTATTCGGCACTAAAGCCAATTGAAAATCTATGCACTGTATCGAGTAAATCCCCGAATGAATCATATGAATATCCCACATTAAAGCCGGAATATTGAACACCAAATCCAAAAGTCAAACCTTCCTCATCGTAGTTAACCTTGTACCCGCCTCTGAAATAAATTATATCTTGCCAGGAAAATTCCAGTCCGAAATTATGCTGCAAATCATAATCACGGGGATGCTGCAGTTGATAAGCAAAAAGTAGTTTTATCAATTCATTGTGCGATATCAAAGATTCACCTGGCGAGATTAAATACGCAGAAATACCGAACGCAAAGGTTTGAGGTATTGGATAACTTTCGCCGGTTACAGTCTTCGTTATAATTGAATCGCCCGGGTTTTCAGCGGTTGGGTCATATTGCTGGTTTACTTCCTGATATTGTTTACTATCAAGAAATTTAACTTCATTTAACCCGAAATTTGAAACAACACCACCGAGCATTATGGATTTGAAACCCGTTGCATAAATTAAGCCCGCATCAATAGCAAAGACAGAAGCGTCTGCTGCAACTAAGTTTTCCCTCACATATTTTCCGGCAACACCGAATGAAAATTTATCAGTAATTGATTTAGAAAAAGCAATACCAATATATTCTGAATAAGGATTTATAACCTGGCCGGTCAATCCTGGATTGAATTCGGTATAGTCATCATTAAATTTAAGCATCGAAACATCTGTCACTTCAATGCTTCCGTAGTCAAAATATGAGCCGAATACTCCTATATTAAAGTCACTGATCTTAAATCCGGCAGCAAGGGAATAGATCTTAGTATCTATGAACCAATCGGTATGCGACAACTGAACATCGTAATTTCCTATATTGGACATTCCTGCTGGATTTGAAAACAGCGCTTCTGCTCCGTTATTAAGAGAAATGGTAGACAAGCCCATAGCTGTAGTACGGGCTCCGGGATTAATCTTAAGAAATTGAAAAGAAGTAGTGCCTACTTTATTCTGAGCCATCAATGCTGCCAAACCGAAATAAAAGTAAAACACTATTACAATCAAATATTTAATAACTCTCATATGAATACCTTTTTATTTTGGTATTAAAAAACCCTACATTCAAAAACTTATTTAATCACAATAAACTTCCCTGTAGATCTTTCGCCTTCCGGAGTTGCTACAACAAAGTAGTAAAGCCCTGAAGCAAGGTCCTGATGATTAACGGTCACCTGCCTCCAGTTATTTGAATATTCCGGGACATCATGATTAATTGTCATTACACGCTGCCCTGAGAATGAAAAGACATAAATAGTGCATTTTCTCGGCAAGCCGTAAAACCCCAGCATCCGTTCAGCATCATTACCTATGAAACCAGAGTTTAGCACAAACGGATTAGGCACCACATACACCTTACCTAATTTTTCCACGGCTCCAATTGTTTTTTTCAATTGAGTAAAATTTGTCTTACCACTTTCATTACCGAATTCATCAACAGAAGTAACGGAGTAGAATTTACTTTCCTCGATCTTAAATGTTCTATCGCTATCCATGAATTTATAAAAACCGTCACTATCAACATTTCCTTTTTCAACCGAGCCTAGAAGTTTCCAAGGACCCATTTTATAATCGGCACGGTAGATATTAAATCTTGCCAGTTTGCCTGTTACACGTGTAGGGAAATTAGTCTCGAATTGCTCTACATATCTGCCCCAGCTTAAAGAAACTTCACCTGTTGCCGTACTCACTATTTCGACTGCAGGAGCTGGAATTGGAATTGGAATATTATTATAAGCACCCGAAGAAGGATTATCCTCAGGCCAAATAGCTGGACTACCCGATGCCCATTGTTCCGGCAGCGGAATTGTTTTACCCGTGTAAGCCTCAAATGCCTTGTGAGCGGCGTCCTGGACCGTCTTTACAGTTGGTGAATTAACATAATCAGGATAACCGTAATCAGCCAGGTAATCTAGAGTCTCCGCAGTTTGCCCATTTTGCGATACACGGATATGTTTGTGCCAAGATGTTCCTTTGATAGGCTGTTTTTCTGGTCCGGGATTTAATCCCCCAACTACATTATGATCACCTTTTGCACCGTAACCTATAACTTCTGCGACGGCAAATTTTATTGATTGACCATGTTCTAATCTATATGGTCCGAAAGTAAGTGATCTCATAGGATGGTCATTATCCTTATCCCCGCCTCCTTCGAATATCGGACAAAGCCTGCCTATCCATTCATCTCCCGGCACCCAGATATTATCATCGTTATCTTCAGGTCTTACGTATAATTCTCCTTTTCTATCATCAAAGCGATGAATATTATCCCAGATTTTCGAAAGGTGAGTCGGATCTTTGCCATTATATGCAGACCAGGGCTGTAAAGGCCTGCCGCTTTCATCAAGTGTATAGGAGTTCCCATTTGAATCAACTTTTTCAATCAAATCATATTTTACAGCTTGATATGACTGGTTTCGGGTTGAATCTTTGTAATCTATAATTTCCAGTTTATCGGTATTATAATAGAGCATTGCGAAACCCGGAGCCGCGGGAGACATTAAGCCGCCTCCGTACAAACCTGTTTGCGAATAAAGCTGAAAATTTGCAGGATCAGGTTCAGGTCTGCCTGCAAGAAGTGTATCACCCAAAACGGAAATCACTTGGTTATACTGCATCCAGTAAGAGGGATCCCAGAATGATGTTTGATTCTCTCTTATTTCCCAGTAATAACTATTATATCTTTGAGAACCGTACATCGAAGGAGCAAATCCGTAAACAAACTGAGCCATAACATCTACCAGCGTTCTTACTGTATCAGTAACCCCGTCACCTGTTAAATCCCCTGTGTTCTCAAGGGTATATTCATGTATTATTATATCATCATAATCAGGGAAGCTCCATTGGCGGGAAACCCTTGTAACTGTTATTCCAACTCCCCGTTTAACATCGGAGTCGCTCATTGCCCATTTTGTAGTAACAATCTTTTCAGCTTCATTCGGGTTATAGCTTGAGTTTAATGTACCATTTTCATTAAGAGGGAGATTGTACTCAACCTTTAACGAGTTGCCGTTAATTGGATACGTCCATCTTCCCCAGGGGGGCTCATTGTTATTAGTCTTTCCCACCGCACCTGCAAACGAAGCAAGCCTGTTGGTGTTTTCCATAACTCCCCACTTGCCGTCTTCATTTGCCGAAACATAAATGCCCGCACCTACACTATTCTGAAAACCGGAATACTCTATTGCATTATATGTAAAACTTGATCTCGGGGGCCATTCCATAAAAGGGATGTGAGTGCTCTCAAGTCTAAGGTTCCAGGCTTGCCCAATCATTCCGGAATTATAAACTGTGTTATGAAGCATGCCACGATCCATAATTTCATACTGCTGTTCGTCAAATACACTGAGCTGTGCTTTAACGGGAAGAGTTCCCAAAAAAATTGTTATTAGTATAATTGTTTTGAAGTGATATAGCTTATTTACTTTCATTTTTTCCTCTGATTTCATTTTATATCAGACTTTTACATTTACAGCTTTAGTTCCACTCCGAGTCTAAAATATCTCGGCGTGTTCCTATATATTATTTGTTCCATACTATATCTGTATCTGTTCATATAATCATCCTCTGTTCCACTGCCTGCTTTATAGTCATACCAAATCAAGCTTTCTCTTTCGCCATTTTTATAACGATCCAAAAGACGCAGATCGTTTGTATAGTCAAAAACGTCTTGATCATAAACTTTGAAATTAAGCAAATTAAATCCTTCGATATAAAACATGTAGTCAATGCCGCCAATCTCAAAACCCTTTTGAAGACGAACCTTGAGATTGTATTCTGTAGGCATACGTTTGTTATATACAACTCCAAGATACTGCTCGTCGTCAGTATAGGGCTGCCCTGTCTGTATTCTAAAAGTTGCGCTTATACTCATATTTTCGAAGGGTCTGAAGCCGAATATTTCCGGTCCTTCTTTATTTTTCCAACGATAGCTTAAATTTGCAACCAGACGGTGAGACCTGTCGTAATCCATTAGGATATCTTCAGGATCGCGATCTTTCTGCAATGCGGGATTTTCATAAACCTCAATAATATTTTGGGAGCCGGGACCGGAAGCTTTGCCTGTAGCAACCTGGTAATTGTAGTTTATATACGCCTTCCAGTTCTTTCCTAATTGTTCCAGGTTTACGTGGAATCCTTTTATATTTGCGTAATCAAGATTTCCGTATTTAATATGATAGTTACCATTATTACTAAAGTATATTGCTTCATGAATAAGGTCTTTCACATCTTTATAATATGCACTAACATCCAAAGTAAAACCTAACGGAAGCGATTGCAGAATACCTACGTCATATGAATTTGTTCTTTCAGGCTTCAATTCAGGATTCCCCATCCGGTTAAATTCAGTATCAGAAACCCATGTCGTATAATAAATTCTATTAAAGCTGGGCCGTTGTACAAAACTGCCATAGTTTATATGAAAAACTGAATTTTCTGAAACAGGAAAAGAAACGCCGAGACGGGGAGCAAAATGTGTAACGATTTCAGTTCTTGAAGTTTCGCCGCCTCTACGGGGGTTGAATGTGTCCGAGAAGTAATTAGTGTTAAAATCGTAGAATTCGAAACGTAACCCTATATTAGCGATCATTCCTTCGAACTCCATTTTGTCCTGAATATATAGCGCGCCTTCGTATGGATATGCTTTAAAGTCTAGCAGTTCTCTTTCACCTTCTGATTTTATGTTTTCTTCTCTGTATCCGTTAAGCGCATAACTAAATAACTGGAAACCTGTTTTTACCATATTTCCTTTATTTAACTGGGAAGTAATGCTTCCGATAAAGCTGTAAGTAGTAGATGATTCATTACCTCTTTTTAATTCCATATTATTGGCGGTTCCAAAGGGTGTATTTCTGTATCTTCCTACATAATTAATCGATACTCCGCCTATTCTTTCTCCGTTAGCTCCATTATTCCTATATTTATCCGGGTCCAAATATTCAACTCTAGTTTCTTCAAAAGTGTTAAGCACTTTAAAGCTGAGGTCAAAAAAAGTAGATTGGCTGAGAATATTGTTGTAGTCTAATCCATATAATTTAGAAGTTTGATTTTCTTTAGGCACCTGGAATATTCTGTCGGACCATATTTGAGGATCGTCATCAACATCGTTATTAAATTTCTCGTTATATGAAAACGAAAGTGTCAGCTTATCCTTATCATTTATATTTGCAGTAAGATTGCTTAGCCATTGTCTCGACCTATTGGGCAAAGGAGTTGGAATAATGGGATTTTTATCCTCCTGACGAGCGGCAACAAAAACTTTTATACCCCTAGCAACGGGACCGCCGGTGGAAAAATCGATTCTGCTTGTCGGAATTTCATTATACTCCAGACCGATATCCCGCACAACCTGCATCCAGTCCCGCATTGCAAATGAAGCAAGTCTAAGACTATCATCAAATGTAGGTTCATATCCGGAAGGCCAGAAACCAAGATAATCTTTGAACATCGGGTCACCCGATGATAATTGAGGATCCTGATTGTTCAGCCATTCTTCCGCATTACTTAATAAATTCCACAACGGCATATAATCAGTTGTAAAAGGATTGCCTCCCCAGGTTTCGAAATATGGCAATTCCTGTGAGTAGGCAAATTTTGTGATCCATTTGTCTCCGCCTTCTTTCGGAACCATATTTACTACTCCAGATTGTGCATTTCCGTATTCAGCACTAAATCCACTTGTAAATACTTCCACTTGCTGAATACCTGTAACCATAGGAGAAAAGGATCGGTTTGCAGAAATAGGATTATTAATTGAAGCACCTCCGAAAAGATATTGAGACTCGCCTTCACGCCCGCCTCGAAAATGATTGTCAATTACATCTGCTTGAAGTTCCAATATGTCTGCGACATCATTTATGCCAGCTATTTCTTCTATTTCTGATGTTGAGAAAACCTGTTTGGTAGAAGTTCTATCACTTTCAACTTTTGGAGAGCGATATTCCGTAACAACTACTTCTTCACTCTGGTACTCTTCCTGTTCAAGATTAAAATCCAGCTGGGTAGTTTTGTCGACATAAACGTCTACTTCGGTTTTTTTCACTTTACCGTAACCTATAAAGCTTGCAGTCACACTATATTTCCCGGGTCGAAGGTTAATTATATAGAAGTATCCGTCCATATCGGTTGCGGCTCCAATTGTTTTGGATAATGGTACTTCCTTGCCATCTTCCCATAAGGCAGTGATCAGAATATTAGCCCCGGGTAATACATCACCTGTTTTTGCATCCTTTGCTACACCGGCAATTTTTCCGGTTTCGCCTGCGTGCAATACAGAGACAGTAATCAGTAATAGAAAGATGCTTAGTAATACAGGCATTTTGCCTTTTTTATGCATTTAAGCCTCCATCCGGTTTTTGTTTAATGATTCAATTTTAATTTCGTTAGTATTTTTTTTTGCATCGGTTTGAAATGCTGAAAATCTAAAAACATAAAGGCGTTTCTTGTAGGGATAAATCTTTAATAATATATCATTATTCATGTAGCATAATGCCATTATATAATTCTCCTGCCTTTGTTTATTTTATTAATTACTGTTTTTTTTATATAAAACTTTTAATCGCGTTTTATTTCCACTTTCTTTTCGGGCATAGGAATTTTAGCATAATGTGAAGGCATATCCGGATAATCGGGATGCCCTATATTTTGAACAAGATCTTCAATCACAACTTCTTTCCCGGTTAATAAAGATTGATTAGCAGCTATACCTGTCAAAATTGAATAAGCTCCCCCTCGCTGATCTGCGGCTCTTAAATATTTATCCTCTCTTTTTTCTGAAAGGAAAATATCCTCCAGCATAACTTTATCACCTCCGCCGTGTCCTCCTTCTCCCTGCCATACATCTACTTCATAGGCTGCGCCGCGGATAGGGAATATCTTGATGTATGTTCCGTCACCCTTTATTGCCCCTTGGACAGCATCAACACCGTTAATATATATCTTCTCTTCAATTTTATGTTCGAGTCTTCCTTTAGTGCCGTTAAAGATTACATAATAGCCTTCCCATGCATTGAACGCATTTAATGAATAACTAAGTGTTACGTTATTATTGTATTTTACTATAACATTCATCGTATCTTCTATGTCAATATCAGGCCGGAATACACATTTATCCCTGAAGTATCCGTCATATTTTTCATTATCGAGGTAAAGTTCTTTCAGGTTAATGTCCTTGGCTAAATCAAGTTCGAAAGCACATTTTTCCTTCTCGGGACAGGTGTGGCATCTTTCATAATAGCCTTCCAATCCCATTCTTTTTGCCATTTCGGGGGTATAGAATTCCCTCTTACCAAGAGCATAAACTTTTACCGGAACAGCAGAAAGCCACCAGTTTACCAGATCAAAATGATGTGTGGCTTTATGTACCATTAATCCGCCCGAGTATTTTTTCTGGCTGTGCCATCTTCTGAAATAATCGGCTCCATGGTGTGTATTCAGCATCCAATGAAAATCTACAGACAGTATATCTCCTATAACCCCGCTCATTAGTAAATCCTTAACTTGAGTTCTGGGAGGTGAGTAGCGGTAATTAAAAGTTACTGTTACTTTATGTCCCGATTTTTTCTGCGCATCAATTATTTGCTGGCATTTATCGTCATCAATGGTCATAGGTTTTTCTGTTATAACATCTTTGCCAAGTTCCAAAGCCCGTATAATATATTTATGATGAGAACCATCTACGGTAGTAACTATTACAGTATCCGGTTTTGTTTCGGAGATCATTTTATCAAAATCTTTTACATCGTATAGAGGAATTTTTTGATTCGTGGAAGCCAGTCCTCTTTTCTGAGCGTAGATAAGTCTGCCGTAATTCACATCGCAAAAGCCAACCATTTCGCATGATGAAGCGAATGTTTTAAAAACCGCATCCTGGTACATACGGGAGCGAGATCCAGTACCTACAATAACAAATCTTTTTTTTCTGCTCGAATTAGTATTTATGTTCCCCAGAATTGAATTGGCAAGCAAAATACCTGCCCCGCTGGCAACAGAAGACTTCAAAAAATTTCTTCTTGAAAAACCTTTTTTCAAATTATTTTCTTTAGACATATTCAAATCCTATTTCTATTTAGAATGAAAAGCTTCTTAATTTATATATTCAATAAAACATCATTCTTTTAAGATTAATAGAAAAACTTTAAATCTAGAATTGCACTTTGACTATTCTATTATGTTTATTATTATGATCATTAACATCATTTAATATCCTATCCCGGTTTTTGTAATTGATGCAAGTTTCCCTGAGAATTAGATCAGTTTCAATTATTTTATTCCGAGGAGAAAAACCGTTTTGTTTTTTTCTAATATTATCAAGAAGAATTTCCATCGAAAGTTCTGCTATTTGTTCGGTCGGTTGCCCAATGCAGCTTAGCTGTGGGGAAAGGAATTTTTGCATATTTGCATCACCGAAACAAATTACATCAATATCTTCAGGAATTTTTAGCCCGAGTTCCTTTACAGCTTTATAAATTCCAATCGCTACTGGATATGTTACAGTAAAAATTGCGTCAGGGAGATTATCGTCGGAATATAATTTCATAAATGAATTATATCCGTCATCTTCGCCGAAGCCTGCTTTCATTACCCAATCAGGATTGATAGGAATATTATATTTATTCATTGCATCTTCGAATCCCAGATAACGCTGAAGTCCAATATTAATACTTTCCATGCCGGCAAAATGACCTATCCTTACATAACCGACTTTTATCATCTGTTCAACTGCATTGAATGCACCTATTCTATCATTAAAGGCTACTGTATTAACATCTGAAATAGGAGGAATGCGATCCATAAACAAAAGCGGAATTCCTCTTTGCTTTACTACTTCAAATATTTCGAAATCACTTGTTTCTTGAGTTATTGATATTATTATCCCATCTACTTTCATTGACATCAATGTTTGAAGATGTTTTATTTCATTTTTTGCATTTTCTCTCGAAACACTAAGCAAAATTTCATATTCATTCTCGAAAGCTTTATTGTAAATATGTTCTATAATAGAACCGAAGAAATAGTGAGCAATTTTGGGAACAACAACCCCGATTGTGTTGGAATTCCTGGCAGATAGATTTCTTGCTAAGTAATTTGGCAGGTAGCCCATTTCCTTAGCAATGGTTTTTATTTTTTGGGAGGTTTTGTGAGAAATATCCGGATGACCTCTTAAGGCTTTTGATACTGTTACAACTGACATTCCAATTTTATTTGCAATGTCTTTCATAATAGTATTGTGTTTTGAGGCCATATATCTACTCTTTACTGTTAAAGTAAGCGGTTACTTTATTCTACAAAGTTACCTTTCAAGACGGCTGCATTTTAATCTTAGGCGCACCTTTAGTCAAGATAAATTATTGACTTAACATTGTTAAAGGTGTGTTTTCGAAGCATCTAGAAAAGCACCTAATCATTGGAAAAGAGCGATATTATACATTTTTTGAAGAAAAACTGCTATTTGCCGACAATTAAGACCGAATATCCCTGTTGGAAAATTTAAACAATGTTTTTTTTTTGTTATAAATTTGTTAAGGTTAAAATTAAGCCGAAATTTTGCGAAGTTTATTTTTGTTGATTGTTTTTGTAATATTTGCTATGATTGATTTGCGTAACAATGAAGGAAATACATTTGCATAATCGTGAAAATATTGAAAAGATTTTTCTCAAGGTTTCGTACAGCAGTCATTTAAATTCGGAAATCAACATTAAGCTCTTAAAATATCTTATTGACGGAGAGCTTGAAGGAAAAAATATAAAAGAAGCTGACATTGCTTTTGCTATTTTTGGCAGAGATAAAAATAGTTTTGATTCTACACAAGATTCAATTGTCCGCGCTCATATGTACTCCCTCCGTAAGCAGCTGAAAAAGTATTATATGGCGGATGGCAATAATGATGAAATAAAATTCATTGTTCCAAAGGGTGGATATAAAGTTGAGTTAATTGACAATAATATTAATAACGAAAGTATAGAAAGCAATAAAAGAAAAATCAACATCCTATCATATTTCTCAATTGCACTATCTGTAATTCTAATTTTCATTTCTATATTTTTTTATCAAAAGTATATTTCTCTTCAGTCAAAAACTGGAACTACAATTACTGAAATAAACTCGGTCTGGCTTGATTTAGTTGAATCTGATATTCCTACGACCTTGGTTATTGGCGATTTTTTTGTTTTTAAAGAATTTGATGAAGTTTCAAAAAGGAAGCGGCTCATTAGGGACAGATTAATTAATTCATCCGAAGACCTGTCGGATTTTGTTTCAGAATTTCCTGAGCTTGAACAACGGCAATTAAATACTTCGAATTCTTATTTAGGAATAGAAGCTCCATATGTAACAGCATATATTACAAAACAATTCAGCAAAGCAAATAAAGATCTTGAATTAAAACTTGCTTCAGAACTCAGTTGGCAGGACATTCAGAACAATAATATTATTTATGTCGGCAATATAAAATCATTATATAGAATAAAATATTATTTTAATTACCTGCATTTCAAATACAGCTTATTTCCACATACAATTTACTTTACACCGACACCAAATGATACAACCGGCAGAATTGATATTATAAGCGGCGGGGGAACTTTTCACGATGACTATGCAATAGTTGCAAAATTCCCCGGTAATCATAACAATACTATTATGCTGATTACGTCTTTCTCATCCTTTGGTCAGGTAGAACCATTAAAAATACTGACTTCATATAATTTTGAAGAAGAATTGAAGAAAACCAATTTTATAGAAGAAAATATGCCCAAGTATTTTGAAATTTTGTTCAAGGTAGAAGGTATTGATAAAAGTGGTTTAAGTACTGAAATAGTGAGATTCTTAAAAATCAACGAAAAATCATTTCGACATAACACCGTAAATGATACAATTCAGACCGTTTCTTTTATTCCTTAATTCAAATATTTTCTTAATATTTTTTTATGAATTTTCTCAAAGTTATCTGGAAAGTTAGATATGTACCCAAAGGGTGGGCACTTAGAATATTTATTCTTGCTAATAACCCATAATTTATAATAATTATTAAATAAATATCGGCTGTAGAAATTTAAACTGTCTCCATTGTTTTTATAATTAAGTTTATGTTGATTTTGTTAACGACATTAAATTTTATGTGAGCGACATAAAATGGGAGCAAAAGATAAAGTAACAATAAGCCATTTCGCAGCTAATGAGAATTTATGCTGTTACCTAATATTATGAATTGAGTTACAATTTTTAACATCACTTTTTCTTTTAGGTCATACAATTAATAATAATACTGACCAGCATATTAACATAATATTATTTATCAATTCAAATTAAATATTATTATAGATATTTCGATATTATATATAAATGGAATGATATGATATAATACAATGGTATTTTTAATAATAAAATTGTTCTCATAATTTTAAGTGAAAAAATATTTTCAGCTCAAATAAATTCCAACCTTATATCTAAATAGGATTAAGTGCAGATATTGTGTTATTGATTGAATAGTAATATTGCTGAAGTTAATCCGATTCCGCATGATATAACCGGATATAAGGATTATATAATTGGTTCAATAATTTATCAAATCTAATAGCGGCTGCTGGATTGGGATTTAATTATAAATTTGATAATAACATTAATATTGAAACGTCATTTATAATAAGCATTATTTCTAACAAGAATAAATCATGTGCATATCATATAAAATTATTTACCGGGCTAAATTATATGTATAATTTTCTAAATAATTTTTAGATAAAGAATAACATTTTTTAAATATCTAACTAAAACTAATAGTATTTAATTTTAGTATTTAATCACTCAAGCCGCACTTAAAAAATGCAAATCAAAAGTTTGATAATATTTTATACGATGTTTGTTTTTTGAATAAACTCAAAGAAAGATTATTCAATAATTAGATAACTCCCTTTAAAATCCTGGGTTCTTGCTTCAATCGTACATTCATCAAAAGGCGGTTTTTTAAATTCAATCTGCGCTTTACCGTTTGCGAATTCTATAACAGAACTTTTTGTATACGTCCCGTAATTTTCAATAAGGCTTCCGCTGCCGCTGATAGAAAAATAAACGCGGTCATTAAAATCGATACATCTTCTTCCGGTAAGATCAACAACCGTGGCGGTGATTAAATAATTCGCGTTAGCAAGTCTTTCAGCGCTTAAAAATATTTCTTCCGGTTTGGAATTTTTCTCGTTGTAATAATTTAGTATTAGAGTATCACTAACTAGTCCTTTTTCAGTTTTCCCGAACGCGATTAATTCATTTACACCAGCGGCGAAATTTATATCCCAGTTTAATCCGGACGCGGGAAATTCATTTAAATTTTTTGTCTTTATGCCCATAGATATTCCATTCAGGAAAAGTTCAACTTCGGTACAATTGCTAAAGACACAGACATTCCTGAAATCATTTAACGCTCCGAATCTTTCATCCCAAGTATGAGATTCAATATATACGAACTTGTCGTTCTTATTCCAATATGATTTAAATACATAATACGAGTCCTTAGGATTCCCTTCTCTGTCAACCAATCCTTTTTGATTAATATAAGGCAATGAATTTTCGGGACGAAGAGGAGTTCCAAAATCTTTAAACGCCCATTGAGCATTGCCTGAAAAATCATCGTTATTTTCGGAAACCGAAAGATGCCAGTCAAATAAATCAACAATATAATTTTCACTCCAGTCGCCGATTTTAGCTACATTATCAACCTTCACCTGGTTTACAGCTTCTGTCCATTCATCCGGATTAAGCATACCGTCGCCTGTAACCGGGAATTCCGAATGCCTTCCGAGATGACTTGAACCTCCGTACTCCGCATGAAAAAATCTTTTGTATTTTTTCAATGCATCATCAACTGCATTCCCGTAACTTTTATAAACGCCCGAGTACCAGCCGGCCCAAATTGAAGGAGAGAAAACATCAACAATATCGGCGCCTTCATAAAATTTTCTAATAGATGTAAGTCTTTGCGGATCCAAAGCATGAGCTATGTCATTAAGCTCGATCGCAAATTTTCTGAGATTATTAATATTGTCCCCCCCTTCATAATCAGGCAGCCAATAAACTTCATTTCCTATTGACCGGATAATAATTGAAGGATTATTATAATTCCGGTTTATTTGTTCTTTAAAAAGATTCTTTGTTGTTTCCTGCCATTGTATATCACCAAGTCCTCCCCTGCACCATGGAAGCTCATCCCAAATTAAAAGGCCTAGTTCATCGGCAGATTTATAAACCTCAGGGTCCTGCGGATAATGAGCCAGACGGACAAAATTCGCTCCCATTTCTTTTATCATTTCCATATCGCGTCTGTGAAGTTCGTTCGGCATGGCATTAGCCATTCCGGCAAAATCTTCATGCCTGTGTGTACCGCGTAGTTTTAATCTTTTCCCATTTAAATAAAAAGCTCCGTGTTCTTTGAATTCAAACCACCGCAGTCCGAATCGGTCCGATATTTCATCGATTATTTTTCCGTCCGACATTAGCCTAACTTTAATTAAATATAAATTCGGAGTTTCCGTTGACCATAATAAAGGATCATTTATTTGACCGAGCGCAATCTTGTTTTCTTTGTTTATATTTTTTTTAGTTTCGGAGACTAACTTACCATCAGGACCGACAATGCTGATAACGGCGTAGGATTTATCTATTAGAGTATCGGCATTAAAAGATATTTCAATTCTGCCGAAGCTGTTACTAATTTCAGGCGTGTTTATTTTTAAAGAATTTAAATTGGAAGAGGGAACAACATTCAGCCATACGTCTCTGGGTATTCCGCCGTATATAAAGAAATCAGATTTTTGAGATGGGATAATTGAACGGTCAATTGAATTATCGGCGCGGACTAATATTTTATTTTCACCGGGCTTAAGATATTTTGTTATATCAAATTCAAATCCTATATAACCGCCAATATGTTTTCCGACATATTGATCATTAACATAAATTTCCGCTTTGATATTAACGGCTTCAAATTCGAGGATATATTTTTTACCGGAAGTTATTTCCTGAAGGTTTATTACTTTTTCATACCAGCCGGCATCTCTTCTGTAGCCCGGCGCTTGATCAACGGCGTCAAATTTATTCCATGAATGAGGAAGATCAACTAATTGCCAACTCGACGCCGACTTATTTAAATTTTGATGACCAATATTATCTTCAAGATAAAACCAATTATCATAAAGATTAATTTTTAGTCTTTTTTTTTTACGTCTGTATTTATATCAATTAGATTTCTTTTTAAATATTTATGAAGCGCCTCAACAAAGTAATAATCACCGCAAGGGAAAGACTCATCAATACCCCATCCGGCATTAAAATTGTAAACAGTATGAATTAAAATTCCTTCTTCTATTTTTCTATTCGAATTTAAGAATGTATAATTTTCAACAAGGCTTTCGGTAATTATATCGGCTGCTGAAATATATTTTTTATAATCTTCCTTAGTGTTACAAACTTCGGCCAATATACTCATACCGGAAGCGGCAATTGCTCCGGCCGAGGCATCTTTAGAAACATTTACATCAGAAATATCAAGATCCCAATAAGGCACATTATCATCGGGAAGCTGATTCAAAAAGAAATCCGCCATTTTTTTAGAAGCGTTTAAAAATCTGATATCGCCAGTGTTTTTATAAACTTGAGCAAATCCATAAATTCCCCAAGCCTGTCCCCTGGCCCAAGTTGAATTGTCGGTAAAACCCTGATGAGTATATTTTTTCAAAATCTTGCCGTTATCAGGATCAAATTCAACAACATGATATGAACTGAAATTATCCCTTAAATGTTCATTTAGGCAGACAACGGCATGTTTATAAGCAATGTCGTAAAACTCGGGAATACCGTACTCACGGGCCGCCCAAAACAAAAGCTCCAGGTTCAGCATGGTATCAATAATCATTAAGCCTTCCCTGTCATCTGATCCGAGTTCACCCCATGCTCTTATAAAATTTCCTTTTTCATTAAATCTTTTCGCCAGCATTTTAGCTGCTCTTAATCCGGCTTCTTTATATTTCACGTCTCCGGTTTTACGATACGCGTTTATTGCCGAATGAAGAAAAATAAATCCCATATCGTGAGTATAATTAATATCCGCGTAGTTAATTAGAACATCGGATATAACTATAGCTTCATCAAACAGTATTTTGTTTGAAGTAATTTCATTCATAAGGAATAATTCCCCGGCGGCAAATCCGGAAAACCAGTTAACATTCTCCCGGTATTTCCATATGCCGTCAACCGTAAATTCAGGCCATCTGCCGTCAAATATTTTTACTTTCTTCAATAACTGTAATTCTATTTTTTCAATTATTCCGGTATAATCCTTGGCGTAGGATTTTACCGACAGCGCATTTAGCATAATCACTAACGCAATAATTACCAATAAATTAGTTTTGTTTTTCATTACTCTATCCATAATAAGGGTTGACGAATGGGATAATTTCTAATTATTTCTTCTGTTTCGGGATCCGGGTTTAACTTATTCCATAAATCAAAATATTTTTGTTCGTTGAAATTAATTGACGCAAAAAGCAAGGATGGCTGTCTAACAGGCCATTCATCCCAATAAGAAATATCTTTTTTATAAGGCCATAATGATTTGTTTTCCAAGTAGGGGAATAAAAATGCAACGGCTTTTTCAATACCTCTGCCGTCGGCGGTTTTATATTTCCATAAATTATCCTCTTTAATGCCGGCTATTTCACAAACCATAGCCATTGCATCAAGATTAAATATGGAGTACGCATAAGGTTTTGTTCTAGCAAGTTCTTTAGGGAAACTTCCGTCTATATCCATTTGAGTCGGGATAAGAACTTCTTTATAAAAATTCCTCACATAATTCAGA
Organism: Bacteroidota bacterium; assembly: GCA_018829205.1. Taxonomy (GTDB): domain Bacteria; phylum Bacteroidota; class Ignavibacteria; order Ignavibacteriales; family Melioribacteraceae; genus JAHJUE01. The sequence continues at coordinate 338,699 of JAHJUE010000006.1, forward strand.
ACATCCTGGTTATCGGTTAAAAGAGCGTACATAGCCGCCTGCATTGCCCAGCAAGTACTGTGATTATTTCCGTTATCCCTTTCTTCTACTCCGAATTTATGAGTTGTCATCCATAATAAATATTCACCGAACCAATTTTTAATTTCGCAAAACAGAGATTGATTAACAGCCTTTAATTCCGACAGAACTAATATAGATTTTGCCACTTCGACCAAATGTATTGTATCAATTATTCCAATTCCTCTTCCTGAGACAATTCCTTTTATAGCCTGCGCGTATAGAAGGTTTGCGTTCATCCTGGTATTAGGATTAATAAACCAGGCTTTAAGATGTCTGACGGCGTGTTCGGCGTATTTTATATTTCCGGTAATTTTATAAGCGGCCACTAAAACGGGAACTTGAATTGATAATCTTCTTAACGCTTCTCTATGCGCGTTAAAGTTTTCAGGATTTGTCAATCCGTCTCTTCTTATGTAAGGCCCGTCAATATCATCCGGATTTGGCCACCAATAGTCTCCTTCGCTATAATAATCGTTTAGTCCTCCCGCGCTTCTATCACATGTAAAACTTGTTATGGTTACAGGCTCTTCTTTTAAGTACTTATCTGCGGCGGTAACAACGCGTGTTTGCTCTCCATCAATTTCGATGTGCTCAGTGCATCCCAAAATAAAAATGAGAGAGCTTATTAAGATGATTGTTGTAAATTTCATTGCCGAACCGATAAATATTTTTTGAATTAATTTCATTACAGTATTTTATTCTCAATAAGCCATTTATCCAAAAGATACAGCCATTGTTCGCTGACCCATTTATTCCGCATGGCGAAGCCATGCCCAGCGTTTTGGAAAATATGCATTGCGGCGGGAACATTATTTTTCACAAGCTCCTGATAATAAATAAGACTATTCGATACCGGAACCGAAGCATCGTCGCTTGCATGAAGAAGAAATGTCATAGGCGTGTTTGCCGTTACATTCATTTCATTTGAATAAAAATTTATAAGATTTTTATCCGGATTATCTCCCAGCAGATTTTTCCTTGATCCTTTATGAGTGAATTCTTCTTTCATAGTTATAACAGGATAAATTAAAATACTGAAGTAGGGACGAAGACTTATCCCGTTATTAATAGGGAAAAACGCGGATTCAAAATGAGTTGAAGCAGACGCGGCAAGATGTCCGCCCGCTGAAGAACCTAACACGCCAATTTTATCAGGATTAATATTATAATCGGCGGCATTATTTTTAAGATAATAAATAGCCTGCTGCAAATCGGCCAGAGGGACTCTTTCTTTGTGAGTCATAAATTTATCGTTAGGCAGTCTATATTTTAATACAAAGGCTGATATGCCCCGATCCGAGAACCATTTTCCGATTCCGCCTCCTTCAAAAGAATATGCTAATCGCGTATAACCTCCGCCGGGACAAATAATAACAGACACGCCGTTCGGAATTTCCGGTTTAAAATATTCGAGTTCGGGAATTGTAATATCGTAATAACGCGTAACATTGTTGGAATCAGTTTCTGCTCTTTGAAAATTTTCCGCTGTTAATGAATAAAGAGGCTGGCCCGGCCAAATTTTTATAAAACTATTTTCTTGGGCGAAAATATGAAATATTCCTATACAGGAAATTCCTATATATAACATCAATAGTTTAAAAATATTATTCATATTATTTTTCTCTGCATAACGATCGGAACGGAATTTTAATAGATGAATTATTAGTTTCACAATTTTTTAATTCTTTCATAAAAAGAAATTTTATCACCGAATAGTTTTAATATCCAACTACCGTATAATTTTTCGTCGTATTTTTTTTGAGCAAGCAGCAGCATGGGTAAAAATGCGTCTGTTTTAAATTTATCTATCTGCTTGTATTTCCAATTACCTTGGTCAACGGCATATGGGAGTAAATAATCCAAAGCTTTTTTAATTGATCCTCCCGAAGCCGAAACGGAATTCCATAAATCAAGACCGACTACATCTCCAAGCAGCGCTAAATGCATAAACGCGGAAAGATTCATAAGGCTGTATGAAAAAGATTTTGTTCTTGCTAATTCTCTTGGCTGTTTACCTTCATTATCAATTTGAACTTCAATTCTTTTTTGAACAACATCGCTTAAAATGTTTTTAGCGAAATCATATTTGCCCAGAGAAATTGCTATCGCCGCTGTCTGCACATCATACCATGTTCCATGATTATTTTTTTCGTTTGATTCGTCAATACCGTATGTATGAGTGGTTAACCATGTAAAATAATCATCAAACCATTTTGTTAATTTTTCATCGTCGCCGTTCAACCAAACGCCTGATTCTCTTAACAGAATTACCGCGTCGGTAATACCGAATATGAATCGTGATTCAATAATACCGATTCCTCTTCCCGAGGTAATTCCCGGGATACCTTGCGAATACACTAAATTAGGATTCATTCTCGTATCTTCATCAATAAACCAAACCCGAAGATGTTCAGCCGCTTTTAAGGCATATTTTGATTCCCTGGTTATATAAAATAAGACGGTTAGATTTTCGACGGCTCTTATTGTTTCGGCAAGATATCTTTCATCCGGTATTTCATAATACTCAGGATTGCGTTCCCCGTCTCTTCTGATATACGGCAGTCCGTCAAGTTTGCTTGTGTCCGGCCACCAGTATGGACCGATGCTCATAAAATCATGTTTATCACCGCTGGGCGGAGTTATCGATTTTTCCATTACCGATAGCGGTTTCATATTCAGAAGAATATTTGACATAGAGTCAATTTTGTTTTTTAAACTGCTTGTTGAATTTACATTCTCACTAAATAGAACTCTAATTTCTTGCAATTGTTCAGTGTCAATAAATATCGGTCTGTTCAATTTATTCTGAGAAAATAAAAAGATTGGCTGTAGAACTATCATAAATGCAATTAAAACCAATGGCCTCAAATATTTTATTTTTCCCAATTTTAATACCCTTTATAAATTGTATGTTTTGAATTTCAAACTTTGACTACGATTATAAATTTGTTTTTAACGACTCAATTATTTTTAAAATCTTATTTTGACGCGAAAATTTTCTATAGTTATGCTATAAACATTTAACTCATATATTTTAATTATATTTTTTTAAGATCAAGATTAGAGAGCAGAACCTTTGGCCATGCTCTCTAACCAAGGCAGGAACAATTATTTTAACAACATCATTTTTTTAGATTGAGTGAAATTATTTGTCGTAATAGTATATAAATAAATTCCGCTTGCTAAATTTGAGGCGTCAAAATTATAATTATAAGATCCCGCAGAAAGCTCGCCGTTAACTAACTCGGTAATTTTCTGTCCCAAAACATTATAAACAGATAGTGTTACAAAACCCGATTGAGGAATATTAAATTTAATATCTGTTGAAGGGTTAAACGGATTAGGATAATTCTGTTCCAAACTATAATCGGAAGGCAGTCCGTTTAATTCTTCCAATCCCGTTAGGTCAACTCCTTCTTCCCATTGCGCTTTCATTGCCGGATACCAATTTAAATCACCGGCGGGATATCCGTCAGCCGCGGTATAAGCTGCGGCGGTTTTTCCGTAACTCATATTTACTTCTTCGGGTGTTAGGACTTCGGTTCTTGTTGTAAATCCTGTGTTTGACCAATTCGTACCGCCGTTTATATAATTGCCCAAATCAAGTCTAAGGCTGTCTAAACTAGGCGCTTTAACAAATGTAAGCTGTTCGTCAATCACCGCTTCGGAAAGTGTAATTCTGTCAAGCCATTCTTTATTAAACAAAGGCGCAGGCTGCACAGCAAGCGGATTGATTGCAAATAGTTCCGTGAAACGGCTTTCTGTAAACACCACGTTATTCTTCATATCAATTGTAGTATTTAAAGTATCGGTTCCTGTAACAGTAAAAATACATATTGTTTTAGCCGGGTCCGCGTATCCGACTTCGTCCTTTCTGTTTGAAAGAGTATCGGTTCCCAATAAGCCAACGTTAGCGACAACATTATTAGTGAATACTAATTCTTTAGTAGTTCTGAATTGAAACGGCGGACGGTAGCCGATATTTCCGTAAAATGTGTTATGATCGAATTTAGCAAAAGTGATAATTCCCGGAAGACCCATGTTGCGGATGAATCTATCGTTGCAATTTAGAAAAGTATTGTTCACAACTACTAATGAATCAATGCTGGAACCGCGAGTGTCAAGAAATCTTCCGTTATCAATTCTATCTTCTCTGCCGTCCCATAAATGAAGACTGTTTTTATAAAAAACTTTGCATCCTACAAATGCGTTAAGATCGATTGTTCTGAGCCAGTATCTTTCGAAAACACATCCGTCGACGACTAATTTTAAATTATCAGCCGCGTATCTAATAGCTCTGCCTGTCGAAATTGTACGCAGAGGACCGCGTGAACCGTTAAAATGAATATTTTCAAGGGTAAGATCGGCGGAAATTTGAACGTCCGGATCTCCCGCATATGTTCCCAGGTCTGTAGGAATTTGCTGAAGCAGAGGTCTTTTTCCGCTGCCTTCTGCCGCGCGTATTGTAAGAGGAACAGCAACATCCAATCTTCCCTGGAACAAATATATTCCGTCTCTTTCAAGAACAAGAATATCGCCGGCGGCAGCACCTGATATTGCGGTACTGATTGAATTTATATCTGCAGCGGGTACATTAATTATATTCTGCGAATAAGTGTAGGTAGTAAAACAAACAAATGTTAAAAATATACTTAGAATAAATTTGCGCATATATGACCTCCTGTTATTTTGAATGATTAAATATTATTCAAACTAAATTTAGATTATGTCAAATCACATTCTTACCTGAACTCCCAGTTCATATGATCTTCCGTAATCCTGAATTGCAGTTTGTAAATATTCAAAAGCTTGATATGAATCGTCTGTTCTGTTATTAACGTTTACGATGTTCGCATAAATTGTCAGATTGTTCAGAACTTGCTGTTTAATTGAAATATCCCATCTAACAAATCCGTCGTTATAGGTATCCAGCAATTCGGCAGAACCTATATGATCGACGCTGCCGTCCTGGTAAAACATTGAAACCCTGGCCGAGAAATCGTATAAATCGTAGCCTAAAGAAAAATTAATTAACTGTTTTGCCTGTCCGGGAATATTGCCTTCTCTCAAACCCTTATTATAAGTGAAGACCACATACGGAGGCACATTAATTCTTTGAGTAGTAACGCCGTAGTAAGGGAAATGAGTTGATGAAATAATACGCGAGTAATTAAATCCGATTACAACGCCTTTAATAAAATCGGGAACCGGCAGTAACTGGAAATTTGTCTGAAGCTCGAATTCAAAACCTTTAACGCTGGATTCCGGTAAATTAATCGGGGTTCTTAAGGTATTCCTCGAATAAAGATTATTAATACCGTATTGAGAATCCTCTAAAGGTTTAATTCCAAATTCAGGCAGACCTTCGTCTACTAAATCCTGCGTAACATTAGTTCTATAAATCGCGGAAATATCTTTTATATCTTTATAAAAATATCCGAATGACACCAATCCTAATGAAGGCTCATAAAACGACAAATAAATGTCATAATTATTTGCCCGCGCCGGTTTTAATTCGCTGTTGCCTCTATAAACATTTGCGGCTCCAAAGTTATTCAATGATTGAGACGGAATTAAATAATTATAATCGGGACGGGATAATGTTTTTGTATATGACAACCTGATATCAAACCAATTACTCGGGGTAACTTTAAGATGTATCATCGGGAGAAAATCATGATAACTTACAGTTGAGCTTGTATCATCTATAATAAAATCATTATCATTTGGAGTAGGCGCGTTGCTTACTAAACTTATAAACTTATTCCCGAAATATTCGTTATTAACGGATTCATATCTTAAACCCGGAATAAAAGTAATAATTGAACCGATATTAAATTTGGGCATAATATAGAACGCGGCCACATTTTCTTTCGCGTTATAATTTGGAATTCCTGCGTCACCGCCGACAGAACTTCTATAGGCGTAAAATTGACTGTTTACATATCTGGATGATGATGAATACTGATCATAAAATGATCTGTTTTTATTTACATCGAGTATAAGTCCGAGGTCGGCTCTGCCGTCTAAAAAGTCATTCGGCGTATAGTCGGGATCAAGAAAATCGGAAGCGGTTAATTTGCCTGCCTCTCCGGGTTGAGTTAGTAAATATGTCCAGAATTGCGCTTCCTCATATTTTCTTTCTCTATTAATGTGTTTATATTTTCCTCCGACCTTTACATAACCGTTTATATCCTGGCCCAAATTAAAATTGTATTTAAAATTTAGTTGTGACGAATAGTTTCTTTCCTGCACATCTTCTTTCATATACTGTGTAGTATATAATGGCGCGGTTTTATCAACGTCGACATATTGATAATAATTAAGCGCATTTTGTTCCTGAGATACATCGTTCGGATTCGGGAAATCGGGTGTTTCGCTGAAATCCATCCAATGATCGAAAGGACGCTGGTTCCTAGAATATGAGAAAGAAACTGACCAGTCGGTTTCAATAACTCCAAAATTATGTTCGCCCCTTAAAGTATTAACATAGGATTGCAGATCTCTTTCGGTTTGGCGGATACGCATTGTCCCGGCGGCGCCGTCAACATCAAGTGACCGCTGCCTGTCTTTAATATCTCTTGTAGTTTTGCTTAAAAAACTGCTTAACAATATGTAACCGTTACCTACGTTATAATCTAAAATTAAATTGCCGCCAATTCTTTTCCTGTTTTCCAGCCGGTCGGTTACCTGAGAATTATTAATTGAAATATGAGTAATGCCTTCCTGATCGGTTCTGCCGACTATATAACTTCCGCTGAAAAAATCGGTGCTTCTATCTCTGTCTTCATAATTTACCGACACTTGTAATCCGAAATTATCATCCAGAAAACGATTGCTGTATTTCCCGAATAATGAATACTGATTATAATTATCTTCAAGTCCGTTATAAAATCCGAACATGCGGGCTATTGCAACCGGGTTAACGGAGGCTTTTCCGGTCTGCAAATTTACCGTTCCACCTATCGCTTCTCCGTCCATATCGGCGGTCGGCGATTTGTAAAGTTCAATCCCTTTTAAGTTTTCCTGTGCAATTCCGCTTAAGTTGGTACCGCGCTCTTGAGCGCCTGTAGAAGCCATATCGATTCCATCGACGGTAATTTTACTATATTTAGAAGAAAGACCTCTAACAACAACCGAAGATCCCTCACCCCCGTCTCTATTTATTGAAACTCCGGGCAGTCTTGCGACCGACTCGGCAACATTAGCGTCGGGAAATTCCAGCATCTTTTCGGAAGAAACCACATTAACTAATTGTTCGGCAGAAAGCTGACGGTTTATTGCCGAAACCTGCCCGACTCTTTGCGCTGAAACAATTACATCGCCGCCTAATTGTACCGCGTCCGATTCTAATAAGATTTCTTCGTACAGAACTATATCATTTATTAGAACAACTTCCGTTTCAACGTTTTTGTAACCCAAATAAGATACTCGTAATATTTGGCTGCCTGCCGGCGCGTGAAAAATTGTAAATTCGCCATTTATATCCGACGCTGCTCCGATTGAGGTGCCAACAATAATTAAATTAGCTCCCATAATCGGCTCATTTGTCTGCGAATCTTTAACAATACCTGTTATTTTGGAACTCTGCGCGAGCAATTGAGAGGTAAAAACTACAAATAGAAGAAAAAGAAAGGAGCTGCGGGTTAATCTTAATTTCATTGAACAATCCTCCAGATTACTAGATTGGTGGAATAATGAGAAAGAAATATTTTGATTATTTTATTTGCAAAACTTCTATATTTTCAAGTTCCAATTTAACAGTAGAAAATCAATGGACAAGAAATTACAATGAAATAACAGTTAATAACATGTTTTTAACATATAATAATCTTATAAAACAGCGTTATTTTATTATATATTGTATTTATATTTTATAATACCGATATTAATTCCGCCTTACTAAGAGAATAAGAGAACCTCATGTCTAATGCCTTAATATCTGATGAAAAGAAGATCGAGATTCTTAACAGCTTATTAAAAAGTACAGAGTTTCAATCGAGCAAATACGGCAAACTAATTGAATATCTTATTTACGCGGATATTAAAGGGGAAGAATTAAAAGAAGCGACTATTGCGATTGATTGTTTTCAGAAGGATTCTACATTTAACCCGGCTATTGATTCCAGCGTACGAGTCTACCTCAGCAATTTAAGAAAGAAAATTGAGCATTATTACTTAACCGATGGCAAGGAAGACGAATTTAAGATTAATATTCCGAAAGGAAGTTACCAAATTGAGTTTATTAACAATGTAAATGAACCAAGGAAAATTAAATTTGGTTTTTATAAACCGGCATTTTTTGTTTCATTTATATTACTTGTTGCATTTATAGTATTATTTTTCTGGAGTAATAATCCTCTATCCAAACAGCCTGCCGGTATTATTGATTCAAACGACTTTATTTGGAATGATTTTATAAATAGTAAGAAAAAAACATTAATTGTTCTTGGCGATTATTATTTCTTTTCAATGCCTTACGCCGAAGGCAGACAAAGCTATATTAGAGATATTGAAATTAATTCCAAATCTGATATGCAGTCATTTCTGGAAAAAAATCCTTCCTTTGCCGATAAAATATCACCAACCTATCATACCTGGCTTGAAGAAAGTCATCCGTGGTGTATCGCAAGAATACTACCGTCATTCGTGCTAGCCGAAACAAATTTTGAAATAAAACTATCATCCGAAATTCAGCTTCAGGATCTTCAGAATTATAATATTGTATATATCGGTCCGTACAAATCATTAAATATTCTGGCGAATATAACAAATAACCTAAACTTCAAATACACATTGCATCAGGGAGCCAGTTCAATAGATTTTCATGAAATTTCGACCAATAATAATTATTCATATTCATGGAAAACTAATTCGCAGACTAACGCAAGAAATGATTACGCGACAGTATTAAAAGTAGCGGGTCCAAGCGCAAATAAATTTATTTTTTTCATATCGGAACATGATTTCGGAAATGTAAGCACCGTTAAATATTTCACGGATTCAATTAAGTTGAAAGATTTTGCGGATAAATTATCTACCGATCATTTTGAGGCTTTATTTGAAGTCACGGGCATTGTCAGAACTGATTTTACAATAAAATTATTAAGAATGAATGAGTTAAAATCCGATTTCAAAATTAATTTTGAGGAATAGATAAATTTATTTATATGATATTACTCCGATTAAATATTCATTAAGGATATATTATTTTAATATCAGCTCCATTTCAATAAATCAATTTTGTTTTAAGTCATTTCAGTAATATCATTTTTTTAGCCAGGGTTACGCTGCCGGTTTTTATTACATAAAAATAAATCCCGCTTGAAAGATTTGTGCCGTCAAATTCTATTTTATATTCTCCCGGTATTTTATCTTCATTTAACAAATTAATTTCATTCCCTAAAATGTCGTAAACCCCTAGCGACACATTCTGCCTGCCGCCTAATTGCGGCAGAGAATATGAGATAGTCGTAACCGGATTAAATGGGTTCGGATAGTTTTGGAAAAGCCTGAACTCATTATTTAGAAATAATGATTCATCTTTTTCAACGGAAACAGTCCGGCCTAATCTTTCATCTAATTGTGCTTTATAAAGGGATCTTGGATTTAAGTTTTCTTTATTTGTCCCTTCAATAAATCCTTCAGGTTCCGTAAACGGAGCCGGCGGATTTTTTCCGGTTACATTTCCGAAACAGCCTATGGCATAATTTTGTGCGGTAGGAGGTTTTTGAACAATCAGATCACCTTTGGCTACATTGCAGTTCCAGGCTACCGAATGAGCGATTGCCCAGCCATGACTTGTACCGTAATATCCCCTGTTATACAAACCTAAAAGTCTCGGATCCAATCCTATTCTCGGTCCGTCCAGTTCAATAACATTATCATATAATAATCCCATGCTCCAGGCGCGGTGCCCTTCACTGCTTGTCCATGCGCCTTGAGATGTACAATCAACAAATACGCATCCCGAAGTCCATGAAGTGCCGTTTGAAACATAATGATGCCTTCCGTTGGAAGCGTGACAACCGATAAATAAAATTTGCTGAGCGGCAGTATAAAGATTAAAATTATATCTTCTTTCACCTGTTACAATACTAACCGGATCCAATGCGTTACAATCCTGAACCGTTATTCTTGACGCGGTATTGAATCTGATGCCTGACTGACCAAAATGAATCATCGTACAGTTTTTCACCCATGAATCTTCAATCTGATAAAGATCAATGGCCTGCCACGCGTGATTTTCATCGACACCCCCGGCAGTTTCTATATCAATTCTTAAATTTTCTATCCCGATATTTGTTTTTATTCCGGCCCGCGCGTATTTATAAATGTAAGAAGTTGACAATGATTTAATAAGCGTATTAAAAACAGGCGCGTCAACTGTAATTTTATTGTTTTCTATTTCTTTTATATATCTATTAAAAACAATCGGCCAGGCGTTCACTTTCCACGGAACATCTACACCCGCCTCAGCGCCGGGATCTGTATAATGGCTGCCGCCGTAATCAACGGAAGCGAGCCAGGCGTCAGTGCAAGGGTGATAAATAATAATATTATCGCCGACAGAAAATTTTGACGCGTCTTCTACTTCGAAGGAACGCGAACCAACTAAAACCGTATCTGAAATTATATTAACCTTTGTGCCGCTTACCTGGTCTTTCCATTGCGAATTTTTACCGCCGCCCGCGATTAATATTGAACGCTGATGCGGAGTATTTCCTTTGCCAAATATAATAGTATTTAAAGAGGGATCATCTCCGTCCCCCTCACCTTTAATTACTATACCGCTTTCATTCAATTTAATTGTCCCGTTAACTTCGTAAATACCGGACTTTAATAATATAGCGCCTCTAAATCCATTTGAATCCAACGGCAGAAGCGATACTTCGTCAATAGCGGATTGAATATGGGTAGTATTATCGCCCGGTACCGGTTCAATTGTTTTAACAACCGGCACATCCGGAAGTTCAGCCTCTCCGTTTTTATAACCGGCATAACTGAAATCCGGGATAACATTTCCTTCATCATCTCTAACATAATTCAGCTTTCCGTCATTCCCGTAATAAATAATACTCGACTGCCAGGATTCCTGACCTAATAGAATTGATGAAAGCATTGTTAAAAGCAGTAGTAAATTTTTCATTTTAGCTCGCCGGTATAGGTTAGATACATAATAATTATAAATACAAACTTAAAAATATATTCATAAATAAAATCATATAAAGTTTTCTGAAAACTAAGTTATTGTATTTTTTAAATTATTATTGCATAAATGATTGAGGATGTTTTATCAGATTAAATTATCGACTTACTTCAAGCAGTAATAGGTTTTCAAATATTTATAGTTTTGTTACTATTATACCGTCTTATCAAACCATTTGCCAATGTGTCATCGAATGGTCGGTGACAACAATGGAATTTTTTACTATATGTTTTTTTTGAAAACGCATAATTGCTCAATATTAAAACATAAAAATTATTCTGCCATTAAATAGAAACAAGTAATTTTTCTTCACTTTGGCAGACTAATAAAACAAAGATTATTTAATTTTCTTAATTACAAGATATTTTAATTCAGTATCTCCAACATTTTTAATCCCATGGATAGAATTTTTCGGACAATAAAACGTTGAAAGTTTTTCAACTGTTTTTGTTTTACCATTTAAGTAAAATTCCGCTTTACCTTCAAAAACAAAAAAGAACTCATCTTCTATATGAAAATGGGGTTTATGTGTTTGAGAATTAGGCTTAATTACACTCATTTTTAAAGTTCTTCCATCAATAAAATCTTCATCCACAAACCAATATTGGTAACCAACTTCCTTTTTAACGATTTTTACAATATTAAATTCATTGACGCAGTTTTCAATTGTAAATTTTGTAGAATCAATTTCGTTTGATTCCATGATATTATTGATCGACTGAGAGTAAATAATTATAGTTGAAACGAAAAATAAATAAAATACTGTTTTCATGATGTCTCTCTGTTTGTTTTATAGAAAATTAAATACTAATCGATATTTCGGCACATCTTCATTTTGTAACTAATAAATCAGGCATAGAGATAGTATTGGGATACTCTCCTGATGCCATTATCCATTTCCCAACGGGATCAGTATTTTGATTATCATTTTTACAACCAAGAATTAATACTGAAACAAGTATAAACTAAATTACTTTTTCCACTGTTTGCCATCTATTTTTATGTTACTAAAAATAACTTCTTCAGCATACTTTATTTCGGCTTCTTTAACTGTACTTCTAATATCAAAATTTTTAAGATAAACTCTTTGGATTGTTTGAGATTCGACTCCAACAATTTTAAATGCAGTTGCTCCAACACTATCGCAATTAATATTTGAAACAAAGAAATCATTAAATTTAGTAGGATAATTATTCCCGCGATACCCATGATAATCCATTCTAAATATGAATAATTCATTTTCGCAATATCCAAGTTCAATATTCTTAATATAAATCTTCTCTACCTGTCCACCTCTATCTAGATTACATTTGAAATTTATCCCTCTGCTTGCCTTTGGAATTTTATTATCATATACAAAAACATTTCTAACACCCCCGGACATTTCTGAACCAATACAAAATCCATTTACACCCGAAGTTAAATTATTATTTCTAACGATTATATTTTCACATGGTAATCTATCCCAAGCATCTTGATCTCTACCTGCTTTAATTGAAATAGCATCATCATTTGTACTAATGGTAGAATTTTCTAAGAGAACATCTGTACAAGAATCAGGATCAAATCCATCGTCATTAGTTGTACCTGCTTGAATATCTAGATTTCTTGCGGTAATATTTTTACTAAAAACAGGATGAATCGTCCAAAAAGGTGTATTTCTTATTGTAAAGTCTTCTAATAGAATGTTTTCGCATTCAATAAATTCAATCCCAGTAGGTCTTAAGTAATGATCTTTGTCATCTCCATATCCATCGTCTTTTCCATCACCATCAAGATCCAAAAACCCATGGCCGAACACTCTAGTTTCAACAGTTGTTACATCATTACCAAATTGCCTTAGCCTTTCCTTATCAGCATCTTGATTTTTTCCATCGTTTCCTCTTTTCCACTTGTGCCAACCTAATTGCGTTTGTCCATCAATAATTCCTTTACCGGTTACAGCTATATTCTTTTGATTATGAGCGTAAATTAATGGTGAATAATTATAACAAAGTGTCCCTTCCCAACGAACTAATACCAATGGAGTATAGTCCAATGGTACAACACCGAATTTTAAGATAGCTCCATCTTCTAAATGAAGATTAACATTACTTAATAAATGGATTGGACCGTTTGAAATATACTCTCCTTCAGAAATTATTACATTTCCACCGCCCTTAATATTACAATCTAAAATCGCTTTATTGACAGCATTTACAAATGCTTTCCTACCCTCATTGTTATTAATATAATTTTTTACATAATAGTTTTTCGGAATAAATGTTGGAGCATTAATTCTTGTTAAGATTGTATCAACCTTTTCCCATGCTTTTTCATTTAAGTTTTCTGCTTGTTTTTCAAAACTTACATTAGCACATGAAATTGTAAAAATAAGCAGCAATAATAATTTTAATAATTCTCGTTTTCTCATAGATTTACCCTAACATTATTTATCTCACTTTCACAGATAGTCATTTTAATCATTGTCCTGTTATTTGGCTTTAGATAAAATATATTTGCCCCCGATTAGCGAATAAAAATTATTTTTTAAAGTTATTAAATTCTTTCAGTTCAGCTTTATTAAAATCACTATCAAAACCAACAATATTATTAACGTTAAAAAAATTGTTATTCATCAATGTAATGTCGCTAGTTAATCTTCCTTCAAGGTACAAGAAGGGTGATTTTGTACCGATAGGTTGGCTTGAGTATATCCCAATATTAGTAGCATCCTTAAAATGGAGTTGAGCTAGTTTTTTATTTGGGGTTTGTAGTTTATTAGAAAAACCTTGGATTTTAACATTATTTACATCATATCCCCATATCATATGTCTTTCAAAGCTTTCACTTTTGTCGTAATCCGAAATTGTTAAATCTCTTATTACTAAGTTGTCTATATATGCAAAAGTAAAATTGGATGGTATATGCGAAAAATCATTATCAGCCCTATTTATAAGTGACCTAACTCCCCTAGGTTTTTTGCTGCCTTCAAACGTTCTATGCGTTTCAAGATTGAAATTAATATTTGATATATACAAATTCTTAATTTTTTCATCAGGTTGCCCAAGGAATAAACAATGTCCGTCTTTACTGTTTATTGTTATGTCACTAAAATAAATATCATTAATGTAACTGATAGGTCCACTAGGTTTTCGTCGTTCAATATCAAGAAATATAGGATAGCTTCCACTAGGACGATCATCTTTTAATGTCTCGTTATTAGTGCTTTCTACAATAATATTGGAGAACCTAATATCTTCAAACGTACCGCCGTCTTTGGCAAAAAACGCAATACCATATTGTGTATCCTTGATAATGATATTATTAAACACCATGTGCCGCATCGGAGCTTCTGAACGTGTTCCAAATTTAATTGCAGAGTCGTCGCTTTTTATTACACAATTTTCTACAACTATGTATTCAGTAGGTTTTGTGCCTCTTGATTTAGGACAAATTGCGTCGTCACCTAATTCAAAGTAGCAGTTAGTAATGTAAATATGAGATGAAGATGTAGGGTCTATTCCATCTGAATTTGGTGATTTCATATCACTTATCATTGAAACGCCATCAATCCAAACATATTCACATTCTAGTAATTCAAGGTTCCAGTTAGGTGAGTTTAGCATTGATATATTATTTATCTTTATATTTTTGCTATCCACAAATAATATAAATCTATCAGGTCTGTTGTATGGTCGTTCTTTATCCCGCCAGAAAAAATCTCCGTTTCCATTAATTGTTCCTTCTCCAATAATTCCAAAATTTCTTGCACCTTTCGCATATATGAGACTTTTACCACCTTCCTCCGTATAATCATTGATATCTGTACTTCCGAAAAGTGTTGCTCCAGGACTTAATTGAAGATATGTATTATCTTTCAATATAATGCTTCCTGTTAAGTATTCGCCTGCTGAGAAATAAATATAACCGCCCCCTTCTTCACTACACTTATCAATTATCTCTTGAAGCTGCTCTGTAATAAGTACGGTTTTCCCAGTTTCACTGATTAACTCTTTTACATTGTAGATAGAATTTTGCGAGTATGAGGTTGATATTATTAAAGTAAATAATGTTAAAAAGATTTTAAAAAGCATTTTATCCTCGTTTTTTATGTTGTAAGTATATTTTAATCATACCCCAGTAGAATTAAAAAACCTAATTTATCTGAAGGTTTATTATGCTTAAAGAATTAATATTATTAAGTGTATAAGGTAATTTTGCTTTTAAAATACTTATATCGCACAAATTGATATTTTCGATTGGTTTTACTTCAATCCCCTGTATATATATTCCTATTTGAGTCGCTACTTTACAATTAATATTATTGAAAAACATATTTTTATATAGTGGCGGATAAGGATGTTCAATAGAATCATATTGAATATTCTTATAATCAGTTTCAATATATATAGCACTTTCACATGAGTCTATTTTAATATCTTTGACAAAGATATTTTCGACAATTCCTCCTCTATCAGAATTCGCTTTTATATTGATTCCATATTGCATCGGCTCTACTAAACCCATTTCACAATTGTAAACAAAGACATTACGAACTCCACCTGCCATATCACTTCCTATTGAGAACCCATTATGACCGCCAAGCATTTTATTATTTCTTATTATGATATTTTCAGAAGAGCGACCACCATTTTCAGACCAAGCATCGTTATCCCTGCCCGATTTAACTACAATTGCGTCATCATATGCATGAATAGTACAATTCTCTATCAGCACATCAATGCATGAATCCGGGTCAATACCATCATCATTTCGAATTTTTTTAACTCCTGGCTGAATGTTAACATTTCTGATAATTACATTATCACAAAAAGTTGGATGTATATTTCTTTCTATTGGCATTCTTGAAGTTATACCTTCGACCAATACATTTTTGCAGTAGTAGAACTCAATAGTTCCAGGTCGCAAATAATGACCTTCACCAAATAATCGTTTATCTATCGGAATTAAATTCTCTCCCATCTGTTGTAAATTACTTTGATCAGGCTTCTGTAAAAATTTCCATTCGAACCAGTATTTATCTACTTGACCATCAATTGTTCCTTTACCAGTTATTGCAACATTATTTGCACCCCAGCAATATATTAGCGGCGAATAGTTATAGCACCATGTGCCTTCCCACCTTACTTTCACGCAACCGTTATATTTTTCTTCACCAATAAGATAATCTTTAGGATTTGTACCAAATCGAACATAAGCGCCTTCTTCCAAATGCAGATTAACATTACTTTTTAATATTAATGGACCATTAACAAGATAATTTCCTTGCGGTAATATTACTTTACCCCCTCCTTCTGCACTGCAAATATCAATAGCAGAATTAATTGCATCACGAGTATCAGTAACTCCATCTGGGCAAGCTCCATATTTGAGAACAGAATATTCATTTTCTGGAAATACAGGAGGGACAATTCTTTCCAAGATTTTATCTATTTCATTCCATGCATCATTTAATTCAACATTATTTTGAGAATTTAGAGATTGATTTCCACCTAGTAACATTAAAAGTATAATGATCAGTGATTTACAATTCTTAAATATATTCATACGACCCCATTTAAAATTTTTATAAAACTAGTCCATCTTTGTAATCTCAATATTATATTTAACCCTGTCAACTATGTTTACTCTATTATTCCAAATTGGATTTATCTTATTATTAATTGCTGATTTTGTATACTTGTCCCAGTATTTTAAAACTGACGTTAACTCATTAACAGTTATTTTGTAAATGATTTATCACGATTTTCACTATAAATTTTTAAGTATGCAGAACCAACAATCTTATACGTAAAATATTTTACCATTAATGATATTAAAAAATTTCAGGTTTAAGATTATAGTCTTGTAACTCTAAACGAAATACTCGTTTGCTTTATTAGATAAAATATAACCAACAGTGTTTCCCCTTTTTAAAAGTGCGGATTATATCTTATCGACGGCAAACCTTATTTTTTAATAATTAATATCAGCCCTCAATAGAATTTAATTGTACTTCGATTGACAGTCGAGAAGTAAAAATGAATAAATAGGTATGAAGCTATTATTAGATTTAATTTTATTCGTTTCATATTTCTCAATAAGAATTCAAAAGTGATTAACATTTTCAAACGACATTTTATAGGCGATTTAAAAATCTTACTTAAGTAATACTAATTTCTGGGTTTTAATAAAATCATTCGATCTTAATTGATAATAATAAACACCGCTTGGCAAATCCTTAGGATGCCATAACGCTTGAAAATATCCACTTGATTGATACTTATTAACCAAAGTTTCCACCAATTGTCCGTGAATGTTGAATATCACTAATTGAACCTTTCCGGATTTTGGCAATTGGTAATTTATTGTTGTTGATGGATTAAACGGATTTGGATAATTCTGTTCTAAGTCAAATACACTAGGAACTGTCAACTCATTTTCATCTGAAACATTTACTAGATCATTTTGAGTGGTTACCGTTACTTCGTTTGAGGGAGGTGAGGTAATGTTTTCATAATATGCTACAACTCGATAAGTATATTCAGTTGAACTATTCAAAAAAAATCGATCCGAATGTGAAGTTACATTAGCATCTACCTTTCCAACATCCCAATATGAAGATCCATGGGATTTTCGTTCAATCTTAAATCCTTCTTCATTTTCAGAATTATCTATCCAAGTTAAATCAATTTGTTTATTAGAAACAGCAACCGCCAATAAATCGCCAGGTGAGTTTAAGGCTAAAATTTCTCCGCCATTCCATTTATCCGTAAGTTCCCACTTAAATTTAAAATCATTATTAATCCATTTTACCTTTGTGGAGTCATCACAAGCATCAGCACCGCAAGATGTAATATTGCTGATGGAACATTTAATAGCGTAACTTGTCTCCGGATTTTCGCCTCTCTCAACCCACAAATAGGGATAATGAAAAATATTATTTTCAAATGTTAAGGCATAAGGACAATTGCCACCAGGATCACCACTATATCTAAGAAAGCCGAATTGAACTTGATTGTCAGTTTGAGTTGAAACTCCTGTATAATAACATTCATTATCATGAACATAGACATTATTAGCTTGAGATCTTCTAAACTTAAATGGTGAGCCGCTAATATTCGCAAGATAGCAGTTTCTAATTTCCGAGTTATTCAATCGAGTGCAATAAAAACCATGAAGATCATCCAGCTCTTCAAAATTATTATGACAATTAGTCATTTCAATATTTTCTATTAATACCCTTGTAGAATTTTTTGGGTAAACAACACCGGCGCAATAAACACCGGTAGTTTTTTCGTCTGGAAAGTAATAAGGGCCAATTTTATTTATTTTAATATTTCTTAAAATTACATCTTCAGTCTCAAAGAGCATAATTGTGCTTTCAATCCACATCTCAAAATATAGATTTTCAATAATTACATTTTGTTTTGAGGGTTCTATAACTAAAATTGCGGCTCCCGGTCCTCCATCGTGAAGAAAATATCCTGTCCCATCAAGTTTAGCTTTTTCATCAGACCCATAAGTAGAAATGAGTAATTCTTTATTAATATCCCAAATAAAAGCAAATGTAGTTCTATCGTCTCCATAAAGTGAAACTGTATCAGGATAAAACTCAGTAAATATATCCCCGCCTTTAAGAAGAATTTCAAAGGAATTATCAGACGAATTTAGACAAAGCTCTTTGGCTCTTGTTAGAGTTCTTACCGGATCATTTATGGTGCCGGCGTTCGAGTCATTACCAGAACTACTAACATGAATAATTTTAGCACATAAGAAATTTGGGAATAATAATAACAATAGAATTGACGCGAATTTTATTCTTGATTTCCGTTTTTCTTGCTTCATGCTATTTTTTCTATCGTTTATTTTTATCATTATCCATAATTCTCTTTAATTAAATAATAAAACAAATTAGATTTTAATTTCCCAACCTGGTTCATACTCTCTGCTCCACAAACTCATTGCTTCCACATCATCTAAGATATGAGCATTCTGAGGATTCAAATTTAAAGTTCTGCCATACTTCCAAGCAATATTTGAGAGTTGAAGCATTGTAACAGAAATATTCCCCTCAGCAATTGGAGAACGTAATTTTTCTCCATTTCTAATACCATTCAGTAAATTTTTAAAGTGATCTACTGTCATGCTATCCATTCCTAATAAATCATCTGTACTTGCTGCTTTTTTATTCACAAACTCCTCAATGATCTTTCCATCTAGATCAAATACAATAAATCCACCACGATCAATTAGAACTGAGCCATTAGTCCCAT
Source organism: Bacteroidota bacterium (assembly GCA_018829205.1). Lineage (GTDB taxonomy): Bacteria > Bacteroidota > Ignavibacteria > Ignavibacteriales > Melioribacteraceae > JAHJUE01. The sequence continues at coordinate 358,226 of JAHJUE010000006.1, forward strand.
TTATTAAAGCTCCTCTTCCTCTATCATAATATGGTACATTGTTACAGCTTTTACTTTCCCAAGAAATCATTTTTCCATTGTATTCATAACTTGTATTCAGCGTGTCATAAAATTCCCAATCATCTTCAAAGTGAAACCGGCCTCCAACTGATGAAATTTTATTTGGGTATTTAACATTCAGTGCCCATCTGCAAATATCTACTTCGTGTGTCCCATTATTTAATGTTTCACCGGTCCCCCATTTCCAAAACCAATGCCAATTATAAGGATGAACATTATCACGGTAGCTTGTCCTCGGTGCAGGGCCTTGCCACAGTTCCCAATCAAGATATTCCGGTACATTAACTATTTTTCCAATACCGATAGGTTCTCGTTTGTTGCTGTACCAAGCCTTGCCATAATATGGAGTGCCAATTAAGCCATCGTGAATTCGTTTAATAATATTAATTGTATGATGAGATGATCTCTGCTGATTTCCCATTTGTACAAGTTTGTCATATTTCCTTTGAGCCAATACAAGTAGTTCACCCTCTCTTGGGTTATGACTGCAAGGCTTTTCAACATAGACATGTTTACCATTCTGTAAAGCCATTATTGACATTGTTGCATGCCAATGTTCAGGAGTCGCAATTGTTATAACATCAATATCTTTTTCTTCAACAAGTTTTCTATAATCTTTTATCGCTTTGGGGTAACTTCCAAAGTTCTCTTTTACTTTAGCTGAAAATTCTTTTTCATATCTTGTATCAACTTCACAGATATGGGTTAAACCAACATTTTCACACTCTTTAATAGCTTTAAGATGTGCATTTGCACGATTACGAACACCAACTACGGCAAAGTTTATTCTGTCATTTGCGCCAACAATATTTGAATAACTTTTTGCAGTAAATCCCAATGAGCCGAATGCTACTCCTGCTAACGTTATAGATGATTTTTTTACAAATTCCCGTCTAGATTTATTCATTAAATTTTCTCCATCAGCACTTTACAATTCTTTAATTTTAATATTCCTAAACCAAACTTCGTTTCCATGATCCTGTAAAAGAATATTCCCTTCTTCAGCCTCGCCAAAATCTTTCCATATTTTAAATTTACTGTTAGCTACCAAAGCTTTCCACATTTGTGTCCCTCTTTCGTATTCGACAACTTTTATTCCGTTTAACCAGTGTTCAACATGATTGCCTTTAACAATTATACAAGCTCTATTCCATTTATCAATTCCATTAAATTTTTTATTTACAGATGGTATTAAATCGTATAGCGACCCAAGGGTTCTATTGCCAGCAATTCCAAGTTTTGCGTCAGGATGCTTAACATCATCCAGTATTTGGAACTCACATCCTATCGATGACCCTTCCCCTTTATTCATTTCAGGATCAACAAAATATTTTATTCCGCTGTTTGCACCTTCGGTTATTAAAAATTCTATATAAAGTTCAAAATTTTTATATTTTTTAATTGTAATTATATCACCGCCGTTTCTTGATTCACCACCGTCTGATGAAAGAACTTTAAGAACTCCGTTTTCAATTAACCATCCATTTTCAGGAAACTTATCTAATTTGGCGCCTCTCCAGTTTTTTGTTGTGTTACCATCCCAGAGAAGTTTATAATTTTCATTTATTTCTCTAGTGCTCAGTTTATTTAATAAAAAACTATTTTGATGAATTTCACTATTATCTTCTGTCACATATTTTTCAACATCGTTTGTTAATATTCTAATATTCTTCCAAGAAACTTTTTCACCCACTTTTGTTTGATCATTTTTTATAGAGTGAACTTGGAGAGCAATAAATCCATTAGCAGACAAATCGTCACTTATATTGGCACAAGGGATTCCGTTCAACCATGTTCTAATATTATTCCCTACCGCTTCTATTCTTACGTTATTCCAATTATTTTCATTAAATGCTTTTTTCGCATCAGGATTTTCATCTAAAGTATATAGCCAGCCGCGTCGAGCTTCATCGTAAATACCGCCGGACCATTTTCTTTCTGATGGATCTATTTCAAACTGGTAACCATGAACTCTTCCATTTTGATATTCGGAAATGCTATTACTTCTAAATTGTATACCGGAATTTGTACTGCCCATAACTTTAAATTCTAATTCAAGTATAAAGTCGGAATATGTGTTTTCAGTTACTAAAAAACTATTGGAGGAATTTAGAACTGTTTCTCCAATAATTGATTGATCAGATACGTAAAATTTTGCGGAACCATTTAATTGTTTCCAACCGTCAAGATTTTTTGAATTGAACAATTGTTTCCAAGCGGGTTGTGCATTTAAGCTTATAGAAATGAAGAGAATGAAACCTATTTTTTTTATCATAATATAATACCTATTAAATTTTCATGAAAAATTACATGGCTAAGAAAAACAATTTGTAATAAGTATTGCAGCTGCTAAATTAGTTCGTAATAATTTTATATATCAACTCTATAACCAAATGATATTAACAGCATATTTATCTGACGTTTATCATTTTGTATATTAGTTTTCAAATCAAAAATTCCATTAAAGAATGAAGGATTAAGTGTTCGTTCACCGGTATATTGTGGATTGCCAAGATTTAAATATTGAATACCAATGCTATATTTATTGAAGATCTCCAGATCAATCCCAATTAAATATCCATAGCTAATAACAAAATCAAACTTAGTTTCTTCAATGGAAGTTAAAATTGATGCATTTCTGAAGTATGCGCTATATTTTCTTGTAGGTTGTTTTGAAATATCTATTCCGCCTTGAATTGTTAAATAAGCGGAAATATCCTCAGAAAATATATAACCATAATTAAATCCTGTCATAATCGGAATGTGAAGCCAATCACTCGATTCAAAACTAAAGACAACAGTATCACGGGGAGTATCCTTTATTACTGATTGGAAATAGTTTTGAATTTCTTTTGTATCAACTGGATTTATAATTAGTTTAGTACTGAATATCCATCCTAATCCTTTTAATTTTCTAATCGGACTTATTATATCTATACTAAATACTCCTCCAGTTTTAGCAAGCCCAACACTATTGCCGAAATCAAAACCGCTGCGTCTTGTAATAGAAGCTTCATTACCTAATGATTTCCCGTAATCACTAATGGGCAAGGACAGAGAGCCCTTAATAATCATACTTGAGTTTTCATTCTGTCCAAATAAATTAGGAGTATATCCCAATAATATTAATAGAATTGATATAAAGAATAAGTTATAAGTTATTCGCATAATATTTCTCGATATGATTAGTTATTATTAACAAGAGATGGAAATAATTTTCCAATCTCTTGTTAATAAATTTTAACAAAATAAAATTATTGGCATCTTATTATTTAAGAAGAATCATCTTTTTGGAAATAGTCATTCCTTCTGTTCTTAACTGATAAATATAAATACCGCTACTAAGAGACTTTGAAGAACCATTTGACGTATCCCAGCTAATAGTATATTGTCCAGTTGCCTGCAATTTATTATCTATTAACCTAACAACCTCTTGACCCAATACATTGTATACAGATAAAGTTATATTCGATGTAAACGGTACAGTATATTCAATCATTGTAGAAGGATTAAAAGGATTAGGATAATTTTGAGATAATGAGAATTCTGCTGGAATAGAGTACTTATAATTTTCTTCAATACCTGTTGTAGAATAATCAATTCCCCAAGGATTTAAATCGCCGGCAGGTAAACCGCCTTCTGCAAAAGTATATGCTTGTGAATTTGTATTATATTTAAAATCGAATTCATTTTCTGCTGGTCCAAAAGAATTTGGATCATCCTGTAAAGCAGCCAATCCGTTCTTATCGGCTGTAATAATTGGATTATCAATATCTGAATTACCGGTAGCTTGTTTATGTTGAGCAAAAGCGGCAAGAGCCTCCGATGAAGGCGGATCAGTAAATTGAACAAATTCTCTAACATTATTTGATGCTTTCATTGTTGGATACAAATTAAACAATTCATCGGCATAAACATTTAAAAACACAGGCGTATAAGATGAGTCTGTAGAACTGAACCAAGTTTCTAACGAGGGTGACCACCCATATACATTATTCCTAATATCCCAAACACGGTTTAACTCTTTTGAAGGATCATCAGTTCTTAGGGAATCAATTGGAATAATAGGAGCTTTAACAGTGTCAGCCGGATCTGATGGACTATTTTCTCCACCTTCAAATCCACAATCAATAAAAAGGTTATTAGTAATCTGGCAATTAATACTTCTCATTATTTCAATAATACCATCTGTTTTACTAACTATTCCAGAGTATCCTGCATTTATTCCGTTACCTCCAAAAATAGTAACATGATCAAGAATAAATTGATTAATTAAACTTCCTTTTCCTCTAATAATATTTTGAGAAGTGATATATAAAGTAGAATTTTTTACTGAAATAGTATCTTGCGGATTTCCTCTGGTATCAATAAATCTGCCGTTCCCAGTACTTACAGGGTTAGTGCTGTTACGCAAGACTGAATTTATTACAAATACAGATTGGTTTGATGAATTCATTCTAATAAATGATTGAAGATCATAATCTAAGAAACATCCCTTAATAGTAAGTTTAATGTCACTGCTAGCGAGTCTGAACATATTACCTTCTGAAACAACATTACCCAAATTATCAACTCCTGAAATTGCTAGATTTTCAAAATAGCCATTCCCTCTTGCAAGAAAGAAACGTCTGGAACTACCTGTTTGATCGGCAACCGGAATAATAAGAGGTAATTTCCCAGTACCTTCCGAAGCCACAATCCTCATGGTTGAACCAGATAAATTCGTAATGCTTCCGTTATAAAGATATACTCCATCTCTTTGAAGGCGATATGCACGATTTAATGATATGGGCTCACCGGTTGAGGTTGTATCGCCTTCAATCGCAATATTTAAAGTTTCATATCCAGGCTCTACATCTAAATAATCCCAATTCTGAGAATAATTATAACTATTAAAAAAAGACAACATTAGTAGAATTGAAAATATTGTACTGTACATATTATTTTTCATACTCTCTCCTTGTATTTAGATTTTATGCTAGTTAAAGTTTAAATATTATTCCAAAGTCAGCTGTCATCCCATAATAACGAGTATTATCAATGTAGGTTTCAATTTGTTTATAAGATTGATCAGCATTATTTGTAATGTTATTCATATTGAAATAAACTCCGAAAAGTTCAGAGAATTGATATTTGAGAGACAAATCCAGCCTTGTAACTGGAGAAGTAAAACTGTCTTCTTCTTCTCTTTCACCAATTCCGGCCAATGATTTTCCCTGATATACCAAAGAAATTCTACCTGAAAATTTATCAATATCATAACCCAAAGAAATATTTGCAATATCGGTTGCCTGGTTGGGCATTTTACCATTTCTTGCCGTGTCAATTACTGAAGTTATTAGAAATGGGAAGACAGGTATTTTTTCCGTATTTACAAATGAAATTGGGTAGCTTGTTTCTGACCATATATGAGAATAATTTATATTAATTACCAAAGAGTTAAATGGTTTGGGCAGCCACAGCAAATTACTTTGCCATTCAAATTCCATTCCGTAAACTTTAGTTTTAAGTGGATTATTCTCCGGAGAATTCAATATTAACCCATTCCAATTAGTTGGAAACCCTTCTTTACCGGCATTTAAAATTTTATGACCGTTTCTCATATAAATTAAATTCTTTATATCTTTGTAAAATCCGCCGAATGAAAGCAATCCAATTTCATTACCATAAAAAGATAAATACGCATCATAATTTTCAGATATCTGCGGTTTAATATCTGGGCGACCAATTTCAACTGTATTGGTTGTTCCATCAATTTTTACATTTGGCAGCATCCATTCTAAATGCGGTCTTGAAATCGATTTAGTAAATGACAATCTTAAATCGAACCAGGAACTTGGTTTTATTTTGAACTGTAACATTGGAAACCAATTATTATACGATGCTGTTTTACTAGTATCATGCACAGGATTATCGCTATAATCTAATTCGACTACATCATTGGGTACTATACCTCTTTTCCCTGTTAAATAAGCATATGTTCTCTCATATCTTACCCCGGCCAATATTGTTAAAAAACTGGATATATTTGCTTCACTCATTATATAACCGGAAGCAATATTCTCTTCAACTTTGTAGTCATCAAGTGAAGCAGTTCTTTGAAAAGTTAATGATGAATCTAATATATAATTATCGAGTAAATACATCAGAGTATATTCGCTGAGAGCGACAGGATATTCATATTTTCCATTCACGAAATTACCAGGGTCAAAAGAAGTATCAATATAATTGAGTATTGATGACCTACCTCCAGTGCCCGGTACTCTCTGAAAAACAAACCCAGGTTTACCATAATCGGGATGATAGATTTCAACTTTTTCACTGAAAAAAGTGTACATATTTCTAAATGCAGAAGAGCTATTCCTATCACGCATATTATGGCTAAACTTTGCCCCATATTTTAGAGAACCAAAAATTGAATTAAAGAAGGAATAAGGCATTTTAAAATCAATTTTATATGAATTGGTATATTCTGATGCCGAACGGCTACTTCTACTAATTTTGTTAAAATAACTTGAAGTTAGATCTTTTGTTGAAGCATTCATGACCTCATCGGCTGTTGGATAATTTGAGAGTTGACTTAAATCAATTGCGCCGTTTTGTGAGAATGAAAATGAATTAGAAAAAGGAGTAATAGTTTCTGAAGACGATAAAGATAACGACCAATTTATATTAATTGCATCGTAATTATGCTCACCTTCTAATGCCGTAGATAAAATTGCGACGCTTGATTGTGAATTTTGAAAAGTTCTACTTATTGATCCACCATTATAATCATATGAAGTTCTTTGCGTATTATTTATATCTTCTTTTCTGCTTATAAACGAATTTAAACCAATTGAGCCATTTGGTATTGAATAATCTAATAATGCACTAAAGCCATATCTTTTCCTATCATTTTCCTCATACCTTAGACCTAGTCCGGTTGGTATTAATGGAGCATATTCTTCACCGGGTCTTTTTTCTCTTAACAAATTCCAATCTGCATTATATCTGTCATTTCCTCTTTGCGTTCTTTCAGTATTAGCAGTAACTAATAATCCAAGTTTTTCTTCAAAATATCTGTTACTAATTATTATACTAGCTCTATAATTACCATAATCATTCCTTAATTGATTAAATCCTGATTGTATTCTAGAGTTAGAATAAAATCCTCCACTTTTGGCTTTTGCAAGCCTAAAATCTACAATACCGCCAAATGAATCAGCGTCTTTGTCAGGTGTGAGGGCCTTTGTAACTTCAATACCTGCAAGAATCTCAGAGGATATCATGCTTAAATCAACACTTCTGTCACTTACATCAGTAGATGGAATTTTTACACCACCTATAGAAATTGAATTATAAGTTGCTGATAAACCTCTTATGACAACTTTACTCCCCTCACCGCCACTCCGAATTAATGAAATTCCTGGCAGCCGCCCCACAGATTCTGCAGCATTAGCATCAGGAAGCTCTAACATTTTTTCAGAAGAAACAACATTAGTAATAGTATTAGAATTAATTTGCTGGTTAATTGCGGCTGCTTGTCCTACTGCTTGTCCAACAACTACTACTTCAGCACCTTTAACTCCAATTAAAGCCAATTTAAAATTGACCTCAAGTGAAGAATTTTCATTAATTTGAATTTCATTTTCAATTGTTTTATACCCGATATAATTAACTCTTAATACATAGTCCCCACTTTTAATGTTATGTATAATATACTCACCTTTAAAGTTCGTCGCACTTCCATAGCCAGTCCCTAATAAATAAACATTTGCACCGTAAAGTGGTTCACCATTTGTTGAATCAGTTATTACCCCTCTGATTGAACTTGATGCAAACAATAAATTAGTAATTGTTAATATGGTTAAAAATGAAAACAAAATAACATTCTTGAAATTCATTATAATTCCCCATGCTTGTTACAAGTGAAGACAATGGCAACTGTTCACTTTGAATTAAGTATTTTCCGATGGCACTTTTTTAATAGATTATTCAAAAAGAAAATAATTTTTATCATCTAACATTTAATACAAATAAAAACGAGATTACCCTTAAGAGAAAAATTATTTTTATAAATTTTATTGAATTTAAAAAGGGTTAAATATTTGGTTTAGAAATACAATAAAGAAGTATTGAAAGAATAATAGGTGGGATTTAAAGTTCAACAAAAAAACCAAGATCAGATGTTAAGCCATCATATTGTTTGCTACTAATAAAATTTTCATTTTGTTGATATGACTCATCATACGTATTTAAAATATTAGTTATGTTGAAGAATGCTCCAATAGCTTTTGTAAAATGATATTTAAAAGTGAAATTAAGTCGTGTTATTGGCGAAATAAAACCATCTAGTTCTTTCCTATCTCCTACAAATGATAGTGATTTACCTTGATAAAGTAACGATATTCTTCCTGAAAATTTTCCATTATCATAACCAAGAGAAAGATTTAGAATATTATCAGCTTGATTAGGCATTTTTCCCTCTCTTGCTGTATCAATAACGCTTGAAAGTAAAAAAGGAAAAACCGGAATTGGACTATTTTTAATATATGATAAAGGATAGTGTGTTTTAGACCATATTCGAGAATAATTTAGATTTACAACTAACCCGTTAAATGGTTTGGGAAGCCACCATAAATTACTTTGCCATTCGCACTCAATTCCATAAACTTTTGTTTTATTCGGATTATTTTCTGGTGAGTTTACCGATAATCCTTTCCAATTTGACGGAACATCTTCTTTTGTAGTATTTAAAATTTTATGCCCAGTTCGGAAATAAATTAAATTTTTTATAAATTTATAAAATCCGCCAATTGTAATTAATCCAAGTTCATTTGTATAAAATGATAAAAATGCATCTATGTTTTGAGATGTTTGCGGCATTAATTCAGGATTGCCTACATTTACAGAAAAAATTGAAGAATTTATAGTTACGTTCGGAAGGATCCATTCCATTCTTGGTCTAGAAATCGCTTCGCTGTATGCTAATCTTATATCACACCAATCTTTAGGACTATATAATAATTGAAATGTCGGGAATAAATTATAATAAAAATTAGTTGCAGTGGTATCAACAACTGGATTTTGATTATAATTATATTCAATTATTTCATTAGGTACTATTCCCCTCTTTCCAACCAAATAAGAGTAAGTTTGCTCATATCTGATACCTGTTAGTAATTTTAATATTTGGGTGAAATTTATTTCATTCATTATGAATCCGGCGCTAATATTTTCTTCAACTAGATAATCATTAATATCTCCAGTTCTTTGAATTACCATTGCAGAGTCCAATAAAAATGAATTCATTAAATGATTAAGCTCAAATTCAGATAAATTTGCTAAAAAATCATAATTCCCATCCAATATCTTAATTCGGTTTTTAGGTTCATCAATATAATTAAGCATTGATATACCTCCATTAGGTGCATAGGAAAAATTAAAATTCTCTGATCCGAATTTAGAATGATGTATTAATAATTGTGGATCATACCAATTATACATGCTTCTTGATAGACGATTATCATCACGGACTTTTTTGTTAGACCTAAATTTAACACCAAGCTTTAATTTTCCTCCAAGTGAATGTTTAATTGTATAAGGTAATTCAATTTTCATTTGATAGGAATTCTCTTTTTCTTCAGCAAACAGGCTTGTTCTATCAATTGAATTAGCAAAAAAATTAGAGATATCTTTAGTATGTGCATTTATTAGATCATTTGCTGATGGAAACTCGGGCAAACTTTTAGAATCATAAGCTTCAGCAAGCATAAAGCCATAAGAATTTTGAAAAGGAGTATTAATCTTAGAATTAGAAAATGAAGCTGACCAATCTATATTAAAGTCACTTATTTCATGGTTGCCTCCAAGTGCAAAAGAATTCATTGCAGTAGTAGTTACGGATGAATTTAAATGTCTGCCAACCCTTGCATCTGTTAAATAGTAGTTTATATTCTGAGAAGAGATTCGATCATTTTTAGAATTTAAAAAAGTTCGTAAATAAATTCCCCCATTTGCGATATCATAATCAAATAATACATTGAATCCATATCTTTTCCTTTCATTCAATGTATAACCCAAATCAACTTGAGCTGCGAACATAGGAGCATATTCTTCATTTGTTCTTTTTTCTCTTTGCATTTCCCATACGGCACGGTAACTATCAAATCCACTTTGCTTTTTCTCAATATGTCCGGCTACAACAATCCCTAATTTATTATTGAAAAACCTATTACTAAATATCCATGAACCTTTATAATTTCCATAATCATTTCTCAGGCTGCTGTATCCGGTTTGAATTCTTAAATTAGAATGAAAACCAGACCTTGTTGCTTTTGCTAATTTAAATTCAATTAAACCACCAAACGAATCTGCATCATTATCTGGAGTAATAACTTTAATAACCTCAATTCCAGAAAGGATTTCAGAAGAGAATATACTTAAATCAACACTTCTGTCACTTGGATCAGTTCCCGGAATTCTTATTCCTTCAATTGAAACTGAATTATATGTTGGCGATAAACCTCTAATTACAACCTTACTTCCTTCACCACCGCCTCTTATTAATGAGATACCCGGCAAATGACTTACTGCCTCAGCAGAATTAGCGTCAGGAAGTTCAAGGATTCTTTCAGAAGAAACAATATTTTTTATTGTATTTGAATTTAATTGTTGATTTATTGCTGCTGCTTGACCAAATGCTTGATCACTTACAATTACTGTTTCTCCTTCAATTGCAGTAGGAATTAATTCAACAAATATATTGATATTTTTTTCATTTAATAAATCAACCTCGATTTCTCTTTTTGCATAACCAATAAATGAAACAATCATATTATATTTTCGAGGCGGGATTTTCAATATTTTAAATTTACCGTCTTGGTTTGTTGAAGTTCCAATACCTGTCCCTTCCAAATATATACTTGTGCCAATTAATGGTTCGCCGGAATTAATATCCGAGATATGTCCAATTATTGCTCCATCTTTTAGTATGTCGGTATATCCTTCTTCGCCCTTAGTTTTATTTAAAATTATATAATTGTTTATTCTATAGTATGATAAACGGAACTCCTTACAAAGAAAACTTAGAATTTCATACATTGGTTTTTCAATGAAACGTTTGCTAATTTCTTTATCGAGAGGTAACTCAGCGTTGTTGTAGCTAAATACAAAATCGGATTTTTTTTCAAGCATGTTTAAAAATGCTTCAAAGGATTGATTCTGAATGTTTATGCTAATTTTTTTATCAAGTAAGCTTTGCCCATTCAAAGAAAGAAATGTCAAAATAATTATTGAAGAAATTCTATAAATTGAAAATCGCAGGTTTAATCCATCTTTAGTCATCTGCGATCTCAAAATGGTTTATACTAATAATCATAACATATATACCTATCTAAGCGACAGAAGTAAAGAAACCATTTAAAAATTATTCTAGAAAAAGAACAACTCTTTGATATTATTATTTCGCTTTTTCATATTATATTCAAGTCCGGTAGTTTTTTTTATTACCTCTGCAACTAACCAAATAGACTGGTTTTCAAACTTTGTCGTTATTTTTTGAGATAAAATTGATTTATTTGAGCAAGTAAATTTCACGCCATAAGCTCTGCTTAACTTTTTAAAAACTAGTTTCAGGGATTCATTTTCAAATACTAATTTATTGTCTTTCCATCCTATTACCTTATCATTATCGAACTTAGTAATCTCACTGTTTTTGGTGTTAAGGTTATAACTCCATTGCTGATGAGGAGATAAAACAATATTTCTTGATTTGCTATAGTCATTATATTCTTGGTCAGTAATTTGAATTTTTCCTTCAAATAATGAAACGGTTATTTTTTTATCATCCGAAAACGCAGAAATATTAAATTTTGTACCTAATACAGAAGTTGAGATACTGCCTGTATGCACTATGAAATTATTTTCGCTATCATGAGCTACTTCAAAATAAGCTTCTCCTTCCAAATAAACGTCTCTATTTGAATCTGTAAATCTTTCAGGATATCTCAATCTGCTTCCGGAATTTAATGTAACTTTTGAATTATCGGCAAGAGTGACAATCTCTTTCTGCCCAGATATAGTCACTTTTTCATTCCATGTAATTTTATTTGAACTAAAACCCTGAAAGAGATTCAAATAATTAATAAACAAATAACTTATTATCAAAACTATAAAAACACTCGCATAGCGAATAAAATGTTTTCTAGATATAAAACCTGTTAATACTTCATGCATTGTTTCCGTAAAAGAAGGTTGCTTATAAATTAATTCTGTATATTCAACTTTTTCATCCGAAGAAACAGATACTTTATTTAGAAGTTCCATCCATGCAGATTCTGAATCCCAAATAATATTTTCAGTCCTTGTATCCCAGATACTTCTTATTTCTTCAAAATGTTTCTTATTTGAATCATTTTGTTCTAACCAAAGTTCGACTTCTTTTCTTTCTTCAAAAGTAGATTCATTTGCTAAGTACCTAATAAGCTTATCTACTTCATATTTCTTAATCATATTTGAAAACACTTATATTTTCCTGCCTTTTTTATCGATTTATATTTATTAATACCAAATAATGAAGATATACCCTTAAAACGAAAAATAATTATTTAGTGAAATCTTCCTAAATTCTTCCTCAATTTTTGAAAAGCAAGTCTCATTTGTGATTCAACAGTCTTAACGGAAATAGATTGAATTTCTGAAACCTCCTTGTATGAAAAACCGTTATCTTTTACTAATATTAAGATTTCACGACATTTTTCCGGCAATTTTTCTACTGCCTTAACATAGGCTTCTCTAAATTCTTTCTTACTAAATATTTCTAAAGGACTCATTTCTTCTTTGCTTTCTAATTCTTCAACGGAAAGTTCTGATTTTTTATTTCTGCTCGGATGTTTATAATAGTTTATCAATCTATTTCTAATGGCTTTAAAAAGATAAGCTTTGATTGAATTTTTGGGTGTCCAGCTTTTCCTATTCTTAAAAATATTTACAAATACATCCTGCACAATTTCTTTGGCTACGTCTTTATCCCTTACTTTATTGTAACAATAGCTACATAAACTTGCATGATAGGTTTTAAACAAATGTTCAAATGCTTTAATATCATTATTGTTAATACTTTCAATAATTATCTTGTCTGATTCAACAGTATCGTTTTGCAATTGGATTTTTTCCACAAATTTTATTTGCTGTGATTCAAACATTGAATTTCCAAGAAAAGTTATTTGCACAAATTATTAAAGATTCTCAATGTAATTAAAAATCGCAAATTCTATAATGAAAATATAATTAGAATCTATATGGAAATTTGGACTAAATAATTTCCAATAAGTAGTTTTTTTTCATAAATATTTATATTAAACAAACTCATCTTTCTTTTAAATCAATTCCCCTCTTTTGTCCTAAAACTAGCTGGTTTTTATAATTTTTTTTATATAGTACAATCTACTCTGCGTCATTTTGTAATTACCCAATTAAACCAGTTCTTCTAATATATTCTTTGACTAAAATATGACTATAAATAATGGAGTTTTAAGCAAAAAGATATTTTTCAATATAGCCTAGTCAATATTTTCAAAATAATATACTGAAATCGAATTCTATTTTGAATATAAATATACATATATATAATATTTGGCTATTACTTAAGTGTCATTTCAAGATAACTTGGAAAAGTGGGAAAGTTATCTTTTGAGTACTTTAATTTCTCTAAGAAAGCTATATGTGCCCTTTATTAAGAAGAGAGTATAATACTCTTAGCGGTAGTTTCAAAAAACAGCGTTGGTGATATAATCCAATGTTCATCAACATACTCAAGTGAAACTTAATCACCTTAAATGAGGCTCCCAAACGGGGGCCTCGTTTTAATATGTTTGAGTTTACTGAATAATTTAACAGCAATTAAAAATTAACCAGAAATAAAAAGGAAAAATAAAATGAGAAGATTTCATTTAACTCCGGTCTTTCAATTCTGGCTGCTAAAAGAAGACGGGGATAAAACTTCCTATAAAGTTTTTAAGACGAACAAAAAAATCGCGATTAAAAAATGTGCCGAAGAATTAAATCTTCTCGGCAGCGGCGTTTCATTGATTATACACAAAAGAGACGGGAAATTTCAGGAAGAAAGAACCTACCCGAGGAAAGCTGATCCAAAATCTTCACCTGGATAATTGATCGCACGAC
>JAHJUE010000007.1 GCA_018829205.1 Bacteroidota bacterium
CATTCTTATTTATACTATTTTCAAAAAAAATATTGATTATATACCTAATTACAATCAAGCTTTAGCCGTTAATATATGATGAATTTTTATTTATAATTTTTTCTATATTTTTATTGACTTTTTACACAGTACCTTTGTGGCTTAATTGTTTCGCCGCAAAAGCACAAAAAAATTCTGAAATCATAATTAATAATTAATTATTTAATATTGAATTAATAATATTAATTTCATATCATTAATGCATCTCAGAGCAAAAAAACAAAGAGATGCATAAATATTTAATAATATTAGTTTCCTGCTTCCTATTCTTTTTAACAAAAACATACGCTCAGTCCGGTTCACCCATCACATTTTCGGAAATCATGTTTGCGCCTTTATCGGGACAAAGCGAGTTCGTAGAAGTTTTTAATACATCCGAAAACGATACAATAGATTTATCCGGCTTTCAGTTAAAGTATCTGCACACATCAAATACGGATAATATTATAACCTATAATAACGGACTGAAATTAAATCCGAAAAATTTCGCGATTATTTTTGAAGACGATTATGATTTTATTAACGGAATTTATAATTCTTTAATACCGGCAGAAGCTTTAATCCTAAAAATTGACAACGGCTCGTTCGCAAGCGGTTTGTCAAACACAACCGACAGAACATTATTTCTTATAAATTCATCAGGAGACACAGTTGATACATATACATATTCGGCAAATAATTCCAACGGAGTTTCGGATGAAAAAATTATACTTAATAAAAACAACTTAAATGAAAACTGGAGCAACTCGTTAACACAAAACGGCACACCGGGAAATTTTAATTCCGTTTCTCCGTTAAATTATGATTTAGCAGCGGTAAATTTATCTATTACTCCCGAAATACAATTTGCCGGATCAGAAATAAACCTAAACTTTACCGTAAAAAATTTAGGCATTTATCCGGCCGATATTTTTTCAGTAAATGTTTTCGATGATATAAATTATGATTCATCCGGTTCCGAAAACGAATTTATATTTTTTAAAAGTCTAACAAATCTGCACAGCGGCGACTCAATTAATCTTAATTTAGAAATTCCATTGTTCGAAGAACGAAACTACCGTTTTTATTTAGAGATTAATTTCAGCGCCGACCAGAATTTATCAAACAACTTTTCATTTATTGATTTTAAACCCCTGTCTAAACCAGCCGAATTCAACGATATTATTATTAACGAAATAATGTATAAACCGCCGAACGATGAACCTGAATGGATTGAAATCTTAAATAACGGCAATAAAGAAATCAATCTGCAGCATTGGTCGCTAAGCGACAGAAATTCAAAAATAAATATCGCTGAAGACTCAGTTATTCTAATTCCCGGCGAGTATTTGGTATTATCTGAGGATGAGTCAATCACTCAGTTTTATAATATCGAATCACAACTTATTATATTAAAACTCCCTTCATTAAACAACAGCGGTGATGATTTATATTTATCCGATCAGTATAATAATATTATCGACAGCGTTTTGTACTTATCGTCATGGGGAGGAAACGTCGGAACTTCTCTTGAAAAAATTGATAAAGATGCATCAGGCTCCGATTCATTGAATTGGTCATCTGCTGTTACTAATAAACATGCAACTCCCGGCGCAATAAACTCTATTACTCAAAAAGATTATGATATCAGAATATTGGAGTTGTTTACAAATACAGAATATGTAATAACTCCCAATCCGGCATCAATAAATATTAAAATTCTTAACGCAGGAAAGAATTCAGTTAATAATATTATGCTGAATTTTTACAACGACCTTAATAATGACTCTTTAGGCACGGCAAACGAAATTATTCACTCAGCCTCCATCCTCTTTATTAATAATGGTGATTCCATATTCTATAGTTTTGATTATGCCAATTATAACATCGGGGAAAATTTAATTATTGCAGAAGCTACAATTAATAATGATAATTACTCAGAAGATAACATTGCATTTATAAATTTTAATGCAGTAATAATTAATGAAATCAGAAACGACATAGTTATAAATGAATTTATGCCTGCTCCGAATTCCGGAGAATCGGAGTGGATTGAAATTTTTAATAGAAGTAATAAACATATTGATTTGAAGAACTACATGATTGCGGATGAATCCGACTCGGTCAAATTTTTAGATACTTCTTTTATTCTTAACCCCGGCGCATATTTTTTAATAATTGATGATTCTTCATTTTTAAATAACTACAAAACTGAAACGTTTTATGTAATTATTAATTTTCCCGCTCTTAACAATACATCCGATAAAATTATTTTAATCGATTCGTTAAAGCGAATTATTGATTCACTTCATTATAATTCGGAATGGACTGTTGAAACAGGCATATCCATTGAAAGAATTGATCCTTTCGAAGAATCCGAATTAATAAATAATTGGCAAAAATCAAAAGATATTAGCGGAGCCACACCCGGTAAAATTAATTCCGTCGCAGTAAAATTTTTTGACGCCTCAATTATGCAAATTAATTTTAACCCGCCCAGGCCTTTTTACGGCGATGATGTTTCAATTTCCGCAATAATTAAAAATGTAGGGAAAGAAATATCAAGCATTAATGTTCTCTTGTATGAAGAGGATAGTCTTCTTGAAACTTCCGAATTAGTTAGTATAAATCCGGGCGATTCGATAATTCATATTTTTAAATACAAAATAGAAAATCTTGAATCGCGAAAAAACTTTGCAGCGGAAATTAGATTTAACATTGACCAGGATACAACAAACAATTTTTCATACTCTTCAATTATACCCGGATATAAATACAATTCATTAATTATAAATGAGCTAATGTTCACTCCGCAAAACGGAGAACCTGAATGGATTGAGATTTATAATAATACAAATCATAGAATTTATTTAGAGGGTTTTAGTATTTCTGATATTCTTAGAAACCCTGTAAAAGCAAATATTAATGATTTGGATTTATTTGTAGAAGCAAATTCCTATTTAGTCATTGCAAAAGATTCGGCAATATTAAATTATCACGATGATATTCCCTCAAATATATTTGTTTTGCCTTTCGCAAATCTGAACAATTCCGAAGACGGCGTTGTGATAAAGGATTTTTATAATAATTTGATTGACTCTCTTCATTACACATCAAAGTGGAATTCAAAAACAGGACACTCACTAGAAAGAGTATCTTTTAGTTCCGCGTCAAATGATTCATCACAATGGAGTTATTCAACCGATATTGAACAAAGCACGCCCGGCAGGTTAAATAGTATTTCTCAAAAAACTTTTGATCTGGCATTAACCGATATTTCATTTTTTCCTGAGATGCCTAAGTACGGTGATGAAATTACAATATATGTTTCGATAAAAAACACCGGGTTTTTAGAAGCGCAGAACTTTTATATAAAAATATTCGATAAGGGAAATTATATACTTAATGATATTTTTATTCCCGTTATTCATGTAAATGATTCGCTTACTATTAATTGCGGTTCTTATAAATTATTAGATGCCGAAATATTTTCCGTAGAAATCTTTTTTCCAACGGATTATAATTACGCAAATAATAAAGATTCTATTTCAATAATTCCCTCTTATAATAAAAACGATATACTAATAAATGAAGTTATGTTTAATCCGGCGGCTGAAATTCCCGAATGGATAGAGTTCATTAATAATTCTAATTATGAAATTAATTTATTCGAATGGTCGGTTTCCGATGTGCTCCCTTCACCTAAAGCTGATTTTATTTCAAATGATTATACCAAAATTTTACCCGGACAGTATTTTGTAATCACTGGGGATACTTCTGCATTTAAATTATTTTACAGCGTTGATTCTCCCGTTTTTCAATCCTCGTTCGGCGCATTAGGAAACGGTGAAGACGGGATTATCATTAAAGATTATTATGGAAATATTATTGACAGTCTTTTTTACACCTCCGAATACGGGAACATAAAAGGGAGTTCGATTGAAAGACTGTCGCTTTCCGATTCGACAAATAAAAAAACAAATTGGTTTATATCAATCAATGCAAGCGGCTCAACTCCTGGTTTTGGTAATTCCGTTTCGCAAACAAAAAGTTATAGCAGAAATCAGGTAATCATTAATGAAATAATGTACGAACCCGGAATAAATAATTCCGAGTTTATAGAATTCTATAATAATTCAAATGCCGCGGTAGAATTAGGAGGTTGGATACTTGAAAACGGCAAGGGCGATTTCTTCAGAATTACGAACTCAAATTATATGCTTACGCGTGATTCTTATTATGTTACCGCGGCCGACTCCATGATTTATTTATTCTATAACTTCAGCGGAGTAGAAACTAATATAAATATATTAAACAAATCGAGTTTTGGTTTAACAAATGACGGGCAGATATTAACGTTAAAAGATATTAAAGGAAATATAATTGATTCAGTTTACTACTCCGAGAAATGGCATAATCCAAACATACTAGAAACAAAAAACAAATCACTCGAAAGATTAAATCCATTAATAAATTCTAACGATTCATCAAACTGGAGCACTTCCGCAAATGATATAGGCGCGACACCGGGAAAAAAGAATTCCATTTTTACGGATTACAAAATTAATAGCAGCGGTTTAACTATTTCGCCAAATCCTTTCTCCCCTGATAACGACGGTTTTGAAGATTTCTGCACTATTAATTACAATTTGGGATTTCCGCTTTCGCAAATCCGCATAAAAATATTTGATGATAGAGGAAGAATAGTAAGAACACTTGTAAACAATCAGCCGTCCGGATCAACGGGCACAATAATATTTAACGGATTAAACGATAATAATTCTCCGCTGAGAATAGGTATGTATATAATTTATTTTGAAGCCACAAACTCACAGACAGGTGAGCAGATAATATTAAAAGATGTGATTGTGGTCGCGAGGAAGTTATAAAAAATGCTCTTTAAAGAAACTTTTATCTAAATTAGCATTGAATTTTAATAATTATATATATATATATATTAATTTCAATTATTTAATATAATTAATGAGTCAATTAATAACAAAGGAGGGTATATGAAAACAATAAAACTTACATTATTCATTATTATAATAATTCTATTAATTCCGCAATTCTTATCCGCCCAATGCGGAACCTGCGAATCACCTGCCGCCGATTACTCAAAAAAGATTGTGAACAACACTTATATTACATGGCGTTTTGTAGAAGGCACTTCTAATGCGAAATTGTATTATAGTGCAAATAATTACACACAAGACCCGGCAACAATAATCAGTACTGTAAAAGGGGCAATGTCTTCAGCATTAAGCAATTGGAAAAGCGCAATAAGCGGCTATGATCTTAATATTAATTTTGCAGAAGATAATATTTCACAAAACGTTACAATAATTGTAAAATTCGATTCCGAAACCGTTGGCGGAGGTCATTACAATTCGGGGTTTTTAACTTTAAATCCTAATGCTTTGTGGACTACGAATACTAATTTAATTGATGAAAATTGCAATAGTGAAACATGTTATAAAGGAGTTTACCAAAACATTCTTCACGAACTCGCTCATTATTTTCTTGGTGCAGGTCATCAGAATGAAGATAGATACAGTGTGATGCATCAAAACCCGATTGCTAGTGCGTTTACTTGCTGTGACCAGCAAATGATTCAAAACTTTTATAACCCCGAACACATAGTTAACGCTAAAAACAGTTTCGGTGGCAACGGGGTAATGAAAATTGACAATGGCGCTCCGGATACTATAAGCGCAGCAGGATTTAACAGCGATCCACTTAACTGGCGAGAGGCTAACTGGAACCATTCGCTTGAGGCTGTTGATGACCAAACTGTTACAGGTTTAACCTATGTACAAAGGTTTGATAATAAATGGATAAATTCACAAGGAGGAACAGAGGGTACAAATCCCTATTTCCCTCTACAAGTAAAAGCAGAAACCTATACTGCTGTTTTTAAAGACAGACTTAATGTAATATTTCAAAATTCATATGGAGGCGGTAGCATTACAGTAGAAGGCGAAAGTAAAAGTTCACCAACAGATGTGATATATGTTAAAAGAGACTATAGCAAAAATGCTTCCGCTCAGAATTATATATCGAACGGTATTCAATATACTTTTACTGAATGGAAAGACGATCTAAACAGAACTTATACAGGACCGAGTTACACTTTTTTCCCGGATGGGCACAGAACTTACACAGCTTATTTTGCGGTTGATAAACCTGTATTTACAACTGCAGATAGAGGGTTAACATGCCCCTCGGCGGTAGGGCAGCCAATTACTTTGGTATGGAACGACCATGAAAACTCCTCGGTTTCATATAAAATTTACAGAATTGTAAAACATAACGGCGTAACAGGCCCGGAAACTCTTGTTGGAACCAAACCTCACGGAACAACTACGTTTACCGACAGAGAATACGCGAAAACAAGTACGTATGAAGATTTAATTAAATATGATGTTAGAGCTTATTATTCCCCAAACGGTTCATATTCTGATCCTAACTGGATTTCAGTTATAGGAGAAGTATTATTTAAACAATCAACAAATAATGAAATAGTTAACAGCGATTATTCTCTATCCAATTACCCTAATCCGTTTAATCCTTCAACAAATTTAGAGTTCAACTTACCTGAAGCCGCAAATGTAAGGTTAACAATATATAATGTACTGGGAGAGCAAGTAAAAGAAATTGCAAATTCTTATATTCCTGCCGGTTCTTATTCCGCAGTATGGAACGGCGATAATAAATACGGTGATAAAGTTAATTCCGGTATTTATTTCTCCGTTCTGGAAACAAACAAAAAAAGAATTGTTCAAAAAATGATTTTAAGTAAATAGAAGCAAACATGTAGCACAGACTATCATGTCCTCCATAGTTTTAACGGAGGAGGATAGTCTGTGCTGCATTTATTTTGTAAAATTTATTTAACAATGATATTTTAGTTTAAGAAAACATACGGTAATAAAAATGAAAAGAAAAATACTTTTGTTCCCGGTTTTAATAATAATACTTATAAACAGTTGCAGCAGTGGAACTGACCCCGAAGAAAAAAAATCCCTACGAGATTATACTTGGACAGCAGACACTCTTACAACCGACCAAAGTGTACAAACTCTTATGCGCTCAATATGGGCTTCTTCCTCTAATGATATTTATGTCTGTGGACACAATAATTCCGGTATTGGCAACATCTGGCATTATAACGGACATAAGTGGAGTTATATAGATGATATTATCCGCAATGATATTGGGAGGCTTGCGAGTTTATCTAATGTACATGGAACAAACGAAAATAATGTGTGGCTGGTTGGTTATAACGGCGTAGCTAATACTGACAAAAAAAACTCTTTTATTGTTCAATACAACGGACAGAAATGGGTTGAACATAAAATTATTTATGGTTCGGCTATTAATTGGGTTTATGCTGCTTCTGTAAATGATGTCTGGGCTTGCGGTGATGACGGTATTACATATCATTATAACGGCTCTGTTTGGGATATTGATACTATTAATGTTCCTGTTAGCGGTGAAGCATGGTTTTCTCTTTACAGTATAGTGAAAGTAAATAATCAAGTTTATTGTGCAGGCTCAAGACTTGAACAAGGCGGCTTTAACAAAAAGAATATTTTCTTTAAAAGAGAAAACGACAACTGGGTTGAAGTTGAAAGTTATGAAGAGAATCAAGGAATCAATTGGGGAACCAGACTTTTAGTCTCTACCTACAAAGAATTATATTCTATTGGTTCTGTTGGTGTACACAAATGGGAAGGCAGTCAATGGTTGAAAGTATTTTCAAGTCAATTCCCTTTAACATGGATGGCGGACATAGGTGAAAATGATGTACTTATTACCGGCGGGTTTGGTAAAATATTTCATTATAACGGGGCTGATTGGAAACAATTTGAACAGTTTGAGAATATTGATTTTATCCATTCAGCAGTTTGGAGAAATGATGAAGAGGCTTTTATAGTAACTCTGGATTTAACCGGCACACCACAAACAACAATTATTTGGCATGGAAAATAGATGTGAGATGTGTGACATAAGATATGAGATCTAAAAACTGTAGCACAGAATATTATTCTGTGCTACATAATGTTAAAACGCAAATGACAAACCAAATCTAGCTGTTTCATAAGTAAGCGGAGTTTCAGTTTTAAAGGGCCAGTTCATTTCATCACGTTTTAAAACGTAGAACGCATAAGACACACCATTCTTCAGAATAAAGTTTACAATCGGCGCGGCAGCCGGGGAACGGTCCATAATTTCTTCAACAAAATAATCAACAGCCTGAATTACAAACTGCTCCGCTAAAAAACTTCCGGCTTGTTTCCAAAATAAATGCCTTGGAAAAATAACTGATGTTTCATAATCGGCGTTCAAACCAAAAAATCCGCCGATCTCAATTTTTATACCTGCGGCGTTTGAATTACCGAAACGGAAATTGCCGTTAAATCTTTCAAGTTTTTTAACGTCTTCGGCAATAGCCGGAAGCGGAATGGAAAGAATTGTTACATCCGGTAAATTTTTTACTTCAATTTTCGTCCAGGTAAAATCATATTGATAATACGGCATTATAGAAATTTCACCCAATTTATAACCATACCCGGTTCTGTTGCCGAAACCGAATTTCCATGCTTCCGTATTAAAACCTGTAAAACTTTTGTTGTTGTTTTTTAGTTCATTTGAAATGTTCGATCCGAAAATATATTTCTCGTCAAGTTCCAATACATAGTCGCTTTCATAAATATCGAGTGTGCTGTAACCGATTTTAAATTCGAGCATTCCTACTTCGTTTAAATTGTCATGCAGGCTTTTGTGTTTAGGCTCACCTAGTCCGTAATTAAACTCCATAAACGGACGGGCGTCATCGTGCCACATATCCCATCTATGTTCCCATTTATCGCGCCACTTTGATTTTTTCTTTTCTTCGCGATCCTGCGCCTGCAGGTTTAGGGCAAAAGTAATAAGAAGTAATAATAGAAATGATTTTTTGAACATAAAAAAACTCCGTAATAATTTTACGAAGTTTAGACGTAAATAGTCCGCAAAGAGTTACACTTTATATAAATCCGGTTAAAAAAAGAATAAGCTATTCTACTTTAATTCCGGATTTAGATTCCAAAGTTTTAATTAAAGTATCCATTAAAACATCATTTTGAACAGGCTTGGTTAAAAAGACATCTACTCCGGCATTGTACGCGTTGTCTTTATCTCTTTGGAAAGCGTGTGCAGATAATCCAACAACCGGCAGATCTTTATACTCAGCCATTTCACGGATTTCTTTTGTTAATTGAAGTCCGTCTTTTTTACCGCGCAGCGATATATCCATCAAAATAATGTCAAACTTAGCGTTGTTTAATTTTTCATAAAAGGTTTCAGAGGAATCGCAGATTTCCAGATTAAATTTTCTTTTTAAAAAAATCTGAAGGAATTTCTGATTTTCGTAATCATCTTCTACAACAAGCAAGTTAGGTTTTTTGCTAATTTCTGAACTCATAATTATACCCCATGTTACAACTTAATTATCGTAACAAATTTAGAAAATTTTAGCAAAATATAAGAATTTATATCATTAAATGAAAACTATAACGGCAAATACCGGCGGATTAATTATATTCATTCCAGCTTTTTATTTCAAGATCTTCCAGTTTTGTTTCTACAAGAGCTTCTGCCAGTCTCATTGCTATTTGCCTGTTTGTTATAAGCGGAACCTTATAATCTACCGCGGTTCTGCGGATTGTATAATCATTTGTAAGTTCTTCTTCCTGGAAATTTTTAGGAATATTAATCACAAGATCAATTTTCCCGGCTTTTATGAATTCTGCGGCATTATTGCTTTTCCCTTCGAGCGGCCAGGCCAATGTTTCAACCGGAATATTGTTCGATTTCATAAATTTAGCGGTACCTTTTGTAGCATAAAATTTTACGCCAAGACTTAAAAATTTTCTAGTGGTTTCAAGCAGTTCGGCCTTTGATTCAATTGCTCCGGATGAAATTAAAATTGATTTGATAGGAAATTTATATCCAACAGAAATTAAGGCTTTTAGAAATGCCTCGTTAAAATTATCCCCCATACAGGCAACCTCGCCCGTTGACGCCATTTCAACACCTGTAGTAGGATCTGCCCCTTCAAGCCGTGTAAATGAAAACTCAGGAGCTTTAACTCCAACATAATTATAGTTTAGACTTAGATCCTCAATTTTCTCGACTTCAATTCCCATAATAACTTTTGCGGCTATTTCAATAAAATTTCTTTTTAGTGTTTTTGAAACAAATGGGAAACTTCTAGAAGCTCTTAAATTACATTCAATTACTTTAACCTTATTGTCTTTAGCAATAAATTGAATATTAAAAGGTCCGTTAATTTTTAACGTCATCGCAATTTTTTCGGAAATAGTTCTTATCTGCCTTACGGTTTCAAGATATGTTCTTTGCGGAGGAAGCACTAGTGTAGCATCGCCGGAATGAACTCCTGCGTTTTCAACATGTTCGGAAATAGCAAAACATACAATTTCTCCCTTGCTAGCCACGCCGTCGAATTCCAATTCTTTGGCATTTTCCAAAAATTTACTTATAACCGACGGATACTCTTTAGATATTTCCGTAACCCTCTGCAAATATTGAAGCAGTTCATTTTCATTTGATGCAATTGCCATTGCCGATCCGCTTAATACATAAGAAGGACGCACTAATACAGGATATCCTACGTAATCGGCAAATTCAACCGCGTCGGGAATAGACGTCAACTCTCTCCATTCAGGCTGTTCAATTCCCAAATTATCAAGTCTGCTCGAAAACTTGCTTCTGTTTTCTGCCCTGTCAATATCTTTCGGCGAAGTACCTAAAATATATATTCCCGCTTCGTAAAATTTAACCGCGAGATTATTGGGTGTTTGTCCGCCCATCGAAATTATAACACCTAATGGATTAATTTTATTATTAATTTCGCGTACGGTTTCTAAAGTAATTTCTTCAAAAAAAAGTGCGTCTGATTCATCGTAATCCGTACTGACCGTTTCAGGATTACAATTAATCATTACAGTTTTGTATCCTTCCTTACGTAATGTTTGTCCCGTAATTACACAACACCAGTCAAATTCAACACTGCTGCCTATTCTATAAGGTCCCGAGCCCAAAATAATAACGCTGTTTTTATAATTAAATTCAAAATCATCGTCGTCGCAGTTATATGTTAAATAAAGATAATTTGTTTTAGCGGGAAACTCAGCCGCAAGAGTATCAATATGCTGAACTTTCGGTTTTATATTATATTTACCTCTAAGCTCGTACACTTCATTTTCCGTACATTTTAATATGTTCGCTATTTGTTTATCTGAGAAACCTAATTGTTTGGAATATTTTAGTAAGTCTTGATCAATGGTTTTAATAAATACTTCTTTGATTTTATTCTCTGTATTTATGATGTTATTTATTTTCTGAAGAAACCATTTATTGATATGAGTTAAATTATGTATATGATCAATTGAGTAGCCTGATTTAAATGCCTGAACAACTGCGAAAATTCTTTCTTCGGTAGGTTCTTTTAAAGCGCTTTCAAGATCATCAAATATAATATTGTTTGTATTTGCTGTTATGCCGCTTACTCCGATATCCAGCATACGAAGCGCTTTCTGCAGAGCTTCTTCAAATTTTCTTCCGATTGACATTACTTCGCCGACAGATTTCATTGAAGAACCCAGTTGTTTTTTTACCATTCTGAATTTTTTCAAATCCCATCTAGGCATTTTAACAACTACATAATCAAGTGCTGGCTCAAAAAACGCTTTTGTAGATTTTGTAATTGAGTTCGGAAGTTCATGAAGCCCGTATCCAATAGCTAATTTAGCAGCTACAAATGAAAGCGGATATCCTGTTGCTTTGGATGCAAGAGCCGAGCTTCTTGAAAGTCTTGCGTTTACTTCAATAACCCTATAATCCTCGGAATCAGGTGAAAGCGCGTATTGAATATTGCATTCGCCTACAATTTTTAAATGACGGATAACACGTATAGCAACTTCGCGCAGCATGTGGAATTCCCTGTTGGAAAGAGTCTGGCTTGGAGCAATAACAATGCTTTCGCCAGTATGAATTCCCATTGGATCAAAATTTTCCATGTTGCAAACGGTTATGCAATTGTTGTATTTATCCCGCACAACCTCGTATTCAATTTCTTTCCAGCCTTCCAAATATTCTTCTACAAGAATCTGCGACGAATAACTTAAAGCTTTTGAAGCTAGTTTTTTTAATTCGGTTTTATTCCTGCAGATTCCCGAACCTAATCCCCCTAGCGCAAAAGCAATTCTAACAATAATCGGGAATCCGATTTTACTTGAATAATTTACGGCTTCTTCAACCTTACCTACAGCCTTGCTTTGAGGAAACTTAACGTTAATTTCAGACAACCGGGTTGTGAACAACTCTCTGTCTTCGGTATTTAATATTGATTCAATAGGAGTCCCCAATACCTCAACATTATATTTTTCCAATATTCCTTTTTTGTAAAGATCCAATCCGCAATTTAAAGCGGTCTGCCCGCCGAAACTTAAAAGTATGCTGTCAGGTTTCTCTTTCTGAATTACCTTTTCAACAAAATGGGAGTTGATAGGCAGCAGGTAAACTTTATCGGCTAAGTAATCGGACGTTTGAATAGTAGCGATATTAGGATTGATAAGAATTGTATAAATTCCTTCTTCCTGCAGCGCTTTAATTGCCTGGCTACCGGAATAATCAAATTCTCCCGCTTCGCCAATTTTTAATGCCGAACTTCCAATTATTAAAACTCTTTTATAATCGTTCATTTAATCATCCGTATAAACTCATCAAAAATAAATGCCGTGTCCACAGGACCCGGTGCCGCTTCGGGATGGAATTGCACACTCATAAACGGCAGTAAATTATGTTTTAAACCTTCGTTTGTTCCGTCGTTCAAATTTTCGAACCAGACATTCCAGCCATCGGGCAATTTATCGGTCACTACATGAAAACCGTGATTCTGCGATGTGACAAAACACTTGTTCGAATTTTTTTCTTGAACAGGCTGGTTTTGGCTTCTGTGTCCGTATTTTAATTTTTCAGTCTTTAAGCCGGAAGCTAAAGCCATAATTTGATGACCTAAACAAATGCCCAGGGTTGGTTTTTCCATTTCTAATATTTTTTTCGCTTTGTTTACGAGCTCCTTGTACATATCCGGGTTTCCCGGTCCGTTCGAAAATAAAACGGCATCAAATTCAAGTTCGTCTATATTGTAATTCCAAGGGACGCGTATTACTTCAACATTTCTTTCGGCCACGCATTTGGCAATACTGTTTTTGCATCCGCAATCAATCAGCAGAACTTTTTTCTTTCCGCTTCCTATTCTCTGCACTTCTTTTATTGTCACTTTTGATATTAAATCATCTTTATCGGGATCGTAAAAATCAACGTCGCCGTCAATAATAATTTTGCCGAGCATTGTACCGCTTTCGCGTAATATTTTTGTAAGCTTGCGGGTATCAATTCCGCTTAATGCGGGGACTTCGTTCTTATAAAGCCAGCTGGATAAACTTTGTTCGGAATTCCAGTGATCATATTCTTCGGAAACTTCACTAACAATTAATGCTTGAAGCTGTGCTTTATCCGATTCAAAATTGTGAAAAGGCGATTTGTCTTTTTCTAATACCGGAATACCGTAATTGCCGATCAACGGAAAGGTCATTGTAAGAATTTGACCGCAATAAGAAGGATCGGTAAATGTTTCGGGATAGCCCACCATGCCGGTATTAAAAACAACTTCGCCTGCGGTAGATTTAGGGAAACCAAATACCTTGCCGGTTAAAACCGTTCCGTCCTGTAATTGTAATTTACCTGTTCTATTAGCAGCGTTGTTTTTTTCCACTGAGCTCCTTTTAATTTCAGAATTTGTTTTAGGGAGGAAAAACGTTGGAATCAATATTAGAAATTTTATCATTAATAAGCAATTTGCTATGGAGAGAAATAATTACACTTTTGAAGAATATTATATTTTTATACATTGAAGTCAAAGATAAATTCAAATTCATAAATCAATTGCGAATACCTGATGATTAGAACTTTACTTTTTTATCCGGCTATTGCCATCCTATTTATTCTTGCTCTTTCAAGAAATAATTTATATGCTCAGCAGAATACGGGAACAATTAGAGGAATTGTAAGTGATTCAACTAACGGAGAAGCGCTCGCTTTTGCCAATGTTTACATACAGAGTTTAAATAGAGGTACAACGAGCGACCGCAAAGGTTTATTTTTTCTTACTTCAATTCCCTCAAACAGGTACTATGCAGTAACTGTTTCTTACCTGGGTTATAAAACGAAAACCATCCATGTTATAGTTTCAAAAGACAGAATAACGGAAGTAGATTTTGAACTTAATCCTACGGAAATTGAACTTGAAACAATTGAAAAAGTAGCCGAACAGATTTCAAAGGAAAAAGCCACTGACGCAGGACTTGATAAAATATCAATAAAGGATGTGGAAAGATTACCGCGCGGAGTAGAAACCGATATTTTCAGATCATTAAATTATTTGCCCGGCGTTCAGTCCGCGGGTGATATATCGGCCCGTTATTATGTGCGTGGTAGTAACTCAAATCAGAATTTGGTATTAATTGAAGGCGCAACTATATATAATCCTTATCATGCTTTGGGTCTTTTCAGCGTTGTAGATCCTGAAATGATAAACAGCATTGAATTTTATAAAGGAGGTTTCACCGCCGAATACGGGGGAAGACTTTCATCGGTATTAAGACTTGTTACGAAAGACGGAAACAGAAATAAGTACAGCGGCAAAGCAAGCGCAAGTCTGCTCTCTGGAAAAATATTGTTCGAAGGACCAATTCCCGACGGATCATTTATGATAACGGGAAGAAAAAATTATTCAAGCGATATACTAAAAAAATTCTTAAATGATCAAAGTGTGCCTGCCGATTTTTATGATTTTTCCTTTAAAGTTAATTACGCTAATGACGAGGTAATGGAAGACGGGAAATTTACGGTTCACGGTTTTTTCAGCGGCGATAATATACTAAATGAAGATCCGGCTAAAACGGATTTTAAATGGAATTCGAATTTAGTAGGAATTAAATGGTTTCAGCTTTCGAACACTCCTTTGTTTTACGAGGCAGGATTTTATATTAGCAGTTTCAGAGGAGAAGTAATTCCAAATGAAAGTAAAGCTAAACCCCAGATAAATGACGTAACGGATATAAGTGTTAGGTTTGATTTTAAATATCTGTATGACAGTAAGGACGAAATTGATCTCGGTTTTCATATTCAAGAAATCAAAACATTTTTGGAAATTGAAAACCTGGGAGGTCTGTCAAAAAATATTGGACCTACGGAAGGGGCGCAGGCAAACATAAGCGTTTATGGAAAATATAAAGTTTTAAGATTCGATAATTTCGGAGCGGATATTGGTACAAGAATAAATATTGCAGGGGTCTCGAGCGGAGCCGGTAAAAATATATTGGAACCGAGAATTAGCTTAACCTATACTCCGCTTCCAGAAATATCATTGAAAGGAGCATGGGGAATTTACCAGCAGGAACTTACGACACTTTCGGACGAAGATCAGGTAATCACAATATTCGAACCATGGTTAATAAATCCAAGTTATATCGATCCTTCGCAGTCAAATCATTTTGTTTTGGGAATAGAAACATATTTTTTACCTGAACTTGAACTAAATGTTGAAGGATATTATAAAAAATCTAAAAACATACCTTCATTAAATTATAATAAAATTACAGAGGATGACCCGGAATTTGTGAGCAGCAAAGAAGAATCTTACGGCGCTGAGTTTTATACGAGATATCATAATTCCCAAATAGATATTATTGCTTCTTATACATTAGGATGGGCATTTAAAGAAGTAGACGGACAAAAATATCATCCCCGTTACGATTCCAGACACACATATAATTTAATTTTCGCGTATAATTTTTCAAACGGCTGGTCCGCCAGCGCAAACTGGAATTTCAGTTCCGGTCTACCTTTTACGCAGCTAATAGGTTATTACAATAAACTATATTTTGAGAATCCTTTTATAAGACTTTCTTCTTTAAATGATAAAAATCCTTACCCGATATTATCGGGAAGAAATTTAGGAAGACTGCCGGATTATCACAGGATGGATTTAAGTTTATCTAAAAAATTTACCTTCGACAATTTTAGTCTTTATGTTGACCTTAGCATTATAAACATATATAACAGAGAGAATATTTTTTACTTTGACAGAGAAACAGGAGAAAAAGTAAATATGCTTCCCTTTTTGCCAACAGCTACAGTAAAGGTTGAATTATGAAAAGAAATTTTCTTTTATTTTTCGTGATTATTATATCAATTATTTCGTGCGAAGAGGGTTTCGAACCTACGGCTGAATTTCGGGAAGATTACGTTATGTTCGGAGTCATTAATGGTGATACAACTTATCAATCCGTTGTTATTTCAAAAAGTTATGAGCCCGATAATTTTAATCCTTACGCTAATACAAATGATCCTGATATAAGAGACGCGGTTGTAACAATTACAGGAATGGATAAGGAATACGTTTTAAGAGATACAAGTATTGAACGGGCAGATAAATCGCGTTACACAACAGATGAATATTTTTATTATACGGATGAGTTTAAACCAAAAATCGGGGAGGAGATTGAACTTAGGGCAGTACTGCCGAACGGGAAAGTTTTAACATCAAAAACAAAGCTCCCCGGTTTCTCCTTGTTTTCCTGGACAAACAGTGATGAGGCTCTTCCGATTAATAAAATTTATAGTCAGGTATTATTTACGTGGAAATTGAATAATGCATCAGATAATTTAGTTTTTCTCCCCAGGTTTTTAATTCATTACTATGAGAAAATTAACGGCGTTAATGTTAAAAAAGAAAAAGAGATTCCGCTCGAGTTAGTAAAATTAGGAAGTTCTTTAAAGGAATTATTCCCTAGCGCTTCAGGTAAAGATTATGTTTTGTATGATACAACGATTGTTTACGATACATTCAAAGAATTAAAAGGAAGCGGGAATCCCTCCGATATAACTATTATTAACGGCGAAGTTGAATTAACGGTGATGGATAAGAATCTAGGGAGTTACTACTCATCAATTCAGACACTCAACGACGGGTATACAATAAAAATTTACGAAACCAACTATTCAAATATTGAAGGCGGAATAGGTATATTGGGTTCATATTTTACATTTAAAAGGAATATAGAAATATTACATGATTTTATAGGCAGGTTCGGATATAATTTTTAAACTAGTATAATCACGAAAGTATTTATTATTCTTTAGTATCCGAAGTCTTTTTTCTTTTTATAAAATTTAATGTCGTAATGCCCACAATTACTCCGCTGAAAAAAAGCGTAATTATATCTACGGATCTTACGGATCCGGCCATTGAATAAACCGAAAGCAATGTAGCAAAGATAGAAACGAGGAACGCAACAACGTTTAGTTTTCTTCTCATATTTAAATGCAGTCCTTGTTATTATTGAGTTAAAATATAATAATTATTTTATCTTGTTTCTGCCGGTTACTGATATTTAATTTCCAAGTACATTTTATAATGTTTTACATTATCCTTTATTATATTTAAGAACAATAATAGAAATATTTAATGCTGAAATTTATTTTACATGATATTATTTTTATCACAACAGTATTTGTTTTAACCGCCTGTTCTTCAGTTCCTAGATTTACTTCTTCAAAAAATATTTCCGATAAAACGAACGGGAAAAGAATTACGGCTGAAAATGATAACCTTAATTTGTATAATAATTCACCTGTTATAGAAACCATAAACGGAGTAGCTTCATTTTACGCAGACAAATATCACGGCAGAATAACTTCCAACGGTGAGACATATAACATGTACGGATTAACGGCAGCTCATCCAACATTCCCACATAATACAATAATCCGCGTAATAAATTTATCAAATAATAAATCCGCTATCGTAAGAATAAACGACCGAATGCCGCAGAGACCTGATAGAATAATAGATTTATCCTACGGTACAGCGTTGAAGCTTGAAATGGTTGAGGCAGGAATTACTGAAGTCACGCTCGAAATATTAGAATGGGGAATTGAATGAATGAATTGGAAAAAGGGTAATTGGTAATAAAGGAAAAGGTAAGAGGGAGAATTAATAAAAAGGAGAAAAGAACTTTAATTGTGTTCCTATCCCCCTATTTATCCATTCCCCCGCTCTCAAAAACTATCGTACAAATTTCCACCAATAAAAATATTTATCTTCCAATTCCTGAACAGAAGGCATAGGGAAAAATTTTAAATCATCCTTTGTCGCAAACCAGAATCCGTGCTTCAGAAATTTATATGAAATTTCTCTTAACAAACTTCCTAATCCAACGGTTTTTGTCATCTTATCCGGATTATCTTTTATTTCCATTACACAGTCAAAAAATCTGTAAGGATTTACGGCAGGAAGTTCAATTTGAAAAATTTCTTTATTTTTATTAAGCATCAGAAAATTTTCAATATTAAAGTCGATTTGCGTAAACATAATCTTAGGCGCACCTTTGGATTTACTTTCTGTAATAAATTTTCCAAAGTCACGCTGATCTTTTGTTGAAATAACTAATGTATCAAGCGGGGTAATTTCCTGGTAAATTCTTAGCAGATCCGGAGCGTTATACGCAGTATATTCCGCAGGCTGAATTGGAAGAACTTTTCCGTTTGCTGTACATAAAAACAATTTTTGGATTGCCTCTAACGGCACATATTCAAGCACATTATATGAAGCAATAAATTTTGTTTTTTTAGGTTCTCCGTTTTCATGAGGTACGGTCTTAGCCAAATATTCGTCAATATTGAATTTTTCATGTCTAAAATTAATATCAATTTCGGCAAAAATTACTTTTCCGCTAAAATGTTTTGAACTTCCTGTTGTATAATGCTCGCCGAAACGTTCGGCGTCTAATTGAGAAGCTACCAATGCATTAATTGGGAAACAAATCATATATAAATGTTTTTCATATTCCGGCATGAATTTCTCCGTTTACTATTTCGATTACTTGTTTAAATTTGTAAGACACAAAGCTATTAAATTGGACTCTTAAGAGCAAGAAACGAATTTGAATCTTTTAAAGCAATTTTTCATCTAATTACTAAACATAAAATACGGTCGTTATGAAATTTAAAATAGATAAAAGTTTTATTCTTAAAAAAATTCTTCCTGTTTTAGGCGGGGCGGTACTCGGTTTTTCGTACTATTATTTTATTGGCTGTAACGGAAGCTGCCCTATTTCAGGAAACCCTTATATTTCAACACTTTACGGGGCAGGGTTAGGACTACTTTGGGCATTGCCTATAAATTCAAAAAAGAAAGTTGAAAATGGAACAAGTAACTAAGAATATAGAAATTGAGGATTTAGTCAATTTATTGCCTGAATCTGTTTCTTATTTAATGAATCAAGGTATCAGATGCCTGCGCTGCGGAGAACCGATTTGGGGAACTCTTGAAGAAGCATCACTAGAAAAAGGATTTAATGAAAAAGATATAATAAAATTTGTAAGTGATTTAAATACTTTAATGAAACAAAAATAATTTAGATTTGTTTTAGTATGTATTACTTTAGTAAATTTGTTTAACCAACGGAGAAAAAATGGCTAAAAACATTAACGGCATCGATCAAAAAAAGAATAAATCAAAACCTCTTATTAATCCAAAACATAAAAATTTAATATATACACTGGGTTTTTTAGGGATATTCCTTATATTTTTTGTAATTAACAATTCAGGCTCCGAACCTGAACAGGGTCCTTACCCTCCGGGATATGATAAAGCAAGTTCGGCAGAAAAAGGTGTTGCGCCGTCATTTGAATTATCAACTACCGACGGAGCAAAAATTAATTTGAATGACTACAAAGGAAAGGTTGTAATTCTGGATTTCTGGGCAACATGGTGCGGACCTTGCCGCAGAGGAATTCCTGATCTTGTTGAGTTAAAAGATAAGTACAAAGATAAGGGTTTTGAAATTATAGGTATTACGGTTGATCAGGCAAATACAATGGATCAAGTAATACCCTTTATTAATAATTATAAAATTAATTATCCGGTTGCATACGCTAATAGCGATATAATCAAAAAATACGGCGGTATTGATGCTATTCCGACTTCATTTATAATTGATAAGGAAGGAAAAATTGTATCAAAACATGTCGGCTTAATAATGAAAGAGCAGTATATAAAAGAAATTGAAGAAATTTTGTAATACAACAATAGTGGTCGCATAGTATGCGACCACTACTTTAAATTATCTTTCACTTCAAAAAACTCCCCCCATCTTTGCAGCAGATCCCATGAATATAAACCGAAATTATATCCGTCCTTCCAGGTAATTTGAATGGCGTAATTGCCTACCATCTCAATTTTTTCTATCTCGTATTTACCAGGCTTATCCGGACCGGGTTCTGGGGGCGCATAATGTTTCCACAATATTGTTTCACCCTTATTTCCCGCATCGGGTGATTCATCGCGTAAAAATGGAATAGGGTAATTATATACTTTACCGTCATCCCATGTAATATGTAATTCTTTAGTTTCTTTATTTAATTTTATTTTTGTTGGGACAGCCATTCTTTCTTCAAACCTTATTATTTTTATTCCGGCAATCCGCCGCGGCGGATTATGCCGGAATTTTTAAAAACATTAATAAAAGATTCCCCCCCAAAACATTAAGGAATAACAAAACAATGAACTAATTGTCACCGCCTAGAATAATCGGAAGTCCATCTTTCCCGGAACCAATTACAACAACTTTTGAGTTAGGCGAATTTGCTAATTTTTCAGTAGCTTCAATTCCTTTCCATCTTAACAGCTGGTTATTAATTCCTTCCGAAACGATAGCCTGAAAATCGCGTATACCCTTAGCTTCAATTCTTTTTCTTTCTGCTTCCTGTTCTTCTTTCTTTAATACAAATGCCATTCTCTGACTTTCCTGTTCTGCCTGCAATTTTTCTTCTATAGATTGTGTTAACCCTGCAGGTAAAACAATTTGCCTCATTGCCGCGGCTTCAATTAATATACCTCTCGGTCCTACAAGTTTTGAAAGCTCCGTCATAATTTCACCCGCAAGTATTTCTCTTGATGCTGTGTACAAAGCCTTCGCTTCGTATTTTGCGGTAACCCCGCGTACAACAGAACGGAACTGGGGTTTTAATATTACTTCATCATAAGCGGGTCCGACTGTTTTATAAATTTCATTTGCAATTTCAGGATCAAGCTTAAACAGCAAGCTGATTTCCAGCTGAACAGTTAAGCCTTCTTTAGATGGGACATTCATTGTTTCTCTAAATTCCTGAGTTTTAATACTGAACTTTTCAACATTTGCCATAGGGTTAACCAGATTTACCCCGGCTTTTAAAGTATTATCACTAACGTTTCCAAGGAAATCAACAACTCCAACAGTCCCCGCCGGAACTACAGTAAATAAATTAAACGCGGCAATTACAAATCCGCCGACTGAAACTAATAAACCAAAATTCGCTTCTTGTTTTTTAAATCTTTTTTTGGCGCTTATATACGCAACAAATCCACCAACCATAGCAAAAAACGCGACTAAAAATATCATATTACCTCCATAAAAAATATTATAAATCTAATTTATAAAATAACTTTTCTAAAATTTAATTGTTTATTATAATACAAAAATCCAACAAAAAAAAAGCGGGTTAAGTTCGCCCGCTTTAGAAGAATGACACTTATTTTCTTTTAGGCCTGAATAAATCTTTAGAATGCCCGAAATATACTTCCGCAGCTTCCATAACAGTTTCAGACAATGTTGGATGCGGATGAATACTTAAAGCAATATCGCTGGCTAAGGCCGCCATTTCAACTGCAAGTACTCCTTCAGAAATCATTTCGCCTACACCAACACCGACCATTCCAACGCCCAAAATTCTATCTGTTTCAGGATCAATAATTAATTTTGTTAATCCGTCGTTTCTGCTTATTGAAGTAGCGCGTCCGCTTGCGGCCCACGGGAAACGTGCAACTTCAACCTTAATTCCTTTTTGTTTAGCTTCGTTTTCTGTTATGCCTGCCCATGCTAGTTCGGGATCAGTAAATACAACAGCGGGAATTGCGTTCGGTTCAAAAGCTGTCTTTTTACCCATGTACGCATCAACGGCAACTTTAGCTTCACCGTAGGCTTTGTGCGCAAGCATTGGATCTCCTGCAATGTCTCCGATTGCAAATATTGAAGGATCCGATGTTCTTTGCTGAAGATCAACCTCTACAAAACCTCTTTGAGAAACTTTTACTTTTGTATTTTCTAATCCGAATCCTGTTGAAACCGGTTTTCTTCCTACGGAAATTAATACCTTATCAAATTCTCTTTCGGGGTTTTCAATTCCTTCGCCTTCTAATTTTACCTTAATTCCTTTTTTAGACTCTTTCAAATCAACAACCTTAGTGTTGAGCAGAATCTCTTCAAATTTGGGAGCTATACTTTTATGTAGCACATTTACCAAATCTTTATCAGCACCAGGCAATAATCCCGAAGTCATTTCAACAACAGTTACCTTACTTCCCAACGAAGCATATACGGACCCGAGTTCAAGTCCTATATAACCGCCGCCAATGACCAATAATTTATTCGGAATTGTTTCAAGATTTAACGCGCCTGTTGAATCCCACACATGCGGCGAATCAATTGACAAACCCGGAACTTTGGCAGGTACCGACCCTGTAGCTATTATCGCTTTATCATAAATTAATTCCTCGGTAGTTCCGTCTGCTTTTGAAATTGATAATGAGTTGGAGTTTACAAATGAAGCTGTGCCTTGTATATAATTGATCTTTCTTGCTTTAACAAGCTGACCTAAACCGCCGGTGGATTTTCCGACTACCGCGTTTTTATGATCTCTTAATTTATCAAGATTAATTTTAGGTTTTCCGAAACTAACTCCCCAATGTTCAGATTCGTTAGCTTCATTAATTAATTTTGCGATATGCAGTAACGCTTTAGAAGGGATACATCCTCTGTACAGACAGACACCGCCCGGATTGGTTTCTTTATCAATTAATGTAACATTAATTCCGTGATCAGCTGCATAAAACGCAGCAGCATAACCGCCCGGACCGGCGCCAATAACAACTAAATCAGTTTTAGAACTCATTAAAAATTTTCTCCATTTACTGTTGTCATTCCGGCAGTCTTTTTGCCGGAATCTTTGCGAGTTTTAAATTTATTAGATTCCCGCAAAAAACATACGGGAATGACGTCCATTAAAGACTCATCAAAAAAGGATTTTCCAAGCTTTCAACAATATACCTTAAAAATCTAATCGCATCCGCTCCGTCAATTATTCTGTGATCGTATGATAACGACAGCGGCATTAAAAATCTTGGTTCAAAGTTTCCGTCTTTATATACAGGTTCCCATGCTGAACGTGATACACCAAGTATCGCAACTTCAGGCGCATTTACAATCGGGGTAAAATATGTACCTCCGATACCTCCCAGATTACTAATTGTAAATGTACCTCCCTGCATATCTTCTATCCCGATTTTTTTATTTCTCGCTTTAACCGATATCTCTGTTAAATCAACCGAAAGCTGTGTGATATTCTTTTTATCCGCATCTCTAATTACTGGAACAAGCAACCCTCTGTCCGTATCAACAGCAATTCCTACATTATAGAATTTTTTATAAATAACCTGTTTCTTTTCCATATCGATGCTGGAATTAAACTGAGGGAATTTCTTTAATGCCGAAGCGACAACCTTAAGCAATATAGCAGTTACGGTTAATTTTGCTCCTGCTTCCTCAACTTGTTTCGCGAATTGTTTTCTTAGTTTTTCCAATTCGGTAATATCCGCTTTATCAAATTGCGTTACATGCGGAATTGTAGCCCATGCGTAGGATAGATGCTCAGCTGTTTTCTTTCTTACATTAGACATTGCTTCGGTATTAACTTCGCCCCATTTTGAAAAATCGGGTAAAGGTTCAGAAGCAATACCAAATGCCGCGGCGCCTCCCTTTGATAATTTTTCATTTAAATTTTTCGCGAACGCTTTTACGTCCTCAATTGCTATTCTTCCGCCGGGTCCGCTTCCGCCGACTTGATGAATATCAACACCAATTTCTCTTGCAAACTTTCTAACAGAAGGAGCGGCAGGCGCAATTTTTTCGGGCATATCTCTTTTACGCTGAATATTTGTTGAAGGTGCGGCAAGCGGCGAGGCCATTGTTCTTTCAACTTCTTTTGGAAGTTCAGTTTTTAGCGTTTCTGTTTTTATAGATTCATTTTGTGTTTTAATTTCGGATTTTCTGTTATCTGTTTTTTCGATTACTGCACCGGATGATTCAACTACTAAGATTGTTTCACCAACTTTAGCTTTTTCTCCGTCCTTAACTCTTACTTCAATAATTTTTCCGGAAATATCAATAGGCACTTCAACAGTCGCTTTATCTGTTTCAATTTCAATCACCACATCATCAGCATTTACAATATCTCCAACTGATACCAAAACTTTTGTTACATCGGCAGAAGAAATATTTTCGCCAAGTTCGGGAAGTTTAAATTCAACCTTACCCGCCTTAGCATGATTAGATTTTTTTTCTTCCGGTTTTTCCTCTTTTTTAATTTCTTCAGTCTTTTTCTCTTCAATCCCGGCAGGTTTACTTTCTTTTTCAGCGGCAGGTAATTTATTAGTCGCCGCGGATGAAGAGCCGTTTTCAACAGTAAAAATCACCTGTCCAATTTTAGCGGTATCACCTTCTTTTACATTAACGGATTTTACAATGCCACTTAATTCAGAAGGAACTTCCACGGTTGCTTTATCCGTTTCTATTTCTACAACAACCTGATCAATTTCAACTGTATCGCCTTCTTTGACTAATACTTTCACTATATCGGCTGATGTAATATTTTCACCTAGTTCAGGCAGTTTAAATTCATTTTCCATTTTTATATCATCCAAAATTTTATTTCAAATTATGCTTTCAGCGGATTTAGTTTGTCCGGATTAATTCCTAATTCTTTCTGAGCTTTCTTCAACACATCGGACTTAATTTTACCGTCCTTACTTAGTGCATATAAAGTAGCGAAAACAATATGTTTTGCATCAACTTCAAAGAAATCTCTTAAAGATTTTCTGCCTTCGCTTCTTCCAAAACCATATGTACCAAGCGTGGTTAAAGGTCCGGGCAAAAATTTTGAAATTGAATCGGCAAGTATCTGCACATAATCCGAAGCCGCTACAAATACACCTTTTTCATCTTTTGTGATTTCCTGAATATACGGAGTTTTTTCTTTTTTACCGGGATTTAGAATATTATACCGTGTTGCGTCCATAGCATCTAGTCTTAACTGTTTATAGCTTGTAACGCTCCAAACATCGGTAGATACTTTATATTTATCTTCAAGAATTTCAGCCGCTTTAATACATTCGTTTAGAATAGTACCGCTTCCCAACAGATGAGCTTTTGCGTTTGATTTTTTCTTTGATTCGCTGAATTTATACATTCCTTTAAGGATGCCTTCTTTTATATTTTTGCCTTTAGGCATTTCAGGCTGGATATAATTTTCATTCATTACGGTTATGTAATAAAAAACATCTTCCTGTTTCTCATACATTCTGTAAATACCATCTCGTATAATTACCGCGAGTTCATATGCAAACGCGGGATCATAAGCGACAAGATTTGGAATTGGATATGAAAGCAGATGACTTTGACCGTCCTGATGCTGAAGTCCTTCACCGGCAAGAGTTGTTCTTCCGGCAGTTCCGCCAACTAAAAATCCCTTGCAGCGCATATCGCCTGCCGCCCACGCAAAATCTCCAATTCTTTGGAATCCGAACATTGAATAATAAATAAAGAATGGAATAGTATTTATTCCGTGAGTAGCGTAAGCCGTTCCTGCAGCGATAAAAGATGACATTGATCCGGCTTCTGTTATACCTTCTTCAAGTATTTGTCCGTTCTTCGCTTCTTTATAATAAAGAAGACTATCACGGTCAACAGGTTCGTAAAGCTGTCCCGAATGGGCATAAATTCCTATCTGTCTGAATAAGGCTTCCATTCCGAATGTACGCGCTTCGTCGGGAACAATCGGCACTACAAGTTTGCCTACTTCTTTATCTTTCAACAATTTAGTTAAAATTC
Source organism: Bacteroidota bacterium (assembly GCA_018829205.1). Taxonomy (GTDB): domain Bacteria; phylum Bacteroidota; class Ignavibacteria; order Ignavibacteriales; family Melioribacteraceae; genus JAHJUE01. The sequence goes on from JAHJUE010000007.1 coordinate 26,139, forward strand.
TTACGAAGACCATTGTTGTTGATACTTCACGGTCGTCAGTTCCTTTATAAAACTCTTCAAATAATTCTTCGGAAGGAGTTTGAATAGGTTGATTTTTCACGACTCTTTTAGGAACGTATCCGCCTAGTTCTTTTCTTTTTTGTTTCAGATATCTGATTTCCTGACTGTCTTCGGCAGGCCTGTAAAAAGGCGCCTGCGAAACTTCATCATCGCTGATAGGAATACCAAAACGTGTTCTGAAATGTTTTAATTCTTCTTCGTTTAATTTTTTCTGCTGATGAGTAATATTTTTTCCTTCGCCGGCTTCGCCAAGTCCGTAACCTTTTACGGTTCTCGCGAGAATAACTGTCGGCGCTCCTTTATGTTCAACGGCAGCTTTATAAGCGGCATAAACTTTTTCGGGATCGTGACCGCCCCGTTTCATTTTTTCCAGTTGTTCATCGGAATAAGTTTTTACAAGATCCTGAAGTTCGGGATATTTTCCGAAGAAATGATCGCGGATATATTCTCCCCCTTCAACAATATATTTTTGCGATTCGCCGTCAATATTTTCATTCATTCTGCGGACAAGCAGACCGTTTTTATCCTGTTCAAAAAGAGGATCCCAATCGCCTCCCCATATAACTTTAATAACATTCCATCCGGCGCCGCGGAAACTTGCTTCAAGTTCCTGAATAACATTTCCGTTGCCTCGAACAGGTCCATCCAATCTTTGCAGATTACAATTAATTACAAAAACTAAATTATCTAATTTTTCTCTTACAGCTAAAGAAATTGCACCTAATGCTTCAGGTTCATCAGTTTCGCCGTCTCCTAAAAATGCCCATACTTTTGAGCCGGTATCTTTCTTTAATCCTCTGTCTTCCAAGTATCTATTAAACCTAGCCTGATAAATTGCCATTATAGGTCCAAGTCCCATAGAAACTGTTGGAAATTCCCAGAATTCCGGCATAAGCCATGGATGCGGATAAGAGGATAAACCTCCGCCGGGTTTTAATTCTCTTCTAAAATTTTCTAATTTTTCTTTTGATATTCTTCCTTCAAGAAAAGCGCGCGCGTAAATACCGGGCGCGGCGTGACCTTGAAAATAAATTTGATCGCCGCCGAAGTTTTCATCTTTGCCACGAAAGAAATGATTAAACGCGATTTCATATAATGTTGCAGCAGAAGCGTATGTAGAAATGTGCCCGCCGATTCCGGTTTCTTCTTTATTGGCACGTACGACCATCGCCATCGCGTTCCAGCGGATAATACTTTTAATTCTTCTTTCAATTTCTCTTCCGCCCGGGAAGCTAGGCTGTTTTTCTTTCGGGATTGTATTAATATAAGGTGTGTTCGCCGTAAACGGGAGTTCTACCCCGGATTCGTGGGCATAAGAATCAAGTTCATGAAGCAAGGCTTTAACTCTTTCGGGCCCGCCTTCCTGCAATACATATTCAAGCGACTCAAGCCATTCCCGCAATTCAATTTCGTCAATAACGGCTTGACCATTATTTCTGTTATCACTCATTTCAATTTCCTTTATTTATAAATTTATTTAATTCCGCTTCAAATTTGGACATAAGGTAATTTTATAGATTTTAAGAACATAAATTTAACAATTTTCTGGAATACTTGTTTGAAAATTGACTAGAAATATTATTTAATGGGTAGAAAGCTTATTTTTATCCAAATATTTCATTAAAAATTCATAAAAGACATTTTCTCCCTTTTAGCCTTTATTTTAGCGTTTAATCCAATAATTTAATTGTTTTTTTACAAAATTCGATTAAATATTCAAGAACCGGTTCAGGCGAATTATATTTATTCTTCATTTCAAATTTCATTGAGTCGCTGTTTTGTTTAAACTGTATTTCTTTTGAATAATTTTCAACAATAAACTTCATTAAAATTGTGAATTTATTTTTATAAAAATCTTCTCTTTCGGCTTTGGGAAGAATTATCGAAATTTTTTCTCGGGTAACAACGATTCTTTCGAACAAGGCATAAGATGCGTGAAATCTTAAAACGGCTGTTAAAATTAATCTTTCAATAATTACAGGAAGTTTTCCGAAGCGGTCCTGCATTTCTTCCCGGATTTCATCAAGTTCGCTTATTTTCAGCATTGAAAACAACGCTGTGTAAAAACTAAGCCTGTCAGCCTGATCCGGCATAAAAGATTTTGGGATTCCAATTTCAAAATAAGTATCAATTGTAGGATCGCTGCGCTCAATATGTTTGGGTAAATCTTTAAATACTTCTTTAAATTCATGCTGTTTTAATTCCTCAACCGCTTCATCCAAAAGTTTTACATACATTTCGAAACCGACTGTGTCAATTGCGCCGCTTTGTTCTGTGCCGAGGAGATTTCCCGCGCCTCGTATTTCAAGATCGCGCATTGATAAATTAAATCCTCCGCCGAGGTCTGTGTATTCTTCAATTGCCTGCAATCGGCGCACAGCGTTTTTAGAAATAGTATTTAAAGAAGGCACAATTAAATATGCGTATGCCTGGCGGTCGCTTCTGCCGACACGTCCGCGTAACTGATGTAGTTCCGCAAGTCCGAATCTATCAGCACGGTTTATAATTATTGTATTCACGTTAGGAATATCCAACCCGGATTCAATAATTTTTGTAGCCATAAGCATGTGGAATTTTTTATTCAAGAATTCATAAATAACTTTTTCAAGTTCGGCCGGACGCATCTGTCCGTGAGCCACCCCAATTTTTAATTCCGGAATATGTTTTAAAACATACGCCGCAATTTTATCAATCGACTGCACACGGTCGTGCACAAAATAAATTTGACCGTCGCGTTTTAATTCTTCCAATATCCATTTACGCATATTTACAATATCAAACTTATCAACCTTTGTATAAATGGGCTGTCGGTTAGGCGGCGGTGTTGCGATTATAGATAAATCACGCGCACCAAGCAATGATAAATTTAATGTTCGCGGAATCGGCGTCGCCGTTAAAGTGAGAGTATCAACATTAGCCTTTATTGAGCGAAGTTTCTCTTTTGCCATAACTCCAAAGCGGTGTTCTTCATCTATAATTAATAAACCTAGGTCTTTAAATTTAACGTCTTTTGATAAAAGTCTATGAGTGCCGATTATAATATCAATCTGCCCTGCTTCAAGTTTATCTATGGTTTCATTTTGAACTTTTTTTGTTGAAAATCGTGAAAGCACTCCGACTTTTACTGGAAATTGAGAAAGTCTGTCCTTAAAAGTATTATAATGTTGTTCTGCAAGAATTGTTGTAGGGACAAGAAGTCCAACCTGCTTGCCGTCGTTAACGGCTTTAAACGCGGCGCGCACGGCAATTTCCGTTTTTCCGAAACCGACGTCGCCGCAGACTAGTCTGTCCATCGGGTTTTCGGATTCCATATCGGTTTTCACATCTTCAGTAACTTTTGCCTGATCGGGCGTATCTTCATAAAAAAACGAAGCTTCTAATTCTTTCTGCCATATTGTATCGGGACTGAAATTATATCCTTGTGAAGCTTTTCTCATTGCGTACAATTTTATTAATTCATGCGCCGCTTCTTTAATTTTTGCTTTTACTTTTTTCTTGGTTGATTTCCATTCGTTACTGCCCAGAAGCGATAGTTTGGGCGCCGCTTTATCTTGAGAGGAGAATTTTTTTACAAGTCCGAGATAATTTAAATTAACATATACAACACCGCCTTCTGCATACAAAATTTTTATGCTTTCCTGTTCTACTTGTCCAATCTTAATAGTTTCCAATCCAACGTATTGTCCAATACCGAAAGTCTCATGCACAACATAATCGCCCCTTTTCATTGAGGCAAAATCTTTTACACGCGATTTTTTATATTTCTTTTTTGTAGATAATATTGTTCTGTATGGTTTGTTGAAAATCTGGTAGTCTGTTAATAAAACTAATTTTTCTTTTTTTGCTATAAATCCTTTTTTGATAGCTAGAACTTCAATTTTAACCTTACCGGTTTCTAATAGATTTCTTAATTCATCTTTAAAATCAGAAAGTAAATCATTAAGTCTTTTTGCCTGCAGCTCGTTCTCCGCCGTTATAATTATAGTATTACTTTTTGAAGCGAATTCATTAAGCAAATTAAAAAGCAGTTCAAAGTTGGAATTTATAATGGGGCATTCATTTAGTCCGAGTTTAATCCTGTTTTCATATTCTCCTAATTCGTCTTCAATTATCCATCTAACGTTCTGGTTAATTAGTTCGTCATAACTATTAAAAAGAATATTGCTTTCATTATTATCTTCACGGATTTCTTCTACGATGTTGTCGAATAGTTCTTCTTTTAATTCTTTATCAAGTTCTTCCCCCTCGGCCGTAATTTCCGGTATTATCGTTTCTTCAATTTTCTGTTTATTATTTTCTTTGAATAAATTATGAAGTTCATATTGAGCGGCTAATATTATGGATTTGTTTAAGTAATCAAAAATTGTTGCCGAATGCTCTTTTTCCAATGTATCAATTGCCGAAGCGAGGGTTACGGTTTCTATTCTATTTGAAGAACGCTGGCTTTCCGGATCAAAATATCTAATCGATTCGAGAAAGTCGCCGTCGAACTCCAGTCTGCACGGACGTTTCTCGCTGTACGACCAGAAATCAATTATTGATCCTCGTATCGCAAAGTCGCCGGGATTTTCGGTAAATTTATCCTGCTGATAATTTAACAGATTCAGATACTCGACCAATTCATCGTAGGTTAATTCTCCGCCGGTGGTTATTGTTGTTGTGTTTTTATTTAATTCATCCTTTGCGGGAAGTTTCTTTTTAAATATCTGATAAGTAGTAATCAGTATAAATTTTTCGCGTTTGTTTAAGTCCGTTATTTTTTCTTGAATATCTTCCGAATTAAATTTATCTATTATAACCGTTAACTCTCCGAGACCAAGAATATTCATTTCAACATTTGTTTCATTAACCTGCTGAACTGTCGGGAGAAGAATGAGAATCTGATTCTCGTTTTCAAATAAAAATTTTACTGTTAATGAATTAGATGATCCCGGGAATACAGATACGGGGATAATTTTCTGATTATTATTTTTTACAACCGAAATTATTTCTTTAATAGATTCAAATTCTTTAAAGTGGTCGAGGACTAAATTTTTCATATTTCCCGATAATTTAAATTATGAAAACCATCAATATCAGTAGGCGACCTTGATGGTTAATCATTTAAAATAAACATAAAATGCCCTTCGTCATATAAAAGACGCGGGCTTAAATCTTTAATAAAGCAACGGTAAATTTACATATTCTTTCAATAAATAGAATAATTATTTGGTTAAAATAATAAGTAATCTTTCAATAACTCCAATTTTATATTATTTTGCAGTAATTATTTCCGCTCACATTTTGAGGCAACATTTTATGCCGCACTTAAAAGCTCCCAAACCTAAAGAACTTAAAGCCGAAGAACTTAGATGGATTTGTGATCCTGAAGTTTTTGAAACGGAATCTACAACAAATTTAAAACCGATTGAGGGAATTGTTGGACAGGAACGAGCGTTAAAGGCATTAAGGCTCGGCGTTGATTTAAGAAGTCCGGGATATAATATTTTTATTACAGGTCTATCTGGAACCGGTAAATTTACTACAATAAGTAAAATGCTAGAGACTATTGATCCTGAATGCAAAACAATTGAAGATTATTGTTATGTAAATAATTTTAAAGATCCCGACAGGCCAATGCTTTTAACCTTTCATGCAGGTAAAGGAAAAGAATTTAAAAATGAAATGGCGGCAACAATAAATTTTCTTCAGGAAAATATTCCTCATGTTCTTGAGACTAATCCTTTCAGACAAAAAAAAGAAAAACTTAATACTGAGTTCGGGAAAAAACAGCAGGAATTAATTCTCGGGTTTGAAGATAAATTATCTAAAGACGGCTTTGCTCTCGGTCAGGTAAAAGTAGGCGAACTGCCTAAACCCGAGATTATGATAGTTATAGACGAAAAACCTGTTCAGATAATTCAGCTAGAAGAACTTGTACGAGAAAAGAAAATTTCCAAACAGAAAGCCGGCACATTAATAAAGAAGTATACAAAGTATCAAACCGAACTTCAGTCTGTTTTTAAAAAAGCTATGAAGCTTGGACACGAGTATAAACAGCGCGCCACAAAAATAGAAAGGGAAACTGTTGAAGACGTAATTAAGGTAGCCCTAAATGAACTGCTTGAAAAATATAAAAATGAAAAGGTGAAAATATTCCTCGAACAAGTTGAATTGAATATCTTGGAAAATCTTGATGTGTTTAAAGGTCAGCAGCCGAGCCGCGAAGAAACCGCGGAAGGTATAATTGTCGACTACCTGCGTGAATACGAAGTAAATGTAATTCTTGACAATTCCGAACTAAAGCAGTGCCCGGTTATAATTGAATCAACACCTTCTTTTACAAATATATTCGGCACCATTGAAAAATTTAACGACGGCTCAGGAGGATGGTACAGTGATTTTACAAGTATAAAAGCAGGCTCTATTCTTAGAGCTAACGGCGGTTATATTGTATTAAACGCATTGGATATATTTACCGAGCCCGGCGTCTGGAAAACATTAAAAAGAGTTGTACTTCACGGTAAGCTTGAGATTCAGGAATTGGGAAATCAATTTCAATTTACAACAAGCATTTTAAAACCGGAACCAATTATTATTGACACTAAAATAATTTTAATCGGAAACGCCGAAATATATTCAATACTTTCACAAGGGGAGCCGGACTTTAATAAGATTTTTAAAATTAAAGCCGACTTTGATTATGAAATGAAAAAGTCGAATTCGGCAATTATCGAATACGCAAGAGTTGTTAAAAAATTAGTAGAAAACGAAAACCTTTTGGAATTTGATAAAACAGCTCTCGCGAAAATTGCGGAATACGGAGCGCGTTACGCGGGCGAACAAAACAAATTAACAACAAGGTTTGCATACATTGCCGATTTAGCGAGAGAATCAAGTTTTTGGGCGCGCGACGTAAATGAAAAAATGGTAAAATCATACCATGTAATTCAGGCTTATGAAGCGATGCGCGAAAGACAAGGTTTATACGAATCGAAACTTTCAGAAATGATAAAGGAAGGTACAATTCTGATTGATACTGCGGGAACACGAATCGGACAAATAAACGGACTCGCGGTTTACGGAACAAATAATCATTCATTCGGAAAACCAACCCGAATAACGGCATCCGTTGCGCTTGGCAATGGAAATATAATTAATGTTGAAAGAGAAGCCGGACTTAGCGGAAGCTCGCATAATAAAGGAGTATTAATTATCGCAGGTTATTTCAGGGAAAATTTCGGCAATAAAATTCCGCTGTCGTTTACCGCAAGTCTTGTATTCGAACAGGGCTATGGAATGATTGACGGAGACAGCGCTTCTGTTACCGAGATTTGCGCCTTGCTTTCCTGTCTATCCGATATTCCTCTTAAACAATATATAGCAATTACCGGCTCTGTAAATCAAAAGGGAGATATTCAGCCAATTGGAGGAGTCAACGAAAAAATTGAAGGATTTTTTGATGTTTGCAAGATCCGCGGTTTAACAGGAAAAGAGGGCGTAATAATTCCATTTCAGAATAAGAAAGACTTAATGCTTAAAGAAGAAATAATGGACGCAGTGAACAATAAAAAATTTCATGTTTATCCGGTTGAAAAAGTTGATGATGCAATTGAATTGCTTACCGGAGTTAAAGCCGGGAAACTTTTAAAAAACGGGAAGTATGAAGCAAATACGATTTACGGTCTGGTTGAAAAAAAATTAATTCATATGAGAAAGTTGGCAAGACCTTCACAGAATAATAATGTCCGTAAGAAAACAACAGAGAGAAAACATAAGAAATGAGGAACAAATATTTTTTTGATTCAGCGAAGACAAAAATACTTGCTACGCTAGGACCTGCTACATCTTCAATTGAAAAACTTGAAGAATTAATTGATGCAGGCACAGATGCGTTCCGCTTGAATTTTTCTCACGGAAATTACGATTCCTTTGAGACATTATTTAAAAACATTGATGCCGTGTGTAAAAAAAAATCAATGCCTATTGCAATTCTTATTGATCTTCAAGGCCCAAAGATACGTTTAGGGAATCTTGAAAAAGATGAAATAGAAATTTTTTCGGGAGATAAAATTGAAATTACTATTGATGATGTTATCGGCACAAAGGACTTAATTTCTACTTCATATAAGCTTTTGCCAAATGACGCTGAGATTAATAATGATATTTTAATAGACGACGGTTTAATTCATTTAAAAGTAGTTGAAAAAAAAGAAAGGTCAGTAATCTGCTCAATTATCGAGGGAGGGATATTAAAACCCAAAAAAGGGATGAACCTTCCCGATATGCAGTTAAGTACCCCTTCTTTTTCAGAAAAAGATTTGCAGAATCTTGAGTTTGCCTTAAACCATCGTGTGGATTTTGTCGCATTATCCTTTGTTAGAAAAGCCGAAGATATAAAAAGTCTCAGAAAAATTATTTTGGGGAAAAATAAATTTATTCCGATTATAGCTAAAATTGAAAAGCCGGAAGCGGTTAAAAATTTTGAAGAAATATTAAATGAAGCAGACGGAATTATGGTTGCCCGCGGCGATCTCGGCGTTGAACTTGATACCGAAGACGTACCGATTATACAAAAACAAATAATAAGTAAATGCAAATCTGTCGGTAAATTGGTAATTACGGCCACGCAAATGCTGGAGTCGATGATTCATAACCCTGTCCCGACAAGGGCTGAAGCATCCGACGTTGCCAATGCTGTATGGGACGGGACAGATGTTGTAATGCTGAGCGGTGAAACCTCCATTGGGAAATACCCAGTTGAAACAGTTAGGACAATGAATAATATTCTATTAAAAACGGAATCTTATTCTGAATTTAATGTGAATATAAAACATGAGATTCCGAAACTTCTTAGCGATAATCTTTTTGACTCATCGGGACATGCAATTGCTAATATCGCCGAACAAATTAATGCGTCATTAATTGTTGTATTTACACATTACGGAAGAAAAGCGAAAGTCATCTCCAAATACAGACCTAAAGCAAGAATAATTGCAATCTCCGATAATTTTGATACATTAAATAGATTGAACATATATCACGGAATTATTCCTTATTTTCTTGAAAAATTTGAAACCGAAGATTCGGCCATTGAAGACGTGAATTCGGTATTAGTAAAAAATAATTTAATTAAAAAAGGCGATATTGTAATTTATACCGCAGGCGCGCCTCACGCTGAAACCAGCAGAAGCAATTGGATGAGATTCGCTGAGATTTAAAATGGAATATTTATCCGAAGAAAAATATAAACTTGCCGAATGGTGGGAAACATTAGACAACGGCAAAATACTTTGTACACTTTGTCCGCGTTATTGTACAATCGGAGAAGGTCAGGCAGGATTCTGTTTTATAAGACAGAATATTAATGGCAAACTATATTCAACAGGATACGGCAGACCAACCGGATTCGCGGTTGATCCAATTGAAAAAAAACCTTTAAATCATTTTTTGCCGGGAACAAAGGTATTAAGTTTTGGAACGGCCGGATGCAACCTTGGATGCAAATTCTGTCAGAACTGGTCAATAAGCAAGGCCAAACTTGATGAGTTAAACTCTTTAGAAGCTTCTCCCGATAATGTAATTGAATTGGCGAAAAAATATAATACTCCTTCAATCGCTTTTACTTATAACGATCCGACAATATTCGGAGAATACGTTATTGATATTTCAAGAATAGCGAAAGAAGAAGGAATAAAATCGGTGATGGTTACGGCCGGATATATTGATAAGAAAGCGCGAAAAGATGTTTACAAATATATTGACGCCGCAAATGTTGATTTAAAAGCATTCAGTGAAAACTTTTATCATAAAATTACTTTTTCACATTTAAATGATGTGCTTGATACTTTAGTATGGCTGAAGAACGATACTGAAGTATGGTTTGAAATTACAACCTTATTAATTCCTGATGAAAATGATTCGGCAGAAGAAATTAAAAAAATGTGCGATTGGATAACAGCTAATTTAGGAGATGAAATTCCTTTGCACTTTACTGCTTTTCATCCTGATTTTAAGATGAGAAACAAAACAGCAACTCCGCCGTCAAAATTGGCCGAGGCTAGAAATATTGCGGTAAATGCCGGAATAAAATTTTGTTATGTAGGCAATGTAAGGAATAAAAAAGGACAGACAACTTATTGTCCCCAATGCAATAAAGAATTAATAGTACGCGACTGGCATTCGGTTTTAGCAAACAACCTTACCGGAAATGCATGTCCCGCCTGTAATCAGCATATTTCAGGCGTATTTATATAAAATTTGTTAATAATATTTAGTTAGGATATCCTTTAATATAACTTGATGATTATACCCGATTATAGTAATTTTAGCAAAACCTTATCGAGGGTCTTTTCTTAATTTATATTAACCAATAATAAAGGGGTGTCCTATGAATAACCTATTCAAATTATTCGTTCTTTTTTTGTTAGTCTCAGCAAGTTTTGTCGGCGCAAAAGGTAAATACGGAGTTATCGGAAAAGTCTATACTGCCGAAAGAGCATTGGAGTTATACGGTCCGGTACAAAAATCTATAGAAATGGATAAAAGTGATTTAATAGCAATGCTTGATCAATGCGAAAATTATATGATGTTCAAAATTAAAAACAATGAAGTTGTAATTGCCGACGACAATAGAAACGTACTTACAAGCAACAAAATATATTTAACAAGCAGCATCCTTACCGTAGTTTCAAGAAATGATGCTATAAGTGAAAATGAGAAATTGAATCTTGTTAGTAAAAATAAAGTAATGGACATTATTAATAGTGAAAATTCGGACAGAGTAAAATTTGAAATCAGGGAAACTATACAAACTATTAGTTCTACATTGATGGTTTTAGATTTTATACTTCAGTCTAGATAATAAAAACCCGTATACAAGTTATAATTCATTTTGAATTCTTTTGTAATACTTAAATAATATTAAATGTATAATTTGTCAATATTAGAAATTCTGCTTTATTCGAGCCTAATAGTTTGGATCTTCCCCGTAATAAGACAATATCGGGGAAGAACCTTTTTCATATTTCTTGTTATCGCCTTAGGTGACCCAATTACGATCTTACTTTCTATTCTTTTTAATATCAATTTAGGCCCCTTTTCTCCTTTATTTACTAGTTTTGTTTTAGCTTTAGTTGTTTTATTTAGTATTAAGGAGCCAAATAATATTATATTTTATATAATATTTTATTGTGTTTGTCTTTTTTTGCCTTTGTTAAGTGTTAATTATAAATATTATTATTTTTCAATGATTGTATTACATGTTTTTATATTTTATCAAATTTTGATATTTTTTATTAAGAATAATATAAGTGAAAAATCAATAAATATTTTTTACATTATATTTTTGCTTTATGAACTGTTAAATATATTTAAGGTGAGCAACCTTGTTATTGGGGTTACAAATGCTTATGAATATCATGCTCTTACTTCAATCTTTCAAGTCGCGCTTGGACTCTACTTTTCAATCTTTAGAGAAAACAGCCCCAGAAACTTTATTAAGCTTTGAAAATCCTATATTTCTCTCACTTATACTAATTGTTGTTATTTTATCAATAATAATAATTTATTATAAATTTGTTATAATTCCTCTAAAAATAAAATTTGTTGAAGAGAAGCAGGCGCTTCAGATGCAGCATTCTGAAATGATGGCTCTTTTTACAGAATTATCCCCCGACCCTGTTATTAGATGCGATATTTCAGGGAAAATTCTTTTATCTAATGAAACCGCGAATGATATTTTTAGAAAAAAAGTATTAATCGGCGAATATATCGAAAATGTTTTCCCCATAATTAAAAATTTTGATATAGAAAAAGTAATTGATTACGGCTTAATTAAAAATTTTGAACATAGCGTTGATGGTAAGCATTTTCAGTTTGTTGTCGCCGGAGTGCCGAAGTACAGCGCTATTCAGATTTACGGACGCGATATTTCCGCGCTTAAAACCACCCAGCAGGATTTAAAGACTGCATTGTCAAAAGCTAAAGCGGCTACTAAATTAAAAGAGGAATTTCTTTCCCGGATTTCGCATGAAATAAGATCACCTCTTGTTTCTATTCAAGGCTACAGCGAATTGTTAAAATCTCAGTCGAATGATTTCAGTCCCGAATTCCAGGGTATTTTTCAATCAATTGAAAACAACAGTAAAAGATTATATAGAACTGTAGAACTGATTTTAAATATGTCGCAAATACAGACTGGCAGTTATGAAAATTCCTATAAAGAAGTAAATATTTTTAACGTTGTAGATAGAACTTACAGAGAATTTAAATCACTGGCAGAAGAGAACAAACTGTCTTTCACTTTTGAATCAAAGATTGACCCAAATACTAATATTTTTGCCGATGAATATTCGGTCAGTCAAATTGTTGTTAATCTTATTGATAATTCGTTCAAATATACTAGAGAAGGGAAAATTTCTCTTTTATTATATAAAGAAATGAACTTTATTAAAATTACAATTGAGGATACGGGCGTGGGAATTTCCGAAAAATATTTGGATAATCTCTTCCAGCCGTTTTCACAAGAGTATTCGGGATACACAAGACCTTACGACGGTACAGGCTTGGGCTTAGCTTTGGTTAAAAGTTTTGTAGATTTGAACGAAGCAAAAATAGAAGTTAAAAGTGAAATTAACAGCGGAAGTAAATTTACCGTTACTTTTGATGAATTGTCAAAATCCGATTAATTGGAAATAATATAATTCAATTAAATTATATTAATTACATCCTATTCTTTTTAATCGCTCAATTCTTTTTATTTATTACTAATTATGCAAGACGTAATAGATAATAATTAATATTAATAAAACTTTTAAATGAATATTGCTTGTTGTGAGAGGAACTAATCTTGTATCCTAATATCCCATGGATCGTATATATTAGTCCAATAATCTGGGTGTTTCCTGCATTTAAACAATACAGAGAAAAATTCTTTTTATTTTTTTTAATTATTGCCGTGGGTGACCCAATTGGACTAACTATTATATATATTCTAAAAAATAATATCGGTCCAATTCAACCGCTAATAGTAAGTTTTTTATTAGTGATTAGTGTAATAAATACAGAAAAATTAAAAAATAATTGGTTTGTTATTATTATAGTTCTAAGCACAATTTTTATGATTCCTATAATTTACGGACATAGCAATGCATATTATATAGTTATTATTCTATTTCATTTAATGATATTTTATAAAATTCTGATATTATTTATTAAAAAATATTTAGAAACAAGGAATATTGATTTGTTTTATGTTTTAATTATGCTTTATATTTTACTCAATATTTTCAAAGTGAATGGCCTAGTTTTTCAGTTTGAAAATGCTAAGTTATATCATTTTGTGACCACAGTTTTCCAAACCGCAATAGGTATATATTTTTCATTAATTAAGGAAAGTTCTCCCAAAAACTTAATTAGAATTAATACATTATAATTATCATGATTTTTCTTGTTTCTATATTTGACTAATTTATTTTCCCGATGCACAAATAAAGTTATGTTCATAAATCTATTTTAAACATTTGAGTTGTTTTGGATATTATTCTTTAAAAGGATTGGATCATTTTGTCAAACATTCATATCATCCAAATTATTAGTCAAATTATATGGTTTTTCCCGGCATTACGCCAATATAATGAAAAGTTATTTTATTTCTTTTTAGTACTTGCATTAGCAGACCCTATAAGTTTATTGTTTTTGTTTATTACAAAAATTCATCCCGCTCCGTTTTTCCCATTAGTATCAAGTTTAATCCTTGTATTAACTGTTATTGGAAAGGAAAAATTAAAAACTTATTCATTTCATATAGTAGTTACTTATTTTATTCTCATTCTTATTCCAATAATTATAGGAAGCAGGAGTTTTTATTATCTGCTTTTTTCATTACTTCATATATTTGTTATTTATAATATATTCGGATTATTTATTAAGAGTTATTTAAAGGAGAACGTAATTAATATTTTTTATGTTTTAATAATATTATACGAACTTCTTAATATATTTAAAGTACTTAATATAGTTTTTCAATTTCCCAATGTTTCTCTTTTTCTTAATACGACACTATTTTTTCAAGTTATTCTTGGACTATATTTTTCAATAGTTAAAGAAAGCTCTCCTAAAAACTTTTTTAGATTCAAAACCTTGTGAGTTTCAGAACAACATTGTAATTAATTTCTATTTAATAGTATTTATCGACAAACAGATTTAAACCTAAGACTTTAGAATTGATTTTAAATAATTGATATCTTATAATTAATTCAAAAGTTGAGGTTAAGCCATTTATCCCGGTGTCCATTTTTTAATTTATCTAAGTCCGATTGTATGGATTTTCCCTGTGTTTCGTCAATACAAGGAGAATTTATTTTATCTATTTCTTGTACTCGCATTCTTTGATCCTATTGGAGTTATGTTTTGGTTATTCTTCAGCATCAATACAGCTCCTTTATTGCCCTTGTTAGTTAGCTTATCATTAGTACTAACTCTTCAAAATAAAAATAGTTTATTGAAATATAAATGGGCCGTAATTACCTCCTTTATTTCATTAGTTTTAATAACTATTCTTATAGGGAACAAAAGTTTATTTTACATGCAAATAGTTGGTCTTCATATTTATATTGTTTATAAAATATTCATTTTATTTACAAAAAATAGTATATACGAAAAAGGGATTAATGTTTTTTATATATTATTATTGTTTTACGAATTGATGAATTTATTTAAAGTTTTTAATTATTTTTTCGCTTTTAATAATTTTTTCAAATACTCAACTATTACATCAATTTTCCAGATTACAATTGGAATATATTTTTCAATTGTTAAAGAAAGCTCGCCTAAAAACTTTTTTAGATTCAAAACCTTGTGAGTTTCAGAACAACATTGTAATTAATTTCTAATTAATAGTATTTAACGACAAACAGATTTAAACCTAAGACTTTAGAATTGATTTTAAATAATTGATATCTTATAATTAATCCAAAAGTTGAGGGTTAAGCCATTTATCCTGATGTCCATTTTTTAGTATTTCTAAGTCCAATTGTCTGGGCTTTCCCTGTATTCCGTCAATACAAGGAGAATTTATTTTATCTATTTCTTGTACTTGCATTCTTTGATCCTATTGGAATTATGTTTTGGTTATTATTTAAAATCAATATAGCTCCGCTATTGCCCTGGTTAGCTAGTTTATCATTAGCACTAACTGTTCAAAATAAAAATACATTATTGAAATATAAATGGTCTGTAATTACCTCCTTTATTTCATTAGTTTTTATAACAATTCTTATAGGGAACAAAAACTTATTTTATATGCAAATAGTTGTTCTTCATATTTATATTGTTTACAAAATATTCATTTTATTTACAAGAAATAGTATTTACGAAAAAGGGATTAATGTTTTCTATGTATTATTATTGTTTTACGAATTGATGAATTTATTTAAAATGTTTAATTACTTTTTCACTTTTAATGACTATTATAAATACTTAACCATAACATCAATTTTCCAAATTACGATTGGAATTTATTTTTCAATTGTTAAAGAAAGCTCGCCAAAAAACATAATAAAGTTTAAAGTCGTATAAGACCACTTATGTTTTTTAATAGACAAACTAGAAGAATTTTATTATAGAAAATGCATATACGAGAGGATTTTTAATTGAATATATTACTTCATAAATTTAATAATATTAATAAAAAAGCCTCTTTAAAAGAGGCTTTTTTGTAATACTTTTTTTATCGCCCAATTATGTTCCGGAACTATAATCAGTCATATAAACTTCCTGTTCTTTACTAAGTTTATCAATTTTATAACCCATAGTTTTTAATTTAATACCGGCAATTTCCTGATCCTGAGTTACAGGAATATCTATTACTTCGGGTTCCAACAAAATACCTTGTTTATCATAACCGGCTAATCTTAGTTGAGACATAAATTGATTAGCGAAAGACATATCCATTACTTCCGACGGATGACCTTCTGCAGCGGCTAAATTTACTAATCTGCCTTGAGCAAGTACATATATTTTTTTGCCGTTCTTTAATGTGTATTCCTCGTTATTAGGTCTTACTGTTCTTTTTGCTTTTTTAATTTTTTCAAGATCATTTAAATTAATTTCGCAATCGTAATGACCTGTGTTGCAGACAATCGCGCCTTCTCTCATTTTTTCAAAATGTTTTTTAGTAATAATATCTTTTACTCCGGTTGCGGTAATAAATATATCACCAATCTTTGCCGCTTCATCCATTGTCATAACAGTATGGCCTTCCAGCGTAGCTTTTAAAGCAGCCGTAGCTTTTACTTCTGTAACGATAACATTTGCACCTAAACCCGCGGCTCTCATCGCGCAGCCTTTTCCGCAATGGCCGTAACCGGCAACAACAAAGTTTTTACCCGCTAACAATACGGAAGTAGCTCTTAATATACCGTCAATTGAAGATTGGCCTGTACCGTATACGTTATCAAAATCCCATTTTGTTTCAGCGTCGTTCACAGCAATAACGGGATATAATAATTTTCCGTCGGCAGCCATTGCTCTTAAACGGTGAACGCCGGTAGTTGTTTCCTCAGTTCCGCCGATAATTTCTTTAGCAAGCTTTGGATATTTTTTGTGCACAGTAAAAATTAGGTCTGCCCCGTCGTCAAGAGTTAAATTCGGTTTCATATCCAAAGTTCTATCAATTGACCAATAGAAATCCTTTACATCCTGACCGTGCCATGCATATATTTCCAAACCGTTTTTCGCTAATGCAGCAGCAACATCATCTTGAGTTGAAAGAGGATTGCATCCGCTCCAGCTTACTTTCGCGCCTGCAGCTACTAGTGTTTCGCATAATACGGCGGTTTCTTTTGTTACGTGCAAACAGCCTGCAATTCTATATCCTTTTAACGGTTTTGTTTTTGAATATTTTGCTCTAAGCGCCATCATAACAGGCATACGTGATTCAGCCCATTCTATTTTTTTTCTTCCTTCGTCAGCAAGCTTAATATTCTTTACTTTATACTTCCCTTTTTTATAATCCATTTTACTTTGATTCTCCTATTGTTCTATTTTTTTATTAAATATTTCTTAAACTTTGGTACAAGGTCCAATGCTTCCCAGGTAAATTCTTTTTCATTTCTTCCAAAGTGACCGTAAGCCGCGGTCTTCTGGTAAATTGGTCTTCTTAAATTTAGTCTTGTTATAATTCCTTTGGGCGTAAGGTCAACTTCTTTTGAGATCATTGCCGAAATATCTTTATCGGGAATTACACCTGTTCCCTTTGTATCCACATAAATTGAAACGGGTTCGGCAACGCCAATAGCATAAGCTAATTGCACTAAACATTCTTTTGCTAATTTAGCGGCTACAACGTTTTTAGCGATATGACGCGCTGCATAGGTTGCGCTTCTATCAACTTTGGACGGATCTTTTCCTGAAAAAGCTCCGCCGCCGTGAGGCGCCCATCCGCCGTATGTATCAACAATAATTTTTCTGCCTGTTAAACCGCTGTCGCCGTGAGGCCCGCCAATTTCAAAACGTCCGGTAGGATTAACATAATATTTTGTTTTTTTATCCAAATATTTTGCGGGTATTATTTTATTTATAACATATTTTATTACATCGGCTTTAATTTTACTTTGTTTAACATTAGCGTCATGCTGGGTAGAAATTACAACCGCGTCAACTCTTAACGGTTTGTGATTATCATCGTATTCAATAGTAACTTGAGATTTGGAATCAGGTCTAAGATACGGCATTAATTTCGGTTGTTTCTTCCTTATATCGGCCAATTTTTTTACGAGTTTATGAGCATACATAATAGGCATGGGCATTAATTCAGGAGTTTGATCACATGCGTATCCGAACATAATTCCCTGATCTCCCGCGCCGCCTTTATCAACACCCATTGCAATATCGGGCGATTGAGAATGTATAGCATTTAAAACAGAGCATGATTCGGAATCAAATTTATATTCTGCTTCAGTATATCCAATATCTTTAACTGTTTTTCTAACCACTTCCTGTATATCAACATAAGCTGATGTTGTAATTTCTCCTCCGACAAGAACAAGACCGGTTGTAACAAATGTTTCGCATGCTACTCTTGCTTTTGGATCTTCTTTAAATATTGCATCCAAGACACCGTCGGAAATCGCATCGGATACTTTATCCGGGTGACCTTCAGATACAGATTCTGAAGTGAACAAGTATGACATTATTTAGTTCCTCTTTTTTTTAGTGAAATTCAATTTCGGATGAATCACCCGCGTTTAACTTTTTAAATGTACCTTTTATCAGCGCATCACTTCCTATTATGGAATCTTCCAATATACTTTTCTGAACCACCGCGCCGGAATTTATTATCGAATTTTTTATTATGCAGTCAGTCACTTCACAATTATCGGCAATAGTAGTGAAAGGACCAATAACGGAATTTTTTATTTTCGCTTTTTCGGATATATAAACCGGATCATTAATTACTACGTTTTCTATTTTTCTATTCGATCCGTTCTTTGTTAATAAGAATTGATTTGTTGAAAGAACGGTTTCAGGTTTACCGCAATCATACCATCCTTCAACGGGAAAAGTTTTTATTAACTCGCCTTTTTCAATCATAAGCTGCAGAGCATCGGTAAGCTGATATTCACCTTTTGTTGTAATATTTTTTTCAACAATTTCATTTAGGCATTCAACAAGCAGTTTTGAGTTTGAAATGTAATAAAGTCCAACCAAGGCAAGTTTTGATATCAGCGTCTGAGGTTTTTCAACAAGCTTTGAAATTTTATCACCGTCAAGTACCGCAACCCCAAATCTGCGCGGATCTTCAACTTCTTTAACCCCAAGCGCAGTTTGTTTTAATTTGAATACCTTGCTTAAGTCAACATCAAAAATTGTGTCGCCGAGAATTATAAATATTTCATCATCATCAAATGTCGGCACTGCAGTTAGAATAGCATGCCCGAGCCCAAGCATTTCTTTTTGTTCAACATATTCGGCTTTTAGCTGAGGATACGTTGTATGTACATATTCTTTAATTTTATCGCCGAGATGCCCTACAACGAATGTGGCGTTATTAATATTTTCACTTAACAACTTTTCAATAATATTTCCAAGAATCGGTTTGCCGCCGACATTCAACAATACTTTCGGTACCGAATATGTATGCGGTTTTAATCTGGTGCCTAAACCTGCGACTGGTATTATTGCTCTCATTTATTCCTGTAGCTTGATAAAATTAAATGTTTAATTTAATCAATAGTCCAAGTATTATCAAATAAAGTTGTTAGAAGAATACTATTTGATTAGATTTAAAATAAAAAATTAAGATCATGAAAATATCAAATAGAGTAACAAATCTTTTAGGAATCGAGTTTCCGATTGTGCAGGCGGGAATGGTTTGGGTTTCGGGCTGGAGACTTGCCTCTGCAGTTTCAAACTGCGGCGGACTCGGTATAATTGGCGCGGGCTCAATGAAACCGGAGCTGTTAAAAGAACATATTCAAAAATGCAAGGCCGCAACGGATAAACCTTTCGGTGTAAATATTCCATTGCTGCGCGGAGATGCGGAAGATTTAATTAAAACCGCTGTTAATGAAAATGTAAAAATTGTTTTTTCATCGGCTGGGCACCCGGGAAAGTTTATTAAAATTTTAAAAGAGAACAATGTTAAAGTTATTCATGTAGTGCCATCAGTAAAGCACGGATTAAAAGCAGAAGAAGTTGGTTGCGATGCGGTTGTAGGAGAAGGTGTTGAAGCTGGTGGTCATAACGGAGCGGATGAAATTACAACTTTTTGTTTAATACCAAGATTGGCCGACTCATTAAGAATTCCTGTTATTGCCGCCGGGGGCATTGCAGACGGAAGAGGTATTTACGCTGCATTGTCGCTGGGCGCCGAAGGCGTGCAGATTGGTTCAAGATTCGCCGCGACAATTGAATCATCAGCGCATGATAATTATAAAATACGGTTATGCGAAGCCAAAGAAAATGACACTACGCTTATTCTTAAAAAAATAGGTATGGCTCGCTTGATTAAAAACGAATTTAGTAAAAATGTAAGTGATGCGGAATCTTCAGGCGCGGATGTTGACAAGCTGAAATCACTATTGGGACAGAAACGCGAAAGACTGGGGATCTTTGAAGGTGAAGAAAAAGATGGAATGCTGGAAGCCGGTCAGGGAATTGGACTTATAAACGAGATACTATCGGTGCCTGATCTATTCAAAAAATTTATTAATGAATTTGACGAAACAGCAAAAAGAATTTCAGAAATAACAGTTTAATTATACTTAATTTCGTTTTATATTAATATAAATTTAGTATTTTAGACATCATGTCTATTCAAGACGAAAAAAATAATTATCTGCGTTATTCATATACGTTTACTTTTGATAATAACATCAGTAAAACGTTTGAAGTTTTTGTCGATCCGGCAAATCTGCAGCTTATTCATAAAAAAGAAGCTGAATACCCTGAATGGACAAATCTTAGCAACTTTGCCTGCCCTCACTGTCCATTAAATCAAATAGAAAATAAATACTGCCCTGTCGCGATCAACCTTAAAGAAATAATTGATTTCTTCTCCGACATGCCTTCTTATTCTGTGGCGGATATAACAGTTGAAACAAACAATAGGAATTACTTTAAAAGAACTTCCGTTCAATCGGGTGTTAGCGGGGTAATTGGAATTATTATGCCCACAAGCGGATGCCCTATTACTACCAAACTTAGACCAATGGTAAAATTTCATCTCCCTTTTGCTTCGATTGATGAAACAGAGTTCAGGGTTTTTTCAATGTATCTTTTCGCTCAATATTTAAAACATAGAAAGGGCGATTGGCCCGACTGGGAAATGAAAGAATTAAAAATACTTTATGACGATATTTTAAAAATGAATCAGAATATTGCCCGCAGAATCGCGGATCTTGAAAAGAAAGACACAAGCATTAATGCGGTTGTAGTATTAAATAACTTTGCTGATTCCGTTGCATTCAGTTTGGACGAAGACGATCTTTCCGACCTTGAATCTTACTTTTCCGAATTATTAAAGTAGATTTATTCTTATTTTAGAACTCTTTCTAATCAACTTTTGTTAAACAAACTAATAAAATAATAAATGGAGTAAATATGTCATTCTATCCAACATTAATGACTTTACATATAATTTTCGCGGGAATCTGGCTTATTAATTTAGTAACCGATTCCGTATTAAAAAATAAAGTGAAAACAGAATTAAAAAATAATTCGGGTATTCAAATGATTTCACTTTACCTGCAATTCGGTAATTTATTAGGTATGATAGGCGCAATTGGGATTTTAGTATCCGGGATTGTACTAGTAAGTATGAATCCGGGCTACGGATTTTTCGATATGACTTCAAACCACTGGCTTGCTACAAAACAAATAATTACAGTAATAATTTTAATTATGATATTCGCGGTTATAATACCGACTTCAAAAAAAGTTAGGAATGAAATTGAAAACAATTTAAATAGCGGCGAAAATAAGAATTTAGAAGAAAATCTAAAGAAATTATTTAAAATCAATGCATCAATTAACGGTCTTGTTGTTCTAAATTTTTTGTTCGCGATTACGCACAGATTTATCGGTTAAGCTTAAAATTTATTATAAATTTAAAATCATAAATATTGTCGCATTAATTCTGTATTTTAGTACTCTTAAAATTAGAAACAGTCTTTAAGATATTTATAATACTTTGTGTCTTAGTGCCTTCGTGGCAAAGAAAAATCTAAAGATAATTAGCCGCAAAGACACAAAGGTATACTTTAAGACGGTTTCATTGATTAATAAAAAATGAAACAGAAAAAAATATTAATTCTCGGTTCAACTGGATCTATCGGTGTAAATGCGTTAAATGTAATCAGGGAATTACCCGAATATTTTTGCGCTGAAGCGCTTACAGTAAATTCAAATATTGACGAATTAGAAAAACAAATAAATGAATTTAATCCTTCGGCCGTTGTTGTTAGAAATGAAGCTAAATCGGCCGAATTAAAAAAAAGAATTAATAATAAATGTGAAGTTCTTTCGGGTGATGAAGGATTAATTGAAATTACCCGGCGCGGGAATTATGACATTTTATTATCATCGCTTGTTGGTTTTGCGGGACTGGCGCCGACAATAGAAGGAATAAAACAAAATAAAAGAATAGCGCTCGCTAATAAAGAAACATTGGTTGTTGCGGGCGAATTAATTATTGATCTATGCAAAAAATATAACGCCGAACTTATTCCGGTTGATTCCGAACACAGCGCTATTTTCCAATGTTTGGTAGGCGAAAAAAGTAATGAGATTAATAAATTAATATTAACCGCTTCAGGCGGACCTTTTTTCAATAAAATGAATCTAACGGATGTATCAGTATCTGAAGCGTTAAATCATCCGAACTGGAAAATGGGGAAAAAGGTTACAATTGATTCGGCTACTATGATGAATAAAGGGCTCGAAGTTATTGAAGCACATTGGCTTTTTAATTTGCCTAAGGAAAATATTGAGGTTGTTATTCATCCGCAGTCAATAATCCATTCAATGGTGGAATTTATTGACGGTTCAATTAAAGCTCAGTTAAGTCTGCCGGATATGAAATTGCCCATACAATATGCGTTTTCATATCCTGATAGAATTAAAACAGGTTTTGTAAAAACAAATTTTCCTAATCTTGGGCAGCTGACATTTTTTGAGCCTGACAGGGAAAAATTTAAGTGTTTAAATTTGGCATATGAGGTAATGGAACAAGAAGGAACGGCTCCTTGTATACTGAACGCCGCAAATGAATTAGCGGTAGATAAATTTCTGAAAGGTAAAATCGGCTTTACGCAAATACCGGATATTATTAATGAAGCGTTAAATAAAATAGAAAATCACAGAACTCCTGATATTGAAACCATTTTTGAGTGCGACCGTCAAACTAGGGAATTTGTGAACAGTGTTTATAATTAAAGTGGGAAAAGATTAATGGATTATATAATTTATTTTGTTATTACTATTGCGATACTTGTTTTTATTCATGAATTCGGGCATTTCGCCGCGGCAAAACTTTGCAAAATGCGGGCGGATGTTTTTGCTATTGGTTTCGGTAAAAGACTTTTCGGATGGAATAAAATTAATGGTTTTACATTCGGCGATTTGGAAAAAGATTTTGATACTCAAGGAAACACGGATTACAGGTTGTGTTTAATCCCTTTGGGAGGATACGTTAAAATTGCAGGGATGGTGGATGAAAGCTTCGACACGGAATTCGCTAACGAAGAACCTAAACCTTATGAGTTTAGAGCCAAACCTACATACCAGAAATTGTTTGTAATTACCGCCGGAGTTATGATGAATTTAACTCTTACGGTTGCAATCTTTTGGGGAATAAATTTCTTTCAAGGGAAACAAGTAATTAAAACAACTACAATAGGTGAGCTTTCATCAGAAGGTAAAGCCGCGGTTATAGGATTTCAGACTGATGATAAAATCTTGTCAATTAACGGACAACTGGTTGATAACTGGGAAGATGTTTTAACAAATATTTTTGTAGAGCAGATAAGTGTAGATAAAGAAGTTGTTGTTGAAAGAAATAGTCAGCAGGTAATTATAAATATTCCCGCCGATAGTATTAAATCGGCAACTAATGAAGTTCCATTTATACAACCCGGTGAAACTAAACCGGTTATAACAGAAGTAATGAAAAATTCGCCCGCCGAAGATGCGGGAATAAAAGCATATGATTTATTCTTATCATTAAACAATATACCGTTAAACACAAGCGCGAAAGCAATTGAAGTTATATCTTCGAACCCAGATGTTGAAATGCCGCTTGTTATTCAAAGAGATGTTGATACGGTTTTTACAAAAGTAAAACCGGCAATGGACGGGAAAATTGGTGTTGTTATAACTGATTCGTATACCGGACCAATCGAATTTCAATCATATGGATTCTTTAGTTCGTTTGCAAAATCTTTTGAGCAAGTTAATTTTGTTACAATAAAGACCATATCGGCATTAGGCAGTGTAATAACAGGTGAAATAGAATTTAAAAATGCTTTCGGCGGTCCTGTTAAAATTGCGCAATACGCTGTGCAGTCGGCCGATAACGGCATCATCTCGTTTTTATTTTTCCTTGCGATGCTAAGTTTAAGTTTGGCAATTATAAATATTCTTCCGTTCCCCGTATTAGACGGAGGACATTTTGTTATTATTTTAGTCGAAGGACTTCTAAAAAAAGAACTCCCCATTAAAATAAAAATCGGTATTCAAAACGCCGGTTTTGTTTTATTATTATTATTGATGGCTTTTATAATTTATAACGACATAATAAGCTTATAGTTTTCTTTGTGCCTGCCTGCCGGTAGGCAAGTTTTAGCGGCGGAATATTTTTTTGCCGCTAAGGCACAATGTTTTTGTTCTTTATCAATTCGCGACGCATATTATTACACCTTGCGTAATATATCTGCCCCGGTTCGCAATTTCATTTCAAACACTTTCAAAAATTTCATTTTATAAAAACTTGTTTCTATACAGGAGAATTATGTTTAGCAATTTTTCTTTTTGCAGAATTATATTAATCTTTTTATCAACGCTGATTCTCAGCGGCAGTATTTTTTCACAGACAAAAGAATTTAAAACCAATGATGTAATAGTCACGGCCGGACGTTCACCAATTTCTTTCGCGGATTTAAATAGAGATGTAACCGTTATTTTTCCTGATGAAATAAAAAACACCGCTGTAAAGAGCGTTCAGGATTTGCTACAGTATACATCGGGAATTGACTTAAAACAAAGGGGCGTTGACGGAGTTCAGGCAGATGTCGCGATCCGCGGCGGGACATTTGAACAGACATTAATATTAATCGACGGTATAAAAATAAGCGATCCGCAAACAGGGCATCATAATTTAAATTTACCCGTGTCACTTGAAAATATTGAACGGATAGAAATATTAAAAGGACAGGGTTCAAGAATACACGGACCCAACGCATTCAGCGGCGTAATAAATATTATTACAAAAAAAGGAGGCAGCGCTTCCCTTTCGGTTAAATCTGCAGGCGGACAGAACGGATACTTTAGCAATTCATTAAACGTTTCGCTGCCTTTGGGATTTTCTAATAATAGATTATCACTATCAAAACAAAAATCTGACGGTTACAGATTCAATACAGATTTTGATATTATTAATTTTTCATACGGCTCAACTATTTCTACAAATGCCGGAGCTATTAATTTTTTCTTCGGTTATAATGAAAAAGACTTCGGCGCTAACAGTTTTTATTCATCGGCTTTCCCGAATCAAGGCGAAAAAACAATTACAAAATTCGCAAACGTAAGCGGTGAATTCGGCAGTCCAGATTTTACAATCTCACCAAAAATTTACTGGCGCAGGAATGACGATGATTTTGTTTTAAGACGCGACAATCCTTCTTTCTATCACAATATTCATAAAACAAATGTATACGGCGGGGAAATTCAAGCATCATTAAATTCAGATTTCGGGAAGACATCTTTCGGTGCCGAATATACAAAAGACGAAATTGAAAGCAATAATTTAGGTAGCAGAACCCGCGAGAAAAAAGGCGTATTCGCCGAACAAAATTTAAAATTTGAAAATGGAATTAACTTAAACGCGGGAGCTTTTCTTTACAGCTTTTCAAATCTTGGTTGGAAATTATGGCCCGGATTTGACCTAGGATACAATCTGAATAATGATATACGAATTTTTGCTTCATACGGACGGGCGTTTAGAATCCCGACTTTTACGGAGCTATATTACAATGACCCGGTAACCATCGGCAATCAGTATTTGAAACACGAAGAAACTACTAATTATGAAATAGGTTTAAAATATAATGCGAAATTATTTCAAGGCGGAATAAGTTTATTTAGAAAGGAAGGCAAGGATATTATTGATTGGGTTCGTGTTCAAGGTGAAACAAAATGGAGTGTACTTAATATCGCAAAAGTAAATACAAACGGTATTGAAGTTTCGTTCGCTATTGAACCGGAAGCAGTTTTAAATTTCACGCCTATAAATCGTATTATTATAAGTTATACTTATTTGCATAACGACAAAGAAGTCTCGGAACTTGAATCGCGCTATGTGCTTGATCATCTTAAAAATCAAATTATTGTAAGCGTATCAAACAACCTGTTTTTCGGTATTAACCAAAATTGGTTTTTCCGGTATGAGGACCGCATAAATTTTAATGATTCATTTATAACCGACGTACAGTTATCAAAAGATATTTCTTACTTTAATATTTTTGTTAAAGCGACAAATTTATTTAATAATTATTATGAAGATATCGCTGGCATTCAGCTGCCCGGCAGATGGATAACAGCCGGCGCTGAATTTACAATTAATTAGAAATTTAAATTCCCGGAAACATTTAGTGCCGGGAATTTTATTAATCGATTTTTAATGTAAAAAGAAAATTTAACGCGACTTGAACTTTGACCGGTTTTCCTCTTTGTCGTCCCGGTTTGAATTTAGTCTCTTTTACAACGCGTATAATTTCTTCGTCGCATCCTGCGCCGATCCCCTTTAATAATTCGACTTTTTGCACATCACCTTTTTCGTCGACAAATGCTCTTACATAAACCCTTCCCTGTATATTTGCTCTCTTCGCAATTTCAGGATAATTTATTCTTTCATGAATTGCGGACATGCCTCCGATAGGCTCGGGCAGTTCCTCAACCGCAATAAAAAACACAGGAGCTTCTTCAATTTCTTCTACTACTTCCGGGGGCGGCGGGGCTTCAACAGTTTCATTTACGTCCAGCTCAGTATCTTGAATCTCAATATCCTCCAGCACATCATCGTCCGGTGCTTCAATAGGAATAGGAGGTTTCGGAGGTGGTGGTGGCAGATCGTTCTGTCTTGTAGCTTCAATATCTTCTACATTAATTAATTCCTGCGGAGCTTCAAAGATAACTGCGGTTTTTTCAAACATCGGGAAAAACTTGAAAGCCGCAATTAAGAATACCAATGCTAAAATCAAACTTATTTCAAAAGTCTTTTTGTACTTTAGTTTTAAATCGTACTTTGGATTTTTACGAAGAGCCATTTAAACCTCCTTTTAATTTGCAATAATTTGCGGAGGAGCAGTGTATTATTCCGGAAGTATCGGAATAATACACTTTAAGAATATTGATGTTCCGGGACATTATATTTTTATTGTAGTTTGAATAGAATAGGAACAGTGACCTGTACCTTTATATTCTGCCCATTTTCTTTAGCAGGAATAAATTTTGACTGCTTAACAGCATCCAAAGCGGCTTCATCGCAGCCTGCGCCAATTCCTTTAATTACTTCGGCACTGTCTACATTTCCTGTTTCATTCAAAAATGCTCTAATAAAAACTCTTCCCTGAATTCCTGCCTTTTTAGCTAATTCCGGATAATGCACAAGTTTAGAAATTGCCTGGATTCCACCAACTGGCTCGGGCATTTGTTCAGCGCTTAAAAAATAATCAGTTCCGTTAAATTGGAGATCATAAATAAATTTAATATTAGCACCGTTTATTACCGCCGGTTTAAATTTCCAACCTGATACTTCGTCAATAACAATTTGATCTAAATCTTTGCCCATGCTTTTATTAATAATCAATTTGTCAACCGTACCGGTCTCACCGACTAACAACGAATATGAATAATTTTGCTCTTTAGAATCAAACAGCAATTCAGCATACCCATCGGCGGCTTTTAATTTTTTTAGTAATTCATTTCTTACCTGTTTATCCCCATGGCTATTTTCGGCGGGCACTGCCGGAGAGTCGTTCTTACCTGCATTTCTGTAAAATTCACCCATTGAAACATAGCCGCTTAAATCTGCATTAATTACTTCTAGTTTCTGTTCATTATTACACGAATAGATTAAGAATCCAATCAACAGAATGAAAATTATTTTTTTCATGTTTGCCTCATAATTTTGACGTTACTATTACTTCGTTATTTGCTTTAACTTTTATATCCGGTGTGGGAAGACTGTTAATTATAACATGGATAAGCTGTTCCTGTTTATTTACATGTTCAATAGTTTTTTCTAATTTTTCTCTATAGTTATTGGATTCATTATAAAACAATATTGAAACTATAAGAAGAATTACTGCAAGAGCGTATGAAGCTGCGGTAAAAAAATTATTCGTAAACAAAAACGACAGTTTTTTACTCTCCTTTTTTTGAAGAGAATAAAAAA
The DNA here is from genome assembly GCA_018829205.1 of Bacteroidota bacterium. GTDB lineage: Bacteria > Bacteroidota > Ignavibacteria > Ignavibacteriales > Melioribacteraceae > JAHJUE01. Next base: position 54,352 of record JAHJUE010000007.1, read on the forward strand.
TTCTTTCTTCCAGTTCATGCGGAAATTCTTCAATTGTTTTTTCAACGGATGATTTAACTAAATTCATTTTCTTGAAATATTCCCGGCAATCTGCATCCTGGGATAAATATGTAAACAGCATTGCTTCATTTTCCCTGTTCATTTCGCCGTCAAAATAGCTGTTAATCATATATTTATATTCATCATTTTTCATTTTCGCCTCACTGAAAAACTTTTGATATTTTACTTAATAATCTCTGCCTTGTATTATATAATCGGCTTTTAACAAGATTTTCATCAATACTCATTATCTGCGAAATCTCTTTGTAACTCATACCCGAATATTCTTTTAATACAAAAACTTCTCTTTGTTCAAAATCCATTTCACCAAGTTCTTTCTTAATTATTTCACCGACTTCATTCAGCTCCAACTCATTTGCCAAATTATCACCTGAAGAAATGTCTATTTCATCAATATCCGTTACTGCGAATTGATCAACTCTAATTTTCTTATTTCTGAAATAAGAATAAATCTCATTTCTTGCAGTTTTAAAAATCCAATAATTAAAACTGTTTTTATTTCTTATTAAATCCATATTTTCAAAAAATTTCAAAAAAACATTTTGAACAATATCTTCACTTATCAGCCGGTCACCCACCATTCTTAAAGTATAATTAAATACCTTTGTTTTATAACGGTTATAAAACAATGTGAATTCAACTATCTTTTGGGATTCTTTTTTCAACAGATTTTCGTCTTTAATTAAAAGATGCACTAACAACGGAAATGTTGTATAAGGTAAGATATTTTTTTTATAAAAGTAAATGAAGCTGTCTTAAAATTGTTTTGTGACTTTTCGTGCCTTAGTGACTTTGTGGCTAAAGATGTGAATTTGTTTTATTATCAATCTTTTTCATCCACTAAGACACTAAGACACTAAGACACAAAATAAAATTATTTTTGCGACAGCTTTATTATTCTTAAAAGTATGCAGCTACACCGATATGGATAGAAAGCAGATCGGTAGTAGATTTTTTGGCATTATAAGTAATCGAAGAATTCGCCGGATTTATTACAACCGAACCTTCGGTTAAATATTCTGACTCGCTTCCAAGAAGATAACGGGCTTTCAGATCAAGGTATATATCAGGACCAATACCTAAACCGGGAACAAGGTTTATTAATATTCCTCCGCCAAACCCGTAACTGAACGCGAAATCGTCAAAGTTTGTTGATGAAGCAAATTTTTCGTCATTGTTTGTGCCTTTTACTTCAGTGGTCGTAAACAAATAGGTACCTCCGACAAGTCCTTCTACATAAGGACGAATAGGTCCGCCCAACGGAGAAACCAATGCGAGCAAATGAAAATTAGCAAGATTATAACTTCTATCAACATCAACCGTAACATCCGGCACATAAACACTTAACGGCGCTTGTCTTGATTCATTCCCGTAAACCATATAAGCCGCGCTTACACCAATACTAAAAGGCGTAAAAATACCTGGCGATGATAATGTTCCCTGAACCTGCAGGCCGTATCCCAGTTTATCAATATTATCTTTAAATTCACCCTGCGGAAGACCAAGCATTAAACTCCCGCTTAACGTTTGGGCTGAAATGCTTCCCGCAAGGAAAAACAATAGAATAAGTAAAGCATTGATTTTTTTCATAATTAGATTATCTCCGATAGTTGTATTAAGTTTTTAATTAATCGAATTTTATATCATGTTCAAAAGACGATTGATTTAAATTCATATATTCATCAAATGGAATTTCTAAAGTACCGAACATTTTTAAATGCTCGGTTTGAAACTGAACGTCAAGCAGTTTATAGCCCTTTTGATTTAATCTTTCTATTAATTTTACAAGCGCCGCTTTTGATGCCTGCGTAACTTTTGAAAACATTGACTCGCCGTAAAAAGCGCCTCTGTAAGCAACGCCGTATAGACCGCCCACAAGTTCCGACTTTTGGTAAACTTCCACCGAATGTAGATAACCTATTTCATGCAGCCCCTTATAAGCATTAATAAGTTTCGTGGAAATCCATGTCTCTTTTCTGTCCGCGCAATTTTTAACAACTTCCATTGTCGCCAGATCATAACGGTATTCAAAGTCGCATTCATCCATAAATTTTTTTAGAGTCCGCGGAACGTTAAAACCATCCAGTGGAATTATTGTCCTAGTTTCAGGCAAATACCAGTTTACTTCTCCGTCATCTTCAGCCATTGGAAATGCGCCGTTAGCGTAAAGCTTAATCATATTATAAGGAAGCAGGAGTTCGTCTTTATTTACAAATCTTTCGTCATTCATTTTTAAATTGTATTAATCTCAATAATCGGACCAGTAATTTATAAAATAAAAAAGAATATTATTTCGAAATCGATTCATATTTCATTATAATTACAACAATTTTTACCGGAGATTTTATTAAGTGTCTATTTCTGAAAAATACCGTTCACTTTTATATTCACTAAGCGCTGTTTTATTCTGGTCAACGATTGCTACGGCATTTAAGATTACACTTGCCGGGATGAACAGTTTCCAGCTTGTGTTTTACGCTTCACTTGCAAGCTCGATTGTTCTTGGTATTTTCGCTTACAATAAAACAAATAATTTAGGAAAGATACTATTTTCAAAATATAACTTGTTTAAGAACCTTTTGATGGGATTTATAAATCCTTTTGTTTTTTATTTTGTTTTGATAAAAGCTTACGATCTTTTAACAGCCCAGGAAGCTATGATACTTAATTATTCATGGCCGATAGTTCTTTCTATTTTTTCAGTGATATTTTTAAAGGATAAATTTTCGTCTAAAACCATCCTTGGATTAATTACCGCTTTTGTAGGAGTTATAATTATAGCAACACACGGTGATTTTTCATCGTTATCATTTCATCATTTGTTGGGAACATCTTTAGCACTTACCAGCACATTAATTTGGTCGGCTTTTTGGATTTTAAATTTAAAAGACAAACGGGAAGATATAGTAAAATTATTCGGGGCCTTTTTCTTCGGTACAATTTATACGGCTGTTTATTTATTGTTTTTTGATTCATTTTTAATTGACGAATCAATTTATATTTTAGGCGCAGTTTATATTGGACTTTTTGAGATGGGAATTACCTTTGTACTTTGGTTAAAGGGATTGTCACTTTCACAAAACAGGGCTAATACATCTACCCTTGTATTCCTTTCCCCTTTTCTTTCATTGATTTTTATAATGATTATACTCGGCGAACAATTGTATCTTTCATCAATTTCCGGTTTATTTTTCATAATTGCGGGAATATTTATTCAGCAAACCGGGAAGAAAAAATCTCAGCTTAATATAAAAGTCTGACCAATTTCCTGAAGTCCGATTTTAATTTTATAATTGGGCGCCGAGTTCAACATCCAGCTTATAGGTTCTTCGAAAGGTTCGCTCCCCTGCTGGAATGTTTTTGTATGCATTGGAATAAAATATTTTGCGTTAATATTATCAGCCATCTGAAGGGCTTCTTCCGGATTACAGTGCGCCCTTTTCCACGGATTGTAAGCACCGATGGGCATAAGCGCAACATCAATATTTTCATTTTTTAAGATTTCAAATTTGTCGGTATTTGTAGTATCCCCGGCAAATAATACCTTCTTCCCGTTTCTTTCAATTAAGTAGGCATTATAACTTCTTCCGTCAAAATGATATCCTTTGGAACGGTCTTTTTCCCAAGGAAATCTCCAGCCGAAATGTTTAACTTCAAGAGCTTTAAATTTGATATCATGAATTTCAAATTCATTTCCCCAGTCCATTACTTTTAATGATTTCCAATTTAAATCGCTAATCACGTCGTCGGTATTGTAGGCTGTTATCACATCTATCTGATCCGGATATTTATCGGATAATTCCTCAAGTGTAGGGTAATCCATATGGTCCATATGCGCGTGCGATAAAAGTATTAAATCCGGTTTGGGAAGTTCATCAAAACTTAATGCCGGAGGGGTAAGTCTCGAAGGCCCTAAACTTGTCCCGAAAAAGTATAACCCAACCGAGCCGAATAAAACCGGATCGGTTAATATCCATTTCCCAAAAAAATTAATCAGCATTGTAGAATGACCGATCCATGCTATAGTTAATTTATCTTTTTCCCATTCACCGGGCCGGGGTAAATAATTTAATCCTTCTTTAACATTGGGAAAACCATAAGTGTTTTTTACAAAGGGGGGCAGAATTAAAGAACCTAGCCCTGCGATAAAACTGTTTTTAATAAATTTTCTTCTCGTATTTTTCATGTAATTGTAAACTGAATATTTCTTATAAAAGTTTCAATAAATTTATTTTTATTAATATCGCAGACCCGCGGATCTGAATTATCGTTATTGAATAAATGTAAATAATGATTTCCACAAATCATAGTTTTGAATTTATTTTTATATGCGCTATAAATCCTTATAGTTTATTTGTTTCTTTAATTCTGCATTAAATCTTAATCTTATTAATTCAATTTATAGCAATTGAATATTTCTAATGTAATTACTATTATTATCCCGTATTTCATTTCTCAATAACAGTTATCAAAATTTTCCCGAGTGATAAAATGAAAAAATTAATATTATTTTTTTTCTTATTGATTACATACAACTCAATAAACGCTCAGTTCTTAAACTTCACGTCAAAAAATATATATTTCTTAAAAAGTTTTATAACCGACTCAAGGTTTAAAACTATTTGGCTTCAAAATCAATCGGAGTGGCAGCTGTCAAGATCAGCAGTCTTTGTAAATCTATCTGATAAATATTTAAAAACAATCATCTTCACAATAAATTTATGATCCGGACATTTTGTTATTGGTCATTTGAAAGATTAGCTGAAATGCTTCCTTATGAATTTGAACCCTAATAAACCATAATAACTTTTCCCGCGCAATTTGAACCTTCAACGCCTTTTGTTTGTTCTCTTAATAAATTACAAAGGATAATTGATGAAAGTTTACGAGTTAAAAAGAGAACAGTTATTAAAAACTGATATAAAAACAGCATGGACTTATTTTTCAAACCCTAAAAATCTAAATGAAATTACTCCGCCGGATTTAAACTTTGAAATTATTTCGGAATTAAAAGAAAACATGTATAATGGACAGATAATAATCTATAAAATTGGAATACTGCCGGGCATAAAACAAAGTTGGGTTACCGAGATTAAAGCGGTTGAACCCGGTAAAATGTTTATTGACGAGCAGCGGTTCGGGCCCTATAAGTTCTGGCATCACAAACATATTTTTGAGGAAACCGAAAAAGGTGTTTTGGCAATTGATTTAATTCATTATTCACTACCCTTTGGTTTTATTGGAAGACTTGTATATAATTTGTTTGTTAAAAGTAAACTCAATGAAATATTTACCTACCGGTATAATACTTTAGAAGAACGTTTTAATAAATTTTAGTTTGCAAAATAATAGTATGCTTGTTTATATTGCTTTATAAACAAAAGGAATCCGCATGGATAAACCGCTCATTAAAAAACTGGAATTATTAAATAATTTGAAAATAGATTCAAAACCATTGTGGGGAAAAATGACAGCTCAACATATGGTGGAACATCTTGTCGGCGCTTTTGAAATGTCTTTCGATAAATTAAAATTGAACTGTTTTAATCCTCCTGAAAAGTTGCCAGTATTAAAAAAATTCCTGATGAGCAATCGTCCGCTTCCAAAAGATTTTATAAATCCTGTTATAGGCCCCGATTTACAACCTCTTAGATTCCCGAATCTTCAGAATGCCGTTTGGGAATTAACAAATTGCGTAAACAAATACTATGAGCATTTCAACGACAATCCGGATGCGCTTACTACAAATCCAACTTTCGGAGAATTAAATAAAAAAGAGTGGGATGTATTTCACGAAAAGCATATTACACATCATTTCACACAATTCGGGCTTGAAGATAAATAATTAATTCTCTTTTGAAATTTGAAATAACAGTACTATATTTTCCAGCCACATTAGGAAGCGCTTTAACATTACAAACAACATTTCGAATTTCATGGTTAGTGAATCTATTATTGAAAAGATAATAGATGATTTAGCAGAAAAAGGATGGTCTTGCCGAAAGAATATCCTGCCGGAATCTTTTTTAAATATTTTGCTGAATGAAGCTTTGGAACTCTGGAATAATGGGGAGTTTAACAAAGCCGGAATAGGCCGCCAAAATAATTCTTATATCCGGCCGGAAATAAGAAGCGATAGAATTTTTTGGCTTGATGAAAATAATTTATCCTGCGCGCAAACATTATATTTCGATTTTATTAATAATCTAAAATTGCGAATAAATAAAAATTTTTTCCTCTCCTTAAAAACATTTGAAGCTCACTTTGCAGGCTACCCGAAAGGTTCGTTTTACAAAAAACATCTTGATCAATTCCAATCGGTGCAGAACAGATTAATATCAGTAATCCTTTATTTAAATTTTGATTGGAAGGAAGTATACGGCGGTAAACTTAGAATTTATTTAAATGAAAATAATTTTGAAGATATACTTCCTGAAGCAGGAACTTTAGTATGTTTTAGGAGCGATTTAATTTATCACGAAGTTTTAAAATGCACAAAAGAGAGATTCAGTTTAACAGGCTGGTTAAGAAGAGACGAAGGAGTTTTTCCAGTATAAAATAATAAAGGGCTATTGCCCTCTATTAAACTAAAACTTTATTACTCATATTTTAATGTCTTTGCCGGATTTGTTAACGAGGCTTTAACCGCTTGAAAACTTATAGTTGCAACCGCGATTAATAAAGCAATTACACCCGCACTAATAAATATTGAAATTGTTATATCAGATTTATAAGCAAAGTTATTAAGCCAGAGATTCATTCCGTAATAAGCTATGGGCCATGCAATTATGTTCGCAATCAAAATTAATTTTACAAACTCAAAAGTAAAACGCGAAACAATATTTGTTACTGAAGCGCCGAGTACTTTCCTAATTCCGATTTCTTTTGTTTTTTGTTCGGCCGCAAATGATGCTAAACCGAGCAAACCTAGACATGCAATAAACACGGCAAGAAATGAAAATACTCCGAATATTTCACCAAGCTGCTCTTCAGATTTATACAAACTATCAAAATCTTCATTTAAAAATGAATACTCAAAAGGATAATCCGAATTATATTTTTCCCATATACCTTTTAAATAATCTATAGCTGCCGGAAAGTTGCCTGAAAGTCTTATTGAAAAATTTCTTCCGTTTGTTTTTGTATTTACAAAAATAATAGGCGAAACTTCGTTGTGAAGAGATTCAAAATTAAAATCTGCCAATACTCCAACTATTGTCCCCGGTACATCTCCGTAAACCAGCGGCTTACCAATCGCTTCATCCGGCGACCAGCCTAATCTTTTAGCTGCAAATTCATTTATTATGTACGAGCTAGAATCATCTGTAGAAAATTCACGGGAAAATTTTCGCCCCCCCAAAAGTTTAAATTGATATGTGTCAATAAAATCGTTATCAACTTGAACCACCGCTAATCTAAATCCTAAAGGAACGGTTGAATTATTTTCATACCTTTCAGCACCCCAACTGTTTAAGAGTTTATCCGAAGGTATTAAATCCGAAGTAGCGGCGCTTGTAATATTAGGATTTTGCAAAAGTATAGATTTAAATCCATCAAGGTTTTCACGCATACTTTCTGATGCCGGTAATATTACAATTTGATCTTTATTAAACCCAAGCTTCTTGTTTTTAAAATATTCCATTTGATTTGAGACCACACTCATACTAATAATTAGTACAATTGAAATTGTAAACTGCGCAACTACCAATGTTGTTCTGAATAATGATCTGCCGGAACCTGGCTGACTGTTTCCCTTTAACACCGAAGATGGTTTAAAAGAAGAAAGCAGAAATGCAGGGTAACTTCCCGAAATAAGTCCGACAAGCAAAGCTATTAAAAATATTCCGCCGACTGCCGCAAAATTTTGGGTATAATTAACAGCTAATTCTTTACCAATAAAATTATTCAAGGCAGGCAACGCTGCTTCTAGCAATCCGATAGAAATTATAACCGCAAAAAATGTTATGAATAAGGATTCACCGATAAATTGATAAACCAGCTGCTTTTTATAAGCGCCCAAAACTTTACGCATTCCAATTTCTTTTGCTCGTTTGGATGATTTTGCGGTGGCTAAATTCATAAAATTAATACAAGCAATTAATAAAATAAAAACCGCAATAGCCGAGAACAAATATACATTAGTAATATCACCATTTTGTTCAAACTCTGAATTAAGATTTGAGTACAAATGGATGTCGGTTAAATTTTGCAGATGTAATAAATTTGTTTTACTCGGAGGCTGCGTTGGATCATGACCCGTATGTCTTTTAATAGCCGCGCCGTAATGTTTATCAATAAAAGAAGGTATATTTATTTTCAGTTCTTCTTTTAATTTAGCGTTGCCCAATAGTAAATAAGTCGCGTAATTATTGCTGCTCCAGTTCGTTTCAAAAAAGTCCCGGCCAAAAACATTGTACAAAGAAATAAGTGAGCCGAGATAATCAAATTTAAAGTGAGAATTGCGCGGTACATCTTCAAAAACACCTGTAACAAGCAAATCGGCCTGATCTTCGTAATTAATGGTTTTGCCAATCGGATTTTCATTTCCAAAAAGTTTTTTTGCCATGCTGTGTGAGATTACAACAGAGCCCGGCTCGGCCAAAGCTGTTTCTTTGTTGCCTTCAATCAATTTAAAATCGAATATTTTAAAAAAATCCTTTTCCGCCCAGTAAAATTTTTCTTCAATAAAAATCTTATTGTTATATTTTAATTTTGTGTTGTAGTCTGATAAAATTCTTACCATTCTTTCAATTGTTTGCGGATAATCATTAATTAAAAGGGTACCTATCGGCTGTGCAACTCTCGCGAGATGCAGGTTTGATTCACCATCCTGATTTAACCATTCGCGGGTAACTCTAACAATTCTGTCTTTTTTAGAATGAAATTGATCGTAGCTAAGTTCATCTTGCACAAAAAGAAGAATGACTATGGCACACGCTATTCCAACCGCAAGACCGAGAATATTAATTAATGAGAATAGTTTATTTTTAAAGATGTTTCTGAATGCAATTTTAAAATAACTTTTTAACATAATTCACCAATAAAGGTTGCCGTTAGAAAATTAGACTTACATTGCTAAAAAAGGTTGTAGTATAAAGGAAAAAATAAATCCGGAGAATTTAATTAAAATTCCCCGAATATTTTTATTCATATTTTAGCGAATCCACAGGATTAGTAAGTGCCGCTTTTATTGCCTGTGTACTAACCGTAACAATAGCAATCAATAGTGCGGCTATGCCCGATAAAAGGAATATCCAAATTCCGATTTCAGTTCTATAATAAAAATCCTCAAGCCATCTGGTCATTACATAATACGCAATGGGCCATGCTATTAAGTTTGAAATTATAATCCATTTTGTAAATTCTTTTGATAACAAAATAAGAATAGAAAATACCGAAGCGCCTAATGTTTTTCTAATTCCTATTTCTTTTGTTCTTTGTTCTGCTGTGTATGCCGCCAAACCTAATAAACCAAGGCACGCAATTAAAACGGCAAGCACTGCAAAAGACGTAAACAGTTTTCCTGTTCTTTGTTCGCTGGAATATATGCGGGCAAAATCATCGTCAAAAAACGTATATTCAAATGCCTGCTGACCCGCGAAGTTTAACCACTTATTCTCAATGAAATTAATTGTTTCCTGAATATTATTCGCGGCGACTCTAACAGATACATATCTGCCGAAACCGCCGGCGCGCCAAAGATTTATTATAAGCGGTCTTATTTCATTGTGAAGAGTTTCAAAATTGAAATCCTTAACAATGCCAATTATTTTTGATGTACGTCCGTTACCGTTATTTCCGCCGAATTGAAAAACTTCCTGTCCAAGAGGATCTCCTTTAATGCCTAATGTTTTTACGGCGGCTTCATTTAATACTATTCCCGTGGAATCAGTTACTCTATTCTCAGAGTAATACCGGCCCTCCGACATTTCAATTTGAAATGTTTCGGCAAAATTAACATCAGCGGCAAGATTCCATATTAAAATCGGCGACTGCTCCGGCTGATCGGCCATTCTGTACGCAGTATTATTAAATGATAGTCCCATTACGTTATTCGAGTTTGATGCATTTATCACATTTGGATTTTTTTTGAGATCATTTATAAAATTGACAACTCTTATGCCTATATCATCTGTTTTATGAATAATTAATACTTGTTCTTTGTTGAATCCTAAGTTTTTGTTTTGAATATATTGCAGCTGATTATAAATAATAATTGTTCCAACAATCAGAATTATAGAAATAGTAAACTGGAATATTACCAATCCGCTTCTTAAGAATGAACCCTTTGCCCCTCGTTTTAATTTACCGCTGAGCACCGCCACCGGCCTGAAAGAAGCTAAGAAAAATGCCGGATAACTTCCGGCCAGAACACCAATAAATACACTCAGCAACAACAGCAGTGGTAAAAAGTAAAAATTAGAAAATAAGTTTAGAGTAAGTGATTTTTGAGCAATATCGTTAAAGAAAGGAAGCAGTGCGTAAACAATACCGATTGACAACATTACCGCTATAAAACTCATTATAACCGATTCCGAAAGGAATTGTTTTACTAATTGGCTGAATGTGGATCCTAAAGTTTTTCTAATTCCTACTTCTTTCGCGCGGCCCGATGATCTTGCCGTTGAAAGATTCATAAAATTAATAATCGCAATAAATAAAATTCCCAAAGCGATAAGTGAAAAAATATAAACATATGTAATATTACTGTTGGGTTCAATTTCGTTTTCTAAATTTGATTTTAAATGAATATCTTCAATTGGCTGGATCAGGTATTGGTAGCGCAGTCCCTGCTTATAATGTTCTTCAATAGGCATGCCTGTAAATTGAAGTATTTGGGGTCCGATATAATCAAGAAATTTTTTATTCATCCGGGTTTCAAATTCTTTTGGATCAATACCGCTCTGCAATACAAAATATGTGTAATAGTTGTTGCCAAGCCATATATTGTCATCGCCTCTCTGCTGTCCGGCGAGTGTGCCGAGAAAGTCAAAATGAAAATGTGAATTCTCAGGAAATTCTTTTACAACTCCGGTAACCTGTACATCAAGTCTATTATCAGAATTAATAAATTTACCAACTGGATCTTCATCGCCGAAATATTTTTTAGCCATCTTTTCGGTAATTACCATTGTGTTCGGCTGGTTAAGCGCGGTTTTAGCTTCTCCTTTTACAAATTCAAATGTTAATACATCAAAAATTGTTGAATCACACCAAAATACTTTTTCTTCGCTGTAAACTTTATCACCGTAACGGAAAACTGGGAATCCGAAATTTATCATTCTTGCGGATGCTTTTACCTGCGGAAAATCTTTAACAAGTGCCTGTGCTAAAGGAGCCGGAGAAACCGCAGCTTTTAATTCATTATTGCTGATCCTGGAATCCAACGTTACCCTGTAAATGTTTTCCGAGTCTTTATGAAATTTGTCGAAGCTAAGTTCATCATTTACAAATAATAAAATTACAATGCAGCATGCTATTCCTATTGCTAAACCTGCAATATTTATAAATGAATAAGCTTTGTATTTTAATAGATTACGGAGAGCAATCTTAAAATGATTCTTTAACATATATACCCCTAGGTCCTGTTTTGCATTTGTCTTAAATAGACTAATAAATAGATAAGAATGTTACACAATTAGTAATTTTGACGTAAGTCAGATTAAAAGGTTTGAAAATGATATTTCTGTAAAATCTGAATAATTATATCAACTAATTTATTAAAGACTCTGTGCCTGAAAATTCTAAAATCTGTTTAGAAATGTTAAAAATATTGAAGATACGAGTAGGTTTGATAGAAAAACAAAAGAACTTGTAAATCTTTAACGGTTTGGGACACAACCAAAATAAAATATACTACACTTCACACAAAAATCTAAAAAAAAGCATAACAAGAAATTACTTTTACAATGTTTAGTCTAAATCCATATGGCCGGACATCCAGTATTACAATCATAGTCGATGAATATTGATTCTTATAAATATGATTAGTTATGCATAAATATGAAATTATATTTTGATTTAACAAATCTCTTAATTTTTAAACTTGACATCCCATGTTTTTTATTTTATGTTCAATCCCAATAAAAGAAATACTATTTATGAAAATCCAAATAAAGAATACAAGCGGCAAATTAAACATGGCTATGTGCATGTGTTGTATGTGTAACATAGGGCCGCGGTAAACTATCTATAAAGTTAAGTTTAACAGAAGCCCTTCCAACCCAGAAGGGCTTTTTTTTTATAAGTTTTAAGTTCGTTGAAATAGAAGTCATCAAGAAAGGTGGAGGGATCAGGCCCTGTGATACCTTAGCAACCACTCAACATTGATTGAGAGAGGTGCTAATTCCTGCCCCGTAATTTACGGGGAAAGATGAGAAGAAGTTATTTAAAAACTCTTCAAAATTTTCCCTGTTAATTACGAAAATTTTTTGAAGAGTTTTTTTTTGGTCAAAATTGAAAATAATTCCATAAACTATAATAAAGGAGCATATATGAGCAGCAACGGAAAACCAAATTATAAATACGAAACATTGCAGCTTCACGCCGGACATGAACCGGATAGTACAACAAATTCACGCGCGGTTCCCATTTATCAAACCACTTCATATATATTCAATAATGCCGATCATGCAGCAAATCTATTCGGTCTAAAAGAATTCGGAAATATATATACTAGAATTATGAACCCGACTACAGATGTATTTGAAAAAAGAGTAGCCGCATTAGAAGGCGGGGCTGCAGCTCTTGCAGTATCATCGGGACAAGCTGCTCAAACCCTGGCTATTACTACAATTGCTCAAGCCGGAGAAAATATAGTATCGACTAGTTTATTATATGGCGGCACATATAATTTGTTTAAAGTTACATTACCCCGTCTTGGAATAGAAACCAGATTTGTTGACGGAGACGATCCAGCGGAATTTGAAAAATTAATCGATTCAAAAACCAAGGCTTTATATATTGAATCTATCGGCAACCCTCGATTAAATGTACCTGATTTTAAGTCGCTTGCAGATCTGGCTCACCGCTACGGAATACCTTTAATTGTTGATAATACATTCGGAGCTGCGGGATTCTTAGTAAAACCAATTGAGCACGGCGCAGATATTGTTGTTGAATCCGCAACAAAATGGATCGGTGGTCATGGTACTTCAATTGGCGGAGTAATTGTTGACTCGGGTAATTTTGATTGGGCTAACGGAAACTTCCCGGTATTCACAGAACCAAGTCCGGGTTATCATGGGTTAAAATTCGCGGAAGTTTTCGGGAAAGGTTCTCCATTCGGTAATATCGCTTTTATAATTAGAGCCCGTGTTGAAGGATTGAGAGATTTGGGACCTGCGTTAAGCCCCTTTAATTCATTTTTATTTATTCAAGGATTAGAAACTTTATCACTGCGCGTTGAACGACATTGCGAAAATTCCTTAAAGCTTGCCAAGTGGCTGGAAAATGATGATCGTGTTGAATGGGTATGGTATCCCGGACTTCAAAGCCATCCTTACCATGAGATGGCGAAAAAATATTTAAAGGGAGGCAGGTTCGGATCAATTCTTTCTTTTGGTATTAATGGAGGGCTTGAAGCGGGCAAAAAATTCATAAACAATGTTAAACTTGCAAGTCTTCTGGCAAATGTAGGAGATGCAAAAACACTTGTCATTCACCCGGCTTCAACAACTCATCAGCAGCTTTCTGATGAAGAACAGAAAACATCAGGAGTATTGCCAGAACAGATAAGGGTATCTGTAGGCATAGAACATATTGAAGATATCATAGCTGACTTTGATCAAGCATTAACCGTAGCGGTCAGTAAATTAGTATATCAATAAATAATTTTTTATTACATAAATAAACTTGCAATGTGCAAAGGAGCATAATCATGGCTGACCAAAATAAATTAAAAGAAACTTTACTTAATACGGTTTTATCATTAAATAACAATCCGTCTTCGGGAAAAGTATATTTTAAAGCGGACACCGAATTGGTAGACGGATTTATAACAAGATCGCAGATAAGACAATTCCATTTTACAGTAGATGAACCCAAACAGCTTGGCGGTACAGATACAGCACCAAATCCAGTTGAATATGTTCTTGCCGCATTGGGTACATGCCAGGAAATTGTTTATAAAGCTTACGCTACCGTTCTGGATATTCCGCTCGATGCCGTAAAAGTAAGTGTAAGAGGCAGCCTTGATTTGCGGGGGTTATTCGGAGTAGATGAAAATGTAAAAGCAGGTTTTGATGAAATTATTTATGAAACTGTATTGGTTAGCAGCGCCGAACAAAGTAAATTACAGAAGCTAATTAATATAGTTGAGAAAAATTGCCCCGTGCTGGATACATTAACCCGGGCAGTTAGTGTTAAAGGCAGCGTAAAAATTAATAATGTCGCCGCCGCGGCTTAAGATAATATTGAAGGAATTATGCAGATAAAAAATTTAACGACTCTAACGGCAAAAACTAACTTCATTGATTTATTCAATGAAGTTAGTCCTTTAAATTTAGAATGCGGAATTAATTTACATAATATTAAAGCCGCATATCAAACATACGGCGAATTAAATTCGGAAGGATCAAATGCTGTATTGATATGCCACGCTCTAACAGGTAACGCTCACGCGGCCGGTTTTATTGAAGAAGAAGAGTATGATAACCAAAGCAGGCCGGATTTATTAAATAAATATTTAAAAATGTTTAAAGGCAAACCGGGCTGGTGGGATGATGTAATAGGACCCGGGAAAATATTTGACACAAATAAGTATTTTGTTATATGCTCGAACGTGCTGGGAAGCTGTTACGGCACTACAGGACCCGTAAGCATTAATCCGCAAAACAACAAACCATATCAAGCCGATTTTCCGAAAGTTACCGTTAGAGATATTGTGAAAGTTCAGAAGGAGCTTATTGATAAACTAGGCGTAAACAAAATTAAAACTATTTCCGGCGGCTCGCTTGGAGGCATGCAGGTATTGGAATGGGCTGTTATGTATCCTGAAATTGTCGAGTCAATTATACCAATAGCAACATCCGCAAGACACTCTGCCTGGGCAATAGGAATAGGAGAAATAGAACGGCAGGCTATTACAAACGATCCGGAGTGGAAAAATGGGTACTACAAAAAACAGCCTGAAAAAGGACTCGCTCTTGCCCGAAAAATAGCAATGCTTACTTACAGAACAATGCCGTCAATGGAGGAAAAATTCGCGAGACAATTAACCGATCATAAAGATTTTTTTGACGATGAAAATAATTTTCAGATTAATAGTTACCTGGATTATCAAGGTGATAAGCTTGTAAAAAGATTCGACGCCAATACTTACATTACTCTTGCAAACATTATGGATTATCACGACATAAGTTTTAACCGCGGGAATATTGACGATGTTTTAAAATCTATAAAAGCAAAAACACTTTCAATAGGCATTGATTCGGATCTTCTTTACCCGGTTGAAGAACAAAAATTTATTGCCGAAAAAATTACCAACGCAAAATATGCGGAGATAAAATCCATTCATGGACACGATGCTTTTTTAATTGAGTTTGAACAGTTGAATAAAATAATAACCCCTTTTCTTGCCGAATTATAATAGACTATTTATAACTGACATTTATTTTACATCATAAGTAAATAGAGGTATGGTTTGAAATATTCTTTATTTAATTGTCCATTAAATATTTTTTAAATTCATCATAATTGTTAGATAGAGAGATGGATTGTTTCTCTTTATGAAAACACTCTTCAAGTCTTGCTGGAATTTCAACTTTTTTATTAATTGCGTTTTCTACAGTATCTAAAAATTTTGCGGGATGTGCGGTTTCTAAAACAATTGAATTTACTTCTTCGATATTTTTTTCACTTAAATAATTCTTTACTGCTAAATATCCCACAGCACCGTGCGGGTCAATTATATAATTGTATTTTTCATAAACTTCTTTTATAGCATTTAGTGTTTCTTCATCGGAAAAAGAAGCTGAGTAAATATCATTCTTAATTTTATTATATGTGTTTTTATAAACGCTTAATATTCTTGCAAAGTTGCTCGGATTACCAACGTCCATTGCGTTTGACAATGTTTGCACTGAATCGCGAGGTTCAAATAAGGATGTATTAATGTATTTTGTAAATATATCGTTTTTGTTTGTGGCTGAAATAAATTTATCAATAGGCAGTCCCATCATCTTTGCAAAAAGCCCTGCTGTTAAATTGCCGAGATTACCCGAAGGCACACAAACAATCGTTTCTTTTCTTTTATCCTTTAATTGTTTGTACGCCTCAAAGTAATAAAATATTTGAGGAAGAAGTCTGGCAATACTTATTGAGTTAGCCGATGAAAATTTTTTTCGTGATGTTAAATCTTTATCAACAAATGCGCTTTTCACCAAACGCTGACAGTCGTCAAACGTACCTTTAATTTCCAAAGCGGTTATGTTACCGCCCCATGTTGTTAACTGCTTTTCCTGTATCTCACTCACTTTTCCGCAGGGATACAGAAGAAAAACATTTATATTTTCTTTGCCGAAAAATCCGCCGGCAACCGCACTGCCGGTATCTCCGGAAGTCGCGACTAATATATTTAATTTTTCCTGACTCAAATGTGAGATTATTTCGGCCATAAATCTCGCGCCGAAATCTTTAAATGCTAATGTCGGACCGTGAAATAATTCTAAAAGACTAAACTGGTCATTCAACTTAATCAGAGGCGCCGGAAAGTTTATTGCTCTATTTATTATACTACGCAGTTCTTCTTTATTTATTTCGCCTTCAATAAATTTTATAGCAATATCAAATGCAATTTCTTGAAATGAATAATTTTCCAAATTTTTGAAAAAGGAAGGTTCAAACCGAGGAATGAATTCGGGCATAAACAATCCGCCGTCATCGGCTAATCCTTTAATTACGGCTTCTTTAAATGTTACGAATTTATTTTCGTTGTTTGTGCTGTAGAATTTCATCTGTTCGTTTAATTATAATTAAAACATAACATTAAATTTTTCTTTAATACATAAGCAAATTACTTGTGCCTTAATGGTAAACAATGTTTGGATTCAAGAAATATATTGCCACAAAGGCTCAAAGGCACAATGAAAACTTAAATAACTTTTGGGCCGGAAGCATTTACTTTTGAAACATAAACCTTGCTTCTCAAACCGTTTATTGACGCGGCATTTTTCATTGCGCTGCCAATAATAGAAGCGGTTTTCAAATTATTACTGAATGCAAAAATTGCCGGACCGGAACCTGAAATACTGCAGGCTACTGCTCCTGAATTTAGAGCTGCTTTTTTAATCTCATCAAAACCGGGAATTAACTTCGCTCTTCTGGGCTCGGCAACTTCATCGTGAACCGATCTCCCGATTAATTCAATATCGTTGGTTAATAATCCCGCAATCAATCCGCCTACATTTCCCCATTGAGTAACGGCTTTTTTAAGCGGAATATTTTTTGGCAATATTTTTCTTGCTTCGCTTGTTTTAATTTCTATCTGCGGATGTATTATTGTACAGAATAAATTCTTAGGCGCTTTTATGTTAATAATATCGACAGGGTTGTAACCTCTAATCAAAACAAATCCGCCGTATAAACATGGGGCAACGTTATCAGCGTGAATTGCTTTACTGGCTACCTCTTCTCCTTTTAAAGCGTAATTTAATAATTGTTTTTTAGATAATTTTAAATTCAGAAGTTTATTTACCGCGAAAACTCCGGCCACAGCGCTTGCGGCGCTTGAACCTAATCCGCTGCCGAAACCAATTACTTTTTTGATTTTTATATCAAGCCCTACATCAAGATTTAAATCGTCTAAAATTTCTTTTACCGCTTTCCCGCAAGTATTTTTTTCAACATCCAATGGAAGTTTACCGTTATCGCCTAAAATTTTTGAGATCTTAATTTCTTTTTTATTTGTCAGCTTAACTGTTATTTCATCGCATATAATATCAACTGCGAAACCCATAACATCAAATCCGCAGCCTACATTTGAAACAGATGCCGGGACCGCAACTTTAATAGATTTTAATTTCATATATATTTATCCAGATAGCCTTTGGCTTTTAGTAATTCCGCGATTAGTATTGTTCCTCCGGCGGCACCTCTAACGGTATTATGTGAAAGCACAACGAATTTGAAATCAAATAAATTATCTTCCCTTAATCGTCCCACGGAAACAGCCATTCCGTTTTCAAGATTTCTATGAATTTTTGGCTGAGGGAATCTGTCCTCTTCAAAATAATGAATCGGCTGTTTTGGCGCGAACGGCAAATTAAGTTGCTGAGCTTCGCTTCTAAATTCATTAAGCGTTTTTATAATTTCATGTTTTGCTGCTTTCTTTTTTAAATTAATTTGTACGCATTCCAGATGTCCGTCATTAACAGCAACTCTGTTGCACTGAGCGCTTAATTTAATTTCAGCGAATTGAATTTTTTCTCCGTTAAGCTTTCCCAATATTTTCAACGGTTCGCTTTCCATTTTACCTTCTTCCCCTCCGATAAACGGAATTGCGTTATCCAGAATATCCATGCTTGGAATTCCTGGATAACCTCCGCCGGATATTGCCTGCATTGTAACTACGTTTAACGACTCAATTCCAAATTTATCTTCAATTGGTTTTAATGCAAGAACCAATCCAATAGTAGAGCAATTCGGGTTGGTAATTATTGCTCCGCCGTTTGCAAATTTCTGTACTTTAATTAATTCTAGGTGTTCTGGATTTACTTCGGGAATAACAAGCGGAACGTCTTCGGTGAAACGATGATTTCTAGCATTTGAAATTACAATATATCCGGAGTTTGCAAAGGACTGTTCTATTTCACCGGCAACATTCGCATCTAACGCGGAAAATATAATTTTAGATTCAAGATTCGCTATGCAGTCTTTTACAATCATTTCAGCATATTCATTTTTAAGCGGGGACTGCATAATCCAGTTGGCGGCTTCCTTATATTTTTTTCCTGCCGATCTTTCAGAAGCCGCTAATTCATGTATCTCAAACCATGGATGATCGGATAACAATTCAATAAATTTTTGTCCGACGCTTCCTGTAGCGCCTAATATTCCAACTTTTATTTTATTATTCATTTTAACCTGCCGGATTTGAAATTTTTAAAATATCTGACAATACTCCCGCGGCGGTATATCTTGCCCCAGCGCCTCTTCCGCTTAATGTTAGAGGTTTTATATTATTAAATTTTGTTGTAATGGATACGATATTATCATTGCCATTTAGTCCGTAAAAAGGATGTTCTTTCCCGATCTCTTCAATTCCAATTTTTGCTTTGCCGTTTTCATACTTAGCAATATAACAAAGCACTTTCCCTTTTTTAGCTGCGGCGGTTTTTAGTTTTTCAAAATAATCGTCCGCAGTGAATAATTCGTTCATAAACTGGGCAACAGATTTTTTACCTCTTAGTTTTTTCGGGATAAGATTTTCAACCTCAACATCCTTTAGCTCAAGCTGCGCTCCTGCTTCCCGCGCCAGTATTAGTAATTTTCGTGCTACATCAAGTCCGTTCAGATCATCTCGCGGATCCGGTTCAGTGAAGCCGGCTTCTTTTGCATATGCGACTATTTCACTAAACTTCTTATTTTCTTTTATGGAATTAAAAATATAGCTTAGGGTTCCGGATAAAACTCCTTCAATTTTTAAAATTTCATCGCCGGTTGCAAAAAGCTCTTTTATGTTTTTGATTACCGGCATAGCCGAGCAGACATTTGTTTCATATAAAAATTTAACATTATTTCTTTTCGCAATATTGCGCAGCTTATTGTAATAGTTTATATCCCCAGAGTTTGCAATTTTATTCGGAGTAACAATCGAAAAATTAGATGAGAGAAATCCTTCATAATACGGAACCCAGTTGCTCCCTGCTGTAGCGTCAATTATAATTGTATTGGGCAGATTCAGTTTCTTCATTTTATCGAAGTAACCTTGCTCATTTATTTTTGATCCGGAATTTTGAAGTAACTCTTTCCAATTATTTACGTTAATTCCTTTTTCATCGAACAGCATTTTTTTGCTGTTTCCTAATCCGACTAGTTTTAATCTTATGTTTAAACTTTTCTTTATATATTCGTCCTCATCAAGTATAAGTTTTAATAATTCACCTCCGACTAAACCCGGACCAACCAGAAACATATTAATTGTTTTGGGAACCTTTGTAAACAAACCGTCGTGAAGCACGTTAAGCGCTTTTTTCAACTGATCTTTTTCAATAACAAGTGAAATGTTTAATTCAGACGACCCCTGAGCAATCGCCACAATATTGATACCGTTACTTCCTAATGACTGAACTACCTGGCCCGCGACTTTAGGAGTCTTTCTGAAGTCTTCACCCACGACTGCAATAATAGAATGGTTATCCTCAACAACAACTTCATTTATAATTTTATCTTTTATTTCATAATTAAATTCTTCCTCAATTGCTTTTTTTGCTTCGCTTCCGTACTGGGGATGAACAGCAATGCAGATAGTATGTTCCGAGGAACCCTGTGTAATTAATATTACGCTTATTTCCCTTTGCGCAAGCGAGCCGAATAGTCTTGATGAAATTCCCGGCACACCTATCATACCGCTTCCGGAAATCCGCAGTAGAGTAATATCATCAATTGAAGAAATTCCCTTTATATTAAATGGTACCGAAGGTTCTTTCTCTAATATTACTGTTCCTTTAAATGAGGGATTAAAAGTATTTTTGATTATAATTTTAACTTTCTTTTCAAGAGCCGGCTGCATTGTAGGCGGATATATAACCTTTGCGCCGAAGTGAGAAAGTTCCATAGCTTCTTCATATGTAACGGCATTTATCGAATATGCGTTTTCTACTTTTCTTGGATCGGCAGTTAATATTCCGTCTACATCCGTCCATATTTCTATTGCGTCTACCTTTAACGCGGCACCCAGTATAGAAGCTGTAAAATCTGAACCGCCTCTTCCAAGCGTTGTTGTTTCACCTTCATTGTTTGATCCAATAAATCCGGTTACAACCTGAGTTTTGTTGTGTGATTTATAATAATTTTTAATTCTTCTGTTTGTTATAATAAAATCAACTCTTGCGCAGCTGAAATTGCTGTCGGTTTTAATAATACTCCGCGCGTCTAAAAAGTCACAGTCAATTCCTTTATGCTTCATTGCTTCAGAAATAATTACACATGAAAGTCTTTCGCCGAAACTCAGAATATTATCCATAGTTTTATTCGTAAGTTCCTTTAGAAGAAAAACTCCCTGTGCGTAATCCTGAAGATTATTAAATAATTCATCTACTCTTTGAATCAATAATTTATTCTTTGCCTGTGGAATTAACTCATTAACGGCATCAATATGTTTCAGTTTCAGATTTTCAATATCAGCGATATAACTGAAATCGCCAATAACTGCTTTTTTCCCCAATGAAATTAGACTGTCGGTTACACCTTGAAATGCAGAAAAAACAACTGCTGTTAATTGTTTTTTTGCGGCATACTCATGAAGGATATCAATCACCTGCATAATTCTTTGAGGTGAGCCTACCGATGAACCGCCGAATTTTAGAAGTTTCATTTTATAATTTCACACATTTATTAATTTTAAAATTAGTTGCAATTATAACATATAATGAATGAGTTAGCAAGTTATTCTCAATATAAAGTCTAATTCCAACTAATATTCACACATTATTTTTAAAAACATGTATATATATTTATTAATATGAATAATTTATTCGATTTGATTTTTTTTTAGGACATTTGATGTTTTTTGTGTTGACAAAAGGAACATGCCGCTTTATATTTGTTGCAATTCAAAAACACATGTATAACACGAATAAAAATATTGCTGCTTTCATAAATTCATTAAATGATGAACAGAGCCGTGTTATATCTATTTCTATTAACCCTTCTTTAGATATTATCGCGATTATTGGAATTATTATTATTCTGAGCCTGCTGGGTATTAATACCCTGGTGGGCTAAAATAGTATATGTCGATTCCGATAAAATCATAAAATACATTCCAATATTTACAATCTCAAAAAAAATTTTATAAACTCGGGGTCGACCTGAATCCGAATCGTTATATCTGAAAGAAGAAAAACTTTCGGGTAAAATATGAGATCAGATTTAATTAAGTCCGGGTTTGATAAAGCTCCTCACAGAAGTCTTTTAAAAGCTACCGGCGTAATAAAAAGTGATGCCGATTTCAAAAAGCCGTTTATCGGAGTATGTAATTCATATATAGATTTAATTCCCGGTCACGTTCATTTGCAGGAATTTGGAAGAATAGTCAAAGAGGTAGTCCGTGAAGCAGGAGGAGTGCCGTTTGAGTTTAATACAATTGGAGTCGACGACGGTATTGCAATGGGACATATCGGAATGCGTTATTCGCTTGCGAGCAGAGAGTTAATTGCCGACAGTGTTGAAACAGTGACAGAAGCGCACCGATTAGATGGTTTGGTCTGCATCACAAATTGTGATAAAATTGTTCCCGGAATGTTGATGGCTGCTGCGAGAATAAATATTCCTGTAATATTTATTTCGGGCGGACCTATGAAAGCAGGCAAAACTTCAACTGGAGAAAAGAGCGATCTAATATCTGTGTTTGAAGGTGTTGGAAAATTTCAAACAGGTGAAATTAATGAAACTCAGTTAAAAGAATTAGAAGATGTAAGCTGTCCTACCTGCGGATCATGTTCAGGAATGTTCACAGCTAATTCAATGAATTGTTTGATGGAAGCATTAGGATTAGCATTGCCGGGCAACGGCTCCATTCTTGCAGTTGATCCTAAACGTCATGAATTAGCAAGAAAAGCGGCGAAACAAATTATATACCTAGTTGAAAATGATATTAAACCTTCCGATATAATCTCTAAACAATCTTTCCGGAATGCATTCGCTCTTGATATGGCAATGGGCGGAAGCACCAACACAATTTTACATTCGCTCGCAATTGCTCTCGAAGCCGGTTTCGAATTTGATTTACAAGAGCTTAATGAAATTGCAGAACGTACACCTTATATCTGTAAAGTTAGTCCTGCAACCTCCAAGGTGCATATGGAAGATGTTGATAGAGCTGGAGGTATTTCAGCGATCTTAAATGAATTATCAAAAACTGACGGAATACTTGATTTATTATGTCCAACCGTCACAGGTAATACTCTTGGTGAAAATATAAAAGGATGTGAATCTAAAGATAGAGAAGTGATAAGATCTGTTGAAGATCCGTATTCACCTGTCGGCGGACTCGCGGTATTGTTCGGTAATTTAGCCCCGGAAGGCTCTGTTGTTAAAACAGGCGCAGTAGCTCCTCAAATGCTTGTACATAAAGGTCCGGCAAGAATTTATGAATCTCAGGAAAAAGCTTTGCTTGGAATTTATGCAAAAGAAGTTAAACCAGGAGATGTTGTAATTATTAGATACGAAGGTCCAAGCGGAGGACCCGGTATGCCCGAGATGTTAAGCCCTACAAGCGCAATAATGGGTATGGGCCTTGGTGATAAAGTAGCATTAATAACCGACGGAAGATTCTCCGGCGGAACACGCGGAGCGTGCATTGGACATGTATCGCCCGAAGCCGCGGCTTACGGTCCAATTGCCGCAGTAAAGGAAGGAGATATTATTTCAATAGATATCCCGAACAAAAGTTTAAATGTAGAGTTATCGGAAGAAGAAATTACTAGAAGATTAGATCTGCTGCCGCCGTTCGAACCTAAAATTACAAAAGGATATTTAGGAAGATATGCGCAGATGGTGACCTCGGCAAGCAAAGGTGCCGTGCTAAGTTTACAAAAACTAAAACAATATAGGAAGGAATTGTCATGAGCAATGGAACAAAAAAATTATCCGGCGCGGACATATTTTTTGAATGTCTGAAACGGGAAGGAGTCGATACAATATTCGGATATCCCGGAGGGGCGGTTCTGAAATTATATGAAAAATTATATGATGTGGATTTTCTTGAGCATATCCTTGTTCGTCACGAACAAGGGGCAACCCACGCTGCCGAAGGTTACGCAAAAGCGACTGGTAAAGTCGGTGTCGTCCTCGTAACTTCAGGTCCCGGAGCAACAAATACAGTTACCGGTATTGCCGACGCATATATGGACAGCGTTCCAATTGTTGTATTTACCGGACAAGTTCCTTCGCATTTAATCGGCAACGATGCTTTTCAGGAAGCCGATATTGTCGGAATAACCAGGCCAATAACTAAACACAATTTTTTAGTACGTGATATAAATGAATTAGCAACAACAATTCGTAAAGCTTTTTATATTGCCTCAACGGGCAGACCGGGTCCGGTTGTTGTAGATTTACCGAAAGATGTAATCGCTTCGGAATGTGAATTCTCATATCCAGACGATGTTGATATTAAAGGCTATAAACCGAAATACAAAGGGCATTATAACCAGATAAAAAAAGCAGCCGAAATAATCAGCAACGCAAAACGACCCCTACTATACGTTGGCGGAGGAGTTATTATGTCAGGCGGATCGCGCGAACTTGCTTTGTTCGCAAAAGAAAATAATCTTCCTGTAACAATGACTCTTCAAGGACTGGGCGCATTCCCGGGAACCGACGAACAGTCACTTGGCATGCTCGGAATGCACGGTACTTACTGGGCTAATCAAGCAGTTAATAATTGCGATGTATTGGTTTCTCTCGGCGCCAGATTCGATGATAGAGTTACAGGAAAGGTAGATACTTTTGCAGTAAACGCATTTAAAATTCATGTTGATATTGATCCTACCTGTATCGATAAAAATATAGTTGTTGATCTCCCGATCGTAGGAGATGTTAAACACGTTTTAGCAGAACTTGCCGCTGAAATACAAAAAACTCCCGATGTAAAAGAGTGGTGGAATCAAATTAATGAATGGAAAGAAGAATGTCCTATGGCATATGAAGATGCCGACGGAAAATTGAGAACAGAATATGTTATTGAACAAATTTCAAAAAAGACAAAAGGTGAGGCCGTAATTGTAACTGATGTCGGGCAGCATCAAATGTGGACTGCCCAATATTATCAGTTTAATCATCCGCGTTCTAACTTAACAAGCGGAGGGTTGGGTACTATGGGTTTTTCCGTGCCTGCTGCAATAGGTGCTTCGTTCGGAATTAAAGACAGACCAATAATTTCAATTAGCGGCGACGGCGGATTCCAAATGAATATTCAGGAATTAATTACTGCCGTAGCTTATAAACTCCCGATAAAATTTATAATTATAAATAACAGCTTCCTCGGAATGGTAAGGCAATGGCAGGAATTGTTTCACGCGGAAAAATATAGTTTTACCGATCTGAGCGCGAGCAACCCTGATTTTGTAAAAGTTGGACAGGCATTCGGAATCGAATCTTATTCAACAGATGATCCGAAAGAAGTTGATACGTTAATTGACAAAGCTATGTCAATTAACGACCGCCCTGTTCTTCTTGAATTTAAAGTAGTAAAAGAGAACATGGTTTTTCCGATGGTGCCGAGCGGCGCGTCTATTTCAGATATGATTGTTAAAAGATTAAACCCAAAGAGGATGATGTAATATGAAACACACAATTTCAGTTTTAGTGGAAAACAGGTTTGGGGCTTTTGACCGCGTTGCTACAATGTTCAGCGGCAAAGGCTTCAATATAAAAAGTATATCTATCGGTGAAACTGAATTTTCAGATGTTTCACGAATGACAATTGTTACCGATGGCGACGAACAAATACTTAATCAAGTCGTGAAACAGCTCAATAGATTAATTGATACTATTAAAGTTATTGATCTTTCCCATACAAATCATATTCAAAGAGAATTGGCTTTAATTAAAGTCGGACTCCAAAAAACAACAATGGAAGAAATAAAAAACATAACTGATATCTTCAGGGGAAAAATTGTCGATATAAATAATAAGTCGATGATGATTGAAGTTACCGGCCCCCCCGAAAAAATTGACGCGGCGGTAAACGTGCTTATGCCTTTCGGCATTAAAGAAATGGCTCGTTCCGGAACCGTTGCTTTAAACAGAGGCGAACAATTAAATCAAAAAAACGAATTCGTACAAACTAATTGAGGTATATAAAATGAAAGTTTATTATGACCAGGACTCATCACTGGAATCGCTGCAAAATAAAAAAATCGCAGTCCTCGGCTTTGGAAGTCAGGGACATGCTCATTCTCTAAATTTAAAAGAAAGCGGATTAAATGTTTGCGTAGGTTTAAGAAAAGACAGCGCCAGATGGCCTATAGCGGAAGCCGCGGGACTGCAGGTTAAAGAAGTTGATGAAGCGGCCGAATGGGCAGATGTAGTAATGGTGCTTCTCCCCGATCAGCATCAGAAAGCTGTTTATGAAAAATCCGTAGCTCCGCATCTTAAAGAAGGTGATACATTAGTATTCGCGCATGGTTTTAATATTCATTATAAATGGATTAACCCGCCTAAAAATGTTAACGTTATGATGATTGCGCCTAAAAGTCCGGGTCATCTTGTAAGAAGAACTTATCTTGAAGGCAACGGTGTTCCCTGTTTAATAGCTATTCATCAGGACTATACAGGCAATACTAAAGAAATGGCATTGGCATGGGCAAAAGGAATAGGCGGAACTACAGCAGGCGTTATTGAAACTACTTTTAAAGACGAAACCGAAACTGATTTATTCGGCGAACAATCTGTCCTTTGCGGCGGTTCTGCTCAATTAATTAAAACCGGATTTGAAGTATTGACCGAAGCCGGATATCCGCCTGAACTGGCATATTTTGAATGTATGCACGAACTTAAACTTATAGTCGATCTCTATTATGAAGGAGGTCTTTCAAGAATGAACTATTCGGTAAGCGATACGGCTGAATACGGAGGATTAACAAGAGGAAGCAGGCTTATAACCGAAGAAACAAAAAAAGAAATGAAAAAAATTCTAACTGAAATTCAAGACGGAAGTTTTGCCGAAGAATGGCGAAAAGAAAACGAAGCCGGTCTTCCAAAATTAACTGAGTTAAGAAAAAAAGATAATGATCATATAATTGAGAAAGTAGGATCCAAATTACGCGGAATGATGACCTGGCTGCTTAAGAAAAATGTTAAAGAAGAGGTTGGAGTATGACAAAAAAAATCACATTGCTTCCCGGGGACGGTATTGGTCCGGAAGTAATTGAATCGGCTGTAAATGTTATAAAACATGTAGCAGAAAAATTCGGAATTCAATTTGAATTTGAAACCCGTTTAATCGGAGGAATATCCTATGATACTTACGGCACTCCTTTAACCGATGAAACCCTTCAGACATGTTATGATTCTGACGCCGTCCTGCTTGGAGCCGTGGGCGGTTATAAATGGGAAGAACTACCTCATCATTTAAAACCAGAAGCAGCTCTCCTAAAACTTAGGAAATCATTAGGCTTGTTCGCAAATATCCGCCCGGCAAAAATTTATTCATCATTAGTTGATTCTTCTTCTCTTAAAAAAGAAGTAATTAATGGAACTGACTTTGTTGTATTCCGCGAGCTGACTGGCGGAATTTATTTCGGAGAACCACGCGGTTACGATAATGACAAAGGCTGGAACACAATGATTTATACCAGGCCTGAAATTGAAAGAATCGCAAAACTTGCATTCGAAACCGCGCAAAGAAGAAAAGGAACTCTTACTTCAGTGGATAAAGCTAATGTTCTTGAAGTATCACAATTATGGAGAAAGGTTGTTGCCGAAACGGCAAAAAATTATCCTGATGTAGAGTTAAGCAATATGTACGTGGATAATGCGGCTATGCAGATTGTTAAGGACCCGAAACAATTCGACGTAATTCTTACTTCAAACTTGTTCGGTGATATTTTAAGCGATATTTCAGGAATGATTACAGGAAGTTTAGGAATGCTTCCTTCTGCAAGCCTGGGAACCCGTTATTCATTGTACGAGCCGGTTCACGGCAGCGCGCCCGATATTGCCGGTAAAGGCATTGCTAATCCTATCGCCGCAATAGCTTCTGCCGCCATGATGTTTGAACATTCTTTCGAAATGGGAAAAGCTTCAGAATTAATTATTGAATCAATTGAAAAAGCTTTGAAGCAGGGATTAAGAACATCCGACATTGCACAAAAGGGCGATAAAGTTGTAACTACTCAGGATTTAACCAAAGCAATTATTGGCAATTTTGATTTAATATATAATGAACAAGCTTTAGGCGTATTTACTTTATAATTTCTTAAATGAGGATAACAAAAATGGAAAATCAAGTTTTAATTTTTGATACAACATTACGGGACGGCGAACAGTCGCCCGGGGCTTCATTAAATGTTTTTGAGAAATTGGAAATAGCCAGACAGCTTGAAAAACTGAACGTCGATATCATCGAAGCGGGTTTCCCCGTTTCTTCACCTACACAATTTGAAGCTGTTAAAAGAATTGCCGGTGAGGTAGGAGTTATTATAGCTGCCCTTTCACGCGCTAAAGAGATAGATATTAAATCTGCATATGACGCAATTAAAAATGCTTCTAAAAAAAGAATACATACATTTTCCAGTACATCGGATTATCATATAATCGGGAAATTCGGTCACGAGAGATACGGAAATTCTCTTGCCGAAAAAAGAAAAACCGTTCTGCAGATGTCCTATGATATGGTTAAATACGCTAAAACTTTTGTTGATGATGTTGAGTTTTCAGCTGAAGATGCCGGAAGAACGGATATTGTTTATCTGGCCGAAGTGATTGAAGCCGCTATCGAAGCAGGTGCGACTACTGTAAATATTCCCGATACAACTGGATACACCATGCCTTCAGAATTTGGAAATAAAATTGTAGAATTAAAGAAACGGGTTAAGAATATAAACAATGCAATTATAAGCGTTCACTGCCATAATGATTTAGGCTTGGCAGTCGCAAACTCTTTGGCCGGAGTAGAAAACGGCGCGCGCCAGGTTGAATGCACAATAAACGGAATCGGAGAACGCGCCGGAAACGCATCACTTGAAGAATTTGTTATGGCCTTAAATGTGCGTAAAGATCTTTACAAATATTTTACGAATATAGATACAACCGAAATATTTAATACAAGCCGCATGGTATCTGCATTTACAGGCGTTATTGTGCAGCCGAATAAAGCAATTGTTGGTGAAAACGCTTTCGCGCATGAATCCGGAATTCATCAGGATGGTATGTTAAAAAACCGCGAAACCTATGAGATTATGACTCCGGAAACTGTCGGCGTGAACAAAACTAAAATTGTTTTGGGCAGGCATTCAGGCAGACACGGATTAAAATCACGTCTTGAAGAACTCGGTTATAATTTGAAAGAAGAAGAACTGCAGAAGGTATATGATGCTTTTACAAAACTTGCCGATAAAAAGAAAGAAGTTTTTGACGACGATTTACGGGTTTTAATGGGCGATGAAGTATTCCAGGAACAAGGTGCATACGAGCTGCTTACAATTCAGGTTAACGCGGGAACTAATTCAATTCCCACGGCGACAGTTGTTATTAAAAACAAAGAAGTGCAGTATACCGACTCTGCAACCGGCGACGGCCCTGTCGATGCTTTATTTAACGCAATTGACAGAGCCTTAAATTTCCAGCCCGCGGTAGAATCTTATCAAGTCCGCTCGGTTACATCGGGCAGAGAAGCCTTAGGTGAAGTGCTTGTTAGAATCAGATATAAAGATAATTCTTTTACAGGCCGCGGTGTTTCTACAGATATTATTGAAGCGAGCGCTAAAGCATATCTTCAGGCTATCAATCATCAGGAATTATTTATTATAGAACAGAATTCTATTACTCAGAATGAAACTGTAACCCAGGCAGTGTAAAAAGGAGAACATAAATGGGAATGACCATAACTGAAAAAATACTTGCGAAAGCTTCCGGAAGAGACAAAGTAACTCCCGGAGAAAATATATGGCTTAATGTTGACGTACTTATGACTCACGATGTTTGCGGTCCGCCTACAATTGGAATTTGGAAAAAAGAATTCGGTGAAAAAGCGAAAATATGGGACAAGGAAAAATTAGTAATTTTCCCCGATCATTATATTTTTACCGCGAATAAGCATGCTAATAGAAATGTTGATATTCTCCGCGATTTCGCGAAAGAATATCAGGTCGATAATTATTATGATGTAGGCACAGAACGTTATAAGGGAGTATGCCACATTGCACTTGCCGAAGAAGGATATAATTTACCGGGTACTGTTTTATTTGGAACTGATTCTCATACTTGTACATCGGGCGCGTTTGGAATGTTTGCAACAGGCGTAGGAAATACAGATGCGGCATTTATTTTAGGCACCGGAAAAATTTGGGAAAAGGTACCTGAATCAATGAAATTTACCTTTCATGGAAAACTTCCCGAATATTTAACCGCTAAGGATTTGATTCTTCAAATACTTGGCGATATTACAACCGACGGAGCCACATACCGTGCTATGGAGTTTGACGGCGAAGCCGTATTTGACTTATCCATGAACGAAAGGATGACACTTACAAACATGGCAATTGAAGCCGGAGGAATGAACGGTATAATAGCAGCCGACGCGGTTACGGAAGCTTACGTAAAAGAAAGATCGGCAAAACCTTTTGAAATATTCAATAGCGACAAAGAAGCTAAATACTTCAGCAAATATGAATATAATGTTAACGATCTAGAACCCCTTGTCGCTAAACCGCATAGTCCGGATAACCGGGACAAGGTACGAAATGTTCAGGGCACTAAATTAACAAAATGTTATATCGGTTCGTGTACCGGAGGGAAATTAACAGATTTTCAACTTGCCGCTCCTATTCTTTTTTTAGGACAAGAAGTTAAGGTGCCTACATTCGTAGTACCCGCTTCAACTGAAATAGCAAAACAGCTTGAGATTGAAACGTATAAAGGAATTTCATTAAAACAGATATTTGAAAACGCCGGCTGTTTTATTGCTCAGTCATCCTGTGCGGCCTGTCTCGGCGGCCCAGATGATACCGTAGGAAGAAGCATTGATCATGATGTGGTTATATCAACTACCAATAGAAATTTTCCCGGCAGAATGGGAAGTAAAAAATCTTCTGTTTACCTGGCATCCCCTTTAACTGTTGCTGCATCTGCTGTTACGGGTGTTATTACTGATCCAAGGGATATGTTATAATTACTCTTGTCATTCCGGCATTCTTTTATGCCGGGATCTAAACTTTTGATTTATGAGATTCCCGTAAAAAACATACGGGAATGACAACACAGAAAATTAAGGAAAAACATGGAAAAAATAATTATGGGAAAAGCATTTGTGCTCGGTAATAATATTGATACTGATCAAATTATCCCGGCAGAACATTTAGTTTACAGTTTAACCGATGAAGAAGAATCAAAAAAATACGGGCACTTTGCGTTATCTAGCGTGCCTATTAATGAGTCGGGTTTGCCTAACGGCGGTATACCCTTTATTGAAGGCGACAATTATACATCAGAGTTTAATATAATTATAGGCGGATCAAATTTCGGATGCGGTTCATCCCGAGAACATGCCCCATTTGCCTTAATGAAAGCCGGAGTTAAAGCCGTGATTGCCGAATCGTATGCGAGAATATTTTATAGAAATTCCGTAGACGGCGGTTTTGTTGTTCCTTATGAAGCGGGTAAAATAAATGATAGAATTAAAACAGGCGACGAGCTTGAGATTAATCTTGAAAATAATACGCTTAAAAACTTAACAACCGGCGAACAATTTAATTTAAAACCGCTTGGCGATGTTCTGCCAATTATTGAAAACGGCGGTTTATTTGAATACGCCCGAAAGACAGGCATGATTTCCTTCTAATATATTTAATTCTTTTTCGTTAAACGGAATTAAATAAGTATTAACAAAAACAAAAGGATATTAAAATGAAAATAGAAATATTTGATACAACTTTAAGGGACGGCACACAGGGAGAAGGCGTGAATCTGTCAATTCAGGATAAACTCCTAATTACCCAAAAACTTGATGAGTTCGGAGTTGATATTATTGAAGGAGGATGGCCGGGAAGCAATCCTAAAGATGAAGAATACTTTCAGCGGGTTAAAGACCTAAATTTGAAGAATACTAAAATTTGCGCCTTCGGTTCAACGGCCAGGTTTCCGGATCAGATTGAGACTGATGTAAATCTAAATAAACTTATTCAAGCCGGTACGCCTTATGTTTCTATTTTCGGAAAAACTTGGAGATTCCACTCAGAAAAAAGTCTTGGATTAACAGATGATCAAAACTCGGAGTTAATTTTAAAATCGGTAAAATATTTAAAAGACAACGGCGTAAAAGTTATTTTTGACGCTGAACATTTTTTTGACGGGTATAAAGACGATTCTCAATTTGCAAAACGTATGTTATTAGCAGCCGAAGCAGGCGGAGCCGACTTAATAACATTGTGCGATACAAACGGCGGCTCACTGCCTCATGAAATTTCAGAAATAACTTCAGAGGTTATAAAAATAATAAAACTCCCAATCGGAATACATGCGCATAACGACGGGGAGTTGGGAGTAGCAAATTCACTTGCCGCCGTTGAAGCCGGAGCCGTGCATGTGCAGGGAACAATAAACGGACTTGGCGAAAGATGCGGCAACGCGAATCTATGCAGCGTAATTCCAAACCTAATACTGAAACTTAAAAAAGAAACAGTGTCAAACATTAATCTTAAAAATCTTTCCTCTGTTTCAAATTTTGTGTATGAATTGATGAACTTGGTCCCTAATTCAAGAGCCGCGTTTATTGGTAAATCGGCTTTCGCGCATAAAGGCGGAATCCATGTAAGCTCTGTTTTAAAAGACAGCAGAATGTACGAACATATTGAACCGAAGATTGTAGGAAATCAGCAGCGTGTTGTTGTTTCCGATTTGGCCGGACAAAGCAATATTAGATATAAAGCGAAAGAACTTGGAATTGAGCTTCCTGATAAAACTGAATTCAGCAAAAATTTTGTGAAGTTTTTAAAAGAACTTGAATACGAAGGTTTCCAATTTGACGGAGCCGAAGCTTCTTTTGAACTGCTTCTTAGAAAAGATTTAAATGAGTTTAAACCTTACTTTGACGTAAACTACGCAAAAGTAAATGTTATGTTTGACGAATCTGGAAATGAATATTCGGAAGCCGTATTAAAAATTGAGGTCGACGGTAAAGTGGAACATACCGCTTCAGACGGTCACGGTCCTGTTAATGCGCTTGACAAAGCTATGCGTAAAGCTTTAAACGCTTTTTATCCTGAATTATCTAAGCTGCATTTAATTGATTACAAAGTCCGCGTTCTTGGCGATAATGACGGAACCTCGGCGAGAGTTAGAGTTCTAGTTGAATCAAGCGATGGGGTTACTACTTGGTCGACTGTTGGCGTTTCGGAAAACATTATTAAAGCTAGTCTGCAGGCATTAAGCGACAGTTATAATTACAAATTGTTTAAAAGTGTTGTTAAAAAAGAAACTGAATTAGCAGATCTATTAAAATAATTTAGGTTTGTAAATTTGTTTTATGGAACCGTAAGTGTTTTCCGATTTATAAAACCTAAATTGAAAAATACTTGAAAAAATTTATAAATAACTTTTACGGTTCATGGGCAAAATCTTTTGCTACGGCAGTATTACTCCATTTATTAATAGTGCTGCTTTTTTATAAAATCAATATTGATAGATTGGATGCTGGCAATGACGATATTATTTACCTGAAGATCATTAATGCTGACAATTCAGATAATCAAAAAGGAAAGAAAAAATATTTTAACAAATACATAAATCCACAAGAAGAAAAATCAGTTTTAATTTCAGAAAAAAAACTTGTGGAAAAACCTATTGATGATTCTTCATTTTCTTCGAGTTCACCCGATTCTTATATTATTTCTAGAACTTTAAATGATTCTTCCGCCGTAATTGATTCTTCTTTTTTAAGTAATCATGACTTTATTTCGTTAAAAACGATTATTCTAAATAAATTGAATATTTCTGAGTTTCCTGAGTCGGATTCCGCAAGAATGTCCGGAAACATTAAACGGCAGCTTTTGGATTATTACAAAATTTTATACCCTACTCCTCTATCAAAATTTAAGGATAGTCCTAAAGGCGGTGGAATGATTAGTATCCCAATTGACGATATCATCAATTTATTTAAGTGATTGTTATCAAGACTTCCAATAAACTTTAACTCAAAATAAATTGGAATTTCATAAATAAATAATATATCTTATTCGGACACGGACTCCTTGAATAAATGTTTTTGAAGTAATATAAAGGCAAGAAGAAAAGTATGACTATAATAACCGACTCGAAGAACCCAGAAATAAAAGAGAATGAATCTAAATCTGAAGTGCTTTTTTCACTTGAAAATAAAGTAAAAGAATTGATAGAACAACATCTCTATAAAAGAAAATTATGGTTCGCAAGCGACTATCTGCCCGCGGACGAAAAAAATACCGAAGATAATGAAAGCGCAATTTTAAAACTTCGCGAAAGAGCGCGCTCTATTAAAGATAGCGCCAGAGTAGCATTAGGTCTGAATTTAATTACCGAAGAAGGGCTTCCACATTTTCATAGACTTCTCGCCAAATATTTAGGCGACGATAGTTTCTGGTCCAAATGGAACAATATGTGGACTGCCGAAGAAGACCGTCACGGCTGTGTACTAAGAGATTATGTCCGCGACAGCCGTTTATTTAATTTCTCACGGCTTGAGCAAATGCAGTACGCCTACCTGGAAAAAGGTTTTTCGCCTGACTGGGATAAAGATCCTTACCGCGTATTTGTTTATACAACACTTCAGGAAAGGGCAACTCAATTTTCGCATAGAAATACGGGGCAATTTATTGGTGATGAAGAACCATTAATCAAAGGTATATTAACCAGTATAGCTGCAGATGAAGCAAAACATTTTAATTTTTATAGGAATATTTTTAAGGACATTCTTGAAATTGACCCTAACCGCGCTTTGGAATCCGCCGTTTCAATTATGCCTGCTATTGATATGCCCGGTATCTCAATGCCGAACTTCAGAGAAATGGCTGATATTGTAAGACGTGTCGGGATTTACGGTCCGCGCGAGTATAAAAAAATTGTTGAAGAGGCAATAACTTTTTGGAAAATCGGGATTTTGCAGGGTTTAAACGAAAAAGGAAGAAAGGCACAGGAAAAAATTATGCAGATTCCTGAAAGACTCGAAAAAGTCGCTCAATATATTGAACAAAGATCGGCAAAAAAAACATTTTCGTTTGATCTGATTTATAATAGAATTTTAGTAATGGAATAATATCTACTCATTTGGAACTACTTTAAACTTACTAATTTTATATCCTGCTATAATTTTTATATTTTTTTTCGATTATTACTTATTCTAAAAAGATAAAACCAGCCTTTAATCAATTTTATTATTTAAATGAATACTGTAAATAAAACAGAAAAAATATTATTAAGGGAAATAAAATCCCTAAAAGAAAAAAACGCAAAACTGGAAAAATTGATTGCCGAAAATCAATCTCTTCCGGACCTCCAGAAAAATTACATAAATGTTTTTAACAACGCACCAATCTCAATTTCAATAATTAATAGAAACGGCCGCACAGAATTGCTTAATAAGATATTTATTAAGACTTTCGGTTATACATTAAAAGATATTCCCAATTCCGAAAGCTGGTTCAAAAAAGCTTACCCAAATAAATCTTACCGCGATAAAGTAAAAGCCTCCTGGGCAAGGGCAGTTAAATACAAAAATAATAATTCTTCCGACTTACGTTCGTTTAAAATTACATGCAAATCAGGTGTTACAAAAGATATAATTTTTAGGTTGGGCAATTTGGATTCTGAAAGAATGATTCTGTTGCTTGAAGATATTTCAAACAGAAATAAAATGGAAACCGCTTTAAATGAAAGTGAAGAAAGGTTTAAAAGTTTAT
Organism: Bacteroidota bacterium; assembly: GCA_018829205.1. Classification (GTDB taxonomy): domain Bacteria; phylum Bacteroidota; class Ignavibacteria; order Ignavibacteriales; family Melioribacteraceae; genus JAHJUE01. The sequence goes on from JAHJUE010000007.1 coordinate 90,228, forward strand.
TCGAAAACGCTACTGTTGGAATTTACCGTACAACCCCCGAAGGATTTGTATTGATGGCCAACCCGGCAATGCTTAGCATGCTGGGTTATAATTCGTTCAATGAAATTAAGAATTTAAATGTTGCATCAATAGGTTATGTTAACACGGCGGACAAAATAAACTTTCATAAATTATTAAACAAATTTGGGGAAGTCAAAGGACTCGAATGCCAATGGTGGAAAAAAGACAAAACTAAAATTTACATTCGTGAAAGCGCGAAAGCCGTAAAAAATAAAAAAGGAGAAATTATATATTTTGAAGGTATTGTGGAAGATATTACAAGCAAGAAAAAAACTGAAACTGAATTACAAAAACATGAATTAAAATACCGCACATTATTTAATTTATCTCCCAGCGGGATTTTGTTGTCCGATCTAAAGGGAAATATTATTGCATCTAACCCGGCCTTTTGCAATTCGTTGGGTTATTCTCTCGAAGAAATTGTTAATAAAAATGTAAAAGTTATTTCCGCCCCCGAAAATATAAAAGATATTGAAAAGAATCTGATTCTGCTAAATGAAGGAAAAACTCTGAAACATACTGTTAAGGATGTTTCTAAAAACGGGGGATTCAGATACATGGAATTGCACGAAAAAAAAATCCCGATTAATGATTCAGAATACGGTATTCTAACCGTTGCTAATGATATTACCGACAGAAAAAAGTTCGAAGAAGAATTAATTGTCGCAAAAGAAAACGCGGAAAAATCGGACAGATTAAAAACAGAGTTCCTTGCTCAAATATCTCATGAAATAAGAACACCTATTAATTCTATATTAAGCTTTACTTCCTATTTACATGATGAATTAAAAGATTCGCAAATAAATGAAATGGACAATATATTCCAAATAATTCATAAAGCAGGAAACAGAATTACTAGAACTATTGATATGCTGCTTAATATGTCGCAGCTTCAGACCGGCACTTATGATCCCGTTCTAAAAGAAATTGACCTCTTCAAAAATGTTATTCAGCCAATTGCTTCCGGTTTCACCAGACTTGCAATTTCAAAGAATATTAAATTCATTATAGATAATAAAGCCAAGAACGCTAAAACTTCCGGGGACGAATATACATTAAATCAAATTTTTGACAATCTGATTAATAACGCCTTCAAATACACTGTTGCGGGAAGAATAAGAATATCAGTCGGGAGAACCAGATCAAATAAATTATATGTTAAAGTTTCCGATACCGGCATTGGAATCTCAGAAGAATTTTTGTCCGATATATTTGAACCTTTCAGTCAGGAAGAACAGGGTTATACTAGAAAATTTGAAGGCAACGGACTTGGATTAGCTCTTGTTAAAAATTACTGCCAAATAAATAATGCTAAAATAAGTGTTAAAAGCAAAAAAGGAAAAGGAACAACATTTACAGTAACATTTAACTAGACTATTAGTAAATTCCTACCGAAACATTTTCTTTATTACTATTGTAAAATTCACAAAATCTTAAACCCGATAAACTTAGAATAAATTATTCTTATGAAAACACTATTTATAATTTATCTGTTTTTGTTAATTTCAATTAACGGTGCAAAAGAAAAAGTGAACCGCATAGATGCCGAATTAATCACGGATGCAAAATCTATACAGCCGGGCAAAGATTTTTATGTGGCTTTAAAATTGGCCGCCCCTCCGGATTGGCATACATACTGGAGAAATCCGGGCGATTCGGGACTTCCAACATCGATAAAATGGGATCTTCCCGATGGATTTAAACACGGAGAAATTGAATGGCCTGCTCCTCATCTTTTTATTGTTGAGGGAATAGCGAATTATGGTTATGAAAAAGAAGAATTGCTGCTAGTAAAAATTACTCCGCCAGAAATATTAAAACCGAATGAAAATGTTGTATTAAAAGCCGAAGCAAACTGGCTTGCTTGCAGGGTTGAGTGTGTACCCGAATCCAAAAGTTTAAGTTTAAAACTTCCTGTAAAATTTGAAACACCGGAGACTGACAAAAATATTTCAGAAGCATTTAATGCGGCAAGAAAAAAGATGCCGCTTAAAAATATCCCAATTAGTTTTAAAGCATCGCTAAATGAAAACTCTGTTATTATTACAGGCGAAAGCAATTTGTTAAATATGAAGGATTTAAACAATATAAGATTTTTCCCAAACCAAAGCGGTTATTATAATAATTCATCCAAACAAATATTATTTAAAAATAAAAATTATTTTACTCTTCAGGTTTTTTTCGATGATTTTAAAATCGGAATCCCAGAAAATGTAAACGGAGTAATATATAACGAAAATGGTTGGAATAAAGATCAAAGAAAATCAATTGAGATAAATGTAAATCTTTCTGAATAAATTATATAAAAAAAAGGAGGCATTATGACCCGCGTTAGAACAAAAGTTGTATTATTTTTTCTATTTCTTTTTTTAATAAATATAAACGCATCTGATAAAGCTGAAGTCGGAAAAGCAGCTCCTGATTTTAATCTTACCGGATCCGACGGTCAATACTACGCCCTTTCAAACTATAAAGACAAATTTATTGTTTTGGAATGGAATAATTTTGATTGTCCTTTTGTGAAAAAACATTACGATAGTAAAAACATGCAGACTCTTCAGAAAAAATACACCGATAAAGGAGTAATTTGGCTGACAATTAATTCTTCAGCAAAAGGCAAGCAAGGATTCTATCCGCCCTATAAACTGAATAATAAAATTAAAGAATACGAAGCTAATATTACCGGCTATTTATTGGATAACGGAGGAACGGTCGGCAAAAAGTACGGCGCTAAAACAACTCCGCATATGTATGTTATAAATCCCGAAGGCATTTTAATATATGCCGGCGGGATTGACGACATACCTTCCACGGACATTGATGATATAAAAAAAGCTAAAAATTATGTGTCAGCAGCTCTGGACGCAGCAATGGAAGGCAAACCCGTTGAAGTAAAAACCTCGCAGCCTTACGGTTGTTCGGTTAAATATTAATTTCACTGATATTTTTTTTCTAAACGCCGGTATATATTAATTTATCGGCGTTTTTATTTTAAAAAAAATTATATTGTTATAAAATATTTTAAGGAAAAATAATTGTGATAAAAAATTTAAGTAATTTTGAAAAAGAAAAAATAAGCGGCGGCATAAATACTTATAAACAAGTGCTGATAGGACCGGATATAGCACCTAATTTTGCAATGCGTAAATTTATAATTGAACCCGGCGGCTTTATGCCTCTTCATTCAAATACAGTTGAACATGAACAATTAGTTTTGAACGGCAAAGCCGAAGTAATTATCGGCGAGAATAAATATGAAGTAAAAAAAGATGACGTTGTTTATATTCCTGCGGGAATAAACCATTCATATAAAACTATTGGCAACGAATCATTTGAATTTATATGCATTGTTCCCAACAAAGAAGATAAAATTATAATCGCCGAAAATGTTTAACAATTACGTAAACATTTATGATATTTATAGATTAACTGAGAAGATCCGGCAAGGAGATCTGTTTAAAATTCTTTCTCGTTTTATTCCTCAAAAAGATTCACTAAAAATCGCAAAGGCCTGGCAGCATAACGATAATCCGCCTAAAAACTGGTGGGATATTCCACAAGTTCAAAAAAGATGGAATTTACTTGTTACCGGACAGGAATCAATTTCAATACATAATTACACGGCAAAAAAATACCTCACTCGAATTGTGTTTTCTCACGCACCAGGTTTCAGATTTTATACTTTACTAAAATAACCTAAAGCGTATATTTATTCACACTTCAAATTATCAACTGGATTTCTATTTGCGGCTTTAACAACCTGTATGCCGATTGTTAATGCAGCGGTACCTAAGGCTATAACGCCCGCCAATAAAAATATTTCCCAATCTATACTTGTATGAAACGCAAAACTCTGCACCCAGCCGCTCATAAAATAATAAGCGATCGGAGCCGCTATTAAATTTGCGACAAGAATTAGTTTTATAAAATCCTTTGATAATCCGGATACAATCCCCGAAATATTCGCCCCTAATACTTTTCTTATCGCTATTTCTTTTCTTTTTTCTTCTGCCATAAAAGATGCGAGTCCAAGCAAACCAAGGCATGAAATAAATATCGCGAGTATTGTAAAATACTTAAGAAGGTTTGCCAAATGTTCTTCAGATTTATATTGTTTGTTAAAATCCTCATCTAAAAAATTATAGTCGAAAATAAAGTTAGGTGAGAATCTACTTAATGTTTTTTCAATGTAAGCAATTGAAGAAGCAATGTTTAACGAATTAATCTTTACAAAAAGATTTCGTTTATTGGTGTTGCTGTAAATCATAAAAGCCGCAGGCTGAATTTCATCGTGAAGTGAATTGCTATTAAAATCTTGAAGCACTCCTATTATTTTTCCTTCTTTTTTCCACATTGAAAATCTTTTACCGACAGGATCATCAAATCCCGTGATTTTTAAGGCTGTTTCATTTATAATGTAATTTGTTGAATCGCTTTGAAGATCCTGCATGAACATCCTTCCCATTTTCAGTTTCATTCCGAACATTTCGAAATAATCCAAATCGACGCACACAAAATTCATAATTTTATAATCTTCTTGCGGACGCCCTTCCCACCAGAATGGGTTAAAACTGTTTATGTTAAGAGGTATATTATTTGCCGCACTTACTTGATATACATTTTTTTCTTTTAACAATTCTTTTTTTACGGTGTCGTATTTGTTTATTAATATTTCATCTAAAGTTACCCTTAGAATGTGCTCGCGATTATAACCCACATCCTTTGTTCTTATATACTGCATTTGTTTTAGTATAACCGAAGTTGAAATTATTAGAACTACAGCTGCGGAAAACTGGAATACAATTAATATTCTCCTAAATGTATGTCTGCCGCTTCCTTTTATAACACTATTCTTTAATACCTGAACCGGGCGAAAAGAAGATAAGTACAAAGCCGGGTATGTTCCGGAAATGATACCGGTAAAAAGAGCTATTAGAAATAAACCAATTACTATTTCGCTGTTATTAATAAAATTCAAAACTAATTCTTTTTCGGCTAATTCGTTAAATATGGGAAGAAACAAATAAACGATAACTATAGCAATAGCCAATGCAAGAAAAGCAAGCACTATTGATTCACCGAAAAATTGTTTAATTATATCTCCCCTTTGTGCCCCTATAACTTTTCTCATCCCAATTTCTTTTGCTCGCTGAGAAGACTTAGCCGTTGTTAGATTCATAAAATTAATACAAGCTATAAGCAAAACAATAACTGCAATTCCGGAAAATATATAAATGTAAACTACTGGATCGGTTCCGCTTAAAGAGTATAAATAAATTTTATTAAAAGGCTGAAGTCCGACGGTTATATTTAGGTTAAATCTTTTATCGTACTTGATAATAGTTCCGGAAATTTTTTTCTCAACTTCATTTATATTGATGCCTGATTTAAGTAAAACATACGAAGGTCCGTCAAACGACCAGCCGTTCATTCTCGCTTCTCCGACAATAATTTCGGGCCTAATTAAAAAACTAAACTTCATATGAGAATTGGGAGGAACGTTTTCTAGAATCCCCGTAACAATTAGATCAATATTGTTACCAATTGTTATGGTTTTGCCCAACGGATCATCTGCGCCGAAATATTTAACGGCCATTTCTTCCGTAATTAAAACCGAATTAATATTTGACAAAGCTGATTCTTTGTTCCCTTTAATAAACGGGAAAGTAAACATGTCTAAAAAATCCTCGTCAACCATTACTCCTGTTTCGTAAAACTTATTTTCTTTATAACGAACATTATAAGTTCCTGTTATAAAACGCGTACCTTTTAAAAACTCGGGAAAATCTTTTTTTAAGGTTTGAGCGAGCGCCCACGGACTTGAACTGCCGTTTCTTTCTCCGTCTGATACTACAAGCCTGTAAATATTTTCGCCGTTTACATGAAACTTGTCATAACTAATTTCGTCCTGTACCCACAGAAGAATTAAAACACAGCATGCCATTCCAAGAGCCAGACCAAAAATATTAATAAATGAAAATACTTTATGCCTTTTAATATTTCTTATAGCAATTTTAAAATAATTCTGAAACATAATTATCCCCCATGCGATCATGTTTTTAATGCAGACAGGTATTGTTAATAAGGTTTGTTTCCAGTACCAGGTTCTTGCTTTGAATATTCCAATTTCTTTTTGTTTAATTATAAAATCTTCTTCAAGATCTCCGAGTTTTTCCAAAAGTTCTTTCCCGAACAAGAAACGGCTCAGCAGCCAAACTGCAAATTCTGGAGTAGTCTTATTGGATTTCATAATTTTATATTTCTCCGAATGCTGTATCTTCTAAATCAATTTGAATATTTTTATTTACTTCCTGAATTTCTTTAAGTCCTAATATCCCGTCCTTAGTTATTTCGTAGAGAATTTTTCTCCGTCCCCCTCTTTCCGGAGTCGGCTCCCCCTCAATTTTTCTTACATATTCTTTTTGAGTTAATTTATTAAGAGGATCGTAAATTTTAGCGAATGACCATTCCTCGCCTGTAATTTTTTTTATGTAGTCGCGGATAGTTATACCGTATGCATTACCTTTCAGAATAATTACCGCAGTCAAAATTATTTCTTCGGTTCTTGTTAAAAGCGGCATTTTCGCTCCTTTCAGTTGTTATTTCTATCGGATTCCGATACTAATGTTTATGACGTATGGATAAAAAGAAAAGTTGTAAAGAATTTATTGTTTATTTAAAATATTTCATGCTATTTGTAATTAGTATCAATTTCTTAATATTTTTTAACCAAAAAAATGTAATTTCAGTTGGTTATTATTCTAAGAGGACGGAAATGAGAAATAAAATTAAATTAGGGATAATCGTTTTTGCAGTTTTGATTTTTGTTATTCAGTTTGTGCCTGTTGAGCGCGATAACCCGGAATTTAATGCGGCGGGTGAAATTCAAGCGACCGTTGATGTAAAAACTATTCTGAAATCTTCTTGTTATGATTGTCATTCAAATGAAACTGTCTGGCCTTTATATAGTTATATTGCGCCTGTTTCATGGCTTGTTGCAAATGATGTTAAAGAAGGACGCAGGGAATTAAATTTTTCTGAGTGGAATACTTATGAACAAAAAAAGAAGAACAAAAAAGCGGAAGAGATCAAAGAAGAAATATTAGAGGGTAAAATGCCGATGCCTATTTATACGTATATTCACCAAGATGCGAAACTTACAGATTTACAAAAATCAATTTTAATTGATTGGTTTTCATCAATCAATTTAAACGCGGCAGCCGAATAAAGTTTATTCTATAAATTTTTTAAAATTTCTTTTTTATGTTCGTTAAGATGAGGCGGACGTTTCATATTTTTTTTATTAAAATTATCGCTAATATTAAAACTTATTGAGTTTACCCCCTTAATAATTCTTCCATTTTTAAGCTTGCGTTCAATAACCAACTTTTTTGCCTCATCTATTTCAAATACCTCTTTTATATTTCTTACCGTACCAGCGGGCACATTTGCTTTTTCCAACCTTTTAATTATTTCATGAGCATTTAACTTTATTATTTTTTTTTAAGAATTGCTTTTAATTCTTCATTATTCTTTACTCTTAAATGGTTCCATGAAAACCTTTCGTCTTTTGCAAGGTCGGGAATGTTTAAAGCCTCGCAAAGATATATAAAATGTTTTTCGGTACCAGCGGCTATAACAATTTCTTTGCCGTCTTTTGTTTTAAAGACTGTTCCGTATGGCGAAATATTTGGATGATCGGAGCCTTTTCTTTCCGGAATTACTCCGGCGTTCAAATAATTTGCAGCTTGGTTTATTAATGAAGCTACTCCGCTCTTAAATAGAGATGAACTTATAAACGAACCTTTACCTGTGTGATTTCTTTTCATTAATGCCAGCAGCACAGCTTCCTTAACCTGATGCGCCAGTAATACATCAATTAGTGCCACTGGCATTTTTATTGGATCTGTTTCAGGCGTTCCATTAATTTTCATAAATCCTGTTTCTGCCTGCAGTATGGCATCGAAACCCGGACGTTTATCCTTTTCCCCGAATGCGGTAATCTGAACATAAATTAATTTCGGATTTTCTTTCGACAGCGACTTATAATCGAGAGCGTATTTTTTCTCATCTCCGGGCAAGAAATTCTGAATAAATATATCTGATTTTAAAATAATTTTTTTCGCTGTTGCTTTTCCAATATCGGTTTTTAAATCCAGCGCAATGGATTTTTTTCCCCAGTTGACACTCGAAAAATAAGCTGATATATCATCCTCCATGTTTTCGGAATTAAGTTTCCATCCCCGTGTTACATCGCCGTTAGTTGAAGGGTTTTCAATTTTAATAACTTCGGCCCCTAGTTCCGCGAAAAACATTCCAACTGCCGGACCGGCAAGCACAGATGCACATTCAACAACAACTAAGTCACTAAAATAATTTTTAAGAAAACTCATAATTAGAAAACCTTATGAAAAATATCTCTATTTAATTTACATACGGAAAATAATTACCATAAATGAATTTATATTATTTTATTATATAAATTTATAAAAATAATTTCGAACAATATGATTTTCCGTGTCTTTTAAATTCTATTATTATTTTTTAGAATTTATATATTCCAATGGATTTAGCCACCCAAATTTTGTCGGATGTAATCTAGTGTAACCAGCCATCCACCTATCATCTTCTCCGCTGGGGAAATCGGAAATTTTTCCTTTTCTTACTGAGAAATGTAAATGAGGAGTCCAATAAATATACTGTCCGCTGCCATCAATTGGTCCGCTGCCATCTTCATCATCATCTGCAACATAAGCGATTACTAGTCCGCTCTTAACTTTCTCACCTGTTGAAACTTTCCCTCTTTTTGTACTTAAGTGTCCATACAATGAATAAACCGAATCTTCTTCATGATCGATTGTTATTAACCAGCCGTAACCTCCCATTGAACCTGAATAGCTAACAGTTCCGTCTGCCATTGATTTAACCGGAGTACCTGCTGATGCAAAAACATCATCTGCGCAATGATATTTATAATCAAAACCTGGATTTGCCTCTGCAAAACCTTGAAACACTGTATAATTATCAACCGGGAATTCCGTTTTTGAAATAAATTCGTGATCGTCATTTGTATCAACAATTTGATTAGTATTTTCTTCAGGGCTGCTGCACCCTGTAATAAATAGTAAAAAACATAGCAAGATAATCTTCATAATTCCCCCTTCAAATAATGGGACCAATTATCACAATATTATTATATAAATAAAAGCTACAAATTTTTCTCCACTAAATTGATATTTCTATTTTAAATAGCTTTTCAAGTAGAAATTATCGATCTAACAATTCAATAACTATTATATCTTTTTAATATTATTAGGATGTGTCTCACTATATAAAACTTATCATCATGTATTTAGATAAATCAAAAAAAAGAATAATTTATGAGCATTATTCAAATATTTAAGCGATTGACAACTCATTTTTACATAAGTAACTTGTAAGAAATATTATAAGGATTAGGGATGTTTACAAATGCTATTGTCCGCATACCTTGCGAAAACATTATAAATGGTTTAACAACTTCGAGTCTTGGTATACCCAATTACGAGAAGGCACTGCTTCAGCATCAAGATTATATAAACGCACTAAAAAAGTGCGGTTTAGAAGTAATAATTCTTCCGGCTGATAATAATTTTCCCGACTCAACCTTTGTTGAAGATACAGCTCTTCTAACAAAACACTGTGCTATCATTTCGAATCCCGGGGCGTATTCGCGGAAAGGTGAAGTAAAAGAAGTAAAAAATGTTTTAAAAGAGTTTTTCGAAATCGTTGAAGAAATAAATGATCCCGGTACTGTTGAACCCGGAGATATAATGGCCGTCGGCTCACATTATTATATCGGACTTTCCAAAAGAACAAATGAATCCGGCGCGGCGCAAATAATTTCTATTTTGAGAAAATACGGCATGACAGGCAGTACAATTAAGTTAAAAGAAATGCTTCATTTAAAAACAGGCGTTGCTTATTTGGAAAACAATAATCTTGTAGCCTGCGGTGAATTCATAAATAAACCTGAGTTTCAAAAATTTAATATTATCGAAATAGATGACGACGAAAGCTACGCGGCAAATTGTATTTGGGTAAACGGAACAGTTATTATTCCTAAGGGATATCCAAAATCAAAAGCGTCAATTCAAGATGCCGGTTACGGAATTCGTGAAGTCGATACATCGGAGTTTAAAAAAATTGACGGCGGTTTAAGCTGCTTATCTTTGAGGTTTTAATCTATTACCTAAAATAAATTTTGCAAAATATTGCCGTGACTATAAAAGACATAAAAGAAAAAAGCCGATTAAATTTAAGAACAGTTCTGAGGGCTCTTAAATATAAAAATTACCGTCTATTTTTCGGCGGACAAATTATTTCACTTACGGGAACCTGGATGCAGCAAGTTGCCGTAAGCTGGCTTGTATACCGTTTAACTAATGACGCTTTTCTTCTTGGCGTTGTCGGATTCTCAAGTCAAATTCCGACCTTCCTGATTTCCCCGTTTGCCGGGGTAATTGCAGATAGAATAAGCCGCCATAGAATAATTATTGCTACGCAAATACTATCACTTCTGCAGGCGCTTGCTTTGGTGTTTTTGTATTACGGAGGAGATATTAATGTATGGCATGTGATTGTTCTAAATTCTTTTCTTGGTTTTATTAATGGATTTGATATTCCTGTACGTCAGGCTTTTGTGATTGAAATGGTTGAGAATAAAGAAGATCTGGGAAATGCAATCGCCTTGAATTCTATGATGTTTAACTCCGCAAGATTGATTGGCCCTTCAGCCGCCGGATTGCTGATTGCATCATTAGGTGAGGGTTTATGTTTTTTGATAAACGCGTTAAGTTATATCGCAGTAATCACAGCACTTGTCTCTATGAAAATTAATTTTGTTAAAAACGAGAAAAAACAAAGACGGATAATAAAAGAATTAAAGGAAGGTTTTGTTTATACATGGAAGTTTACTCCTATTAAAGTATTATTAATGCTTGTTGGACTTGTCAGTTTAACAGGCATGCCTTATGTGGTTTTGATGCCTATTTTCGCGCGTGATATTCTTGGAGGAGGTTCTGATACTCTTGGATTTTTACTTGGGGCAGTTGGAGTCGGAGCTTTAATCGGCGCCGTATTTCTGGCTTCAAGGAAAACAGTAATCGGGCTTGGTAAGGTTATTAGGAATACAACTGTTTTATTCGGCATAGTTTTGATTTTGTTTTCTTTGTCAAAACATTTTATTCTTTCGCAAATACTGATGGTCGGAGCGGGATTTTCGGTTATGGTGCAAATGTCTTCCTGCAATACAATAATTCAAACTCTTGTGGATGATGATAAACGAGGCCGTGTAATGAGTTTTTATACTATGGCATTTATGGGAACCATGCCCTTGGGAAGTTTAATAGCAGGAAGTTTCGCCAGTAAAATTGGGGCTCCACTTACTTTAATTATCGGGGGATTATTCTGTCTTATGGGCGCTTTATTCTTTGCTTACTATCTACCTTCATTAAGAAAAATAATTAGACCTATTTATATAAAGATGGGAATTCTACGTGAGGTTGCTAACGGAATACAAAGCGCAACCAGCATGAGGGTGCCGCCTCAAAGCTAATTAATTTTTAAGATCCGGATTTAACCCTACAAATTTTTTATGATACAGCTGTGCCAGTCCCCCTTTCGATGTTTCCCGATAAGAGCTATGAAGACTTTTCCCGGTTTCCAAAAGAACTTCCACAACATCATCGAAAGATATTTTATGAACTCCGTCGGACAGCAACGCGAATGTAGAGCAATCAATTGCTCTATTTGCCGCGTGAGCATTTCTTTCAATGCACGGTATTTGAACCAATCCCAACACAGGATCGCATGTTAATCCCAGATGATGCTCCAACCCCATTTCGGCGGCGTATTCAATTTGTCTTGGCGAACCGCCGTTAAGCTGGCATGCAGCTGCGGCGGCCATTGCGCATCCTGTTCCGACTTCACCCTGGCATCCAACCATCGCACCCGAAATCGACCCGTTATGTTTTACTATATTTCCGAATAAACCTGCAGTAGCTAATGCATATAAAATATCAATTTCGGAAACATCGTTATTAGATTTTAATAAATGATATAAAACCGCAGGTACCGAACCGCACGCTCCGCATGTTGGAGCGGTAACAATTTCTCCTCCGGAAGCATTTTCTTCTGAAACCGCATAAGCGTAAGCAGTTAATAGCGCATCATTTAAAACAGCGGATGAAAGATTTTTGCTTTTTTGAAAATACGTTCTCGCTTTCCTAGGAAGTCCGAGCTCACCGGGAAGGGCCCCTTTATTATTCAAACCTCTTTCAATTGAGCCTTTCATTACATTCCAAACCTCTTTAAGATAATCCCATATTTCTTTGCCTTCACATTCTTCTACATATTCCCAATAATCTTTTCCGGATTTCAAACAGTAATTTAAGATTTCATCTATTGTTTTAAGATTATAAATATCTTCTGAGGCTTCATCATCCGAAAGACTGCCTCCGCCAGTGCTGAATGTCTGATGTTTTCCGATTATATTTCCGTTTTCATCAATTGCGGAAAATTCCATACCGTTGGGATGAATAGGCAATTCATCATCAGGCTTCCAAATTATTTCCAGTTCCTTGGGGGCAAAAGCTTTTCGTATTTCATCATCTGTTAAATGTCCTTTGCCTGTAGCGGCCAAACTACTATACAAAGTAATCTGAAATGATTTGCAGTTTGGATATTTAGCGGCGAACCTTACTGCCGCCCTTCTCGGCGCCATAGTATGACTGCTTGACGGACCTGTCCCGATCCTATATAGTTCCTTTAAAGATTTCATTGCCGCCTATTTATTAAATCGCTTAGTACAATTTATGGAAACGATTATTAATTAACGCCGGTAATATGAATAAATTATCTACCAAATATTAAACGCTTTCCTTATAAAAATTAATTGTCCGGTGTGATAAGAATTATGATTTGCCAATAATAATATTTCTCTAAAAATGGTATAATCTTTGGCGTGAGGAATTGAAGCGAAAAATTGAGTGTTCTCATTATTTATAATTTTAATAAACTCGGAAAAATCAGCTTTAAAGTTTAAAATAGATTCTTCCCACATTTCAAATGTTGCTGATATTTCTTTAGGCCAATATTCTACTGGAAATTCTAATTCCTGATATTCGGGATTACGAATAAATTCAAGGATATCCCATTGAGCAATTCTCATATGTTCAATTATTTGCCAGGGCGAATGATCAATTCCAACAACTTTTTTATTAATAAAATTGTATGGAAAATTTTCGACCGCTTGTTCAAAAGTTGCGTGAGCGTTTTTTCCGTACATCAAATTAAAAAGTTCATCTCTGATTATTTTATTATCCATTTTATTGATCCAATGTTTGATTTAATTAAAACATTTTCTTCAAAAAAATTTACGCCTTTAAATTTTAATAGTCGGTATAACCTTGCGCACCGGTTGTATAGAAAGTTTTTTTATCCCATTCGTTTAATGCCGAGTTAAGTTTAAATCTTTTAGGCAAATCCGGATTCGAAATAAAAAGTTTCCCGAATGCTACTAAATCAGCAAATCCATCACTAATAATTTGATTGCCTGATATTTTATTAAATTCATTATTAATCATTACTGTCCCTTTAAAAAGGGGCCGGAAATGCCGGGCAATATTGTTTACGGCAAACGGAACATTTGTTACATCCGTAAATGGTTCCGATAAGTGAAGATAGGCAAGATCGTAATCATTAAGCCGTTTAACAATATATTCAAATGTTGGGATTGTTTCTTCGTCAATAGTAATTCCGCTGAAACCGTGCGCCGAAGGATTTAATCTCAGTCCAATTTTTTGTTCCGGAATTACGGTTTTAATTTCATCAATAACTTCAAATAAAATTCTAGCGCGGTTTATAATGGAACCGCCGTATTCATCACTTCTTGTATTGGAGCATTTATTAAAAAACTGGTGAAACAAATATCCGTTTGAAGAATGAATCTCAATTCCGTCAAAGCCCGCCTCAACAGCGTTTTTTGCCGCCGACTTAAAATCATTAATTGTTTGTTTTATTTCTTCTACACTCATTTCTTTAGGTGTTACTGTTTCTTTCTTTCCTTCGTATGTTCTAATAATTGTATTCGGGTTTATAGCTGAAGGCGCGAGCGGAAGATCGCCGTTATGAAAATCGGGATGAGAAATTCTTCCAACATGCCAAAGCTGAATAAAAATTTTACCGCCATTTTTATGAACCCCCTCTGTTACTTTTTTCCATCCATTTATTTGCGATTGAGTATAAATGCCGGGAGTGTTTATATAACCAACTGCTCTTGATGAAACTTGAGAACCTTCTGTAATAATTAATCCGGCAGAAGCTCTTTGACTATAGTATTCCGCATGTAATTCGGTGGGTGCTTTTTCAATATTATCGGCTCTGTTTCTAGTAAGCGGAGCCATAACAATTCTATTTTTTAATAGAATCCCATTTAAATTATACTCAGTCAATAATGGCTGCATTACTATTCTCAATATTATTTTATATAATTAATTTGTTTAATTGTTCATCATTTTTTATAAGCTGAATTTATATTTTTATTTCAATTCCTATTGGACAATGATCTGACCCCATAACTTCGGGAAGGGTAAAAGCATTAGTTAAATTATTTTTAAGGTTTTCCGACACATAAAAATAATCAATTCTCCAGCCCACATTTCTTTCTCTGGCTCGCGATATTACGTCCCACCAAGTATATATTTCACCCTTATCATTAAACAATCTTAAAGTATCTTTATAACCGTCGGCTAAAAATCCGTCAATCCATGCCCTTTCTTCAGGTAAGAATCCCGATATTTTTGAATTTTCTTTGGGTCTGGCCAAATCAATTTCTTTATGCGCCGTATTAACATCGCCGCAAATAATTAATTTCTTACCTTCTGATTTTAATTTATTGGCATAATTCTGAAATGCTTCATAAAATCCCATTTTGTAATCGAGCCTTTCTTTTGACTGTTTTCCGTTGGGATAATAAATATTTATTAAGGTGAATTCTTTATACTCGGCTATTAGTATTCGTCCTTCACTGTCATATTTTTCTACGCCGAAACCTCTTTTAATGTTTATTGGTTTTTCTTTTGTATAAACAGCCGTCCCGCTGTATCCTTTCTTTACACCCTGACAAAAATATGCATGGTAGCCTGGCACTTCGGTTAATTCTTTTGGCAATTGTTCTTCCCATGCCTTTGTTTCCTGAATACATAAAATATCGGGATCGGCGTCTTTGAACCATTCTAAAAATCCTTTTTTTAATACTGCGCGAATTCCGTTTACGTTCCATGAAATAAGTTTAAGTTTTTTCATATTTATCTCCCCATTTTCTAATTGCATTACTAATAATGAACAGTATAATTTATAAAAAATATATTAATTTACAGCCGTGATTTTTTAACAAAAATAATTAAACAGATGGCAGAACCATTTAAGAACAGCTATAATAAAGAACTAATTGACCGAATAGCAAAAGCGGTAAAAATTGAACACAAAAATTTTGATACAAAACTTTTTAACGAAACAGTAATTAATAACGCTTGGGAATCGAAAGAATTAAAGGAAAGAATGAGACACATTGCTGTTTCATTAAATACAGTTCTTGATCTACCATTTCTTGAATCGTTAAATATATTAACAAAGATTGCGAATAAATTTAACGGCTGGGCTGTTATAACTTTTATTGATTTTGTAGAAGTTTACGGACTTGAGTACTATAATGAATCGGTAAAAGCGCTCGGATATTTGACTCAATTTTCGAGTTCCGAATTTGCAGTCCGTCCTTTTATAATTAAATACCCCGATAAAATGATGGCTCAAATGCTTAAATGGTCGAAGGACAAAAATCATCATTTGCGGAGATTATCAAGTGAAGGCTGCCGCCCGAGACTACCGTGGGCAATGGCGTTGCCGGATTTCAAAAAAGATCCGTCTCCGATTATTCCAATTTTGGAAAATTTGAAAGATGATGAATCGGAGTATGTTAGAAAGAGTGTAGCGAATAATCTAAATGATATTTCTAAGGATAACCCATGTCTTATTTTGGACATAATTAGAGATTGGAAAGGTAAAAGTAAAAATACCGATTGGATTTTAAAACACGGAAGCCGTACGCTTTTAAAACAAGGGAATCATGAAGCGCTTGAAATTTTCGGTGTTCCGTCAAAAATAAATATGGATGTTTTAAATTTGCGTGTTCATAAAAACAAAATTAGAATCGGCGAAAACAACGAATTTTCTTTTGTTATACATTCAAAAGAAAAAAATAGTATAAAATTACGGTTGGAATATTTTATTTATTATGTGAAATCAAACGGGTCACTTTCAAAAAAGATTTTTAAAATTAGCGAAACTAATTATGCCCCGAACGAAAGACGGGAAATACTTAGAAAAATTTCGTTCGCCGACAATTCGATACGTAAACATTACCCCGGCGAACACAAAATTTCAGTTGTCTGTAACGGAGTTGAAAAATCTTCTTCTTCATTTTTATTATTAAAAAGGTAAGCAAAGAGATTGTATTATTTTTTAGCCGATTCTTTTAAAAAATCGATTTAATTTATCTGCTAACTTAACAAACAAATTTGCTGGTTTCTTTTTTTCGGAAATTATAAAATTATATAATACATTTGAAAATTCCGGCGTTCTTAAATAGCCGAAAGATTTATGCGGGTTTTTTACTCCATTGTATTCATAATTATTTTTAACGATTATATCCGTTACTTTTGTGCCTTTTTTATTTGGCAAATAATCATCTGCTAATTGATAATTAATTGCGACTTTATCATCAAGGTCTGAAAAATTATACCAGTAATTTTCCACAGCTTCAGGGACAATTAATTTTTTGTTTTTAAATCCTAACTTATTAAACTCAGCCGCTGCTTTACTTATTACATAAGGCTGCCCTAACGGCGAGCCGAAAGTAGTTAAAGTATCTAATTGTATTTTGTTTGATAGCAGCATTAATGCATCATACGCAATAATTGAGCCCATAGAATGACAAACTAAAAAGATATTATCATTTCTATGTTTTAAAAGTACTTTTATTACCTTTTCTCTTACTATATCTTTAAATTCTTTTCTGCTTTTTACAGCATTGTTTTTATTTGAGGCATAATATATTTCAAGATCTCTGAAGTTTCTGTGAACATAAGAATCGAAAAGAAAAGAATAGTTTAATGTCAGGTCATCATTTAAAAATATTTTATCGGTTCCCATTTCTAGTATATCAAGAAAAATTTTTCTTATAGCGCTGGGATTAGCAACCGGTGTTTTTACACCGACAGTATATTTTTCATCAATACTATTTTCACATATTGGTTTTTCATACAGAACATCTGCCCAATAGATCATCTTAAAATCAAATTCAACTTCTTCTTTCCCTATACCCGTCAGCCCCTCATTTATTGCAGATTTCCACCAGCTTTCCAAAATTTCAGGAGAGACCTTATTTCCCAATCCATGTATGCCAATAATTATATTGGACATAATTCTGTAATTCCTTTACACTTATATTGCTAACTTAAAATAAGACATCGCTCACTTAATTTCATTCAATTTATTAAAATAACAGTGTAATTATATTTAGTATTAAATACTTATTGTAAAATTGTATCCCAAAATGCTAAACATTTGCACGGCAATTACGATTATAAAATCAACATTAAACCCGGAGTAAATATGTTAATTCAAAATTGCTGGCAGGTAAAAAAATGCGGGCGCGAACCGGGCGGAATTAAGTCTGCTGAATTAGGTGTCTGTCCAGCCGCAACTGAATCAAGAACAAACGGAATAAATGATGGCAAAAACGGCGGAAGATCTTGCTGGGCTTTGGCGGGTACAATGTGCGGAGGAAAAATTCAAGGATCATTTGCCTCAAAATTATCAAACTGTTTAAATTGCGATTTTTTCAAATTAGTTCAAGTTGAACAGGGAAAAACATTAATCTCTACAAAAGAAATCCTAAAATTAGTTTAGTACTTGAATGTTCAATAATAGATATTATCATCATAGTTTCCTCAAAGAAATCTGTTAGTTCCCTAGATTTAATTCCTTATCTTTAGTGTTGTAATAATTTTGGTTAAACTCAGGATAAATTATCTTGACTACAAATTATTCTTTTAGTTATTTGGGCGTTTTATTTTTTAAAGAAATGGAGATTTAGTGAAAGAAATTAGAAACATCGCAATAATTGCTCACGTTGATCATGGTAAAACTACACTTGTTGATGAGTTATTGAAACAATGTTCGGTATTTAGAAAAAATCAGGTTGTAAGAGAAAGATTTCTTGATTCAAACGACCTTGAACGTGAAAGAGGCATTACAATCCTTGCAAAAAATATTAGTATCCCTTATAAGGATTCAAAAATAAATTTAATTGATACTCCGGGTCATGCCGATTTCGGCGGAGAAGTAGAGCGCGTATTAAAAATGGCCGACGGCGTTCTTTTGCTTGTAGATGCTTTTGAGGGACCAATGCCTCAAACAAGGTTTGTACTTGAAAAAGCTTTAGCGCTTGGATTAAAACCGATTGTTGTAATAAATAAAATTGACAGACCCGATAACCGTCCCGAAGAAGTATTGGACGAAATATATGATTTATTTATTGATCTTGAAGCCGAAGAACACCAGCTTGATTTCCCTGTTGTATATGCTAGCGGAAGAAACGGATGGGCGGTAAAAGACTTAAACGATGAAAGAACAAATTTAGTCCCTCTTCTGGAATCAATTCTTAATGATCTGCCTTCACCTAAAGTTGAACCTGGTTCTACACAAATTCAAATTACATCAATGGACTATAATGATTATGTTGGCAGAATTGGTGTCGGAAGAGTTTTTAGAGGAACTCTGAATAAAAACAATAAACTTAGCATTATAAAAAGAAACGGCAACATCCATGATGTAAGCTTAAAACAGATATTTATTTTTGACGGACTTAATAGAGTGGAAGTTGAAGAAGTTCCATGCGGCGATATTTGCGCAATAGTTGGAATTTCAGATATTGATATTGGAGATACAATTGCCGACGCGGATAATCCTGAACCAATGCCTTTAATTGCTATTGACGAACCGACAATAAGCATGACATTCACAGTTAACAACTCTCCGTTTTACGGTAAAGAAGGAAAGCTTGTAACATCGCGTCAAATTAGAGACCGTTTATATAAAGAACTTGAACACAATGTTGCGCTTCGTGTACAGGATACAAGCACACCTGATTCATATAAAGTTTCCGGAAGAGGTATTCTTCATTTATCTATTTTAATTGAAAATATGAGACGAGAAGGCTTCGAACTACAGATTCGTGAACCAAAAGTTATATATAAAGAAATTGACGGTAAAAAAGCCGAGCCAATTGAAAAGCTCGTAGTTGACGTACCGGCCGAATCAGCAGGCAAAGTTATTGAGCTTGTAGGTCAACGTCGCGGCGAAATGATGAAAATGGAAACAAAAGGAAGTCTGCAGAAACTCGAGTTCCATATTCCTTCACGTGGAATTATGGGTTTAAGAAATAAAATTTTGACCGCTACTGCCGGCGAAGGAATTATGCATCACCGTTTTTATCAATATGAGTTTTTCAAAGGCTCAATAGGCAAAACCAAAAACGGCGCTTTAATATCTATGGCCGACGGTACTGCAACGGCCTATGCAATTGATTCGCTTCAGGACAGAGGTAAATTCTTTATTGAACCGGGTGAGAATGTTTATAAAGGACAGATATTAGGCGAACATACAAAAGAAATGGATATCGAAGTAAATGTTCAGCGCGCAAAGAAATTATCAAACATGCGATCCTCCGGAGCCGACAAAGCAGTAAAAATTGTACCGGCTGTTAAATTTACTTTGGAAGAAGCACTTGAATATATAGTTGATGACGAAATGGTGGAGATTACTCCTTTATCAATTCGTATGAGAAAATTATATCTTGATGCTAATGATAGAAAAAGATTTAATTTGGGCAAACAGACTTAACAATAGTTTATTTAGAGACTGTCTTAAAAGTATTTATTTTGTGTCTTAGTGCCTTTGTGGCAAAAAAAAAGATTTGATTAACAAAACAAATTTTTAACATTAACCGCAAAATCCGAAAGTCACGAAAGATCACAAAGTACTTTTGATACAGTCTCTTTTTTTTACCATTCCAATATCTTCAACATAGGCCAGCATTTTTCCCATCTTTTAGTTTTATTTTCATAAATCTCTTTTGTTATTTGGACCTTGTTGGGTTTAACGACCATATTAAATATATCGTTCAGTCCGAATGTCGAATAATATAAAAATTTGCCGTTTGTAATTTTCACACCTATGCAGGTAGCTGTTGTAGGCCATGTATTTATTGCGTCATTAATATTTTCGTAAGAATTAATTGAATATCCAAAATGTTCTTCATACCATAAATGAACCCTAGCCTGGTTTTTTATGTCAAGTTTAACCGGCAAATCTTTAAACACATTATTAATTTTTTGGATTGTCTTATTTTCGGAATTAAAACTTAAATCGCTTCTATCAAAATATACAACGTCGTAATCATTTATATTTTTGTTTAAATCATATCCGTGCAAATAATTCCATATTGTCTGAGCGATACACCCGGCTCCCAAATACCAGTCGGGTAAATTAATTTTTTTTATTCTTTGAAGAATTTCTTTTATCAAATAATTTGACAAAATAATCTCTTCAAAATATAAGTCGTAATTTTCACAAAGTGCTTTCGAATTCATCAGTTTATTTTATTTTCTACTTCTTCAATAACTTTGGTAAGTTCTTTGCCGTAAATATTCAAAGCATTTTTATAACTTTGATTTTCAATTAAGCGGATCAGTTTATCTTTGCCGAATTTCTGATTTAATAATTTAATTACTTCCGCGCCCAAAAAATAATATACATAATCAGAGTAAATATAATCGTTTTCCCATGCTTTTATTAAGGATATTTTCTCATTCGGTTTTTTAAAACCTGGTCCGCCGTAAACTGAACGGTTATTTAAATCAAAATATGTTGCAATACCCTCATTAATAAATTTTGTCTTAATACCTGTGCTGCCAGGCAAATAATATGTTAATAAATGAGTCATTTCATGTCCAATCGATTCAGCTGCATGCACATGAACTAAACAAAGTTCAGGAAGTGCAAAACTTAAAACGCCTATTCCAAATTTTTCCGCTTCATACGAATAATTCCAGACAAAATAATTAAATTTTTGAGGCAGACTTGTTTCAAGAAATGAATTTAATTTTGCATAGGCCTGTTCATGATTATTAATAAATTGATCTTTGTTCTTTACTATTGAATTTGACGGGAAATGGAAGATAAAATGTTTGCTGTCCACCATTATCCAATCATTAAAAAATTTATCTTTCCCGTTAAAGAGCGGATTGTCGGCATAAATAATTTTTCTCTGTTCTTGATTTTGTGTTTCTTGGTAAGAGGTTCCGCCCTTGTCTTTTTCGGTAAAAGTGTTGTTTAGTATTATGATAAGTAGTATAGAAAATAAAATGTTCATTTTTATTTTTCATCTTTCATAAAAAAGTATTGAACAATTTTTCTAATTTCAATGTGCTTGTTTTCGGGAAATCCTTTATATACATTAAAATATATTGTATGCTGTGTAAGGATTCCGTTTTTTATCATAAGTTTTAGCGCGTCGTTTGCGTCGTCCTTAATATCTGTTTCAAATTCGCCGGCTGTAATATAAAATTTACTTCTTTTCAAAAATTCAATTGATCCGGTTTTATAATAATCTGGAAGATTAGAACTTATCGCGGCAACACCTTTAAAAACCTGCGGATATTTATAACCAAGCTCATAGGCAAGAGTTCCCCCGTTATAAAATCCGCCGACAAATATTCTATCGAAGTTTAAATTAATTTTAGAAGCCGCTTCATCCATGCCGGATAAAATCATGATATCGGCATCTTCATGCCAAATTGTTCCTGATGAATCTTTATCATGTGAAACCGGGGTTAACAGCACCACACCTAAACTATCTGTAGCCGGTTTCCAAATTTTGTGTGTTTCTTCCGGGGTAATCATCTCCCCGTTTATCACTACAAAAAGCGGATATTTATTTAAAGGATTATAATTCAATGGAACAGATAAAATAAAATCTGAATGCACAACCTTTCCTTCGAAACTAGTATACTTAAAATCAAATTTACTCTGCGTGCCTGGAATTATTTGTTCAAATTTTTTTTCTGAACAGCCGTAAAAAACAATTAAAGTAAAAAATATTAATCCGATTCTAAAATTCATATACGCTCTCAAAATAATTGATAAAATAGATAAATTACTTTTTAAAACCTCTAAAAATCTAAATCAAGTCCTTACCAAACGGACAGTACCTTAAATAAATGATAAATGCGGTATTAACCCATCGGCAGAGACGACAAAATTAGTAATACTCCCTATTATTAGGCCTAAATTTTAAACTCTATTGGAGAACTGTATAATGTTAAAAAAAGCTGTATTAATTTTTCTATCACTTTGTTTTACACTAAACGCAAATCCTCAAAATCCTAAAGGAAATATAAAAGGAAAGATTGTTGATTTAGAAACACAAACACCATTAATTGGAGTAAATATATTAATTAACGGAACCGCAACCGGTACTTCGACAAACGAAACCGGAGAATATTTATTTGAGAATCTGACAGCAGGAACTTATGCGATTACTTTCAGTTATCTCGGCTACGAAAGATTAACCAAAACAGATATAATTGTAAAACCTGACAGAACAATATTTATAAATATTGAACTAAAATCTTCTTCTCTCGAAATCCAAAACATTATTGTAGAAAGCGGGTATTTCTCCGCAATAGAAAACAAACCGATAAGCACTGTAAATTTTTCTGCCGAAGAAATCCGCCGCGCGCCCGGTTCGGCCGGCGATGTAAGCAGAATATTATTCGGTTTGCCGTCGCTCGCAAAAGTAAACGACCAGTATAATAGTCTCATTGTCCGCGGAGGAAGTCCAGTAGAGAACAGTTTTTATCTGGATAATATTGAAATCCCAAATATTAATCATTTCCCGGTACAAGGATCTTCGGATGGACCAATCGGGTTGTTAAATGTAGATTTTATTGAGGATGTAAATTTTTATAGCGGCGGATTTACTCCAATTTACGGCGATAAACTTTCTTCAATTATGGAAATTGAATACCGTGAAGGGAATAAAGATAAATTCGCCCCGCAGATTAATTTGAGTCTTGCCGGATTCGGCGGATCTGTTGAAGGTCCGGTCGGAACCGCAGGCAATTATATGCTGTCGATTAATAAAAGTTATTTGGATTTAATTTTAAATGAAGATGAAACCGGCGGAGCAATGCCTAATTACGGTGATCTGCAGGGTAAACTCGTTTATAACATTAATGATAGAAATAAAATCAGCATTCTTAATTTAATGTCGGTCGACCAAATTAATCTAAAATATGAAAACGCTATTGAAACAAACGTAACAAATGTGTACGGTAAAACTGACGGGATTACAAATACCGCGGGAATTAATTGGCGGTATATTTGGGAAGGCGGCGGTTATTCGAATACATCTATAGCGCATACTTTTACAAAATACAACCGCGAATATTTTGAAACAAAATCTAAAAATCTTTTAACAAATAATCGATCTGTAGAAAACTCTATTAAAATCAGAAATGTTAATTATTATAAACTGAATAAACAAAACAGCATAGAGTTTGGAGTAGAAGGAAGCGCTTTTATTAATAAGTTTGATTACGTGTTTGAAAGCTGGCAGGATAATTACGGAAATATTACTCCGCGTCTCGAAGTTAATAATGATATGAACAGTTATAAGTTTGGAATTTTTGGAGTTGAACATTTACAGCTAAATGAAAATCTAAAATTAACATTCGGCGCAAGAGCGGATTATTATGAAATATCTGATAATATTAATTTTTCTCCGCGCCTTTCTTTTTCTTATGATATAAATAACACAACAACATTTAGCGGAAGCGCGGGAATATTTTACCAGGATATCCCTAACTATATTTTATCGCAAAGCAATGAATTCAATAAACTAAAAACGCCTAAATCTTATCATTATATTCTGGGCATTAGCAGAAAATTGGGTGAGTCAACTAGATTTTCAATAGAAGCTTACTATAAAAATTATGAGAACTTCCCTATCGATCCGGCGCAGCCTAATTTATTTTTGTTCGATCAGGTTACTCAGCTCGGCTTATTTTTAAATCACGATAAACTTATTGATAACGGCAAAGGAATTTCAAAAGGAATTGAAATATTACTGCAGAAAAAATTAGCCTCGGATTTTTACGGAATGGCGGCTGCATCTATTTCAAAAGCACGGTACACCGATTTAAACGGAAACTGGTATGACAGAATTTACGATAATCGATTTAATTTTACTCTTGAGGGCGGCTATGTTCCGAATGATGAATGGGAATTTTCATTAAGATGGATTTATGCAGGGGGCGCGCCTTATACACCTTTTGATTATGAGGCGTCTGCAGAAAATAAAAAAGGAATTTATGATTTAACCAGAACCAACAGTGAACGGCTTCCTGATTATCATTCATTAAATTTAAGAGCGGACAAACGATTTTATTTTGAAGGTTCAAATTTGATAATTTATTTAAGCGTGTGGAATGTTTACGGCAGGGAAAACATTGCGCAATATGTTTGGAATGAAATAGAAAATAAACCCGACGAACAATTGCAATGGAGCACCTTGCCTGTACTTGGTATCGAGTTCGAGTTCTAATCTCCCATTAACCGTTTCTCCCTCTCATAATTTCGCAAACATAAGCGGGAGAAAAGGAAATTAGGAAAAAAGGAGAACATTAATTCCTCAATTCCTCACGATACTGTGCAGGTGTCTGATTACAGAATTTTTTAAATGCTGAATAAAAAGCCGACTTAGAACTGAAACCGGCATCGTAGCCCAAAGCTAAAATGCTGAAGCTCATATTCTTATCCTGTTCTATAAGTTTTTTTACTTCTTCAACCCTGTAATTATTAATGAAGTCGTAGAAGTTTTGGTTTAGTTTAGTATTAATAATTTCGGATAAGTTATGACTTGATATTCCCAGCATAGATGAAAGATCTGATAGATTAATTTTATTGTCGACGTACGGTTTTTTATCATGCATCAAATTTAACAGTTTCTTTAAGTATTCGTCGGCAGTTTCACTACTCAAACCCGATTTTTTATAAGAAGTTGATTTTAATTCCTCACTTTTTGTATCGGAAGAAAAATTCGCTGTTTCAATTAATAATTTTACTTCGGGTTGTCTTAAACTTTTATAACCGATAGAATAAATAAAAATTGAAATCGCAATATAAATAAGCATGTTGGCTTGAAACTGTTCGCCGTATAAAAAATTCAAAACATAAGATAAAATTACGATGCCCCATATTATGGTAGTTGCAACAATCAAAAATGCAAGCCACCGCAAGTTAATTTGATCTACGTTGCTGTATGACTGCTTAAGTTTCGCATTAAAGTTTTTTGCTTCCAAATATGTAAGTACTACATAAATTACACCGTGGAAAGGAATCATATTGCCAATTAGTTTTAAATGCCATGATATATTAATATCATTTACAACATTTAATTTAAACTCCGGACTTTCGAAAAAGAAAAAAAAGATTCCGTAAATATTAATAATAATGAACGGCAGATAATGAAGCCAGTATCTTTTTTTGAAGCCATCTTTTTTATGCCCGAGTATCAGCGTATAAAGATAAATCGACGGTCCGTATAAATATGGGAATGGCTGAGTTATGCCTATTATTTCCGGAAAAATTTTATAATATCCGCCAACATAATGTATGCCCATTAAAAGATCAATTGAAAAGGCAATCATAGTAAAAGCAAGCAGACGGTTGGCTATTATATTTTCCTTTTTCTTAAAAAGAAAAACGGACAATAGAATTCCCTGTCCGGCACCAAGTATAAAAATGTATTCTATTATATGTGAAAACTGGAGCATACTCGTTAAATTATTTAAAATATTGATGGAAAATACTAATTATATTTATCCTGTTATAGAAAATTATTATTATAAAAAATTACATTGTTAAATTAAAATTAAAGGCATAAAATGTTTATAGGTCATTTCGGAGCCGGATTCGCCGGTAAAAAAATTACACATAAACCTTCGTTGGGCACTTTGTTTTTAGCCGCTCAGTTTATTGATTTAATCTGGCCGGTACTATTGTTGCTGGGAATTGAACGTGTTGAAATAGACCCCGGCAACACTGCTTTAACTCCGCTTAATTTTATTCATTATCCTGTTTCGCACAGTTTATTTGGAGTTTTAATTTGGGGAATTCTTTTCGGTATCATTTATTATTTGATTAAAAAAGATTTAAAATCGTCAATCGTACTTGGAATTTTAGTTCTAAGTCATTGGATTCTGGATTTGTTTGTTCACCGCCCCGATTTGCCTTTGATACCTTTGAATGAACTTAAGGTGGGAATGGGTTTGTGGAATCAACCATTTATAAGTATTGTTTTCGAGTTAATAATCTTTTCGGCCGGAATATATTTTTATATAAAATCCACAGAAGCGAAAAACAAAACAGGTAATTATTCTTTAGTCGGATTAATAATATTTCTTCTTCTGATTTTCATTTCAAACCTATTCGGGCCGCCGCCGCCCTCTGTAGAAGCGATTGCAGTACTAGGAAATCTTCAATGGCTGATTGTACTTTGGGGATATTGGATTGATAGAAATAGAGATGTTTTATAAAAAATTATTTGTTACAAAAGCCCGATTTCTTAAAGAGATCGGGCTTTTAATTGCCAGGTTTTTCTCACTTTTAACTTATTGCATCTAACTCTATTTAATCAGCATCATTTTCTTTGATTGACTAAAAGAAGGTGTATTAATAGTATAAAAATAAATTCCGCTAGAAAGATTTGCTGCATTAAAACTTATATTATAACTTCCGGCAGGTTTTACATCGTTAACTAAAGTTTTTATTTCTCTTCCAAGCATGTCATATATTTTTAATTTAACATTGCTTTGTTCCGGAAGTTGATAACTTATAATTGTATTCGGGTTAAAAGGATTAGGATAGTTTTGCGATAGAGAAAAATCAGAGGGCAAACTATTAATTGATTTTACATTAGTAGGATTGCCCGTCAAACTAAGTTTTGCAATAAATGAATTTCTTGAACCTTCTTCCGCAGTTAGAGTAGTTCCATTCAAAAACAATTGGTTATTAAAATCTCCGCCTAAAATAAGTTCACCACCGTTTGTATTACTGTACGATAATGATAAAGGATTATTGGTAACCGGTACTTGTTTATTCCTTTCAGGTTCAGTCGGATTCCTAATTTGACTCACTCCCCCGTAACCATTATCGTCTAGTCTTTTTGTCCACAGATATTTACCCGATGAATCATACGAGGCAATAAACATATCAACGTATGTATCACTCGTAAGTTTAACTTCGTTATCCGACGACTCACTTCCAAAAACAACCGAAGAAACAAAAGAACCGAATACAAAACTATTACCAACTTCATCAACGGCAATTTTATTGCTCATAGAAAATACTTCATCTCCAAACCTTCTTGCCCATAAAGCGTTGCCGTTAAAATCATATTTAGCTAAGTAACCGTCTCCGTAACTTCCTGTAGCTGTTAATTCAATGTTTGACCCCGCAAATGTTGCTGTACCTTTAAACGACCCGGCGACAAAAATATTGCCAAGTGTATCAGCAGCTATATCTTCACCAAGAATTCTCTCATCACCCCCGATTAAATCCGCCCACAGACAATTTCCGTTTACATCAAACTTTGCTATGAAAGTATCGTTTTGTTCATTCACATTTGTAAGAATTGTTTCAGGCGATGTCGGGAATGAAATATTTCCTTGCCCCATATATCCGAGAGCGTTTATATAGCCGTAAATATCAAGAGCAAGTGAAATTACACCATCATGATTTTCTGTTCCTAATATTTCACCCCACACTGTCGATCCGTTATCCGGATTAAGTGCCGCTAAGAAAAAATCTCCATCTTCTTCAAGTCCAACATTCTCACCTAAAAAATTAGCTCCGGAAAATTTCCCGCCAATATAAGGAAGGTCTTGAGCATCAAGTACTACACTGGTAACAGCATTTATGCCGCTGTTAAGAGTTGTTGCTTCTGCAGGACTTCCGCTGTTGCCCCCTTTTGCCCAATTCAATTGCCCCTCAGAATCATATTTTGCTATAAATAGTTCAAAGTTTGCGAGTGTGGTATCATTGCTTGATAAATTTGCAGCGGCAAGGTTATTTTCATCAAGAAAAGTAAGTGTACTTACAAAGGCTCCTCCCACATAAGAGTTGCCGGCCTTATCCACGGTAATTGTCAGTCCTCCATCTATTGAAAGGCTGTCTAATATTGAACTGTTTCCTTTAGCATGCCGAACCCACAAGCAATTTCCGGCAGCGTCGTACTTCGCTGTAAAAACATCTATATAACTTGAGCTAATTAATGTTGTTGCAACAGGAAGAGTATTAAAACTAAGAGAATCTGAAAACCCGCCGGTAATATAAATATTTCCGGCACCGTCCCTTACGCTTTCGCTAATTTGGGTTAATCCACTTCCTTCCAGCTTAAATGCATTTTGAAAAACCGGGTCTTCTTCAAGATTCAATAAATCATAATTATTACTTTTTAATAAATTAGACTTTATTGCGTTTATAGAGACATTATTAGTTGGCGGATAAGGGGGGTACCCCGGCCCATTAACCGGAGGAGGGGATGCAGCCATAATATTAATATTACTTATTAAAAATAGTGTTATAAATAAGAATGTTGAAATGTTTTTTTTATTTATTTTATTCATGTTGACCTCAGCTTTTTTGTGCTTTGATTTAATAATTTCATTGCGAATAAAATTTCTAATTCAACTTAATATGGAAAGTTAAGCAAGTAGCTCCACTAATTTAGGGTTTCAGAAATACCGTTTATTTAGATCATCCCAAAATTATTATCTCTTTTTAGAGGAAGCCTTTATTGAATGCTCATTTTTATATAAATAATAAATAAAAGTCACAAGTGCTGTTAACATACACGCCATAGAGAAATATCCCGGATATAACATATATATAGTTTTAGCGTTAGATAATTTTACTTTTTCCGTCGAATAATTTTCTTCCCACCAATCAATTTTTCCATAAACATTTCCATATAAATCCGTAAAGAAAGTATAACCCGTGTTTCCGCACTTAGCGATTGCCCTTCTTGTTTCAATACTTCTTAATATCGTAAAGCCTTCAATTTCATGCGCGGTTATAGTTTTACCAAACCAACCTTCGTTTGTAATAAACGCCAAAAATTCAGCGCCGCTGTTTGCAGATTCAACTATTGTTTCCGGGTATAAAATGTCCCAACAGATCGCTGGCGAAACTTTAACTCTTGATTCATTTTTATCGGCAAACAATAAATTTTTAGGGCCAACTCCTTTGCTCCAGTTTGCGCCGCCCCCAAAATCTAAAGCAAGGTTTGAAAGAATTGGGAAATTATCCGCATAGGGAACCGACTCAGTGAAAGGCATTAGGTTGTTTTTTTTATACGTCTTTATGTTTAATGATTCAAATCCAGGCTCTCTTCCAACAGCCGCAAGCTGAGGAGTAATCATTAAAGCGCAATTGTAAAGTTCATATTTTCTATTTAAGTATTTGGGAAGAGGCGGAATTGTTCTCGGGTCATTATAAAATTTCACATCATTAGTACCTGTCAAAAGAGAAGTGTCCCATTTTTTCACCGAATCAAAAACTTTATTCCTTATTTTCTCTTCGTGTAAAATCACATAAGGGACAGCTGCTTCGGGCCAAACAATTAAATCAGGTTTTTTGTGCCGTATTAATGAATCAGTAAGATTAATTGTTTTTTTTACTGCGGCTTCTTTTTCAGTCTCACCCCACTTTTTCTTAGGGTCAATATTCGGTTGAATTAAACTTACAGTAATTTCACTTCCACTTTCAAATTTACTTGAATTAAAAACATAAAAGGAATATATAAGCGGGATAGAAAACATCAGCAGTATTACGGAAATATATTTTACAAAATATATTTTAATTGTCTTGTAGTTTTTTGAGAACCAATCATCAATAGCAAAAAATATAAATACATTTAGGAAAACTAACCAGAATGTAATTGCTCCGCTCCCGAAAATATCAATAAATTGAATCAGCCATGTGTAAGGAGCTTGTGAAACAGCGATTGAAAGTATTGCTACCGAGAATTTTGATTGAAGAAAAAAGTATTCCCAGGCAGTCCATATAAACGGAAGTAGTATAAGAGATTTTCTCCATCCTATTTTCTTTTGAAAAAAATAAAGGGAAAGAACCGGAATACAAAAGTGAAGCGCACCGATAAATAGAATAACTATTCCCCCAAAAAAGAAAGCATCAAAAAAAGAATAGATTGTTAAAAAGAAAAAAACAAGGAAAGCTAAATACGTAGATAAAAAATACAGTTTAAAATTATTTGCGTTTTTTAAAGCAAATAATAAAGGCACTAACCCAACCCATGCTAAAAACTCCAAATTACCGTTAGGAATAAACCCGCTTGCAAATGCCATTAAAACTCCGGTTAAGAGTAATAGCAGTAAATTCTGATGTTTTTTCATTAATTATTTTCTGTAAGAAAATTATACTTGATGGTTATTATCCCCACTTCATTTTTGGAAAAATAATATAATAAAATAAGACAAGTTGTACACTTATTTTTTATTCTATTTTTTACTCAATGTTTCATTTAATTATATTGTGTAAACAAATTATAAAAAACTTTAATTTGAAGACTAACAGGTTATTTTATGCACATAGTAAACACAAAAAATTCTGAGCATTATAACTGGGGAAACAAATGCGACGGCTGGCATCTTTTAAAAAACGATAACTTAAGTGTAATCCAGGAAAAAGTTCCGCCGGGCTGCTTTGAAGTAAAACATTATCATAACTTTGCACATCAGTTTTTTTATGTAATAAAAGGAACCGCGACAATTGAAATTGATAATGAAATTTTCTCTTTATATTCTTTTGAAGGAATTGAGGTAAAGCCGGGACAGATTCATCAGTTAAGAAATGAAACCATGGATGATTTAGAATTTATTGTTGTATCATCGCCTAAAAGTCATGGTGATAAAGTTATTGTCGAAAATTAACGTTGCGGCTCTTGGTGTCTTCGTGCCTTGTGGCAATAATAATTCAGCCACGAAGGCACAAAGTCACTAAGATTTAAATTTATGCTTGCGGATTTCCCGCGGCTCTGCTTTTGCTTCTTTCAATTGATTGAAGCGCCAAATAATTTTCTCCGAATTTTGCCATATTGTCAAGTTCCTGATCGTACTGATCGAAGTGAGTTTCTTCTTCCTGCACTAATTCTTCAAACAATTTTTTAGAAACGGAATCTGCATTTGCGCTGCATTCATTTGCCCAAACATTATATTCGCGCGCGCTTTCTTCTTCCATACCGGCAGCCATTTTTAACATTTCTTTTACATCACGGATTTGTTTTACTTCTGCTTTAACTCCCATTTCAACGTCGCCTTTCAGGAACAATATGCGTTCAGCTAATCTTTCAACATGCATCATTTCCTGCACTGCAGTTTTTTTAAATAGCATAGCTAATAAATCGTATCCCTGATCATCGCAATGAAAGTGAAAATACATATACTGGTGCACCGCGTGCAATTCATCGGCAACCGCCTTATTCAACAATTCAATACTTTTTTCGTGCATTATTTTAACTCC
This sequence comes from Bacteroidota bacterium, assembly GCA_018829205.1. GTDB lineage: Bacteria > Bacteroidota > Ignavibacteria > Ignavibacteriales > Melioribacteraceae > JAHJUE01. The sequence goes on from JAHJUE010000007.1 coordinate 122,055, forward strand.
TTTTTACAATATTTATTTACAAGTTGAATGTTAAAAATACAAAATCATTATTACTTTATAAAGTTATTAAATACCTATTGCTGCTGCGGCTTAAACATAATTCCTGAATTATTTCTTAAATTTTCGGGCCACGGCTCAATCTCATATTTCTTATCCAATATCCATGATTTATAGGCGGGGTAATCTAAATTATTAACATTTTTTTTACGAATTATAACGCTGTAATGAACCATTAAGTTTCCGCATTTATTATAATCCCATTCTCTGATTTTTCTTCTATATAATTGTGTGAAAAAACCTCCGCGGGAATTGTGCATAAATCCTTCCGTATCCGGATTTATTTCCACCTTATGATTTTTATAAATTCTCAAACCTTTTTCAACCGCTTCATTTACAATCCATATTAAGGGGATATCCGAAAGCTGCTGTTCTTTATACCCTCCCCCCACATCTGTATGCATTCCTAAAAACCAGACTTGTTTCATTGTTTGATATTCTTTTATTTCCTTATTCCAAATTTTCGGATGGAATGTTAAACGTTCATCATCTATAGCCAAAGCATGTCGCGCATGTTCAACACTTTCACTTAAATCCAAATTGTGGTAAGTGTGATGAAAGAATGGAATTTGATCAATTAAAATATCAAAAAATTTAATCGGAAGTCCTAATGCGGCAACAGTATCCCAAACGCCTATGAATTTTATTTTTGTCCACATTGTATGGTTTATGCTAATAAATTCTTCGGCTTTTTGTTTTCTCTTTTTATCGTTATTAATTTTATAAATTGAATATGCGCGTTTAATTAGTTCAGGACGCGATTGTGGAAGGATCCCGAATAAATGAATAAACCCCGAAAGACTTCGCACAGTAGTAGCTCCGCGGCTGAATCCGAATAAATAAATTTGATCGCCCGCTTCATAATTATCAAAAATAAACTCATAACAATCGCATATGTTTTTCTTTATTCCCATACCGCTGATATTGCCCGTAACTTTACGCCAGCCTGTACCAAGCCCCCGGTCGTAAAACGAAATTTGATTAGGCGTACGATCTTCGATCATATTAAAAAGTTTATAAACATTTGTATTATACTTTTTTCCGCCTTCCTGCCCTGTTCCGTCGGAAAAGATTATTATATTTTTTGACATATTATAAACCCATTAAAAATTGATTAATATTACAAATTCATATTTAAAGAACAACGTGTTTTTTTTATATTAAAAACGTGTTGCGGAAAACTGATTTAATATTAATAAATGCCTAATTCTTTAATATCGCTTATTATTTAGAGGAAGGGATGAATAAATTATTATTTTTTCTTTTGATATTTTCTTTCTTTACAAAATCATATTCTCAGAAAAAAGACGATTTTGTATTTCACGAATCAACAATTTCCGAGATTCACAATGCTTATAAAAACGGAACCCTTACCGCGGTTGAGCTAACGCAATATTATTTAAAACAAATTGAAAAATATGATCAGTCAACAAGACTTAACTCAATAACCGTTATTAATCCCAATGCATTAAGCAGAGCCGAAGAACTTGATAAAGAGTATCGTCAAACCGGAAAATTAAGAAAGCTTCATGGAATTCCCATTTTAGTTAAAGATAATTTCGACACTTTTGACATGCAGACAGCCGGCGGTTCATTAGCGCTTAAGGGATCAATTCCTCCGGATGACGCTTTCCAAATAAAAAAACTTCGAGAAGCCGGGGCTATTATAATCGCAAAAACTAATATGGCAGAATGGGCATTCAGTAATGTTGTAACCGTAAGTTCAATTTCTGGAATTACAAGAAACCCTTATGATTTGTCTCGTGTGCCGGCAGGATCAAGCGGAGGAACAGCGGCAGGAGTTTCAGCTAATTTTGCGGTTTTGGGAATGGGGACAGATACAGGCAATTCGATTAGAGGACCTGCCTCTCATAACGGTCTTGTAGGAATCCGTTCGACTATTGGATTAACAAGTCGTGACGGTATAATTCCTTTGTTTTTAAGAAATGATATCGGCGGACCTCTGGCCCGAACCGTTGAAGACGCCGTTCGGGTCCTTGAAGTTATTGCAGGTTACGATCCTGCTGATCCGGTTACACAATTATGCAAGGGAAAAGTACCCAAAAGCTATACTCAATTCTTACAAAAAGACGGATTGAAAGGCGCGCGTATTGCGGTTTTCAGAAGGTATATTGATACTGATTCTATTGACCCGCAGGTAAAAGAGATTACTCTTAATGCTATAAAAAATATTAAGGAACAAGGCGCAGAGATTATTGATTCTTTTGATATTCCAAATTACGAAGTACTTACGGAAAATATTTGGTGCAGCACTTTTCAATATGATTTAAATAATTATCTCATATCTCTCGGTGATAAGGCACCTTATAAATCCTTAAAAGAAATTTATGAATCAGGTTTATTCCTTCCATATATAAAAGAATCTATGGAATATGAATTAGAATACACATCCCCGCCCGAAGAAAGAGAAAATCCATGCGGCGATATTTACAGTACAGAAAAGAACATAAAATTCATTGAAGCTGTTTTAAATGAAATGAATAGATATAATATTGACGCAATTATTTACCCGACATGGAGCAATCAGCCGAGAAAGATAGGAGATATGGAAAGTCCCGACGGAGATAACAGTCAAATACTTTCGCCCCATACCGGTTTCCCGGCTATAACAGTTCCGTCAGGTTATACACAAGAAGGAATGCCAGTCGGTTTAACTTTTTTAGGCCGGGCATTCAGCGAACCTGAATTAATTAAATTTGTTTATTCATTTGAGCAGGCAACAAAACATAGAAAAGCTCCGGGTTTGTTCCCTTAATTAGGATAAGCCGGTTAAAAGATTTTTCATAGTTTCATTTAACTACATGAAATTATATTTATTTTTTCAGGCAGATTTGTCAACAAGAGATATTGAGGAAACACAATAAATAAACCGTCGGAAATTAAGACGGTTTATTATTCTTTACAAAAAAATTACTTTAATTTGTCCGGAGCCGTGTTATTTCTTTTTTTACCCAAAGTTTTAGGAACGCTAGAAGCGGGCGCAAGAGATTTCATTCTAATTACATCGTCTCTGCTTATTTTAAATCCATTTTTAGATTCATTTAATTCGACACTCTCATTAGATTTTAATTTCAAACTTGTAATAGAAGAATCTGATATAGAAAATGATTTGAAGTTTTCGTCAAATTTTGCTGCGGCCGCATCGCCATAAATATAATTAAGAACAGAGGCTTCGAATTTCTGGCTGCTGAAATAAGTTACAACCGCTAAACCTTTATTAGTCCAATTATCTTTTACGTTTGCGAGGCTTACAAAATTAAAATCGGAACCGTTTTTAAAATTATAGAATACTTTATCATAATTACAGATCATCATTCCGTTTTTAACTTCGGCGTTTAAAAACCTTAGCACAGGATGAAAGTTTTCCCCGGCATTTAAACTTTCTTTTACATCAGAATTAAACTCGTATTCGAGCATACAGGGGCAGTTAATTTCTTTATCTGAATTATTATCGCTTTGCGAATAAATATAATCGTTAGATAAAAACATTGTCGCGAGTATTATTAATATCGATATGGATTTCATATCTTCTCCTTTTATTATAAATATACTAGAAATAACTGCCATTAGATTTTTCATTAAGAAGCCGGCAAGGGTAAGAAAAAAAGAATAGAAATTATGTGGTAAGAATTTGTATATACTAGTTACGGTAATAAAAGCAGAATAGCCATATTATTTTTCATAATACGGCTATTTAACCTAAAAAGAGCAAATTATAATTTCGGTTTCCATAAACCGTTCCGGAATACCATTTTTATATCAGCCAAAACTTCTTTATCAATCATAAGTTTTTCACCTGCCGATAAATTTACTTTTTCTACATTTGAGATTCTTAAATCATAATTTTCCCATCCCATAAAACTTATAAGTGTTTTCTGAAACTCCGCATCAACTTTTCCATTAATTTCTCCGTTATAAAATCCTCGTTTTTTCCAGATAGCCTGAATTTCTTTCGCGATATCTTCTGTAACCGGAATCATATTTTCGGGTTTGGATTGAGTAAAATAAAGATTATTTAACATGTACAATCTTTCAAGTTCGGCAATTGGTGTTAAATGATCATAAACAGAAATATCAATAAAATTATCCATCGCGTCATATCCGGCTCCTTTTCTAACCACAAGCAAAGCCGCGCTCTGTTCTCCTCTTTGATCTCCTCCGGCTTTTCCTCCTGCAATTAACGCAGCCATTAATTTATCAGAAAGTTCCCCTTGAGTTTCTTCAAAGGCATTTGCCATTGCTTCAACAGTTTCTTTGCCCGTAAGTATATTTCCCTGCGCTGTAAAATTTTTACCTGTAATAACATTTGATTTATTACTTTTTTCATCTTCGGCTTTAAAACTTGTCTTATTATTTACTTGCCCAATTACCGCTCCTGCCCAATCGCTGCATTTTGAGCCGGTCCATGCGGCTGCGTTTCCATTTGCGTCAACAATACCAACCTGCCGCTGTTCTCTTCCCGGATCATTCTTTAAAATTATTTTTAACGCCTCTTCGGCGCTTGCCTCGTTCTCCATTAATTCAAGTCCTTTTGTCGCATAATCAATTTTCGCGAAACTTTGAGTTGCCACCGCGCCTACTCCGGCTTTAGCCCAAGGCACAACCGCGCGAACATTGGGAAATTTTGACTGGACTGCCACTCCTAAATCACCTTTTACAGGATCAAATCCTACTATCGAAAAAGTACTTACAAAATGTTCCGTTGAGCTGATATTATTATCCGAACGGATTAAATTAAATAAAACAATTGTTGTTATTGTTATAGTTACAAACCAAACAGTATTTAAAGTATTTATTTTTTTCATAATTACTCCTTTATAATCATTTAATTCTTTTAATCGCAAATATATTAATGCAAATTACATTTTTAAAAATCTTACTTCACAATTTAATTTTGAAACCATAATTATTTGATATCAACACAAAGAAACTGCATATTCTTTTTAAAAAATATAAACAAAACAATAAAATATGAAATTTACAAAATTGAAAGCGCCGAACACTTATTTTATAATATTTTCTCTTTTAATTTTAGTTGCATTACTTACCTGGATTATTCCCGCGGGTGAATTTAACCGAATAGAAAAAAACGGGAAAACAATAGTTGACGGCGGATCTTTTCATTTAGTAGAAAGCAATGAACAAAACATTGGCGATGTATTAAAGGCTCCTATAAAAGGTTTTGTTGAAGCATCTTTAATAATCGGTTTCGTGCTTATTGTGGGTGGAGCGTTTTCTGTTTTCCAAAAAACAGAAGCCGTTGACAGCGCGATAAAATCAATTGCTAAGGCATACTCCAAATCCAAAGTAGTGCGCGTATTAATAATACCAATATTTATGATTCTGTTTTCATTAGCCGGAGCCGTGTTCGGAATGAGCGAAGAAATAATCCCCTTCATTCTTGTTTTTGTTCCTATGGCCTTAATTTTAGGTTATGATTCGGTTACCGGTGTTGCAATTCCATTCATTGGCGCGGGCGCCGGATTTGCGGGTGCTTTTTTAAATCCGTTTACGGTTGGAATTGCTCAAGGAATTGCTGATGTGCCGCTTTTTTCCGGAATTGAATATAGAATATTTGTCTGGTTCGTAATTACATTAATCGCAATTCTTTTTGTCGTCCGTTACGCTTCCAAAATAAAACTAAACCCTCAAAAAAGCATTACATACGAAATAGACAAAAAGAAAAAACAGAACCTTCATATTGAAGGAATTGAAAATTTCGCAGGTATTGACAATAAACATAAAATAGTACTTACTGCATTTTTAATTGGACTTCTCGTTATTGTATTCGGGGTGTTAAAATTAGAATGGTTTATTGAAGAAATATGTGCCGTATTTTTAATTACCGGAATAACGGTAGGCATATTAGGCAGACTTTCAATCAAGGAAATATCGGACGGATTTGTACAGGGGGCAAAAGACTTAATAGGAACAGCACTTGTAATTGCGCTTGCCCGCGGAATATTGGTAATAGCATCCGAGGGTAGAATTATTGATACAATTTTATTTTCACTTTCTCAAAATTTGGATCAGCTTCATCCTATAATTTCCAGCCAGGGTATGTTCGCTGTTCAATCCTTTATAAATTTCTTTGTCCCTTCCGGAAGCGGACAGGCTGCTTTAACAATGCCTATAATGGCTCCTTTAGGCGATCTGGTGGGAGTATCGCGGCAGACAGCAGTTTTAGCTTTTCAATTCGGAGACGGATTTTCAAACATGATTATTCCAACTTCTGCGGTAACAATGGGTATTTTAACGCTGGCTGAAATTCCGTGGGAAAAATGGGCGAGATGGATATTACCGCTCGAAATTTTATTTTTTATCGCCGCGCTGCTATTACTTGTACCGCCTTATTTCTTAAACTGGTAAAAGGATAAAATTTTTAGAATGGCAGATTTTCAATAATTTCTTCTATGGCCGCTTCAATTGCTTCAATTGGGCGGGGAGTCATTTGTCCGCTCCATGCATTCTTTTGTGTGGCAACCGCGGTCGCTTCAGATAAAATATAACAATTTGTTGTCGAAAATAATTTGTACTTTACTTCAGCGGTTGTTCCTCCAATTACTTGTCTGTGAACTGGACGTATTTTTTTAATATCAATTATTTCAAATTGGATAACGGCATTTACATTTAACTCATCCCCAATTTGTTTTAATAATTCTGAATCTAATTTCTCCTTTGTTATATAGTTATGCCAGCAGTTTTGCCATTCATTTAATAGATCTTTATTTAGAAGGATTTCTGTTGTTACTTCCGGCGGTATTACTTTTTTAACAGTGGAATATGTTAATAGCGCGTCGATAATTTCTTCATTAATTTCCTCAATTTCAGATTCGCTTAATTCTTTCGGTATTAGCGGCATTACGGCAATATTAAGTCTATGCATATCTTTAGGAAGAGCGTAAAAATTATAGTCGGCTGAAACCTCCGGTGTAATGCAGCCGTTTTGCAATAAGAGAAGTATAAAGAGTAGAATTGTAAGAATTAATTTGTGCATAGAAATTCAAATATAAAACGAATGAAAAAAAATTTAATAAGAAGATTTGAAAATAAATTTTTATAAATAATATTCAAGCCCAAAATATCTGCACAATGAATAATTCCTTATTGAATTAAATTATTAATTTACATAACCGTAAAATTATTATCGATAGAAATTCTATCTTTTATCTTATTATTTTCTTAATTTTAACATCTAATTTTACGAGGTTGCTTAAATATTTTGGAATCTTTCAAATTAACCCTTCTCAAACTTCAGGATTATACATTATTAACATTTGATATTTTCAAAGGTCTTTCTCTTTTTAAGAAGTATTGGAATGATATCCTTAGAGAAATGTATTTGATCGGAGCGAGCGCTACAAGATTAATATTTTTCGGCGGTTTGTTTATGGGTATTGTTCTTACAATTGAAACGGGTCATCAGCTTGATGAATTCGGCGCTAAAACTTTAGTAGGCAGAACTGTTGCATTAGGAATGATAAGAGAACTCGGCCCAGTAATTACAGGAATATTATTAGCGGCAAGAACTGGAGCAAAGAACGCATCCGAAATAGGGGGAATGCAGTTAAGCGAGCAGATTGACGCGATGCGCGCGTTCGGAACAAATCCGGTTCATAAACTTGCCATGCCAAGAACAGTTGCTGCTGTTGTTATGTTTCTTCCGCTTACTCTAATTGCGGATATTACAGGAATATTAGGCGGAATGGTTGTAGCTAAATTATCCTTATTTGTTGATTCTTCCTTTTTCTGGCAGCAGGTTTTTGATTCATTAGCTATAAAAGATTTTATCGCGGGATTAACTAAACCTCTGCTGTTCGCATTTTTTATTTCAACCATAAGTTGTTACTACGGTTTTACAACAAGAGGCGGTACAACAGGTCTTGGGAAAAATACAATTAATGCCGTTGTTGTTTCTTGCGCAATTATATTATTGCTCGATTTTGTGGCAGCAAAAATTATTTGGGAATTCTTTTAAATAATATGATAGAACTACTAAACGTTTCGTTAAATCTTGACGGGAAACAAATACTTGATAATGTTTCTCTTAAAATTAAAAAAGGTGATATCGGGGTTGTGCTCGGTCCGAGCGGTGCCGGTAAAAGTTCAATACTAAAAATGATTTTAGGATTATGGAAACCCGACAGCGGCTGTGTTGTTATTGACGGTGTGGATATATGCGGATTAAAAGAAAAAGAACTTCTTAAAATAAGAAGAAAGATGGGAATTGTATTCCAGGGCAACGCCCTTTTTGATTCATTAACTGTTCGTCAGAATATAGGTTATTTTTTATATGAACAGAATGAAATGGAGTCGAAAGAAATTGCCGATTTAATCGAAGAGGTTTTAACATTTATTAATATGCCCGGAATTCAAAGAATGTACCCCGACCAGTTAAGCGGAGGAATGAAAAAGCGGGTGGCTATTGCACGAGCAATGATTTATCAGCCTGAAATTGTTTTATACGACGAACCTTCGGCCGGGCTTGATCCGATAAACGGCAAACAAATTTTAGACTTAATTAAAAAAGTAAGAGACAAAGGCTCAACCTCCGTTGTTGTTACGCATATTATGAACGATGCGGTTTCAATTGGCGATCAATTAACATTAGTTAACAACGGAATAATTGTTGAAAACGGAAGCGTGCACGATATACTGAATTCAAAAAAAGAATTTGTAAAAGATTTCTTTTATGAAATTTTTCAGGATATAGAATTACTAAAAAAGGAACAATTAGTTTAAGAGATTATTATGGGAAATGACAAACTGAAGTATGCTAACTTAAAAGTCGGATTAACTGTATTTACCGGCATAGCAATATTCTTGACTTTTATTTTTTTAGTGGGAACGGAAATTAATATTTTCAATAAAACACTGCGGTTAAAAATCTTTTTGGGGAGTGTTGAAGGTTTTTCTACGGGCTCGATGGTTACGCTTGGCGGATTAAAAATTGGTTCGGTTGATGATATTCATTTCTCTCAAAAAGAAGGCGTTAACGGCGTTGATGTTGCTTTTACAATTAATGCGAAATACAGCCCTCATATTACCGAGTCTTCCTTGGCTACAATAAAAAATAAAGGATTGTTAGGGGATAAGTATATTGATATTTCAATCGGGCAGGACGGTGAAATGCCTGTTGCCGACGGTTCGTATCTTCCGTTATCCGAATCAATTTCGCTCGAAAAATTTACGCATAAGCTTGAACCTATGATGGATAACCTTGATACAGTTTTAAAAAATCTTCATACAATAAGCACCAATTTAACGACCGACAAAAGCGCGATTGGAGTTCTGCTGAATGATCAGAAAGTCGGAGGTGAGTTAAAATCAGTTATTGCTGATTTAAGTTCATTCACAAAAGCAGTTTCAAACCAAAAAGGATCGCTTGGAAAATTGGCTTATGATAATTCGTTATATAATAATCTGAACAGCATCACAAACAACCTGGATTCAATCACAATTTCTTTAAATCAAGGAAAAGGTACACTGGGCAAACTGATAAACGAAGACGGTTTATATTCAGAATTTCACTCAATATCAAAAAGGCTGGACAAACTAATTTCGAAAACCGAAAATGATTCTACAATGATAGGCGGTTTGTTGAATGACGGGAAATTCTATAAACAGTTTAATGCTCTTGTAAAAGATCTTGATAAACTTCTTATTGATTTAAAAGAACACCCCGATAAATACGTGCAGTTTTCTATATTTTGAAAATTTTATTAATCAGTGAATAAGTTTGTTTGTCTGGAAATAAGATTGATTGTCTAATTATATTGTTTAATTTGTATTTATACTTTCCGGAGAAAAGATGTTTATTAAAAATGAAGATACTGAATCAGTAAAGCAAAATTCAAATAAGGCGGATGAGCTTAAATCTTATATTCGTAAAAGTATTCCCCTTACTGAATTTATGGATTTTAATATAGATGAACTCACTGATTTTTCGGTCAAGGTATCAGTTCCAATTAGAACTAACGGCAACCATTATAATACCGCCTTCGGCGGAAGTATCGCAACTCTTGGTATTCTTTCGGGGTGGACGCTTTTGCATTCTAAAATGAAAGAAGAAAATGTTAAAGGAACCCTTGTAATAAAACAAAGTATTACAAAATATATTGCCCCGGCCCGAACGGATTTTGAAGCCGTATGTAATGATTTAACCCGTGAAAACTGGAATAATTTTAAATCCGAACTTTCAAATAACGGAAAAGCCTCATTAATTCTTCATTCTCAATTATTCTCATCTGAAACCTTGGTCGCAAAGCAGGAAAGTATTTATGTTGCTTTATTAAAAGCCGTATAAATTTCCGGTCCCGTCAAATTTGGAGAAATATTTTTACCATTAATTAATTTCCGTTTTAAATTACATTCTTAATTTCAGTACGTCCAATAATAATAATTTTAATTGGGTACTCTATGAAAATTACTTTCAGAAAATTAATGCTTCCACTTTTATTGATCTTAATATTGTTATCATGTAAACCCGTTTACGGTCCGGAAGAAAAATTAAATGATATTTCCGCGCTTATGCAATTAAATGAGAATCAAAGAAAAGCCCATATGTATGGTGACGCGGAAATGCTCGCAGCCGAAATAGCAGATACTATGATTTCGGTTTCACGAGGTCATATTTATATAAATTCCAACCGGGAAATTTATGACCGTTTTAATAACTATTTCAAAAACATAGAATATATAAAGTGGGATGATCTTGAAGATCCCATAATTAATATTTCCGATGACGGCTCGTATGCCGAAATGATCTTTAAAAAAATTGTTCAGACAAGACATAAAAATGAAATTGGCAATTGGGAAAAAAGCTCGACATTATTTTCCTGGTCTGCTTATCACAAAAAATTAAACGGCAAATGGAAGATTGTTTCAAACACTTCAACCAGAGAAAGTCTGGAGTTTCCTACATACGATGAATTTTACAGCAAGGGAATGATGTCTTTTCGCAATAATAAATTTGATGAGTCTCTTTATTATTTTGAAAGAGCTTATTATATAGCCCCCGATAATGTGACCATTCTGTATAATTTTGCCAAAGCTCTTACTTTAAATAATCATTATGAAAAAGCGATTTCGGTATTACAAAGACTTGCTGAAATCCGATTTATTGGCTTAAATAATTTTGAAACGGATACTTTATTCCAAAATCTAAAACAACAAAAAAACTATTATGCTCTTTTGGAAAAAATAAAGGAGAATAAAAAAACGGTCAGCAGAAGCGAGATTGCATTTAGCATAACTGAAAAGGATTTGATTCCCGAAGGAATTGCATTTGACTCCAACACAGGCACTATTTATTTAAGCAGCGCGTATAAAAGAAAAATATTGTCAATTGATAAAAACGGGATTATAAAGGATTTTAAATCAGAAGTCGAAGACGGATTGTGGAGTACCTGGGGAATGGAAGTAGATGAGATGAGAAATCATCTTTGGGTTATATCTTCTTCAACTTCGCAGGGTATGCTTGTAAAAAAATCAATACCGCAAGAGCAGTACGGTAAATCAAAAATTTATAAATATGATTTAACAACCGGCAATCTCTTAAAAATTTATACTTACGATGCAGCCGGACAAGAACATTTCTTCAACGATTTAACAATCAGCAAAAGCGGCGACGTTTATATAACAGAATCTCTCACTTCAAAAATCTATAAAATCTCAGATGAAAAAGATGAAATTGAACTGTTGTATCAGGCTGATCCTATGTTTTCTTTTTTAAACGGATTGGCATTAAACAATGATGAATCAAAATTATTTGTAGCCAGCAGTGAAGGAATTTCAATACTTAACTTGGAAACTTTAAACTGGCAATTATTGCAGCATCCTAAAAATGTATCGCTTGAAGGAATTGACGGTTTGACATATTATAACGGGTCATTAATAGCCCAGCAATCCGGCTATCCGGTTAACAGCGTTATGCTGTATTTTCTGGACGAATCAGATTATAAAATAACCGGAAGTAAAATATTGGAATCAAACAATCCTTTTTTTGATTCGGCGACCACCGGTGAAATTTCAGGTGAGTATTATTATTATATTGCTAACAGTCAGGTAAGAAGCGCATTTGAATGGAAGAATACGGGACCGGATAAAATTAAACCATTAGAGCAATTAAAAGAGTTAGTGCTGTTAAAAGTAAAACTGTAAGTTTATTATGCAAATAATCCGGTTAATAATTTTATAAAGAAGAATTAACTGAATTAATGTTGAATCTTTTACAAGTATTTATCATCTGATTTTATACAAAAATAATTGGAGAAGTTATCATGAAAATAAACGTAGGTTCAACAGATAGAATATTAAGAATAATCGCAGGTTCGGCAATTGTTGCTGCGGGTTTTATTTTTCAGACATGGTGGGGAGTTATTGGAGTAATCCCGATAATTACCGGGTTCGTAAAAACGTGTCCCGCATATCTTCCGTTTGGTTTGTCAACTTGCAAAGTGGATAAGTTGAAACAATAATTACATAAAGGCGGAGAAATTATTTATAGTTTCTCCGTTCTTTTTATTCTTTCATCATCATCTGGTTCAATATGAATTAACACATTAGCAACTCTTGGATTTTCCAATCTTACGACTGTTTTTACGTTATGAGCAATTTGGTGCCCTAACCGCACTGATATTTCACCTTCAACAATTACATCGAGATCCACATAATATTCAAAACCCATTTTCCTGATTTTGCATTTATCCAGCGCTACAACTCCTTCAACACTTTTAGCCGAAGCACGTATATTTATTTCAACTTTTTCAGAGGGTGAATGGTCCATTAGATCGCGTACCGCAGGTTTTAGCAATCTATACGCATTAAAAATAATTATTCCCGATGCTGCCAGCGCGGCAATATCATCGGCGCTTTCGTATCCATCACCGCCTATAAGCGCTATCGCGATTCCGACAAAAGCCGCTGCCGAAGTTATTGCATCGCTACGGTGATGCCATGCATCCGTTTTAACTGCAGTGCTTTCAATTGTATCCCCCACTTTAAAAACGAATTTAAATAACGATTCCTTAACAACTATAACTCCAAGCAGTACAATTAATGTAAAAGGCTCAGGCGCGTGATGGGGATTAATAATTTCCGCCGTACTTTGAATAATTATAACTACCGCAGCTATTATTAAAGCTATAGCTACTACAGACGCAGCGAGCGGTTCGGCTTTGCCGTGTCCGTACGGATGATTATCATCTGGAGGTCTGACCGCAATTTTTAATCCGCTGTAAACTATAATTGAACTGATTACGTCGGAAAGAGATTCAATTCCATCTGCAATCAGAGCGTATGAATTACCCAGATATCCGGCCGTTGATTTTGTTACGGCAAGTATCAAATTTGAAAGAATACCGATTAAGGTTGTACGAAGTCCCTTAGCGGATATATTTTTAATTATTTCAGAGTTCGGATTTTCCACATGCAAATATACAAATAAGGCATATGTTTTATTAAATATTTTTGTGAACAGCTTTCAAATACAGGTTACTTCCAAACTCCAAGTATACCCCCCATTATTGTATAAGTAACGATTTGATAACCTGCATTAATAAAGAATAACTTTAATGACTTTCTCTCAAAAAGATAAACTGTTCCAATCGACATTGCGACCCAGCCGAAACCCGCGGCAAAACCGGCGAACAAACCAAATGCAAAATCACCTTTTGGACCTATAAACGCAGCTAGATTAAAAGATATTACTAAGGCGAGTAAGAACGACGTCCCGAAAATTTTTCCCATGTTGGCGTTTTTCATATCTTCCTCTTTAAAACCGTTTTCTTTCATCCATGAATTTGCAAACATGATTGGCGAATACCAGACTCCGCCGATTACAAAACTAATTAATGCTGAAACTACAACCGCGAAAATATTTATTGTTGATAAATCCATTCTGCCCTCCGATTAATGTTTTTGAAAAACTGTAGAGAAAGTAGATATATTATTGTGAGATTTCATAAATTATAAACCGAAACACAAAATAATGCAACCGAACCGGGATATTTTTATTCCGAAACTTCTATGAAAAACAAATACAAAATAAACGATACTAAGATCAGATTAATTTTAATACCCGGATTCGGAATTATAATTCCGAATCTTACAGGACTTTTCGGCAATCTCTCATTTTCATCTCCGTATTATTGGATCGGATACTTGTACTTTATTCTAGTTGCTTTTGTAATTTGGCATGGCAACAGATATTTCTTTTTCAAACAAAGTGAATATTATGATTGGTTTAAAAAACCGGCTCGTAAATTAGTTGTGCTTATTTTCGCGAACGTTTTTTATACGGCTCCGGTTACATTTATAATGATTTATTTCTGGTATAACTTTGCCGGTTTTGCGCAGCCTGATTGGAACGCGATGAAAATTGTTTTGTTGATGAATGTTATAGCTGTAATATTTATAACTCATGTTTATGAAACGGTATTTTTGATAAAACAGCGTGAGCACGATTTAGTAAATTTTGAAAAACTTCAAAGAGCAAAAGCTGAAAGCGAGCTTGAAGCATTAAAAAATCAGATTGATCCGCATTTTATGTTCAATTCGCTCAATACTCTTTCGTATTTAATAGAAACAGATAAAATAAAAGCGCTCGAGTTCAACGAAAGTTTATCGGATGTTTACAGATATATATTAATGAATAAAAACAAAGAGCTAGTTCAGCTTGGCGAAGAGCTGACTTTTTTAAACAACTATTACTCCCTTCTAAAACTGCGTTTTGGAAATAGTATAAATTTTCAAAATGAGATTAGCAATAATTCAGATGATTTTTTAATTCCTCCGATTTCACTGCAGATACTTCTCGAAAACGCGGTTAAACATAATAAGTTTGATGAGAAAGAACCGTTAAATATTAACATGATGATTACGGAATCATCATTAATATTTATTAATGAAATAAGAAAAAAAATACTTAGGCGCGAATCGTCTAAAATTGGTTTAATAAATTTGCACGAACGCTATAAATTAATTACAAATAAAGATATCGAAATAATAAAAGATGAAATTAATTTCACAGTTAAACTGCCGTTATTAAAAACCGCGACAATATGAAAATACTAATTATTGAAGATGAAAAACCCGCGTATGAACGTCTTTCTAAAATGCTGAAAGAATATGATTCCGAAATTATTGATTTAGGAAATCTTACCGGAATAAATAATTCTATCAATTGGTTTGCCAAAAATAAACAACCGGACTTAATTCTTCTCGATATTCAACTTTCAGACGGACTCTCATTAGAAATTTTCAGCAAGGTTAAAATTACTTGTCCGGTAATTTTCACCACGGCATATGACGAATATATTCTCGACGCGTTTAATTACAATGGAATTGATTATCTGCTTAAACCAATCAAAATAGAAAAACTCTTTTCGGCTCTTAATAAATACAAAAACTTAAAAGAACATTTTGCGCAGGATTATTTTTCAATTTTTAATAAACTCACTCAAACGGATAAAACTTACAAAGAAAGGTTAACGGTAAAAACCGGTAGCGAATTTATATCGATTGGTATTGACGACGCGGCTTATTTCGTTTCCGAATACAAATTAGTATTTCTTGTGACCTGTGCCGGCAAAAAATATTCTTATGATAAAAATCTCTCGCAGCTTGAGGATGAATTGGATCCTAAAAAATTTTTCCGTGTGAACAGAAATTACATAATTTCTATAAATTCTATAAAAAGTTTTAAGCCGTTTTTTAAGGGAAAATTATTAATTGAAATTCTTCCTTCGTCTAAGGAAAAAATATTTATCAGTCAGGAGAAAGCATCGAAATTTAAAGAATGGCTCGAAAAATAATTTTTTAATCCGCTACTTTTTTCGCTTTCAAATTAATTTCATATTGTTTTGCATAAGTATTATTAAATAAAGAAAGATCCATCTCCGTTCCAGGTCTTTTGAGATTAATTACTTCTGCGTTTAACGTATCAGCTTTAAAACCCTCGCTTATTGATTTTGTTATAATTCTGTCAAAAACATTTTTTGCGGTGCTTTTCTCAGTTATAGTTGTGCACATCTCCGCCTGGTATATTCCATCTTTATTACCGACGAACACCATTCTGTTAGTTTTACCCTTATAAAAAATACATTCCATTTCCGGCGAACTTTTATCATGATATGTCGGTTTTCCGTAAGTTGCCGCAACTTTGGAAATTTTCTCGCCGATAATATCGTATACAGGTTTATCTTGTGCTAAAAAAGATGTTGGAATAAGTAGAAGTAATATAAAATATTTTACTTTTTTTGAATTGATGCTCTCCATTTGTTCCTCCGAATTATAATCAGTCATGATTTTCTTCAGGAGTATTAGGAATATTTAATCTATTTTATTATTAAATATTTTCTATATGGGAGAGAGAATTTGTACTCAGAACATATTTAATAAATTATTATATTAGAATCAATTCATACTATAAATCTTTTATTTGGACTATATGTCCTTTAGATGAAGCGGTTTTATAAAAATAAGATTACTTAAAGCGAGGAAGAAATGAAACTTGTGAAATTATTTTTCCTATTAATTTTAATTTCATATTGTGATTGTTTTGCGCAGGAAAAACAAAACGAAACGGTACTTGAAAAACTTGAGAAACAAAATGAGTATTTACAGCACAGACTTGATGTACTTCAGAAAAATATTGACGATATTATTTGGCACCAGCGTGTTGGGAACGCAGCTTTTATTGACAAAGTTTATATATCCGGCCCTCCTAGATGGAAGGTAAAGAATCCTACCGCGATGGGCGCAAATAATCCCTTAAAATTCTGGTCTTATGTTTTTATCCCCAAAGATATTGATATGAATAAAAAATATCCTTTAATTGTTTTTCCTCACGGAGGCGTTCACGGCGATTTTTCAACTTATTACACACATATTGTAAAAGAACTTGTTGCGCAGCAGTACATTGTTGTTGCGGCCGAATACCGCGGCAGCACCGGATACGGAAAATCACATTACCAGAATATTGATTACGGCGGATTGGAAATTGAGGATGTTGACGCAAGCCGGCAGTATATGATTGATAATTATGATTTTGTTGATGAAAGCAGGGTTGGGATAATCGGATGGAGCCACGGCGGATTAATTACTCTCATGAATATTTTTGATCATCCCGAAAATTACAAGGCCGCTTTTGCAGGCGTTCCGGTCAGCGATTTAATTGCGCGTATGGGATATTACGATCAGGAATACAGAGATTTATATGAAGCCGAACATCACATTGGCCAAAGCGCGAATGAAAACGTTGCTGAGTATAGAAGACGCTCGCCCGCATGGCAGGTAGAAAGATTTCAAAACACGCCCTTGTTAATTCATACGAATACTAACGACGATGATGTAAATGTTCTTGAAGTTGAACATCTTATTAAATCATTAAAAGCGGCAGACAAAAAATTTGAGTACGAAATATTTAAAGATATTCCCGGTGGACATTCATTCGACAGAACCGACAGAAAGCAGGCTAAAGAAATCCGTTTGAAAATTTATAATCATCTAGCGAAATATTTGAATCCGCCGAAACAGTTAAAAACATTAAGTGATATTAATAAAGCGGCTTATTTGAAATAATTCAACAATCCTTTGGAGGTTTTTAAAACCTCCAAAGGTTTAAATTTATTCTAAAAAAGAATTCCCATAGTAATAAACTTATCACGATAGTTATCGATGTCATATCCAATTGCAGCACGTAAAACCCCTAATGATTCTGAATTATAATTGGCGCCAAGACTCAATAATGTTCTATGTTTATCAATTAAAGTGTAATAGTTGCCAGATGCTTCTATTATAACACAAAAATTATTTTCTACAAATAAATTGTTAATTCACAAATTCCTATGCCGGAAAAAGATTTTATTTTTATTCGAATATTTTTTCCGGCGGAATGACTTCGTTTAACTTGTTCTTTAATTCATTATTTAAAAATGTTAGTCCGACTTTAAATGAAGCGTTCATCCAGCCGAATCCTTCCCGGCTGATATAATCGAATTCTGTACCAACGTTCCCGTATTCAGCGAACACTTTATGCGTGCATGATACAACGTCATATTTTTCAGGAATTGTTCCGTTATAATCTACAGCGTTTTTTAAAATTACATAAAGCCATTTATAAACAAGTCTTTCGGCTATTTCATCATAACCATAATTTTTTAATCCTTCCCAAATTAATATTTGATGCGGCGCCCAGCCGTTCGGATAATCCCATTGCTTCTGCGGCCTTTCTTCATTTATAATTCCTACCGATTCTTTTGAAGAACCTGCAATGCCGCCGGCAAATTCCAAAAGCGGTAAAGCTTTTTTTACAAGCGTTTCCGCTTGTTCCCGAGTTGCAAGTTTAACCCATAACGGATAAAACGCTGTCGCGCTTTCAAACCCGGTTTGTTCTTCTTTAACAAAATTATAATCAAAGAAAAATCCCTTTTCTTCATTCCACATTAATACATTAATTTTTGATTTTCTTTCTTCGGCCTTTTTAAACCAGGATTCGCTGTTTTCAATTGATCCATCATATGAAATGAAGTTATTGTCAAATTCGTTTTTGATGATTTCAGCAATATCAATTTCATATTTATAAAGCAATGAATTCAGATCAACAGTATTTAAACTTGCACTTATTTTGTCAAGCCGGTATGATGTATCATGACCGGACTCTCTAATGCTTCTATCGTGTTTTATAAATTCTTCTATTTCGGGTTCGATTATTTCTCTGTTCAGATATTTTTTATGGTATTCTCTTATTGATATCCCAGTCTTTTCAGCAAATGGTTTTAACAATGAATCAAAATGTGTTTCTTCTGTTTCCGGCGCGAGGCCAATTCCGGCTCCGTAATATCGGCTAAGTTTATTCTTGGTTATTTTCGATCCGCTACTCCAAACTGTTTTATATTCTTTTATACAAAAGTTTAGGAGTTCCGCAAGCCATTCTTTACTTTTATTATTTTTCGGCAATTCTTTATAAACGGCCAGAGCAAGCGAAGTTAAAAAAGGCGGCTGCGAACGAGTTAAATAATATGTTCTGTTCGCGTTTAAGATTTGTCCGTAGTGCTCAATTTCATAAACAAAATTATCGGCCATAGCTTTC
Organism: Bacteroidota bacterium; assembly: GCA_018829205.1. Taxonomy (GTDB): domain Bacteria; phylum Bacteroidota; class Ignavibacteria; order Ignavibacteriales; family Melioribacteraceae; genus JAHJUE01. The sequence continues at coordinate 141,226 of JAHJUE010000007.1, forward strand.
GCAAGATCAACTCTTCCATCAATTATTAGCCCGAGCGATTCAAAGTAGCTATCCCATCCGTACATTTCGTTAAATCTTCCGCCGGGCACAACAAACGGTACTCCTTCAATTTTTCCTATTTTATTTTTCTTTAAAGCAAGCGAAAGCACCCCAGGTTTCATATTAATACTGTAAACATATTCGGGTGTTATTTTTTCGGGAAGTTTAACAACGATTATATTTATGTTCTTTATATCCGCCGCAACTTTTTTATAATATTCTAATGCGTTTAAATCTTTGAAAGGCACATATAAATAATAATCTTTTGATTCTAAGTTCGACAAACTCAGTTCAGAGGATTTTGAATCAACCAGAGCTTTTCTTATCCCGTCGGCGTCAATTCTTCTTGTTAGCCCGTCCCAGAAATACTCTTTTATCATTCTGTTTATTCTGTCAACGGGTTTTTCAAAAATATTTCCCGAATTAATATTTACAACTTGACTGCCGCTTTCTTTAGCAAGTACAAGCTCTTGCAGTAAGTTTGATAAATAGTAAGTTCCGGCAATCTCTAAAGTAATTCCTTCGGCAGTAATTATGTTAAATTTTTTAGGACCTTTATCTTCAATTGTTATTTTTTTGTCATTGTCTGTGTCTTCCTGCCGCAGTAAATTATTTAGAGTTTCTTGTACATTACATGAAAATATCATTCTTTTACTCTCCAAAAAACTTTTTTTAATCCGCATTAAAATTAAAAAACAAAAAATTTTCAACACTGATTTTTCTATAGTGTCGTTTCAATGATGGACTGTCATTCAAGCTTGTCTACCGCAGGCAGGCTTGCCTTCGGCATGCAGGTTTACCAACCGCTTTTCTCAAATAGATCACTTCGTATTTAGTTTGGCAATGACGGATCCAATATTTTCATTACTCAGCTATTAGATTTCGGCAAAATAAATACAGGAATGACACCAAATCTTAACGCGGAATTTTCTCAAGTTTATTGTCTTTTATAATTATATCATACCTTTTATTATTCAGCGTAATATTTCTTAAAATTAATTTTGTAATCTTATCCGGAAGCATCGGTTTGTATTTTTGTATTATTCCTTCATCTGTAATTCTTAATCCAGTATATCCGAAAATTATCTGCTGAAGAAACGAACCGGCACCCGTTAAGAAATTAACGGATTTGTTTTTATGAGTTTCCGAAAGAACGTTAAACGGGGGCTTTAAATATCCTTTTAGAGTTTTGTCTATTGTTAAATTAAGAAGCGAGTCGCTTCCCAATTCGGCTGCAATAATTGAAAGAAAGTTTACTCCCATCATAGCGCCCGCTCCGTGAGTTTCCAGACTTTTTACGGCATGGTTTAAATCATTGCGTTTTGTGTTTTCGGACATTTTCATTTGAAGAGGGAAATCCAATAAATTTACAACGCTCGACCAAAATTTAGAAGCGCCTTCGCCTGCTACTGCGCTTTCGTGTAAGGGATGAAACTCTTCTTCCTCGTTAAAAGGAATATACATTTTATCGCTTACCTTTTGCCAATCCGGGTTAACTGCAAGATTAAGAAGCTGAGATGCTTTAACGGCAAGATTTAGATTTATTTTCGCAACAGCGTTTGTATAAGTTTCATTGTTTACATCTTTTTCAGATTCACTCACGGAAATAACATTATGAATTTCATACCTGTCTTTTTGTTCATTGTATGTTATCCTTGAAAGCCAAAAGTCAGCAGTCTGTCTTATAATTTCAGCGCCGTATTTTCTTAAATAATTAGTGTCTTTTGTTGCGGAGAAATATTGCCATTGAGCAAAAGCAACATCGCCGACAACATGGTTTTCTTTTAATGCGTTTTGATATGCGAAATACGGGGTTGTTTCTTTTCCTATTTCATCAGATTCCCACGGGTACATCGCGCCATTGTAATTATTAAGTTTCGCATTTTCTTTGGCGTTTTCCAAAGTTTTATATCTAAACTTTACAAGTGATTTTGCTATTTCAGGATGCATCAATAAAAATGGCGGGAACATATATATATCGGAATCCCAAAATATGTGTCCGTAATAGCCGGCAGTCGATAATCCCATCGGGGGAATTCCAAAATCAGTATTCTTGTCGGCGCTGCACAATAAATAAAAAATCATCGAGCGGACAATTTTTTGAAGTTCATTGTCGCCTTCAATTATTATATCTGTATCCCATATATTTCCCCATTTGTTTTTATGATCGGTAAAAATATTATCATACCCTAATGACAATGAGTGATTAAGATTTTTAACCGCCTCTTCGATTAAATTTCCGCCGGCTTCAAACTCGGGAACAATAGAGACAAACTTATAGAATGTATATTTTTTCCCCGCCTCTGTATTAAATAATAATTCAACCGAAGTTGAATTATTTTTATTATTATTAATTTTTATATCGGCATTAAAATTATTTTCACTGCAGAATATTTCGGCCGCTATTCCTGCTTTAGTAAGTCTGCCGTCTGTCTGTATCTTAGCTGTAATTCTTCCACCGCTGCCTGTTTTAAAGGCGTTTATTTCTGCCACTTCCGTAAACCCTGGATACCAGAATTTCGGCCATTCGTCAGGATCTCCAAAGTCGTCTATTTTTTTAATAACTCCTAAATTAATCCGAACCGGTTTTGGCCTTTCCGAAATCGGAAAAATTAATTTTATTTCATCGGAAAAATTTGGAGTCAGTTCGAACTTAATTACGGCTAAATTTTTATTGCTTCTTGAAACAAATGATGTTATGTGAATATCTGAAATTCTGTCCTTTGAATTATTCCACCTGTAATTGGTCTCAAGATAACCGCCAAACATATTAAGGGTTTGTTTGTAATCTGTAATTTGTTCTGAATTTACATCAACATTATTAATCCATTTTTCTCCGTTAAAATAATTAATTTCATTCCATTCGGGTAAAGCGGCTATTCTGGGAATATCATTCTTACCTTCATCGTAAAAATTTATCATATACGATTCGGCAGGCGCAGTTCCAAGCCTTGATGAAGAAATACTGAAATGACCATTACCGATATATGCCGGGTAATAAGTTTGAACCTTGCCTGCTGTTAAAATAAAACCTGAGTCTTGTGAAAAAAGTACGTTTTCAACAACCAGATTAATAATGAATGAAAGCAGTAGAATTCTAAAAAGAGTTTGCATATTAGACTTCTCCCAAAATCTAAAGAGGATTTGCCTTTATGTTAGATTGTAATAGCTTTATAGTTTAATACTCTTTCCATCTAAATCCCTTAGTTCTTATGAGTTACCCTTATAAAGTATGATGTTCTATCGCAAATTTATCAGATAATTTTTTATAAGGAATTAAAGTGAATGCCAATAGCGCTATTGGAATTAAAGGGAAATAAAACGCGTTGTGAACGCTAAAATTTTGTGAAAAAAATCCAATTATCATTGAACCGGAAGTTCCGCCTAAAGCTGAAAAGATTATTATAAGTCCCGTCATTGAACTATGTCTTCCCTTTTCAAGTTTGCTTAAAACAATTGAACAAATTGTTGGATAAATAGGGCCTATAAAAAAACCGACCATCGAAAAAACAAAAGCAAGCGGCGGAGCCTGATACCAATTTTCGTGTTGTTCGGATGTAAAGCCTATAGTTTGAATTAGTATTATAAACGTAAGCAGAAAGGCACCGACTAAATAAACAAGCTGGATACTTAACCATGAAAATCGTTTTGATAAATATCCGGCTAAAAACCTGCTGGCGGCAATTGACCCGGCGTAAATACTAAGGAATGATGCGGACTGAGCCGACGTTAATTTAAATATTTCCCTGTTAAACGTAGGCAGCCAAGTTCCGAAACTTTGCTCAATCATCACATACAAAAAAGCGCAGATAATAAATACCCAAACCATCGGGTATTTTAATAGTGCAAACATTTTTATAAAACTTGAGTCTTTTGCTCCTTCTTTTACACCGCTTTCGTCAATATTCGTAAATAACATTAATACAAGTGATATTACGGTTAAAATAGCTATCACCCAGTAAGTATTGTTCCAGTGACTGAAACTTATCATAACCGAAAATATCAACGGTCCCACAAGTGAGCCGGTCATAAATATTCCTTCCAGAGTATTCATAAAACCGGTATGTTCTTGCTGGTTTTTAGTAATTAAACCTACTGTTGAATAAACAGCGACTTTCATCAGCGCGAAGCTTGCGCCCGTAACGGCATATAAAACCGGGGCCGACCAATATTCCGTAACAGAAGCAATAATCATACATCCGAATGTAAGCGCAATAAGTCCGTAAATCATTGTTCTGCGATAACCGAATTTAGGAACGAACGAGGCGAGGGCAAAAGAAACAAACATAATTGTCAGATCTTTAAATGCTTCTAATGTGCCGGCTGTAATTCTGCTAACATTGTAATCTTCTATTACCTGCGCTATTACAATTCCAACAGTATTAAGGAGAATAGCCAACACAAAATAACTTAAGAAAAGCGATATTTTAATTTTCCATTTTGACATTTGAGATAATCCGCAAGATTATGATATTACGCAGCACAGGCTATATCGATTATTATTTCAACTTTGCCCGTGCCGCATCAATTATCTGTTTTTAAGGTATATTAAATTCTTTCAGAAATTTTCGCCTTGTTATCTAGAAATCCACGCTAATCGAGAACTTTATTGAACGTCCAAATAGAGGACGACCGTTTTTTGCTGTAGGATCGCGGGGATCACCTTCTGTTAAACCTTCTGAGTTTGTTAAATTATCACCGCTTAAGTTAAATGTTAAACCTCCGGATGTGGCAACATTAAGCCCGATATCTAATTTGGAATATGAATCCAGTTCATAAGAATTATCCCTGTCGTTCCAGCGTGAACCTACATATCTTAATGCACCGTACAAAGTAGCATTAAGATTATCTCCTAATTGGAAGTCATAACTTGGCGCAAGGCGGAATTGCATACTCGGTTGACGCCAGATTTTATTGCCAACTGTTTCGGGTGCATTGGGGGACTCTGTAATTTCTCCGCTCTGCAATGTTCCTGTTAATTTAAGTCTGAATGCATCAACACTTAATCCGGCGTCTATCTCTGTTCCAAAAGTTCTTGTTTTTAATTGAGCCGCTTCAAATGTTGAACCGACACCGCCGTCATATATTTCTACTGTGTTGAAAAAACCTGTTAAGAATAGGCTGAAGATTTGATGTTCATATTTTAATCCAAGCTCAAACTGGTTAAACAAACTTGATTCAATTGTACCGTCAGTTAATGTCCCGCTCGTTAAGTTATAATTATTTCCCTCTCTAATATTATCAAAGTTAGGATAAAACAATCCTTTCGATCCGCGGGCAAATATTCCGAAATCTGTATTGATTGCATAATTAATAGCCGCGGTTCCGGCCCAGTCGTTACCGTCTAATGAAGCTGTTAGATCTGTTACTCCGTCAGGATGTGAGCCAGCGTCTAATGTAAAATTGAGATTAAAGAAATGATATCTCGCACCGAGATCCAGTCTAAATTTTTCATCTAACTGCCATGAATCGCCGGCATAAATTGCGAATACTCTTGCATCACCTGCTTCGTTAAGTCCGTAATTCCAGCTTCCGGCAACTTCATTGGGATCAACATCTTTTATAATGTCGCCGTTCTCAACATTTTCAACAAGAACATGATTTCCTAGAGTCCAGAAATCATTAGTTGTCCAAAATGCTTGATAAGCTCCGATAGTAAGTTTATGGTTTTCCACATTTTTTGTTAAGCTTATATCGTTTGTTAAAGATTCCAATTGTTTTTGAACTACCCAGCTACCGTAACTTTGAACATAACCGGAGGTAAGAGTTTTGCCTCCGACAGTTTCAATAGTACTTGCGCCGATTTTTGCCTTAAGAGCAGATACACCCATTGGATTCCCGTTCGGCACAAAACCGTAAGTATCGGCATTACCTTTTGTATAAGAAAGGTTGTCTCTAACAGTCCAGCCACCGCCTAAATCGTAATCAAAATTTAACCCGCTTATCGCGCCTTGCCATCCGCGTCCTCTTGAAAAATCAAAAGTAGCGCTGTCTCCCTGCGTATTTATCTGCAGCGTACGGAAACGGGTTGAATTTCCAAGAGGTGAAAATTCACCTAAATCATTACCGGTGCCCAATGCCATTGGCAGAACCCATTGACCGTGGTCATTTGTAAGTCGTGAGAATACATTCAAAACCCCTTTATCATAAACCTTGGTAAGCTGAAATGTAATTTGCTGACCGTTTTCTGAATTAAATTGGGTGTTTCTAATTCCCGGTGAAGTTCTAAAGTACCCGCCTATCATATAGTATAATTTTTCAGAAACAGGTCCGCTTAATACGGCATCTACTCTTTGTTGTCCGTAATCTGTAGTTGCGTACTTAACCCTTCCTTTGGTTAAATCAGTTCCTTTTTTCAAATTAAAGTTTGTAGTTAATCCCGCTTCGCCGTTTGAGAAAACAGAACTTGGTCCGCCTCTCAATGCTTCTGTTGATGCGACTGTTTCATCAATACGGAAAATTGTACTTTGTTCAAAAAAAGAAAGTGTTTGAGTACCGTAAAGCGGCGCACCGTTAATCGACATAGTTACGAAAGGCGCATCACCGCCGGACGGCAATCCTCTAACCATAATATTAGCTCCTGCAACTCCGCCTGTACTTTCAGACCAAACACCTGGTACTAGATCTAATGCGGCTGCGGTACTCTGAGGCGCTAATTGTTCAAGATCAGCCGGAGAAATTGTAGTAATTGCAAAACTGGCATCTTTCTTTTTTATACCTGCACCGCCGGCAGTACCGGTAATTACAACACCTTCCATTTGTAAAACATCTTCGGAAAGAGTAAAGTTTTGTGTTGTAGTTGTCCCGGAAACAATGGTTACCTGCGCGGTGCTTTCACGGTATCCAATTACAGTGGCGCGAAGAATATAATTTCCGGCAGGAACTTTTTCAACTGAATAGCTGCCGTCAATATCACCGGCAGCGCCCATGGTTGTGCCGACCAAAATTATATTTGCGTATGGAACCGGGTTTCCTTTTGTATCGATAATCTTTCCGGTTATTTTTCCGCTATTCTGCGCAAAAAAGAAAACCGGGCATAACAAAAGGAATAAAACAATTTTTTTTAATTTGTTGTAAATGCTTTTCGTCATATCGTTACTCCTTGTAATTTTGAAAAATATAATTATATGCGGTAAGTTTTACTATTATTTTTAACGAAATTAGTTTTTTCGAAATTCTCTTATTCTTATTTGAAGCCAATATATATGCCAACAGAACAATATTATTTCTAAGACGGACAGATTATTAAAATTTTGCTTTACGGTTATTTAGATGAATGTTTTATAACGATTTAGACTAGGAAACTATTTAGAGAGGAAGAATTAATAGCAATTTTTGCCGGATGCATATGTCTTTTGTTGTTATCAATTGCATAACATAGTTGTCAAATTGATAATTTTTGTGGGTTATTTTAAACCTAATTCTTTACATAAACGATGAAAATTCGAACGTGCAATTCCCAGTTTATTTGCCGCTTCGGCATCAGTTCTGCTGTTCTTGCGTACAAATTGCACGAATCTTTTCCTAAACTCTAATTCCGCTTCCTTAAGAAAAGGGACTTCTTCTTTTGAATAAATAGGCAGCGTAAATCCTCCGAATGCCCCTTGATTTTTAATACCGAGCGCCGCCTCAACTTCATCAATACCGATTGTGCTCGCACCCATTAATACTAATCGCTGCACAACATTTTTTAATTGCCTTACGTTACCCGGCCAATAAAAGTTGGATAAAAACTTTAAACCTTCATCTGAAATTTCCGGCAAATATACATGAAATTCATTGCATGATTTTTCCATAAAATTTTTAAGAAGTCTAATAATATCATCCTTACGTTCTCTTAATGGCGGGAGCTGTATATTTAGAATGTTTAATCTGTAATACAAATCTTCCCTGAACTGTCTTTCACGCATTAACATTTCAATATTTTTATTTGATGCCGCAATTACCCTTACGTTAACACCGTAACTTTTCTTTCTGCCTATTTTATCAATCTCACCGTTCTCTAAAACCCTTAAAAGTTTTGCCTGTGCAAGCAAAGGGAGTTCGCTAATTTCATCAAGAAATATTGTACCGCCGTTTGCCTGTTCAAACAAACCTGCTTTTTCTTCTTTTGCATCTGTGAACGCCCCTTTTTCATATCCAAAAAGTTCGCTTTCAATTAAATCATTTGGTATTGCAGAACAGTTAACGGTTACAAAGTTTTCAAATTTTCTTTGACTGTAATAATGAATATTTCTCGCAACCAATTCTTTCCCCGTCCCAGATTCGCCAAATATAAGCACGTTGGCATCAGTAGTTGCGTAATTTTCTATTGAACGTTTTATTGATTTTATAGCGGCTGATTCGCCGATTAAAAAATAATTCTTTATCATTTTTTGAACATTGTTTTGAAGTTTCGATTGCGAGCTGGAATGTTCCTTTCTTAAAATTTCTTTTTCAATTTCTAGTTTTCTTTTTTCATATGCGTTTTTAATGGCTAGAACAAAATCCGTGGGCTGATAAATATAATCTAAATCGGTAGGATTTTTAGTGCCGAACCAGGAAGCGCCGCTTTCAATCAACTGAGTTGCAAACTGAAGATCGGTTTGATTGATAGTCATTTTTGTAATTACAATAACCTGAAGCGTGTTGTCTATTTTTTTTATTTCTTCAATAAGTTCCTCGCCATGCAGACCGCCTGATATTTGATAATCAAGAATAACAACATCAAAAAGATGTTTGTTGTTTTTAATTAATTTAAGCGTGTCTTTCCCAGAAGAAACGATTTCTTTAACGCACATAATTTCATTAAAGGGTTTTAATGTTTCCTGAACTCTTTTAACGTCGAATTCTTCGTCTTCTACAATTAGAATATTAATTTTGTGATCATTCATATATTATCATTTTTAGTTATGAGGAATTTGAATAACAATAACAGCCCCGGATTTACCGTTATACGCATCAATTTTCATTCCGCAGCGTTTGCAATTTTCATATGCAATATAACAACCGTAGCCGGAATTTTGTGCTTTACTTTTTGTAGTAATTTTTTCCATGAATAATTTTTTTATTCCGTCTGCGTCGGTTTTTAAAATTTCTTTACTGAAACCTATTCCGTTATCTTCAATTATAACATTGGATATTTTTCCTGAAGGCGAATATTTTGTTCTTATCGAAATAGTAGTATCATGATCTTTATTGTGATCTATACAATTCTGTATAAGGGGCTCGATAATTTCCCATAAAACGTATTCATTAATGTGAAGAGCCGGCATATTATCGTCAAGTTCCAACTCAAAATTATATTGTTCGTTTTCTTTATAAACTCTTTTAAAAATATTTTTTATGATAAATCGAATAACAGAATTAAGGTTTGTATTAAAACTTACATTTCGAATTACATTAATGGGAGGATTAAAATTTTTCATGTCGTAAACTACGCGCCCTACAAAATTTGCATATTTAACAACCTGATTTTTTATTTCTTCAAAGTTTGATTCAGTCAGATTCAGAATATCCTGTTTTATAAAACCCATTATCTTTTCGGCTTTATGCTGGGCGTGATATATTCTTTTTGTAAACAGAGCTTCTTTTTGTTCCTCTATTTTTTGCGTTAGCTGTTTTTCCCTCTGCATAAATAGTTCTGACTGCATCTGGTCTCTTTCCCTAACAAGAAAGGTTGTTATAAGAAACATCAATAGGATACTAAATAATATTAACGCTGAAAAAAGCGCCCCGGTTTGGTCGGATGAGCTTGTAATAACCTTCATAATATCAGTAAAGTCGGGAATAATTTTCATATAAACAGAACCCACAACTTCTCCTTTTACCGAAAAGGGGACGAGAACATGAAAAACCTGCGAAGTTTCTTTTTTGTTAAGCACAGTTTCACTTTTAAATAAACTTTCCCTTGATTTTACAAATAGTTCTTTTGCTTTCCCGCGGTATGCCGTGTTTATGATTTTACTTGTTTGACGCATAACAACATAGTTATAAAGCGCACGCCCGTCGTCTATATCTATTACTTTTTCCCCGTTATAAAACAACAGACATATATCTTCAATATTTTTTTGAAGTCGCTGTTGTGTTAGAATAAAATCGAGCGCTTCTATAACAGATGAATAATCCGTCTCATTTTCGGATGAAAAATTACTGCTCTGCATCAGCAGCTCAAGAGAGGTGGTTGTTAAATCTGCAATTCTTTCCGCCGTATCCCAGCGGTAAATATCTATAGATTTCCCGATAAGATTTTGTGTTGAACGCGTGTTTATATAAGATAAAGTGATTTGAGAAATACTTATAATTAATATTAATATTATAAAATGGTAAAACTCAAACCTGTATTTTTTTATTCGATTTAAAAAACTCATACTGCCGCCAAGTTTTATTGTTCGTTTTCAAATGATAAATTTATTATAATGTTAATTTGCGCCTGTGCCGATTTAAGGGCTTCATCCACCGATAATTCTTTTTTTAATGCTTTATTTAAATACGTTGAAAGCACGTCGGATATTTTTGTATAATTATAATCCGATGGCCTGTGCAGGCCGTTTGTTATTATATTATTAAAATTCCCCAAACGAGGATATTCGTTAATTATATTTTTATCCGTATAAAATATTTTAAGAATGGGTAAGTAAGAGCCTGATTTATAGTTTAGCTCCTGAATCTTCCGCGAAAGCACAAATTTTATAAAAGTAACCGCTTCTTCTTTTACCGAAGAGAACCGGGATAATATAAAATTCCACCCGCCAATTGCCGATGTAGAATGACTGCTTAAATTTTTGGGCAGAGGCACAGCTTCCAGCAAATTCAGCTTGTTCGTAGTTTTAGAAACAAGGTTCGAATATTTTATTGTTGTTGGCCATCCCCTAAAAAAAGGAACATCGTTTTCCAATGCATATTCATAAGCCCCGCTTTCATCAAAACCTGCAACTTCTTTTGGCGATATTTTATATTTATATATAAAATCAACTAACTTTTGCGCGCTTGCAACCGTACTCGGATTGTAAACATTAAATTTGCCGTTGCTGTAAATATTCCCTTCATTTGCGCCGAGAATCTCAATATAATTGCATATCAAACCTTCGTAAGCATCGCCTTGAAAAACATAAAGATAATTTTTCGGTAAATTTTTATCCTTTAGTTTTATTAATTCTTCCCATGTAATTCCTTTTTTTAATTTATTTTCAATCTCTTCCGCATCATTAAGTTTTTCTATTAAATCTTTCCTGTAATACATTACTCCCACATCAATAAAAAAAGGAACAGCGAACAACGAATCGTTATAAATACATGTTTCAATAGCTTGGGGCAATAATTTTTCCAATTCATTTTCGGAAAAATAATTTTCCAAAGGCTCTGCCCATTTTGCAAATCTGGGAATCCATATTTGGTCAATAGCGAAGATATCAATCCGGCTGTTGCGGCTTCGCAGAGTTCTCGTAATTAATTCTTTGCGTTTATTAGTCGTGAATTTTACTGTTGGTATATCAACGGGAATTACTTCTATTTTACCTTTATATTTTTCATTAAAAATATCTATAAGTTCAATATGAGCTTTTGTGATATTATCAGCGAAATATACTTTTGCGACTTTTTCATCGGTAAGAAAACTGTTTTGAAAGGGAAATAAATAAAATATTACCGAAGTTATAATAGCAATCAATATTAAAAAATATATTAGCCAATTTGGAATATTGCTGCGGGCGGTTGATTGCGGAACGGAATCATAAATGTTTCGAAAAGGATTCATAACCTCCCTTGTTTTTATATGAAGTTACAATCATTATGCCAATAGATTAATATAGTATTTGTAAAAACGTTTTTCATGTTTTTAATTTTCAGAAATATTTTAAAGATTAGATGAATGGCTGATTGAAGTTCATTCAACCAATCACCCATTCATTCAATCTCTTGAGTTATAAATAATTTTTCATTTTTAGATCTTGACAAAAACAAATACTTTTGAGGATACTATTCATCCAATCGACATTTAAACCTTCTCTCAAAAAAAATAGGAATATTAGTAAATAAATCATTATTTGAAAGTTTTTAAAATTTTTCTTGCCCAACTAACAATATCATTATATATTACCTCCACAAAATAATGGCCGTCGCGCGCAATTCTTGCGTGCGAGTTAATAGGGAATAAGGTGAAAATCCTTAACAGTACCCGCTGCTGTAAGTCCCGGCTCCGATCATTCGGGGTCAGAACCTTGGCAACTTTAAACCACTGTCTCGCTGTATGCGGGATGGGAAGGTCGCCGAAGGTCGGGATAAGTCAGAAGACCTGCCGTTATTAAAATAATTCATATGCTTTCGGGTTAAAAGCGGGAATGATTTAGGTCATACTTTTTAACTTCTTAAATCTTTCTTTCACTTTTAGACCTGTTGCAGATTTTTTTAACTCTTTCTATAAGGAATTATATTATGAAAAAAGAGAAAAAGAATCCTGCAATCATGGTGATTGTAACAGGATTTCTAATTCTAATGCAGATTAACCTATCTGCGCAAAGCGACTCATTAAAAAATTATAATATCGACGAAGTTATAATATCAGCCACCCGCAGTGAAAAAAATCTTTGGAATGTAGGACGAAGCGTTTCGGTAATTTCAAAAAATGATTTTAACAATTCATTTTATTTAATGCCTTCCGAACTGCTGGCTTCGCAGGAAGGAATAAATATTATTGGAGCGGGACAAAATCCAGGCGCGCTGCAGAACATTTATATGAGAGGCTCACAGTCAAACCATACCGTAATTATGATTGACGGACTTAGAATTTCAGATCCTTCATCGGTTGAAAATTCAATTGACCTTTCGGAATTATCATTTGCCAATATCCAAAAAATTGAACTTGTAAGGGGTTCCCACTCAACACTTTACGGATCATCAGCAATTGGCGGAGTAATTAATTTTGTAACAGAAAAAAACATGAAGCCCGGCCTGAATGCTGATTTTAATTTAAGAACCGGCACTTTTGGAAATGGTGCATTCGACCTTTCACAAAATCTGCTTTTAAACTATACCGCATATAACGGATTCTATTTAAGCGGTGAAATTTTCAATGCAAATATAAAAGGTATTGACGCAACCGTTAAAAGAAACGGCGTTAATTTATTTCAAAATTATGATAATGATAATTTCGATAAGACTGATTTATTCGGTAAAGCCGGGTATGCCGACAATAAATGGGATGTATTTATTTCATATAAAAGAACCGATCAGAAAGTTGATATTGACGACGGCGCTTTTAGCGATGACGATAATTATAATGTTGAATTTGAAAGAAACATATTTAATCTAGGCGCTTCATACAAATTGAATAACAAACTGAAGTTTATGCTTAGCAGCGGTTATACCGATATGAAACGATTTTCCGTTGATGATTCTTCAATTGTCGACAATTCAGGAACTACCGATCATTCCTATTTTGAAGGAACATACGATGGTTCAGTATTAAACAATGAACTGCAGGCTAATTTGAAATTTGAAAATTTTTCGGCTGTAATAGGAGGAGGACTATATACAGAGAAAATGAATAATAAAACATTTTTCTATTCCGGCGGGGCTTTCTCTTATCAATCTGAACAGAATTTGGATTCGCTTAATATTAAATCCGATATTAAAAATATATTCGCGCACGCTGATTTTAACGGCGCGATAATTTCTAAAAACTTGAACGCATTTTCATTAGGTATAGGCGCGCGCTACAGCAGCCATTCTACTTTCGGCGGCGAAACTACTTTTGAAATTAATCCGGCTTATAAATTTGCACCACATTCGTTATTGTATTTTTCATATGCAACCGGATTTAACGCTCCGTCTCTTTATAGATTATTTTCACCCGAAACCGATTTTTCTTCGGGTATTACTAGAGGAAACAAAAACTTAAAACCGGAATATTCTAAATCAATTGAACTTGGATTAAAACAAGGCCTGGGTGACGATTTGAATTTTACTGTTTCCATATACAATACAGAAATTGATAATTATATTGAATATGTATACTTATGGAATAAAGACGTTAATATTTCAGAATTAGGCAATGACTGGATGCGTAATGATTTTAGAGGAGATACTTATATAAATCTAGGTAAAATGAGAAATAAAGGATTTGAAATTACCGTTGATTATAAATTAAATGATAAAATATCAACAGGCGGAAATTTTACCATTGTCGACAGCAAGGTTGAATATTTAAGATCAGCCATTGAGGAAAATCATACAAAAGGAAATTATGTGCAGTCCTTCTTTTTCGGAGAGTTTGTAACTGAAGACGGAATCTCTAATTCAATGATAAAAAGATCAAACACCGCAAATCTTTTTGCCGCATATAAACCTATTGAAGATTTAACGCTGAGATTAAATGTTAAAATCGTCGGGAAAAAACAAGACGTGGCTTACGACGGTACACTTGGACCTTACGGCGCATTGGGAGCTCAAAACATTGCCGGTTATGCCCTGTTTGATTTGTCGGCAAAGTATAATATCCTTCAAAATCTTTCCTTGGGATTACGAATTGAAAACATTTTCGATAAAGAATACACAGAAGTTCTCGGTTACAGAACGAGGGGAAGAGGCGCATATTTCAGTTTGAGATACTCGCTTCAGTAAAGTTTTTAAATCCCCGTTAATCGGGGATTTTTTTTGAATGAAAATAATGATACTATATTTATGATTATAAAATAATATTAGTTTTGCTTCGGCATATAATTTAAAAATATTTTATAAAGCCGCTTCGCCAAAACTTATATATCATGTATATGACATAAAAATATTTGTCAATATTGATGTTTAACAAAGCAAATGCTTGTTATCTTCGCCAATTTTTAACAAATTCATATTAATAAATAATGGGATTAAAATGAGCAGCGAATTATTATATAATTTTTTTTCCGATGATGACTTTTTGAGAATTTCCAACAAAATAAGCGAAATGGAAAAATTTACGGCAGGTGAAATTCGTGTCGCCGTTAAAGAGGAAAAACAATTCCTGAAAAAAAACAAATCATTGCGTGAACTCGCGGAAGAAGAGTTTCATAATTTAAAAATGGATGAAACCCGGGATAAAACCGGAATTCTTTTATACCTTATTTTGCAAGAACGGCAGTTTTATATACTTGCCGATTCCGGAATAAATGAAAAAGTAAAACAGGAAACTTGGGACAAAATACGAGACGAAATGCAGAATGAATTCCGTGAAGGACATTTTGCAAACGGTATGCTGCTTGGTATTGAAAAAGTGGGAAAAATCCTATTAGATCATTTTCCGATTAAAGAAGATGATACAAACGAGCTTTCAAACAAAGTTGTATTTTAATTCCCTATTAACCGCTCAGATGAAAACACATGGATATTAAAAAACATAGTTACCTGCTGGAATTAATTGTAGTATTTATTGGTCTATTTCTGGCGTTTACTTTAGACCGCATGTGGGATAATTACAAAACAGGAGTAGCCGAAGAAAATTATCTGAACGGATTTTTAAAAGATATTACATCAGATCATAATGATTTAGATTCAAGTCTGGTGGGATATAAATATAATGTAAACAGATTACGAAATATTATTAATATGGCTGGCACAGACGGAATCCCTCAGGACACACTACTACCTTTAGCCGCGTTAATGGGATCGCAGTCAAAATTTGTTCCTCAGCGCATTACATATGAAACCCTAACGGCAAGCGGCAGTTTATCAATTATTTCAGATTATGAACTTCGCCAGAAAATTGCCGAACTTTACACAAAATATAATTCAATATTATTTATCGAAGAGACATTTAATAAATATATATCCGAAAATGTATTCCCTTTTCTTCAAAACAATTTTGATTTTATGGATAATTCGCTAATAGATAAAAATCTTGGCAAAAATCCGGTATTTAAAAATATGACCATGTTTTATTACAGCATTTATAAAGCAAAACTGGAAAACCTTACGCAGGTAAAAATAATTGCGGAAGAAGTACTAGAACTGCTTCAAAAGGAATTGGACATTAACTGAAAAGATCAAACGCAATTCTAAAAGTATTACAATGCGCTTCTACAATTTCATTTATATTCGGCGAATAACCTCCTCCCATTGAAACCATTACCGGCAGGTTATTTGTTTTTGCAGTTTCAAAAACAAAATGGTCGCGCGCGGCACAGCCATCTATTGTCATACCTAATCTCCCCCATTTATCTGTGTGAAGAACATCAACCCCGGAAATGTAAAAAAGAAAATCAGGCTGAAACGATTTTATAATTTGCGGAAGGTTTTCATATAACAATTTTAAATACGTATAATCATCTATCTTATATTTCAGCGGAATGTCCAAATCGCTTTTTTCCTTGTACAAAGGATAATTAGCTTCTCCGTGCATGCTGAAGGTAAACACACTAGTATTATTTTCAAATATTTTTGCCGTTCCGTTTCCCTGGTGCACATCGAGATCAACAATTAATATTCTTTCGGCTAATTTCATATGAAGAAGATAGTTTGATGCAACAGCAACATCGTTAAGAAGACAAAAACCTTCCCCATGACCGGCATAAGCGTGATGAGTTCCGCCTGCAACATTTAATGCAGCCATGTTATCCATTGCTGAAAGTGCGCCTTTTATTGTTCCGCCGGCAATAATAAATTCGCGTTCTATTAATTCTTTTGACAGAGGGAATCCGATTTTTCTTATTTCCCTTTCACTTAACCGCAGATTGACAAGTTTACTTACATATTCTTTATCGTGAGTTAATTCAACAATACTTAATTCAGCTTTTGAAGGAGTAAATATATTTACTTCCGAAATTGTGCCTTCATTTATAAGTCTTTCGGGGATAAGTTTGTATTTGTCAATCGGGAACTTGTGGCCTTCCGGCAGCGGCAAAACGTATTCATTTGAATAAGCGATTTTTAGTTTTGAAGAAATTTTCATCTATAAAAATAAGGTAATCTGAGAATAGAAAGAATCAATTTATTTACTTATTCATTTTCTCTGTGTACTTTGCGATTGTCTTTGCGGGCTCTGCGTGAGAAATATTTCTATCACGCAGAGAGCGCAGAGGTATTTTGCGCAAAGGGCACAAAGTATTAAATAATTGATTATTTTTATTAAAAATAATTCCAATGTTAAAATGAAATTTAGAACAGAAATAGATATTCCCAAAAGCGAAATTCAATTTGAGCACAGTGACAACATTTTAACCTTAGGTTCATGTTTCGCGGAAAACATCTCAAAGTATTTCAGTTATTATAAATTCAACATACTCGAAAATCCTTTCGGCGTGCTTTACAACCCGGTTTCAATTTACAACTCATTAAAATTTACTATAGAGAACAAACAATTTTTGAAAGAAGATTTGATTTTTGATCAATCAGAGTACCACAGCTTTTTTCATCATTCGGATTTTTCAAACCATAATTATGAAGCCTGTTTAAGTAATATAAATGATAATCTTTTGGTTACTAATGAATATTTAAAGGAGTGCAATAAACTTATAATATCATTCGGCACTTCGTACGTTTTCAGACATAAAGAAAGAAACATAATAGTCTCTAACTGCCATAAAATTCCGCAAAATGAGTTTGAAAGATTTAGGCTAACTGTTGACGAAACAAAAGACTATCTTCAAAAAATTATAGACACATTAAAAATTCACAATTCAGCATTAAGCATTATTTTCACTGTGAGCCCGGTGAGGCATTGGAAAGACGGCGCGGTCGACAACCAATTGAGCAAATCAATTTTACTGCTTGCCATAAACGAAATTGTTAGCAAAAACAATAACTGCGAATATTTCCCCTCATACGAAATTATGATGGATGATCTGCGCGATTACCGTTTTTACGCTGAAGACTTAATACATCCGAATAAAATCGCGACCGACTATATCTGGGAAAAGTTCAGTGAAAATCATTTCACCAGCGAGTGCTTTAAAGTTATGAATGAAGTAAAAAAAATAGTTCAGGCAGTTATGCATAAACCAAGGAATTTAAAATCGGCTGTTCATCTAAAATTTTTAGATACGCAGTTAAAGTACATCAATGAATTATCTAATAAATACGTATATATAAACTTTACGGATGAAATTAATTTTATTAAATCACAATTTTAACCTTGGTTAATTTTACCTTTCAACTCCCTTCCGCTTTAGATGTCGATATATTCGACCTTACTGTCGCAGCCAATTAAAATCAGATTGAATTTCTGTCAATTCATCAATATATACTTGGCATTCTTATTGACTTATATATTAAAACAATAATTCAATAAAAAAGGAAATAATATGAAAAATATAAAATTAATATTCTCCATAACAGTCACTGCTATTTTATTATTTGCGGTAGCAGGATGCGGTTCAAACTCAACTGAAAATGAAATTGAAGACACTGCCGTTGTGAATGAAAATGATTTATCTTTAACGACCTTAGCTAAAGATATTACAGATGAAGAAAGCGAAGCTCTCATTTTTATGCGAGAAGAGGAAAAACTTGCCCGCGACATTTATATATCATTTTATAAAACTTACGGGTTAAGGATTTTTAACAATATCTCTAAAAGCGAACAGCAGCACATGAATGCTATTAAAGTATTATTGGATTTATATGAAATTCAGGACCCAGTAAAGGATGACATTACAGGTAAATTTGAGAATCAGGATTTGCAGGATTTATTCGATCAACTTCTCTTACAAGGAAGCGCTTCAAAGACTGATGCTCTTGCTGTAGGCGCCGCGATAGAAGAAATTGATATATTGGACTTGTTAAAAAGTATTTCCAACCCTGAATTAAAATCTGAAATCCTTGTAGTTTTTAATAATTTAAAGAAGGGATCTGAAAACCACTTGCGCTCATTTGTAAGAAATCTGCAGGTTAACGGAATTGATTACGAAGCCCAATATCTTGATGAAGAATTTTACAAAAGCATTATAAGCAGATAAAATAATTATATGTTATACAAGTGAACATAAAAGTAATCTATTGCGTTTATGTTCACTTTTTATTTTTTAAGCCCAGTCTTTCCAATCTCGATCTTAAATGTCTTTCGGTTATATCAAGTTCACGCGCGGCGGCGCTTTGATTTCCATTGGTTCTATTTAATGCTTCTTTTATCAGTTCTGTTTCGAATGCCTTCATTTTTTCTTCGTAAGGTAGATCAAGATTACGGGGATCAATAATATTTTTTTCGGCGGATTTCCCAAGTTGAGGGGGAAGATCATCGGTTGAAATATAATTATCTCTTGAAAGAATTACGGCACGTTCAATTATATTTTCGAGTTCTCTAATGTTCCCCGGGAAATTATATTTCATTAAAATATCCAGCGCTTCGCTTTTTATATTAGATATTTCTCTGTCATTTTGATTTGAGTACTTACGAATAAAATGATCGATTAAAATCGGGATGTCTTCTTTCCGTTCGCGCAGTGAGGGCAGGTTAAGTGTTACTACATTAAGCCGGTAAAACAGATCTTCTCTAAATTCATTATTCTCAATCATCTTTTCAAGATTTTGATGAGTCGCGGCTATAATACGCACATCAACTTTTTTTGTTTTGTTGCTTCCTATACTTTGTATTTCGCCGAATTGAATTGCCCTTAATATTTTCACCTGAATATTAAGCGGAATATCTCCTACTTCATCAATAAACAATGTGCCGCCGTCAGCTTCTTCAAATCGCCCGATTCGTGTATCCATTGCCCCTGTAAAAGATCCTTTTACATGTCCGAACAATTCGCTTTCAAGAAGATTTCCGGAAAGAGCGGCTACGTTAACTGTTACGAACGGTTTTTGATTTCTTTGACTTGTGAAATGAACTGCCTTTGCGATTAATTCCTTGCCTGTTCCGCTTTCTCCTCTAATTAGTACTGTAGCTTTACTTTGCGCTACTCTTCCCGCAAGATTTAATACGTTTTCCATTTTAGCGCTTTGAGATATAATGGACTCAAACTTAAATTTTTCCTGAAGCTGATTTTTCAGCGATTCATTTTCCTGCATTAAATATTTCTTTTCGCTAATTCGTTTTATTAAGTTTTCAAGCTCATCCAGATCAACAGGTTTCGATAAATAATCGTATGCCCCGCTTTTCATTATTTCAACCGCTTGTTCAACATTACCGTAAGCCGTAATAATTACAACATCAATATTAGGATTTATTTTTTTGATTTCTTTAAGCACTTCTAACCCGCTCATTACCGGCATTCTATAATCACTTAACACAATATCTATCTGGTTTTCTTTAATAATGTTAATTCCCTCATTTCCGTTAAGCGTAGAAAAAACATTATGATCTCTTTTGGTAAGAAACCTTTTTAACGAATCCAATTGACCCTGTTCGTCGTCGATTAAAAGAATAGACATCTTTTTCATTATGGTATGTCCTTAATTTCAGGTTTCAATTTTATTGTAAATTTTGTGCCCTTGTTTATTTTGCTTTCGACATTAATTATGCCTTTATGTTCATTAATTATTCTTTGAGAAATACCCAGTCCAATTCCAGTTCCTTCAGGTTTAGTCGTAAAGTATAAATTAAATATTTTCGCAATATTTTCTTCAGGTATCCCGTTTCCGTTATCCTCAATTTCAATATTGATATATTCTCCGATTTGACGCGATGAAATTTTAATTATCCCGTTTTCTCTTATTGAATCCCGCGCGTTTGCTATAAAATTAATAAGCACCTGTTTCATTTGGTTTTCATCCCACAGAACCTGTCCCTTATAATCATTAGCCAAAACAAGTTCTATATTATTTTCTTTCAGAATTTGATTATGCTGCAGATAAATTTCTTTTAAGAAACTGTCCAATGAAAAATAATTTATATGAAGTGGCTCGGGTTTGGCAAGCTTCAAAAAATTTTCAATTGTTTTGTTAATTCTTTTTACCTCTTTATAGACTAATTGCGTAAACGCGTTATAATCTTCCTGATCCTGCTTGGGTTCAAAATCCCGCGCGAGCTGCTGAATAATTGTTCCGATAGTATTAAGCGGATTTCTGATTTCATGAGCTACGCCCGAAGCCAAATGTCCCATTGCCGTAAGCTGTTTGCCCCTTACAATCTGTTCTTCCAGTTCTTTTATACTTGTAAGATCTTTAATAATAAGAACAAAATTAGTATTATTTTTTGAGTCTTTAAATTCACTTTTTGACATTAAGAGGTATTTTTTTTCGTCGTTTTTCTGACATGTTGTTTCAATTATGTTTGATTCCGAGCCGAATATTTTGCTTTCCGTTTCTTCGCATAATAATGTATTCAGCCCGTTTGAAATAATTTCACTTTTTGAAATTTTAAAAAACTTTATTCCCGCAGGATTTATCTCTTTTATTTTTCTCTCTTCGTCTAAAACTACGATTACATCATTAGCATAATTAACAAGTTTATCGGCAAATCCTTCAATATAATCATACTTGTTTTTGAGCGCATTAAAATTTTGTTTTGCAAAAACTAATACAATAAGAAATGTTCCAAGCAGAAGCATTAAAAGTCCGCTTATAATTATTCTATTTGTAATTCGGTCGTATACTAAATTAAGCGGCTCTAAAGATAACCCAATTCTGAAAAGCCCGACAATTTCTCCTTCAATTTTAAATGCATGTACGGCTTCAAATATTTCCTCGCCGTTAAAATCCGCGAACCGCCATTTAAATATATCTTTTATAACTGATTCACTTAAAAATTCTGAATCTATAATATTGTCAAGATAATTAACATTTTTTGACGCTGCCAAAATTCCCGTTGTATCGACTAACGCGGTGTAAATTACACCTTTATTCTCTGTTAATTTGTTAAGCAATATTCCGAATCCGATCCGCTGCCTAAATTCCAACAATTTTTCAGCGTCAAGATTAAGAACAATCGCGCCTCTTTCTTTTGTTGCAATTGCGGCTACATATCTATATCCCTGCTGTAACCGCGCTTCTTTCAAACCAATTATAAGCGTATCCTGTTTACCTTGAAATATAGGCTGCAAAAAATTCCTTGCATATTGACCTGTAATTCCGAATCTGGTTTTATCAACATTTGAATAAAGCAGATAGCCGTTATTATCAAAAACGTTAATCCTGTTTAATTCATTTATTTCTGCAATTTCTTTAAGTAGTTTGTTTGAAAGCTTATTTTGTTCAAAAAGTATTTTAATAACCGCCGCGTTGTTCAAGAGTCTTTTATTCATTTCCTCTTCAAGTTCATCGCTTGCGAGCAGTACTTCCTGAGATGATATAAGCATTGTTTCCAATAAGGAGTGGGCCTGACTTTCGAGAATATTAAGCGTTTCTTTTTTACTTTGCTGAAGTTCACTTATCACCGCCGCCGCAACAATTATCATTACAACGGAAAAGATTAGCATTAGGCTCTTAGGCTGAATCAAGGTTTTTTTTAACATGGTTTCATTAGTTGTTGTAAGACTCAATCATGTTTATTAAATCTATTGGTAAGATATCATATTTTTCCGCAATGTTTTTTATTTTATCATCCTCTTTTATCGCGATTCCATTATTTTCTAAAATCTTTACTCCATCATTCCATAAAATGTTTTTATTCTTAAACAATTCCGAAATCATTTTTCTTCCGTATCCGCTTCCGGCTGATGTCAAAGTTTTATTCAGTGATGTAGAATTGCTGATTTTAAATAAATTATATATTTCACTTGGGGCAATTTTAAATTTCTCCCCAGCTTCTTGAATTGTCATTAATGTATCGCTAATCATATAACCATTCTTACTCATTATGCCCGAAAATTGTACGGCTGTTATTCCAATAGTTTTTGAAAACTCAGATATGGTTAGAAGTTCAGCATGTGGAAAAGGGGGTTCAGTTTCATCAGTTGACCAGGAGTTTGTCATATATTCGCCAAATTCCATAACATAATTAAACGGTACAATTTGGAAATAACTTCCTGTGAATACAAAAACACTTAAACCGGCGGATAATATTAATTCAATTTTTATTTTATTCCCGGCTTCAACTTTTTTCCTTATATAACTTATTATCGGTTTCCAATTAAATATTAAATGGAAGACCATAGCAACAACCCAAATAAACGAGAATAAAGTATGCAGCGACTGCCATTCTTCCTTTGTAATTCCCAGCATCAGCCAGTTTGACCAATGCGCTATTCTGCCCGGCGGTGAAATATATAAAGTTATTCCTGTAATTGTCATTATCAAAAAGGAAAACACCATGTAAATACTTATAAATGAACGCCAATTGATTCCCGCATATTTTGTTTTCATATTATGTTCGCTTAGAATTGTAATCCCAGATTAATAGTAAATGTACTTCCTTTGTAATCATACCAGTAGCTGTTTGAAGATTTGTTTATATAGGAATAGTTTATACCGAAATTAAGACTAGTCTGATTCGCACTGTCAAGCGGAATCGTTTTATTCATCTGCAAATAAAAAGCATTCTGCGAATCTTCTCTATCTGTGCCGGTTTCATATAATTCTGAATTTATATATATCCCTTGACTCGGATAATTTCTTGAACTGATTTCAAAACCTGTTTTTGCTATTATCTCTAAAGGTAAAATCTGAGTCAGCTCTGCGCCGAAAGCGTTTTCGTTTCTGCTGTAAGGATCATCAAACAAATCTGATTCATCGCCGTATGATGAATAATAATCACCTAACAATGAAAGGGATTCACCAAGCAGTGAACGGTTTATATAATAAACCGCGAGTCCCGTATTTTCAAACAAGGACTGTGCAGCTCTAAAATTAAAATATAATTGAGTTGAAGATAAAGCGGAACTATTGTTTCTCGCTCCCAACATACTTCCCGTATTTAAGTAATATTTATAATTTAATGCCGAGTTAAGTATTAAAGCTGTTTTAGTATCAAAGCTTCTGTTTAAATTCAGTCCGGCGCTTATAAATACATTATTGTAATCGCTTAGATTGGTATAATTTTTATAGCCGGCGGATAAGTTTAGAACAGGATTCATAAACAAACTATCTAATTTTTTTCTGTAATAACCCGTCACGCTTATATAATCGTAATAATTATAGAGTTCTTTGTTTATTCTTTGTTCGCCGTATATTCCTAAAATATTGTCTTCGCCCGATTTGTAAAATCCAAACTGATGCCAGTAATTATTTCTTTCAACCGATTTGTTGAATAAGGAATAACTTCCGTAATAAAGAAAATTGAAGCTAGTGAAATCATATTCAATTCCTCCGCTATATGAAGAAATTATTTCCGCTTCGGCAATAGGCGAACGGTACGGGTTGCTGTCATAAACCTGCGTAGTGGAGAAACCGGCGCTCAATTGAGCCGTATTAATTTCCGGAATAGTTATAAGAATTACTAAAACTAAGGTCAGAATTAGATTTTTGTATTTTATTAATTCGGCATGTTTCATTTTTTAGCTCCTTTACCCTTTTGATTTCCCTGACCTTTGTTGGAATTATTTCCGGTAGACTGATTATTTCCGTGCTGCGGAGCTAAACCATTAGGATTATTTAGTCCGTGTCCTTTCAGTTTATTATACTTTTGAAGATTATCATTAATCCCGTCGCCGTCCAAATCAACATAAGGCAGATTCTCAAATTTTCTTTTTTTGCTGAATTTCTGATAATCAGGATCCAATCCGTTCGGTATACCGTCGCCGTCATGATCAGGGGCGTTATCATTATAACCGTCGCCGTTTTCATCAACAAACATTCTGCTTTGATGAAGCTTTTCTTTTGTTTCTTTTATTTTTGAAGCTGTAGTATCCTGCTGCGAGTATATTTGAACCGGTAGAAAGATTACGGCTAAAAATATAGCTGCAAATATTGTTTTTATAGTTTTCATAATTTTTACCTCAATTATATATTCCAATTGATATGCCAGAATAAAGTCTCATTTTTATTCGAAATTTCAACTATTTATTTGCTTTTTTTGATTATTTAGCCGATTCGGTCGAGCGGTCTCGACTGATGAGTCGAGCCGATAATCTAATTAATTCTTTAAATTTATATACACTTATCAAATTTTTATAGTGCTTAATATGATGTTTGTTTATCAATTTAGATTTAGCAGAAATTATTATTTAAAATAAAAATGGCAGCCCAAAAGGCTGCCAAATTTATGCATGACAAAAAGCTTAATAATTATTTTCTTCCGCCTCTTCTTCCGCCGGTTGATGTACCTGTTCCTGTACCGTCGCATGTACCTAAGCCTGTTCCGTTACCCGGGCCAAAACCTGTTCCATCCTGTGGGCGTGTTCCGCTTCCGTCACCATGTCCGTTGCCAAGACCCAAACCAACTGGTGTGCCAGGATTAGTGTTTCTCATTTTCTTTGATCCTTTGTTCGAATTTCCGACACCTTGATTTACTGTTCCGAAGTTATCGCAAATTCCGTCGCCGTCAGCGTCAATCCATTGCGATTGGTTTAAGTTTAGTTTGGCTCCGAATCCGTTACCCGCGCCTGTCTGTGCGAATGTTACATTCGCGAACAGAACAAATGTTAATGCAAATACTGCAAGATTAATTAAGTTTTTCATTTTATACCTCCGTTAATGTTATTATTTGTTTATGTCTACGGTAAACTATATAGACAATACTGTGCCAAATAATTATTAGCTGATTTTATCATGAAAACAAAACAATCAAAAAGTTAGATTAAATAAATTTACAATTGCGGGCGAGTTATTCGACGGGCATGACGAGTTATATTAAGATTTATTTTTTCTTTTTAATTGCACAAGCAGCGCCCCGGTTCCGGCTATTATCATGCCTATACCTTCTTTAAAAGTAATCGGTTCATCCAAAAACAGCCACGCGAGAAATGCAATTTGTATTAACATTGTACCGTTAATAATACTTGATTCCATCGCAGATAAAGTACGAAGAGTTAAATTCCAAAGAGTAAACGCGAACGCTGTATTTATTGCGGCGAGCCATAAAAGATAAAACCAATTCTTTAAACTAATTGCCGGGAAACCTTGTGTAATAATTCCTGTAATTAATAATATTATAGATCCTATTCCCATACTAATAATAGTAATTGTAAGCGGATGCAGATCCCCTTTTCGATTTACGCTTCTTCCCAGAATTGAAGAACCGGCGTTAGCGGCAACACCTATAATCATTATAATAATTCCAAGCAGCTGATTATTTTCCGTTTCAAGCGGAATAAAGTATGTTAAAATACCGACTATAAAAAGCAAGGAACCTGTCCACTGTAAAAATGTGGGATATTCTTTTATTAGAAATATTCCCATCACAGCTACAATAATTGGAGTGAAATTTAAAATTAAACTTACTGTTACAGCGGGCAACAACGACAATCCTAAAAACTGCGCCCCCTGCGTAAAAGTTATAAACAGCAAACCGAGTATTGTTAATTTTATCCACTGGGGTTTATGAAGGTTTTTTATTTCCTCAATTCTTTCTTTTTTTAACGCGAATGGAAGCAGGCATATAAACGCGATGACATAACGCAGACCCGCAAACGTTAATGGCGGAATTTCATTTAACCCGAGTTTAATTATTACGAAGGACGACGACCATAAAACAGTTACAAACAGCGCGGCAAAAATCGCGGCGGGACGTGAGATTTCTTTAGAAAACATTTTTGCTCATAAAATTTTTTATTCTTGACCGACCCAATTTACATCATTTTTTTGAAAAGCTTCATTAATAATTTTAATAATATCTTCGGGGAGTTTTCCTTTTTCAATAATCTCAAAATTTCGTTTTAAATGATTAAGATCCGTTGTTCCGACAATGCAGCTGTCAATTCCCATGTATAGGCGGAAAATCTTAATGCCGCTTCGTATAAATCCATATCAATATTTAAATTCATATTTTGAAAACGCAGCCAGTATTCTTCGCAGTAATGCCCGGTTGGTCTTTCTGAAAACCTCCAAGGCGCGTTTGCTATCGGACGTTTCGCGATAAATCCCAAGCCTTTCTCTTTTGCTTTGGGAAGATTTGAATATAAATTTCTCTGATCGCATATGTTGAAAGAAGACTGAACACTGTCGAACCTACCGATATTAATTGCGTAATTAAGATTTTCATTTTCTCCTGAATATGCCGAAAGTTTTATTTTGCCGTCGGTTTTTGCTTTATCCAGCGCGTCCATAACTTCGCCGCTCTTTAAAACTTCTAATCCGCAGGTATGAAGATGTACTATATCTATTACATCAGTTTTCATTTTTATTAATGCTTCATCAATTCCTTTTAAAATGCAGTTGTGCGACCAGTCTTTTTCTCCTTCAACACCGTAACCGACTTTTGTAGAAAGCATAAATTCATTTCTTCTGTGTGAAATAAATTTTCCTATTCTCTCTTCGGAAGCGAAATACCCGCGTGCCGTATCTATTAAATTTATTCCAAGATCAAGCGCGGAGTTCAAAATTATTTCAACAGTTTTATCATCAACCGCAAAGTCGCCTATTTCGCCGGCTCCGAAACCGAGAGCGGATACTTTTAAATTGGTGGTGCCGAAGTTTCTAAAATCCATAATTAATTCCAAAGATTATAATTTTGAGCCGCAGTATTTGCAGTGATATGCGTCGGGATCGTGCCCTTCCTCGGCGCATTGAGGACATGCTTGAGTAGAAATTTTTAGTTTTCGAGTTGTCATTTCCGAAGTAACAATTCCGGTCGGGACTGCAATAATACCATAACCTAAAATCATAATTATAACCGCCAGCATTTTACCGAGTCCGGTTTGCGGTGAAATGTCGCCGTAACCAACGGTTGTTAATGTAACAATTGCCCAATAAATACTTTCCGGAATGCTTGTAAAACCGTTTTCTTCACCTTCAATTACATACATTAACGAGCCTAAAATTACAACTACGGTTAAAACCGCGAACAAAAATACAGTTATTTTTCTGCGGCTCGCTTTAAGAGCCTGTGAAAGCATTTTAGCTTCACTTATGTACTGCGCAAATTTTAATATTCTAAAAATTCTGAACACACGTAAAATTCTGAGCACTAAAAAATATTGACTGCCGGGGAGCAGTATGCTTAAATAAGTAGGTATGATCGCGAGCAGGTCAACAATTCCGTAAAAACTTAGCGCGTATTTATGAGGACGACCGATACTTATTAATCTCAAAATGTATTCAATAGAAAAAAGTATTGTAAATATCCATTCAAGAACTAATAGTATTTTCCCGTATTCAAAACGGATTGCCGCCACGCTGTCAAGCATAACAACAATAACGCTTAAAAGTATTGCCGAGATCAAAAGAAGATCAAAAAACTTTCCGGCGGGCGTATCGGATTCGAATATTACAGTATGTAATTTACCGCGCCAGTTTTGTGAATTTGTTTTGTTATCCATGGTTTTAAAATAACAAAAAATTTTTGTGAAAGGATTTTATTTCTTTTAATATTCGTCAGCTACCTCATTCCCTACATGTCTACGGCATGAAGGCTTCGTGGTGGAGGGGGATAAATTTATAATATTTTTATTATTACGAAAGTCATATCATCATCCTGCGCTCTTGAGCCGCGCCATTGTTCGGCTGCTTTAAATAATTCGTTATTAATACCAGCCGCTTTTTTATCGGCGTGCCGCAGTAATATTTCTTTTACTTTTTCATAACCGAACATTTCCCTCTTTTCATTAAATAATTCTGGTAACCCGTCGGACATCATTAAAATAACATCCCCGCTTTCAAGTTCGTTTTCTTCTTCATAATATTTAAAATTTCTGAAACCGCCGAGCGGCATGCTTTTAATAATTATTTCATTAATTACATTTTTACTTTTCTTATAAATAAATATAGGAGGCATTCCGGCTGCAGAAGCAATCAATCTTTTATTTTTATATCGGATAATTGTCATCGACATAAATATATTTCCCAGATTCATTGTTTTAATAATTTCCGTGCAGCGGTTAAAAAAATCGGGTATCATCATTTTAGCGCCCAGCGCGTTAAAAAGACTTTTTATTGTCGCTACCATCAAACCTGCTTTTGTACCGTGTCCGGTAGCGTCTCCTATAGCTATGTTTAATGTGCCGTCGTTCGAAAAATAATAGTCATAATAATCGCCGCCGACTTCGGTCGCGGTTTTCATATCAAAACAAATATCTAATCCTTCAATATCATTTAAACATGAAGGCAGCATTGAAAGCTGGAGTTTACGGGCTTCTTCCAATTCATTTGTTTTACGGATATTGTCGGCTTCAAGCAATTTTCTTTGAAGTTCCTGTTCACGGGCGAATCTTTCATGCTCAATTGTTTTTTCGGAAAGTGTTTTTACTTCAACAAGTTTTTTTTCTAGATCCTTGGAAGTCGAAGCGAAATCATACGCAAAAGCTATCGACATCGAAATTACAAATACAATTACTCCGTATATATAAACATCGTTTAAACCAAAAATAGGAATTATTAAGCCCAGCGAATAAAGCATCTGTAAAATTCCTCCTAATGCCATAATTCCAAATCCCGCTTGAATTATTTTTTCTCCCATGTTTTTTTTCGTTGTGGGACCGAATAAATACCAGCTCCCCCAGACCGAAAATATCGTTATTGAAACAAAGGTTAAATAAAGGAATATTATAGAAGTAAATAGATACGCTGCGATTCCCAATGCGGCTGCATAAATCCAAAAGTATTTATAATATTTAGGAAGCGGTTTAAATATTGTATAAATGGCTGTCGAGGCGCTTAAAATAACAAACAGCAATAGAGCTTTAAACGCGGAATAATAAAAAACGTAAAATCCGGCGTTCCCGCTAAAGATAGAAATATAATTTCCGGTTAAGAAAAACGCGAAGAAGAATAAGAACAAAACATAGAACAGGTTATTTATTTTATGTTTATTAAATACATAAAGAAAAAAATGAAATACTGCCAGTACAAGAGTAATAGACACAAAAATATTCTTACGCACGGATAAACTTGATAATACCGAAACTCTGGATTTAAGCGATTCATCAAATTTTACAAGAGATATTTGAAACCCGAAATTTAATCCTTTGTTTATCAGATTTTCAGCCTCGCTGAAATTTAAAACAACTTTTAATATCTGAAGAGAATCCCCCGAAAAAAATTCCTTTACCGGAAGAACAGGATTGCCGTCATTAAATATGCCTGTAAATATTAGTCTGTCATTTAAATAAACTTTTATATCAGCCCAAAATAGAAAATCAAACCCGACAGGTTTATTAAACAATGTAGAATCAATTATAAACTCTTTGTAAAACCAAACATTATTCGCGGAAGCCGGCGGCATGTTTTTATCATTAAAGAATGTTGATTGTATCTTTATCCAATCACTTTCGGAACCTTCTTTTATATTTCCGAAAGTTGAATCGGATACAAAATATTTCCATCCTTCATTAAGAACAAGTTTCTCTCTTTCCGAAAATGAATTGTAATTTATTTTGTCCTGCGCGCATACAAAATTCGCGGCAAAAATAATTATAAGCGTGGTGTATTTTAAAATAGATGGTAATATTTTCAAATGAATTCTCAGATTCTGGTATATGTTATAAAATCAATGTTAACAGGCTGAAATCCCGAATTTCTTAACGCGGAATTTATTTGACCGCGGTGATAAGCGCTGTGCATCGAAACATGCGTTAAAATATCTTTAACAGATGTGGTATACTTAAATCCCTTGCTGTTTTTATATGTTACTAAACTATCCGGAATTTTGTCCTTTAAATTTTCTATAAAGTCCAAATATTGATTTGTATTATCGTCTATTAAAATTTTTAATTCGTCTTTAGAGATATCCGGCCAAAAATTATTTGTATTGATTTCTTCTCCTATAAGTCGTGACATCCAAGTTTTTTCGGCTATTAATACATGTATAAAATATTTTAAAGCGATTTCAGGAAAGTTTTCTTCTTTAAAAATAATTTCTAAAATTTTAGAATTAGCCCAGTTATTATATTTAAATAGTTTTATAAAATGTTCTTTCATAAATACTCTTCTAACTATTGATTTCTTTTTTTTCTTTTTTCACCTCAAAAATTTTTACAATCACATAAGCAATTAATGCGAAAATAAAAAACACTAAAAGCATCCACGAAATACTTTGCAATGCCTCAATAATTGTCTGATAGATTTCAAGTGTCCACCGCTCAAATGTTAATTCTGTTTTAATCGCTTCGGGATGCTGAGAAGAAAGATATTTTTCATAATTCCAGAATTTAACTCCGCCCGAAATTCCCGTTACATAAATGGCGAATTTTACATACTTATGCCATGCGCTGCTTATATCGTCCGAGATAATACGCGTTAGCATTTTTTCAATCGGTTTATCAAAAAATTTTACAATTATATGAGCAGTTACAAAAGCAATAACAAGTGTAACTAACAGCAGCAGAAAAAACATAATCACTCCGTTTCAAATTTTTGAATACTGTTCAATCCATTCTTTAACCTGCTCTTCAAAAGGAATTTTGAATGGTATTCCTTTTTCAAGGTTTCTGTTAATTGAAACAGCGTTTCCTGTTTTTAAAAATTCCTTAAACCCCTTTGAATTAGCCCAATAATAAATGCCCCAGTTTTCCAGGTTCCATTCGCAAGAATAAGGATTAATTTCATAATCAATATAATACAGCAAGTCCCTTTTAATCACAAAATTCGTAGGAAAATAATCAATATTAATATTCGCCTTTTGGGCTAAATCAGAAATGTTAAAAAGCTGTTCAATAATTCTTTCATTTATTTTGTTTAATGAAATCACTTCTGCCGCCGAATTTCCTTCTATGTATTCTTTTATTAGATACTGTTTAGGCAGACTATACTCAATTAATTTTGGTATATGAATTCCAAGAGAATTTAATTTATTGTATGCGTTAACTTCCGCACTGGTTTTATCCGATGTAAAATGATAATACGGCGATTTTTCATCGTGCATTAATTTCAGAATTACAAATTCATTATTTAATTCTGATAAATATGAATATCCCGATTTCCCTTTACCCATAAATTTATCTATAAGTAAATCGCCTGAATCAGCTTTGAATATACTGCCAATCTCAATCATAAATTATTTACCTGCATACCGTCGCGGTTGCTGCGCACAATTCTGGAATAAAGCGAAATGTTTTTATCGAATAAAAATTTAAGCCAGAGTTTAAACCATGATTTGTGAAAAATCAGATTATCATAAAATTCCGGCGCCGTCTTTTTTAGTTTTCTCAAATTACTCCATGGAATGGAAGGAAAATCATGATGCTCATTATGATATCCTACATTAAGCGCGGGAATATTTAATATTCCGTAATAGCTGTATGTTTCCTGCGGAGGATATGTTAAGAAATGCTCCTGTATCCACCGGGCGCCTAAAGGATGAAAGCCGATAGAAAAGAAAAATGATAAAAACAGATAAAAGAAAGAGGCAGCTCCGAAATTTATAAATATTAAAACGTCAACTCCGAATACTACAAGCCAGTTTAATAATGTCCAGCCGTTCATAAATTTTATTTCTTTAAGTCTGGGAGGACGAAGAGCCTGGAACACAGGAAAAAATAATTCCCAAATTGCTTTCCCCAAAAACGAATGACCAATTAATTTCGCTTCCCATTTACTCGCGAGATCCGCGTCAAGATTATAATCGCCTTGAAATGAATGATGTTTTAAGTGATAAGCTCTAAAGGAAACCGAACTCGGAAGCACATTAGGAATATCCGCAATTATTCCCGCAATTATATTTGCCGATTTTTTTTTAAATATAAGATTGTGCGAACATTCGTGAATCAGAACAAATAAGGCGTGATTAGCGAACGCGCCGACTAAATAGGCCGCAAGTAATACAGCCCACCAGGCTTGGCCGCTTAGTAAAATTGCTATGCTTAACTGAATCCCCACAATAAATATTATTATAATAAAACTCAAAGGGTTACGTCCGATCAGATCTCTTACTTCTGGGTGTGATTTCAGAATTTCTTTTGTGCGTGCTTTGTGAGGTTCCGGCGAGTCTGAATAAACAAAATCATTTTTGTTCATTTTTGTACTCCATCTATTTTTAAATGCAATTAATTGCTTTAATAAATTTAAATCCCACAATAACAAATGAAACGTAACAACTAATATTTATTAAATCAACCTTCAAAAACCTTACAATTCCTTGCTTGTAATTTATTTATTAATCAGCGTGTTTTTATTGTGATGCAAAACGGCAGCTGTATACAAATTACAGCAAATTTTAAAAGTATATCACAACCGACTTGATATGGTTTGCTAAGACATGGTTCATTATATTTAAAAAATTAAAAAAAGGAATTATGCTTGTTTGGATTATATGAAATTATCGGTTATGCCGGTTCGTTTTTAGTCGCGGTTTCGCTTACTATGAAAAATATTGTAAAACTCCGCTGGGTTAATTTAGCGGGAGCTTTTACTTTCGCTGTATACGGATTTTTAATTGAGGCGTATCCAATTTTTGCCGTCAACTTTTATATCACTGTAATTGATATTTACTATATAGTGCAGATGTATTCTAAAAAGGATTCTTTTTCATTTGTAGGAGTTGAGTATAAAGAAAATTCTTATCTGGCCGAATTTCTGAAAATATACTGGGATGATATTATTAAATATTTCCCCGATTTTAAAAAAGAAGAACTTCATAAATTGAGCAGTCATTTTGTTTTAAGAAACCTTAATCCGGCCGGATTATTTGTATATGAAGAATTGGAAAATAATAAGATTAAAGTTCACGTTGATTACGCTATACCCGAATACAGGGACTTAAAAAACGCGATGTATTTGTATTCAACGGAATTAAACCTTTTAAAACAGAACAAAATATCGGGTTTGATTGCCGAAACTTCCGTTGAAGAACACAGAAAATATTTAATGAATATCGGCTTTAAACAAGAAAACAAAACTAATATTTATATAAAAACCGTTTAACTCCGCGGAACATAATATATTAATTTTAGTTTAAGAAAAGAATATAATAGCCGGGCTGCTATGAAACATTTAATTATTTTTGTTTTCTTAACGCTTTCCGTAATAACTATTTCCTGCGGCGTAAAATTAAATAAACTTAAGCATAATGTTAATCATTACAATGTGCGTCTAAATATATTTCCTGAAAACCGTTACTTAGAAGTTAAAGGCAAATTAATTTATATTTCCCCGGAACCTCTCTGCGATAGCGCAATATTCTATCTGCACAAACAATTCAATATAAAATCAGTTTCCGGGAAAGATGTAGCCGGATATAAATTTTATACATCACCGGATTCATCGCTTATTACTAATCCAGACGCAAGGATATTACATATCTATTTTAACAGGATGCTGAATAAAGGAGAACAAAGCGAATTAGAATTTGAATACTCGGGAGAAATTTCCGAAATACATAATCTTTCTCAAAATACAGTAACAAAAGAATGGACGGAAATCGGTTTCGATCTTCCCTGGTATCCGTATAATAAAAGGCACGGCGAGTTTACATTTGATTTACAAGTTAATTGCACAAACGGGTATATAGTAGGAGCTTCCGGACAATTTATTAATAATGACACCGCTTTTAACTTTAATTCCGAAAATCCCGTAAATGATATTACCGTAATAATTTCAAAAAAATTAAAAGAAATTAATACAGAGGAAAAGGATTTTACTATTAGTTTATATTACAGCGACATCTCCGATTCCGCGGCAAAAGATATAAATAATAATTTAAATTGGATAATGCGTAACCTTGCAAATCGTTTCGGAGAAGACGGCGGGAAAAATTTAACCGTGCTACAGTCAATGCGCGATATAGGAGGAAGTTATTCAAATCTCGGTATGATTTCTTTATCACAGCTATATGACTCTACTTATTATGAAAATTCAATAAAATATTTTATGCGGCTTTCACACGGAGCGGCTAAACTTTGGTGGTGGCAGGCTGCGCACGATTGGAATGATTGGATGAATGAAGGGTTTGCCGAGTTTTCAGCATTATTACTTGTTAAAGAAAAATTCGGGGAAAATATTTTTAGAAAAATTTTAATTGAGAAAGAAGACAGCCTTGCAGGACTGCCTCCCGTATGGATGTTTAACAGAGAACATCTTTATGATAAAAAATTATTTAATGACGCCAATAAAATAATGAATGTTAAAATCCCGGTTTTATTATTTCATCTTTATAAGAAAATCGGAAGTGAAAATTTTTACAAACTCTGCAGAGAAATGATTACTAACGACGTTTCGTCAACAATTATTTTCCTTAGGCTTTTAGAACAAAGAGAGGGAAGAGCAACAGCCGAATGGTTTGAGGACAGGCTGAGAAACTTTTAATTTAAGTCACAAGCTCGCCCCAAGACCAGTTTTCGCCTGCGGCAACGAACATTTTGCCTTCAACACCGGCTTCCTCAAAAATTTTTTTCGTATTGTCTTTTATATAATTCACGATTTCTGTTGAGGTATTGTCGGCATCTTTAGTAAACTGCCCGGCAAAGGTGTTTCTCGGCAGTTCGTTTGTTGTCCCGTATTCCGAGATAATCTCATTAATTAACCCGAGTGATTTTAATCCGCGGTTAACTTTAGCAAAATCTGTTTGACTAGCATTATATAACTCATATGATAACACAACAAGCCAGCTCATAAAACCTCCCAAATTTTTTACTTCGATAACAGCTGATTTTTTATAAAAGATAATAATTTATAAGGCAATCATATTCAATATATAAATATGCAAAAGCACTTTACATCTGAATTTATATTTTTATTATAAATGCCCGCCGCCGAAAGAAAATCAACTCGCAATAAAAGACACATTGTATAATTATCTTGATTAATAAATATATCTCTGTGTAAATTGACGCATCACTTCAAAAAACAAAAAGGAGCGGCAATGAAAATATATAAATTTTTGCTTTCTGCATTTTTAGTTTTTTCAACCTTTATTTATGCCGGCGGAAGTTCCGATGAAAAACCAGCCTCGGAATTTGCATCCGATTATAATAAATTACTGACATATGTCGAAAATAAATTGGTTCAATTAGCCGAAGCCGTGCCGCAGGATAAAATGTCCTGGCGTCCTGCCGATGGAGTAAGATCTGTATCCGAGGTTTATTTACATATCGCTCAAAGCGCGAAGTATTTATTGTCGGCTTTAGGAGAGGATGTTCCTCAAGAATACAACGCCGACGCAAAAACTTTTGAAAGTTCGACTACTGATCCAGCTGAAGTTATAAAATCATTGCAAAAATCTTTCGGTTATATTAAAGCCGCCAGCCTAAAAATAGATGACGATAAACTGAACACAAAAGTAAACTTTTTCGGAAATGAATCCAGTATTAGATTTGTACTTGAAGCGTTGCTGAATCATGTGCATGAACATTTTGGACAGTCAATAGCATACGCAAGAATGATAGGCGTAACTCCGCCGTGGAGTCAAAGCGATAATTAATTTATTCCTATACTACTTTAAACTTCGGCGCGGAAAATTTTCTGCGCCGAATATGTTTAATCTGTAATTTTTACACCGCGCCAAAATGCCACGTAATTTTTTATTTCTTTTGCCGCGTCCTTAGGTTCGGGGTAATACCAGGCTGCGTCAATATTGGTTTCACCATCTACATTAATAGAATAATAACTTGCAGTGCCTTTCCAATGACATTTAGTATGCGTGCCGCTGACTATAAAATATTCTCTATTTATAGTTTCGGGAGGGAAATAATGATTTCCTTCAATTTGAATTGTATTTGTACTTTCCGCTAATACTTTATTATTCCAAACTGCTTTCATAATTTTGCCTTTCTTTTTTTCAACGAATCCAAATGTGGGAGAGCAATATATGGGAATTTAATAATTAAGAATAAAAAAGGAATGGAAATATATTTCTAAAACAAGAATTTTTATACCCAGTTTATTGTTTGGGCAACTTTATCATCGGCGCCGAAAAGAACGAGAATATCATCGGATTGAATTACATAATCGGGCGTTGGAATGTGAATTTTATTTTCTTCTTCAATTGCCATAATCGGTGAGAGCGGACGTTTAATCATGAGTACTTCCAAACCATGGTTGTTTCTAATTCTTAATTGAAGCAGCGATTTTCCGATAAACATTTCGGGAGCTTTTTTCTCCACTATCGAAAATCCTTCGGTTACCTGCGATGTCTGCGTAGTTTCAATAGATTTTAATTCACGCGCCATACCATCGGCTAAATTGTATTTTAAACTTTCGCGGTTATATAGTGCGATTACATCCTGCCTCCAAACACTTGCAATAACCTTTCCCGGCACAGTTTTAGAAATTACAGGAAGCTCATCAACATTTTTTTCTCCGAATAATTTGAGAACATAATCGAGATCATCGCTTTCGGAAACCTTTAATACTTCGTGCCTCGCAATATCATTAACAACAAGCATGTCCCTAAGCTGTTCATATTCTGCAATTATTGGACGTAGTTCGCTTGTAGAAATTGTACCTGTCAGTTTTTTTTCTTTATTAACTATATAAAATGTATTATGATGACTTTCGAGAAGTTCTCCTACAAGCACGGGAAGCGGCGTATCTTCGGGAATTAATACAATGTCTGTTTTCATCACATCTTTTACAAAATAGGAGCGGAGAATGCTTGTCTGCCTTCCTTGATTTAAAGTATAACCCTGTTCTTCCAAATGTTTTACATGAACGGAACCTTTAACAACAAGCTGAACTATTGTTGTGCTTATAACAACTGCAAGCATTAACGGAAGCATAAAGGAGTAATCTTTGGTCATTTCAAAAATTATAAGTATCGCCGAAATTGGAATTGAGTTTACTCCCCCCAAAACCGCACCCATAGAAACAAGAACAAACGTTGTGGTATCTAAATTCAGATCCCAAATATTATTGACTCCTGTTGCGAATAAAAATCCGAAACACGCGCCTAAGAATAGAGAAGGCGCGAACACCCCTCCGAATCCGCCTGAATTTAATATCATAGGCACAAGTAAAAATTTTAATGCCAGTAATATTAATACGATATCCCAGCTTATTGTGCCGGCTAGTATTTTATTTATTGCTTTATATCCTATACCGAATATATCTTTGTAAAAATATCCGGCAACACCTACAATCAAACCAACAGCAACCATTAATAACCATTTGGGGAGTACTTTTAAAACTTTTTTCTTAAAGAATTCATTTACCGCGCTTGAGTATCTTATAAACGCAATTGATAATATTCCCGCAGCAATTCCAAGAGCTATAAACAGATAGAAATCCGAATATGAAACAATAGAAGGAATATCAAATTGAAATGCGGGCGAATCGCCTAAAAATATCCTTGAAACGGCGCTTGCCGAAACAGATGCTAATATTAATGCTGAAAAAGTAGCCGACTGAAAATCATTTAACAAAACAATTTCCAGCGCAAAAAATATTCCTCCAAGCGGAGTATTAAACACAGCCGATATTGCGGCGCCAGCACCCGCTGCCGTAAACATTCTTCTGCGTGCGTCGGAGATACCGATTAATTGCCCCAGCTTGCTTGCAACTCCGCCGCCCAATTGGGCAGCAGGTCCTTCGGGACCGACAGTTCCTCCTGAGCCGATATTAATTACAGGGGCGATAAAATGAAAAAGTGTTGTTCTAAAACGGATAAACCCGCCCCTGATTGCAACAGCTTTTATAACTTCTGAAACTCCTCTTTTTTTAGCCGTGGAAGGGAAAAAAGTTGTCATTAAACTTTGAACAAGCATTCCCAGTGCCGGAAGAATAATTACAATTGCTCCTCCCCAGAAGGCAAAATTTCCGGCAAGCAGTTCAAAAAATATATATGAAATTAAATTAATAGCTTCGTGAAACGCTACAACAGCCAATCCAACCGATATACCTGTTAAAATTGAATAAATACTGAAGAGGGTATATTCCGGCATGTTAATTCTGCTTAACTTATTCTGGAATATCCTTAACCAGTTTCCCGGAATTTTTGAGGCTGCTTTTATATAGCTGTTATTCATGACCTTCAATATAATAACTATAAATCAGAAATTTAATTTTTATTGAATAAAAAAACCCTCCATAGAAGAATTGGAGGGTTTATTGCCGGGAGAGCAATTAAGCAATGCTACTGCTTTTTTTTATAAAGTCCGTCAAAGTATATGCTCCAGGTTTTTCCTCCGTCATTTGAGCCTTCATACAGCTGTCTTACAGAACCGTCATCATTGGGAGTAAATTCCATTCTTACAAGACTTTTACTTCCTGCTTTATCTATATTTTCACCCCATAAATACATTTTGCCGTCTTTTAATTCCCCGGAATAACGAGATACATTTCCCGAAATATCGGTCCAAATCTGCTGCCATATTTTATCCCCCGCGTCATAAAAATTAATGCTTTTACCGCTGTATCCGCTGAAGGCTTCATAATTTTCTATAATCAAACATCCTTCAAGACTATATTCAATTTTGCTGTTAGCCACATACTGTCCGTTCGCGTAAACCTGCCAATCGCCAAGCCAAAAATCGAATTGCCTGTTAAGCGGGTTATTTCTGCAGGGGAAAGCATTTTCTTCAGCCTTGGATAATAATTTTTGAAATTTTTCCTCATTATTAATTTCATCAAGTCTATTATTCGACTTAAGCAAACGCGGAGGAAGTCCCGCGGTTACAGCCTTATCAAGGTATTCATAAGCTTTTTCCTTATTCTTCATTTTAAGATAAGATATGCCCGTCTGAACAATTGATCTGATATTTACCGGAGCTTCATGTTCTTCGGATTTAAGAAATGCATTTAACGCTTCTTCATAATTTTCAAGCTGATAATATGAAAACGCAAGGCTCTGCCATGCCTGACCGTCTTTTTTGTTTTCTTCAGTTGATAAATATTCATTAAATAATTCGGCAGATTTTATATAATTCCCGTCGGTGAACTCTTTATCGGCATTCTCTTTAAGCGGCTGTGAATTAAGCGAGCTGAATATTAAAATGCTAAATATTATAAACAACGGTAGGCTGGTATTATTCATTTATCCCCCAATAAATTTTAATTAAACGCAAAAATAGTTTTATTGATTTTTAAAGTCGTCAATTCCGATAAATATTTACAATAAAAAATGTAAATACGGCAATTAATTTGTAAAGTGAGGGGCTTGAGAAAGTTTATATTCGGATGGCGTTATACCGGTTATTTTTTTAAATGTTTTATTAAAAGAAACTTTGTTGTTGAATCCCACATCATAAGCAATGCTCAATATTGTTAAGTTGGAGTACTCGGGATTTGTTAATCTTAATTTCGCTTCTTCAATTCTATAATTATTAATAAAATCAGCAAAGTTTACTTTTAGGTGTTCGTTTAATATTTGAGATAATTTATGCGTACTTATATCCAGCCGGACCGCCAAAGATCTTAAGTTAAAATCCGGATTAAGGTATAAATTTTCTTTTTTCATTAAATCGTTAATTATGTTTATATAATTTTGAGCTTCTTCAAACGGAATATTTGTTTTTTCATATTTCGCTTCATTTTTTATTATAGAAATTCCCGAGAATATTTCTGGCTGTTTCATTGAATAAATAACTATAGTATAAATCACAACAACACCGAAGAAAGTTATAATATAATCTACTTCAATATGATATTTAACACCCGTGTACATTAATATTTCATAAATAAACCACGATATAAAAAAACCGACAAACCCGAATGATAATTTTAACAACCATTTATAATTAATATACATTAACGTGTTTTTATTTCCGTTTATGCTTTTTGAATATTCGGTTATTTTTTTTATTGAAAGAAACGAGTAAAGAAGAATATGGAAATTAAATAAAACACTTGGCAATATATTATTAATATTAGCGCCGGTGTATTCTCCGGTCAACATTTTTTTTATTATTTCTACCTTTGCATCGGTATCCAATAGAAAAACCGGGAACGTCAAAGTAATTGAAACAACCGTTGGGATAAAATGAAGGATTTGTTTTAACCTGAATTTTTTATTTTTATTTATAACCGCCGAAACATATAAATAAAAAAGCGGACCCCAAGAATAATTTAGTATTCTTAATGTGCCCAGCATTTGAGGATACTTAACTAAATAGTTTGACCAATAAGCGGCGATAAATAAAAAATAATAAGAAAAGCAGAAGATTAGAATAGAAAGAATTTTATTAGCAGAAACATTCCCTTTTTTATGGAATAGTAATATTACTCCAAAAATAAATCCTTGTCCGGCGCATATTATTAATAGTAGCGACCAAAAATTCAACTGCGCAATTAAATTTATTTCATTTGCCATTATTTTTTTGTGAGAATGATTATGTAAAACAAAATATTTTTCTAAATAATTAAAAGCAAGTGAGATAAAATAGCTGCAATTATAAAAAGCGGTTTTTTAAATTTTGATGTTATGAAGATTTCAATTATTGCGGGAAGGTAATAATAAAATTGCTGCCGACTCCTTTGCTGCTTTCAATATTAATGTTAAGATTATTCATTTCACAATATTTTTTTACAAGCGCCAAGCCCAAGCCGTTTCCTTCGTACTTCCTTGTATAACCTTGATTTTCCTGTGAAAATGGGTCAAATAATTTGGACATATAATTTGATGATATTCCTATACCCGTATCGCGCACTTCTACAGTTAAAGCTGAGTTTAATTCTCTTCTGATGTTAATATCAATTTGGCCTTTATCCGTAAAATTATAAGCATTATCAATTATGTTGTTAAATATTTGCGTTACAGAATATTTATCAGCCGAAACAATATTATCATAAGAGTTATTATTAATGTTGAATAAAATATTTTTTGATTTTATTCTTAATGAGTAGTCATTGTATAACGGTGTTAAAACTTCTTCAACAATGTCAAAATCGGATTTTACATAATCATAAATACCTGTTTGTATTTCCGACATATTTAATATCAAATCTACGGTTCTAATTATCCTCATGCCCGCTTTTGAAATAATAGTAAATGTAGTTTTCAAATCTTCCGAAAGTTTATCTTCAAACTCATTTCTTAGAATACTGGCAAAGCTTAGTATTGAATTTATAGGAGTTCTGATTTCGTGTGACATTTGAGCAAGGAATTCAGATTTCAATTTATCGGATCTATCCGATTTTACAGCTTTTTCAATCGCTTCCAATAATTGCAGTTTAGACTGCTGTCTTTCAATTGCTCCGCCAATACTTCCGGCGGCCGCTTTAATTATAGCTTCTTCGGTATCGGACCATTCCTTTTCGTCCTTTAAAGTATCAAGTCCCAAAATTCCCCAGAAAATATTCTCTACATATATCGGAACTAATAGAAGAGAATTTAATCCTAATTTCTTTAATTGTTCTTTATTTTTATAATTCATTTTGCTTACAATTCCGCAAACAGATTTCTTCTCAAAGAATAAATGGAGCCATTCTTTCAATCCATCTTCGTATGAAATTTTATTGTATAATTCATTAAAGGCAATAGAATTTTCTTTTTTCCATTTATATTCACGTACAGCAAATAAAGGCTGATTATGTTCGTTTAATATATTTTTGTAAAAAAATATATTCTGTCGACATTTGTAGAAATTCCGATGTATTCAATAGCTTTAGTAATAGCTGAGTCAAAGCTTGATTCCACAAGCAGGGTATTTGTAGCTTTATCGACACCTTTTAAGAGTTCCGATTGTTTTTTAAGATCATCTATATATTTTTTTCTTTCGGATATATCAATAAAACTTTCTAGGAATATTTCTTTATTGCCGATATAAAGATTAGACATTGTTTTTTGAACAGGGAACGGTACCTTTTCAGCATTTAGTAAATATGTCTCAACAGGCGTATTAGAACTATTTGAGTCCTTTCTATTATTAATAAGATTTTCAAAATATTCCCATTCGTTCCGTTTGGTGCCGA
Organism: Bacteroidota bacterium; assembly: GCA_018829205.1. Lineage (GTDB taxonomy): Bacteria > Bacteroidota > Ignavibacteria > Ignavibacteriales > Melioribacteraceae > JAHJUE01. The sequence continues at coordinate 183,964 of JAHJUE010000007.1, forward strand.
TTATAGAATCTTTGTCAGTTTTTAACAATTTAGCGGCGGCATCGTTAGTATCAATGATTGTACCGGTCGATTTTTCTATAATAAAAACGCCTGTAAGAATTGAATTAAGAATTAATTGTAATTCTCTTTGAGCCTGTTTAATCTTTTCAACCCTCAGTGAAATCTTCTGTTCAAGATCAGCTTCAAGATTATTAATTTCATTATTCAATTTCACGTTCGTTAACAGAAATGCGAATTGATTTGCGTGAAGTATTATATAATTTTGAATATTATCAGAAAAATTTTTTAAACCTATGCTGCCTAATACTTGAATTACGCCCATAATTCCCGCAGGAGAAACAACCGGAATTATAATAATATGACTATTCTGACCGTAGATTGAAAATACCAAATGCCCCTTATCAAGAGCTTTGCCAATTGTACCGTTCTCAATTAAATAATCGAAAATATCCTGCTGTTCTTTTTCCGTAGCGTCAATTGTATGCCCCAGCCGAAATTCAAATGTTTCGTGATCGAGATAAAAGAGCGCCACTGAGATAGTGCCCGGAAGGATTAAATACTTGTCGAGTATTTTGTGGTTTATTTGTGTAATATGTTCATCCCTGTAAAAACTTTGATTAAAATTAGCGACAGCTTCAATAAAAAGTTCTTCGCTTTTTATTCTTTTAGCTCCGCTTATTTTATTATTTCCGGGACTATACATTAATTTCTCTTTTTATTCTGACAACAAAAGTTTATTTGTTTCTTCAAAATTGCTTAGAAGTTCATCCATGCTATTCGTAAAGAATTTATCCGGAATATTAAGTTTTTCAAGAACAACTTCATTCGGCTGCGGTATTAAATTGTCCCCGGGAAAACCAAGTTCTAGGGTTCGCGTTATTATGTCGGCAAGATAAACAGTAGCCACTAATTTTTCGGTACTGCCTTCCATAATTCCTCCGTGATGAAATCTGACGGCATTCTTAAGCGTTGGGGGCATATTCCATTTTTGACAGAGCATTTCACCGATTTTTGAATGATCGAATCCGATTATTTCTCTTTCCGCTTCATATATATAACATCTTTTTTCTTCTACAAGTTGAAGGACTTGTTCATATTCTTCAGGCGCGTATTCAAACAGTATTAGTTTTCCTATATCATGTAAAATTCCTGCAAGAAAATAATTTTCAAGATTCTGAATCTTTAATGTATTTCCAATTACTCTGGATGAAATTCCAACAGCAATTGAATGTGACCAGAATTCGGCAGGTTTAAAATTCATAAGGTTTTTCTTTTTCTTAAATAAATTTATTACCGAAAGAGCGAAAATTAAATTTCTAATTTCGTTTAATCCCAGGTATAAAATTGCGCGCGAAATTGTATCAATTCTGCCGCTGAAACCATAAAACGCCGAGTTAACCACTTTTAATACCTTTATAGCCGCCGCCTGATCAGATGAAATAATTGCCGCCAAATCATCATTTGTTATTCTGGGATTGCTCATTGCGTCCGATAATCTTGAAAACACAGTAGGCAGCGTTGGAAGTTCCTTTATTTTTTCAATAATTTTTTCTTTGTTGGTCATTAACTTTTCCGTTTGGATAAATTCATCAATACTCTTTTAACGCCCATTTCAAATAGGTCTTTTTCGTAGCTGCTGGTGGGTTTCCAATTTATTCTATCCGAAAAAATTTTTTCAGCCTGTTCTTTCATTTCATCTGTAATAACTATTTCATCTTTACCATTCTCATTTTTAATAGTAATTAATTTTATTCCCCATGTTAAAAAAAGTTTTTTATGATTTTCCTGCAGTTCAACTCCGGCTCCCAACAGCACCTGTCCGTATCTGTTAAGAATTGGTGCGGCCAATACCATACCCGTCTCAAATTTTGAAACTTCAATTAAACTGGACATAATAATTCCTTTAATTGACTAATAATCGATTAATTACTTATATAGTTTAAAAGACAAGATGTCTTTATTATATATATAAATATATTCTATAAATAATGTTAAAATTTTAAAAAACTAAAATGAAGGGATATATGCTAAGAAATGATATTATTTTTTTCCTTTATCTTCCCAGTCAATTAATAATTTATCTCGGAAGAAAAATGTAATATCACCGTATACATGTTGAGTAAAAATACCGTAATTGTATTTATCAGTATTGCTTTTATCTGGTTTGCCCCAGCTGTCTTTAAGCATTTCTTCTGTCATGCCTTTCCATATTCTGCCGTTTGCAACCATTGTGCCGTTATCTTTTCCGTATTTTGAAATGTAGAATTTTTCAAACTCGGATTTAATTTTCGCGTCGAGGTAGTCTCTATGTTTTGTTAATGTATCAAGATCTTTTTTCAGTGATTCAATATATCTTTTAAGGTTTTCTTTATAAGCTTTTAAACTGTCTTTTTGCGCGGCTATTTGTTCAGATGATAAAACGCTTTGGGCTTTAACTTCGGAAAGATTTAATGAGGCAAATACAACGGCAATTATAGAAATAAGTTTTAAAAAATTCATAACAATCCTAAATAATATTTTTAAGAAGCTTAGAATATTAAAAAAAATAATTTATTCCAAACTTAGTTTATTTCTTTTAACTTCCGAATACATCCTCATAATCCTGCATTGACGCCTTAATGACCTCAAACGCATGTTCAGCGCCGTAAACATTTTCTATTGAAAAATGATGCTCGCTTCCAGGCACCATTTTATAAGTTGTAAAATAATGTCTTAACCGTTCAACTAAAATTTCGGGCAGTTCCGAAATATCGTTGACATTTCCCCAGAAGTTATCGTTGTCTAATACAGCTACAATTTTATCATCTGCTTCGTTGCCGTCAATCATTTTTAAGCCACCTACAACTCTCGAGTTTAAAATCACTTCAGCCCGGTTTATCGGTCTTTCGCTTAATACGCAAATATCAAGGGGATCACCGTCACCCTCGGTTGCAGTTTTGCAGAGAGCCCCTACTCTTTTACCGCAGTATGTACGGGGAATAAAACCGTAAAGTGTAGGTGGGTGCGAAGAAGTGCGCTGGGGTCTGTCGACTCTTATATATCCAGTTACTTTGTCGACTTCATATTTAACAAGATCAAAAGGAGTAATTTCTATAAATGCCTGTACCAGCTGCGGCGGATTTTTACCTACTTCAAGTCCGTGCCAAGGATGAGGTCTCCAACGGAAAAAAGGATTTGGGAATGACATTGTTACTCCACTATTTAATTGAAATAAAAATTTCTACTTTATTATAAATTGTTTTATCATACTTTTCAAAATCAGCGGTGTATGCTCTTTCATATTTATTATTTTCTAAAAAATATTTCCAGATATATTTCCATGAATCAATTACAACTGCGGGCATTTCGCCTTCATTGGTAAATTTTAAATACTTGCCTTGTTCAATTCTTTGTGTGCGTAAATTATCGGGTATATTTTCAAACCCTTTAACTTCCTTGGCGATAAGCAAGGTATAATCGCCATTATAATCGCTTTCGTAATCAGTATAAATCCCCATAAAATACTTTTCATTTATTTTATTTGGAATTTGATCTTCTATTTTTTCATCAAAGAATTTTTTGTACAGCGGCATTATTTTAGATTTTGAAGCATTGCTTTCATCTGCGTTATTTGTTCGTACTGATATTCCGGCTACATTAAAGACATCTAAACTTACTTCATTTATTTCCAAAATAACTCTCCTGCTTTTTATCTATTGATTTAAAAAATCTTTCAATCTGAATTTTATGTCTTAATATATGAACAATAGCATGTTCAAGTATGCTTTCTATAGAATATAAATCATCATTCCATGGAGTTTTCACTATTTTAGCGTCGATTTCTTCGTAAGAAATTTCTTTATCTGCAAAAACATTTTTCGTGAATTTAATTACATCTAAAAGTGATACTTCTATTTCATCTTTATTCATTAATTTATATGCGGGACGCGCTGTTTCCACGTTAATAGAATTCCCAATATAAAAAGCGTATCCGTAACCTGAATTAATTATATGCGAAACTATTGTCTGAATCGAACGGCAGTCATTGTCTAAAGTTTTATCGTCAACTATAGTTAAATATTGATCAACAGTAATCGGTCTTAAAAAAGAAATGAATTCCGACATTACATTATTATAAACTGTTAATAATGCAGACACCGGTCCTTTTTTATATTTTATTTCCATTTATTATAAAGTTTTAGAAATGATACGAAATTAATTACTCAAAGCAAGCTAATATTTTTTGATGAAAAATACTTAGTTGATTCAAATAAAAATTCAAGAGGCTATCTCAAAAAAACTTTGAAACCCTTTGTGTCTTAATGACTTTGCCGCTATTGTTTTGACTTTGTTTGATTATCAAATCATTTTTCTGCCACAAAGACACTAAGACACTAAGACACTAAGACACAAAGGAAAATTACTGATGATACTGTCTTTTTGAAATAGTATTATAATAATATTTTCAAATTGATACGATTGTTTATAACGCCCAGTTAACAATCGGGAAGAATGGGAACTGACCTCCCTGCTTAATTATATTAACAAGACCAATCTGCAAACCTTTTGTCATATTCGCCGCGTAATTAACTAAACCGATTTGAACTCCGCTTACCGTTCCTGCGTAATTTACAATTCCCCACTGCAGGCCTTCAAATTTTCCCTTTGTAATATTTACACCGTTATCCTGCCAGCCCATATAATCAGCTTCAACTATACCTACAAGCCCGAATTGAACACCCTTAGAAACGCCGGATGTAATGTGATTTATCAAACCCCAATCCAGTCCCGATACCTGCGCATTCTTACCGTAAATTAAATTGATTCTTAAACCTGTAATTGAAGTGTTTTCATCAAAAATTTGAACCGGGTTAAATAGAGCGAGCTGAATAGGTTTATCCTGCGCTTTCGCGGTATTTAAAAAGATCAAAGAAATTAATACGGATAGGTAAAACATTTTTTTAGCTTTCATAACTACCTCATTTTGTTAAAAATTTTTTCGTTAGATTCTTATGATTATTTAATGTTACTTTTTATTTGTCTCTATGAACCGTTTCAGGAGAAAACGCCGGAAGACATACTGCAATATACTCAGTTTTTTCCGGAGTGCTGTATTGTACCCATTCTCCTTTAAATGTAATTATTGCCTGGCCGGCTTCAACATTAAATAAATCATCCTTTGTTTTGACTTTCAGATGACCTTTTAATACAAGTGTGTATTCATCGAAATCGGGAATTTGACCGGGTTCAACCCACCCTGCCGGACTTTCCATTTTCGCTATACTTAAATCCGCTGTTTTAGAATTAATGTGACCAATAAATTCTTTAATTATTTTGGGTTTATTTCCGGCTGCTTCAATAATTGTCGGACTCTCAATTTTCCTTGGCATAAAATTCCTTTCGTTATTAAATAAAATTTTTACCTAAATAAATTCCGCGTTAGTTCTCCTGAATTATTAATCAAACTATCAAATTCAACTTTGGATAATTTTAAATTAACTTTTAATGTGTTTACATATTCTTGGGTACTAAATACTGGGTAATCGCTTCCGAGTACAATTCGTTTTAACCCTATTTCTTTTATTTTTTTTGAAAGTTTGTTTATATCTTCTCCATTTAAGGCGGCAATATTTTCAATATCTTCAGTCAACAGAACTGCCGAAATATCAAAATATATTTTCTGTTTTAATACTTCAGCTGTTTTAAAATATTTAATAAATTCGTTTAATACCTCTTCACTTTTTGTATTATATCCTCCGGAGTTACCGAAGTGCGCAATATATAACTCAATGCCGGGTAATTTTGTTAAAACAGAATCAATAAAAATATCAGTCTCTTCGGCGCCGAAGTTTTCGTTTCCATTATGAAGGTGGAGCATAACCGGAATTTTTTTATCGTTAGCGATTTTAAGAACAGCAAATAATTTATTCCAATGTTCTATATTTCTTAAATTCACTCCCGAATTATTTAAATGAAGTTTTATTCCGTCCATGTTTAAAGAATCAATACATCTTACAACTTCTATTTCCGCGTAATCTTTTAAAGGATTAATGCTAAAAAAAGCCGCGCATCTATCATTAAAAATCTCTGCCTGTTCATTAATATAATTGTTTTCACGTTTAACATTTTCGTATTCATCAACAATCGAAAAGTCTTGTGAGCCATATAAATATGCCATTGATAGCAGAAATACTTTTTCAGTTTTGATTTTGCTAAGTATATATGATATTGAACTGTATGCTGAATCAGGTTTTGAAAAAGGCACGCCTAGGTTTTTCCAATCTTTTATTAATTGAGGACTTAATATATGAACGTGATGATCGATTGGAATATTGTATTCTTTCAAAATACTTTTCTCTTTACAAGAAATAACGAAAACGCATAAGAATAAAATTTGGAAAAACAATTTATACATTTTAATAATTATATATCCTCATTTGTGAACAGTTTCAGAAAGCTGGAAACTTCCATCCAGTAATCATTGCTGTCGTCAAATTTCTCCCAAAGCGCGCGAGAACCGTGATTGCCTTTAGTTTCGGGGACAAAAGAAAATTTGTTATCACCCGGAATCACGTCATAAATATTTTTCCAATTTTCTTTTTCATTTTTTGCCGAAGTAATAAATACAGGGCATTTAATATTCATTGCGGCATTTGAAATATAAGTATCGCTCTTTCCGAGTCCGGCAAAATATTCACCCGGCGCGAATGATAAAACACCATTTATTAATCCGGGCATTTCTCCGGCGAGTTTTAAAACAAGCGCAGCCGAATATGAACTCCCCCAAACTAAAATTTTTTCTTTAGCGTAATTTGCTTTCGCAAATTTAACAGCCGATTCCAAATCTACATAAGCAGAAAGATAGTCGGTCTCTTTTTTCTCTTTTACGGCTCTTTTATAAGTTTCATTTTCAATATCATTTACTCCGCCTCCCGACCGCTGATCAACAGCCATACAGTTGAAACCCATTTCATTCAGCTTCGGGGCAATTTCCAAATATTCGCCCCTGCTCCATCCCGCTTGATGAAATAAAATTATAAACGGCTGGGACAACTTATGTGCAATATATAAATCTGCTGTAATTTCAAGTCCGTCTTCAGCCTTAAAAGTTATAGTTTCTTTTTCGTCGGCAAATAATTGTGCGGTGCAAAAAGTTAATAAAACGGAAAGATAAAAGAAGATTTTCGTCAATACTTTTGGAATATTCATACTTATCCTTTATTTACAAATTAGTTTATTGAGATAATATATAATCAACAATTTATAAATAATAAATACAGAATAAAAGTTTTCTATTTATATTTCGGATCGTTAATAAAAAAGTAAAAATGAGAAAAACTTTAACCACAATCTGGAAACCGCTTGCGGCAGTTATTTTTTGGGGCGCTTCATTTATTGCCACAAAAAATCTGTTAGATGAAATATCTCCTCTCGCCATTATATTTTTGCGTTTGCTGCTCGGTATTTTATTTATTGCTTTTGTGGCGAAAAACAGGAAAAGAAGTTTCTCAATTAAACCGGCTGATTTAAAAGGCGTTTTCATTTTGGCGTTAATCGCTTCGTTTCACTTGTGGATACAGGTTACCGGATTACAATATACTTCCGCGGCTAATACAGGATGGATTATAGGTTTGGCGCCTGTATTTATGACAATTATAGGTTTCCTTTTTTTTAAGGAAAAAATTAATATTATACAGACCTCTGGTATAATAATCGCGTTTACCGGATTAATAATGCTTATAAGCAAGGGTGATATTTCAACATTAAATTTAATAACTAATAAAGGCGACTTAATGATTTTAATCAGCGCTTTTACATGGAGCGTATATTCGTTAGTCGGTAAAAAAGTTACACTTAACTATCCCCCTATTATGACAATTCTATATTTATTTATAATGATGGCGCTTATAATTACCCCTTTTACGATAAGCGCGGTAAACTTAAACGCGGTTTTAAATCTATCGTTTATTGGTTTGATTTCTATCCTATTTTTAGGAATTTTCTGTTCGGGATTTTCATATGTAATTTGGGCAGAAGCTATGAAAGAAATGCCGGCAAGCAAGGTCGGCGCTTTTCTTTATCTTGAACCTTTTGTTACCGTATTTACAGCATGGTTTTTCTTAAGCGAAGAAATTTCAATGCTTATGATGATAAGCGGTTTAGTAATTATAGGCGGAGTGGTTTTGGTTAATAAAAAAGAGAAACAATAACATGAAAATAAAATATTATTTGACCTTTTTAATAATCACGGTCTTCTGTTCATTAATAGAAGCGCAGGTATCCTCTCATTCTATTGATATAAGTAATTTTGATTTTCTCATTGGCAAATGGGAAACGGATTTCGGCAATTATAAATATTATGAAGAATGGCAAAAAGAAAATGATAAACTTACAGGTTTAGGATATAGAATTAAAGATGGCGAGAAATTTGACGGTGAAAAATTAATTTTAATAAATATACACGGTTATATTTCATACATCGCTACGGTAGGGAAGCAACAGCCGATTCTTTTTGCAATGACAAATAATTCCGGAAGAAAATTTGTTTTTGAGAACAATGAACACGACTTCCCTCAAAAAATCATTTACCATGTAATTAATAATGATAGCATACATGTTTTAGTTGAAGGCCAAATGAAAAGCGGAATTGTAAAAGACGAATATAATTTATCACGCAGTATCGAATAATTTACGTTAAAGTTATTCTCCTTTGTTTGTAATTAATTGTCATTAATTATCACGCTCATAGATTTTTTAATTAATGCTGTTTAATTTTCATTACCGCAGAAAAACAAGGGGAAATCATGGTTAAAAACTTCTTTAAAATTGCGATCCGCAATTTATTAAAATATAAAACTTATACGTTTATTAATATCGCGGGATTCGCGGTCGGACTGGCAAGCTGCATAGTTATTCTCCTTTACATATCATATGAATTAAGTTACGATAAGTTTCATGACAAAGCCGAGAACATTTACCGCGTTACCGTAAAAGGAAAGGTAGCAAATAATGAATTTAATCTCGCTGTTATTGGACCGCCCGTTGCTAAAGCTTTATTAAACGATTTCCCCTCAATAGTAAATGCCGTAAGACTTCAAGGTTCTCAAAACATGTTGATAAGAACCGGCGATAAAAACTTTGTTGAGAATAATTTTATTTGGGCCGATTCATCTTTCTTTCAATTCTTTACTTATAAATTATTGCTGGGCGAGCCCGATAAGGTTTTAGCCGATCCGCATACCGTTGTTTTAACCAAAAGCACCGCATTAAAATATTTTGGAAGAATAGATGTTATTGGAACCATACTTGAGTTTGAAGATTTCACACCGTATAAAATTACAGGTGTCTGCGCCGATCCTCCCGATAACGCTCATTTTAAGTTTGATATTTTAGCTTCGCTTGAAAGCCTTGATTACGACGACAGAGATATTTGGCTGGCGCATACATTTACTACATATGTAATGCTTGCCGATGGACAAAATGCTTCTGACATTGAGGAAAAATTCCCGGCATTTATAGAAAAATATATCGGTCCGCAATTACAGGGGGCAATAGGTAGTTCTATAGAAGAGTTCAAAAATAACGGCGGGCTTTATGAATACAAGCTTCAGCCTCTAACCGATATCCACCTTCATTCAAAATTGGAAGCCGAGCTTCAGCCCAACGGAGATATATCCTACGTTTATATTTTTTCGTTAATTGCTTTTTTTATACTTGCAATCGCGTGCATTAATTTTATGAATTTGTCAACAGCCCGTTCCTTAACGCGCGCTCGTGAAATTGGCATAAGAAAAGTTTTAGGTTCAAACATAGGACAATTAATAAGACAATTCCTGTCGGAATCAATTTTGCTAACTGCTATTGCAATGATTTTCGCGGTTGTAATTGCATATCTTCTTCTTCCTTTTTTTAACAGTATTGCCGGCAAGGATTATCCCTTTACAATTTTCTCGCATTGGTACAGCATTCCTCTAATATTTTTATCTGTATTAATTGTAGGAACACTAGCCGGAATTTATCCCGCGATTTATCTTTCTTCATTTCAGCCTGTTAAAGTATTAAAAACATCATTAACATCTACAGGCAAAGGTTCGTTTTTACGGAAGGCGCTTGTCGTTTTTCAATTCGGAGTTTCAATTATACTTATTATCGGCACTATAATTGTAAACAGCCAGTTAAATTTTGTTCAAGAAAAAAACCTGGGCTGGAATAAAGATCATGTTTTGGTTATTAATAGAGCGTGGGCTGTTGAAAATGATGAACAAGCAATTAGGAATGAACTATTAAATAACCCGAACATATCTGCTTATTCATCTTCATGGGCTGTGCCCGGAAGAGTTTATAACAGCTTCTTAGTATGGAATCCCGAAACACCAAGAGGCACGCATCATTTATTTTCAGGTATAAATGTTAAAAAAGATTATGAAAAAGTATTCGATTTAAAAGTTTTAAAAGGTCGGTTCTTTTCGGATGAATTTTTAAGTGATTCAACAGCCGTTGTATTAAACGAAAGCGCCGTTAAAATTCTGAATCTCGGCGATGATCCTGTCGGTAAAAAAATTACATTCCCCGGCAACGTACCAAGCGAAGATTTTTATTTAACAGTTATCGGTGTTGTCAAAGATTTTCATTTCGAATCGCTTCATCAGAAAATTCGTCCTCTTGTAATTTCATATCTGCGCGGACAGCCGGGATTTGTATCGCTTAAAATCGCGCCTCAAAATGTTAGAGCTACCGTTGACTATATTTCATCCGTATGGTCCAAATTTATTCCCGATAAACCTTTTGAATATTTCTTTATCGATGAAGATTTCGCGAGGCTTTATGATAATGAAATCCGTACTTCAAAAATATTCTCTTCATTTTCCGTTTTAGCAATATTCATTGCGTGTCTCGGTTTATTCGGTTTGGCCACATTTACCACTATTCAAAAAAATAAAGAAATCGGGATTAGAAAAACTCTTGGCGCCTCTGTAACAACAATAGTCTATCTGCTTTCAAAAGAATTCAGCAAGTGGGTTTTATTTGCAAATATAATAGCCTGGCCGGTTTCATTTTACTTTATGCGGAAATGGCTCGAAAGTTTTGAATACCGTATTGAAATAAGTCCGTTTAGTTTTATTATTGCCGGAGCGGGAGCTTTAATAATTGCCCTATCGACAGTAATTTATCAGGCTTTAAAAGCAGCGTATGCAAATCCAATTAAAAGTTTAAGACAGGAGTAAGTTCGTTTTTTTATAATTCTCTCAAATTGGCCGAAAGTTTTAAAATCCTGCAGCTTACAGACTTTAGTGAATGACTGATTGGTTGATGGATCTCCAATCGGTCATTCATCCAATCATCAAACTTTCAAAATTTTTAAGTAATAATCGCACAAAAGAAGAATATTTTAAAACTCTTATATCTTGTGTACCGCCTAATTTTATCTTAATTTTTGACAGACTTTTAATCATTTTTCCCGGACTTAAAGTGGAAACGTCGGAAGTAAAAGGCGTTGTATTTGATATTAAAAAATTTGCCGTTCATGACGGTCCGGGAATACGCACGACAGTTTTCTTTAAAGGATGTCCTCTCCAATGTACATGGTGCCACAACCCCGAAAGCAAAAAAAAGGCCCCGGAAGAAATTGTAATCACATCAAAAAGAAAATGCCTTGATCTTTCATATACTGAAACAAAAGAAATAATCGGACGCGAAGTTTCTGTTAATGAAGTTATGAATGAAATTAAAAAGGACATTTCTTTTTATGATGAATCCGGAGGCGGCGTTACTTTCTCCGGCGGCGAACCAATGATGCAGCCTCAGTATTTAAAAGCCGTCTTAATTGAATGTAAAAAAAATGAGATCAATACCTGTGTTGATACTTCAGGCTATACTGAATTTGAAAATTTTGAAAGTATACTTGATTTTACGGATTCATTCAATTTCGATTTAAAATTAATGAATGAAGATGCACATATTCGTTACACAGGGGTTTCGAACAAAAAAATTCACGACAACTTAAAAAAGCTTTCCGAAAAAGGGAAAACAGTTTTTATAAGAATTCCAATTGTACCGGGAATTACGGACTCTCTAGATAATATTAATGAGAGCATCCAATTTTTATCATCGCTCAATTCTATAAAAGAAATTCACTTGCTGCCTTACAACAGGCTGGCATCTAATAAATACCACAAATTAAGAGAACCTGATTTTCACAACAAAACTTCCCCCCCTTCAAATGAAAGAATGGAAGAATTAAAATCCCGGTTTGAAGCCGCAGGCTTCATCGTAAAAATCGGAGGGTAACATGAATGAGCGAATAAAAAAATTAAGAGAACAAAGTTTAAACGCGGTTCCTTTAATATCATGTGAACGCGCGAAACTTTTAACAGAATTCTATAAAAGTGGAAAAGCCGAAAGTGTTTCAATTCCAGTCGCGCGCGCGATGGCATTAAAATATATTTTAGAAAATAAAGAACTTTGCGTTAACGAAGGCGAATTGATTGTAGGAGAACGCGGACCTGCTCCCAAGGCCACGCCGACATATCCCGAATTGTGCTGCCATAGTTTGGATGATCTTAAAATTCTAAATGACCGCACTAAAGTTTGGTTTAAGTCCGATGCAGAAACTCAAAAATTTCAGGAACAAGAAATTATTCCATTTTGGAAAGAACGTTCAATCCGAAGCAGAATTTTTGAAGAAATAGGCGGTGAATGGAAGGACTGTTATGCAGCCGGAATCTTTACCGAGTTTATGGAACAGCGCGCTCCGGGTCATACAGTTCTAGATGATAAAATTTATAAAAAAGGATTTAATGATTTTAAAAACGATATTCAGGGTGCGATTGATAAATTAGATTTTTACAATGACCGGGAAGCATTTGAGAAACGTGAAGAATTAATAGCAATGATGATTTCCGCCGACGCATTAATTCTTTTCGCGAAAAGATATTCAATTAAATTAAAAGAACTCGCCGAAGTTGAAAAAGATTCATCACGCAAAAAAGAATTTTTGCTGATGTCTGATATTTGTAATCACGTTCCTGAAAATAAACCCCGCAATTTCCACGAAGCTCTTCAGTATTATTGGTTTGTTCACATAGGAATTATAACCGAGTTAAACACATGGGATTCATTTAATCCCGGCAGACTCGATCAGCATCTTTATCCGTTTTATAAACAAGAATTGGAAGCCGGAACATTAACAGAAGAAAGCGCTAAAGAAATTTTACAATCATTCTGGATAAAATTTAATAATCAGCCCGCTCCGCCTAAGGTTGGCGTTACTGCGCAGGAAAGCAATACATACACCGACTTCGCGCTAATAAACGTAGGCGGATTAAAAGAAGACGGGTCGGATGCTGTTAATGATTTATCCTATGTTATTATGGATGTGATTGAAGAAATGAGAATTCTTCAGCCTAGTTCGATGGTGCAGATCAGCAAAAAAAATCCCGACAGATTTTTAAAACGCGCTATTAAAATTGTTAAAACCGGGTTTGGTCAGCCTTCAATTTTTAACAGCGATGTTATTGTGCAGGAAATGGTGCGCCAGGGTAAAAGTTTAATTGACGCTCGCCGGGGCGGAGCAAGCGGGTGCGTTGAAACCGGAGCTTTCGGGAGAGAGAGTTATATTTTAACAGGTTATTTTAACCTCGCGAAAGTTCTGGAAATAACTTTAAACAACGGATTTGATCCGCGTACAAAAAAACAGCTCGGTTTAAAGACGGGAAATCCCGAAAATTTTGAAACTTACACCGAACTTTTTGAAGCATATAAAAAACAGCTAAATCATTTTATAAATATTAAAATACGCGGCAACATAATAATAGAAAGACTTTACGCCGATTATATGCCCGCGCCGTTTATGTCGATACTTATTGACGACTGCATCTCAAAAGGAAAAGATTACAACAGCGGCGGTGCGCGTTATAATACTTCTTATGTTCAAGGTGTCGGGTTAGGAAGTTTAACAAATTCATTAACGGCTTTAAGAGCCCAGGTTTTCGATAATAAAAATTATACAATGAAAGAAATTCTTTCAGCGCTTCAGAATAATTACGAAGGTTTTGAAGAAATTAGAGAACGCCTTGTTCACGAAGCGCCTAAATACGGTAACGATGATGATTACGCCGATGATATTATGCGGGAAATCTTCGAAATATTTTATGAAAGCGTTGACGGAAGACCAAACACAAAAGGCGGGCAATTCAGAATTAATTTACTTCCAACAACTTCTCATGTTTATTTCGGAAGCGTTATCGGCGCAATGCCCGACGGTCGTAAAGCGAAAGAGCCTTTGTCCGAAGGTATTTCACCGGTGCAGGGAACTGACGTAAACGGTCCAACTGCGGTTATAAAATCGGCCGCAAAAATTGATCACATTCGCACCGGCGGTACTTTGTTAAATCAAAAATTCTCACCGCAATTTTTAGAAAACGAAGACGGTATTAATAAAGTAGCTCAGCTTGTGCGTTCATATTTTAAAATGGACGGACATCATATTCAGTTTAATGTCGTAACGGCGGAAACATTAAAGAATGCACAAAAAGAACCGGAAAAATACAGAGATTTAATTGTAAGAGTTGCAGGTTATAGCGATTACTTTGTAGATTTGAATGAAGACCTGCAGAATGAAATTATAAAACGAACAGAACATACTGAATTTTAAATTAGGGGAGGAACAATGTTCAGCGCATCAACCTATATTGAAAGAAGAAAAAAATTAAAAGAACTCGTTAAAACCGGATTAATATTTTTACCTGGAAACGGAGACTCGCCAATTAATTATGCGGATAATATGTATCAATTCCGCCAAGATAGTTCGTTTCTTTATTATTTCGGTCTTGATAAAGAAAATATCGCCGCAATTATTGATGTTGATAAAGATCAGGAATTTATTTTCGGCAACGACCGTCCAATTGAAGATGTTGTTTGGATGGGCCCCGAAGAACCTTTATCTGACTCAGCAAAAAAAGTTGGAGTGGAAAATACCGCTCCTTTTACAAACTTAAGCGGTGTATTAAAATCTGCGAATGAAAAAGCACAAAAAATTCACTGGCTGCCGCAATACCGCGCCGATTTAATTATAAAATTTGAAGACTGGCTTGGTGTTCATCATTCAAAAGTAAATAAAGAAGCCTCGTTGGATTTGATTAAAGCCGTTATATCTCAGAGAGAATTTAAATCTGAAGAGGAAATAAAAGAAATTGAACTGGCTCTTGATTTAAGTTATGAAATGAATACAACCGCGATGAAACTTTCGCATGAAGGAATTTATGAAAGGGAGGTTTGGGGAGTAGTTGCCGGCATCGCTCATAAATTAGGAGGATTCGCTTCATTCCCTATTATATTCTCTCAGAACGGTCAAACGCTTCATAACCATCATCACGATCATTTAATGAAAAACGGAAGATTATTAATTCTTGATTCCGGAGCCGAGTCTCCGCTGCATTACGCAAGCGATATAACCCGCACGTTCCCTGTAAGCGGAAGATTTACGGACAAACAGAAAGCAATTTATGAAATTGTTCTCGCTGCTAATTTAAAAGGAATTGAATTAATGAAGCCGGGAAAAACTTTTAAAGAATGTCATCTCGCCGCTACCAAAGTAATTACGGAAGGATTAATAAATATCGGTTTGATGAAAGGAAACGCGGATGATGCTGTTGCCGCCGGAGCGCACGCTTTATTTATGCCGCACGGACTTGGTCATCACATGGGTCTAGATGTTCACGATTGCGAAGGTCTTGGCGAAAGTTATATCGGCTACGATGAAAATCATAAACGCAGCGATCAGTTCGGTTTAGCGTATTTAAGAATGGGAAAAGAATTAAAACCGGGACACGTAATTACTGTTGAACCCGGATGCTATTTTATACCGCAATTAATTGACAACTGGAAATCCGAAAAGAAACATACGGAGTTTATTCATTACGATAGACTGGAAAGCTACAGAGATTTCGGCGGCGTAAGAATTGAAGACGATGTTGTTGTTACAGAAAGCGGGCACAGAGTTCTAGGAAAACCGATCCCGAAAACTGTACATGATGTTGAAACTGCTTGTAATTCATAATTGTAGAGCAGACAGCCTGTCTGCGCTATTGTTTGAAAAAAAATATTTTTATAGAAGTGATATAAAAGCCCAACTTTTTAAAAAAGTTGGGCTTTTAACAACCTGGGCTTTTCACAACAATTTATTAATCCCTCAAAATTGATTTGTACTCAAGCAATTGAAAAGAAACCCGATTTTTTGGAAAAACCGGGTTTGTAATTTTAAGTCAATATTAACAAATCTTATTTAACCAAATTCATTTTCTTACTAATTATTCTTCCATTGGTTTCAAGTTTATAGAAATAAATTCCGCTTGAAAGATTGTTTGCGTTGAATTCAGTTTTATATTTCCCGGAATTTAAATAGCCGTTTACAAGCACAGCAGCTTCTTTGCCGAGCACATCATAAACTTTTAATTTTACATTTCCCTCTTCCGGAATACTGAATGAAATTATTGTTGCCGGATTAAATGGGTTGGGATAATTTTGATGCAGAGCATACCCGGCCGGTATTTCCAAATTGTCTTTTTCAATTCCTACCAAAGCGTTTGTAAAAGAGTTTGTTGCATGAAAGTTTCCGCCAAGCATAGTCCACTCGCCGTTTACGGTGCCCGCGTTGTAGCAGAAAATACCTTCATGATCTTTTGCGATATATAATTTGTTGTTATGAATAAGAGGCGAACCCCACACCAAAGGCCATGGGTTTTGGAATTGCGGTTGTGTGTTCCATAAAATTGTTCCGTTGTTTATATCCGCTGCAACCCCGGCGTTTAAATCATTGACCGACGTTGTATAAAATAATTTACCGTCCAGTGCTACAACGTAAGGAGTATTTGTAGCTCCTTCGCTTCTTGCCTGGTTTTGCCATAAAATATTTCCAGTCAACAAGTTTAATGCAACAACTTCCTGAGGAACAGATGATACAAGTTTGGCAACACCTACAAATATTTTATCTTGATATATAGCCGGTGCCGCCTTGTTTCCAACGTATCCAATAAGATTCGAACTCCACGTTATGTTTTGTGCTGCAATATCTATACAATAAAAAGTCGGGTTCTGCATTGTACCCGGCGCAATTATTAAATATTCTCTTGTTTGATAATATGTGTAGGTCAAACTTGCGATTGAAACCTCGGGGTCAGGTAGGTTCATTGTCCATAGCTTGCTTCCGTCGTTACAATACATCACTTCTATTATAGCCGAATCGCTTCGCGCCGCGAATAAACGCAGTCCGTTATAATCAATAAGCATGTTGCTGTATTTCCCGGCTTTCTGCCATATTACGGTTCCCTCGTTTATATCAAAACAATATAAAGTATCATTCGTTGCGGCATAAAGGTTTCCGCTTTCATGAATTGGTTTTGAGCTCCTGTTTGAAGTGTAAAAATTATTTTTCTGCCAAATTATATTCCCAGTCTCAGCGTCCAGCGCAAGCAGACTTCTTTCAGAAGGATTTATATAATTGTTTTTTGATATAAATATTTTCCCGGCATAACCAACCGGACTATCGTATGTACCGTTATTAAAATTTAACGTGTCCGCCCAAACTATATCGCCTGTCTCTGCATTTAACGCAACCAGTCCTTTATCCTGTCCCGCCCAGAATATTTTATTATTCATGATCAGCGGAGTGCTCCACGAGGTTCCGCTTGAAGGCAATTCTGTTCCTTCTTTTTTCCATAATAAATCTCCTTGAGCAAAAAGAAAATTGCTGATCATAAAAACCAATA
Organism: Bacteroidota bacterium; assembly: GCA_018829205.1. GTDB lineage: Bacteria > Bacteroidota > Ignavibacteria > Ignavibacteriales > Melioribacteraceae > JAHJUE01. The sequence goes on from JAHJUE010000007.1 coordinate 201,708, forward strand.
CAAACTTTTTCATTATACCTCCAAATTGTGTGATGATTTAGAATTATTATCTCAAAAGCAGCATCTTTTTTGTATCTCTAAAATCTCCGGCTTGCAGCGTATAAAAATATACGCCGCTTGTAAGTTCAATTTCGGTATTTGCAAATGTTACAGTATAATTTCCCGAGCTCTGAAATCTGTTTACAAGTGTTGTTATCTCGTTTCCTAAAACATCATATACTTTTAATGTAACATTAGCACTTGCCGGAAGCTGATATTCAATTATTGTTGCCGGGTTAAAAGGGTTGGGGTAATTTTGCGAAAGATTAAACTCTTCCGGCAAGCTGTTTAAATTCTTTTTAACAGAAACGACTCCGGCTTCTCTATAAACGGCAAGTCCTCCGTATGTACCAATCCATTTATTGCCGTTTGATTCAATTGCAAGAGCGTAAACGGCATTGTAAGGCAACTGGGAATTACTTTCGTTAAATATTGTCCATGTTGAACCGTCAAACTTTGCAGCGCCTCCAGCAGTTGTTCCAATCCATTTATTGTCTTCTTTATCAATAACAATGCAATTAACCCTGTTAGCAGGCAGTCCCGAAGTTGATTGATTATAAATACTCCAGCCTGATGAGGAAAATTTTGCTAATCCTCCGGATAAAGTACCGATCCATTTATCTCCGTTTGAATCAATAGCTAAAGAGAGAACATAATTATCGGGTAAATCTGAGTTTGTTGTATTATAAATCATCCAGCCCGAACCGTCTGATTTTGCCAATCCTCCTGCGGTTCCAACCCACATATTTCCTTCGTTATCAATTACAAAGGCATAAATCCAATTATGAGGTATGATTGAATTAGAAGTATTATAAAGAGTCCAATTTGTTCCATCTAAAATTGCCACCCCTTTGTTAGTTCCAACCCAAATTCTTCCGGAGTTATCCATAATTAATGCGGAAATTTCATTACTCGGTAACTCTGAGTTGGAAGTACTATATGCTGACTTAACAGTTTTGGTGGCTGGGTCAAACCTTGCAATACCATTATTTTGAGTTCCGATCCATACATCACTTCCAGTACCTAAAGCTATATTTTTAGCCGGCCCCGGCAGCCCGGAACCGCTGTAATCAGTCCATTCACCGTTACTAAATTTATTTAAACTACCTGAGCTGCTGCCTATCCAAACATTACCGGTCTGGTCCACTTCAAGATCTGTTACACTGATGCTTATTAATCCTGAATTAATCGGTTTATAAACGATCCACTCAGATTGACAATAAATTATTGATAAAAAAAGAAAATAAATTGCAGCCGACGTAATGAAATTTTTCATCACTCCTCCGAATTGAATTCTATTATTTTATAACACCCTATGAAATGAGTATAGATTTTTTCAAATATTACCCGATAAATCTATTTATATGATATTCAAAGAATAAGCGATGAGAATAAGACATTTTGTCGGCAATTATTAAGATTAAATTGTCCGATATTCAATCTCATTATATATAATTCATCTTTTTTAGGCAAGAAAAATCAGAACCTCACTAACTTAACTTGAGTTTTATCACAATCCTTTTTTCACAATTTATTAATCCCTCAAAATTGATTTACCCCGAACGCAATTGTATATTTATACTTTAGAATTAATTGTTGCCCGCCCAGCGCGGGTAATTTTATAGGAACTTTACGATAAGAGGCAAACATGGAATTAAAATTAGAAAAACTTAAAAGTTTTGAAGGAAGAAAAGGTCCTTTACTATTTATTGTAATGGACGGAGTTGGTTTCGGAAGGCAGGATGAAAGCGACGCTGTGTTTCTAGCTAAAACGCCGACACTCGATAAATTATTAAAAGAAATTCCGCTGCAGACAAAATTAAAAGCTCACGGTCCGGCTGTTGGTCTGCCAAGTGAAGACGATATGGGAAACAGCGAAGTAGGGCACAACGCAATCGGCGCAGGAAGAATTTTCGCGCAGGGAGCAAAACTTGTGAATAAATCTATTGAAACCGGAGATATTTTTAAATCCGAAAATTGGGGCAAAGTAATTGAACATGGAAAGAACGGGAACACAGTTCATTTAATGGGATTGCTTTCCGACGGCAACGTTCACTCTCATATAAATCAAGTGTTCGCGTTAATTAATGAATGCGCAAAAAAAGAAGTAACAAAATTAAGACTTCACATTTTATTGGACGGCCGCGACGTGGGAGAAAAAACAGCTCCCGAATATGTAACTCCGCTTGAAGAACTTTTAGCAAAAATTTCTTCGGAAAAAAAATATGATTACAAAATAGCATCAGGCGGCGGAAGAATGATTACAACAATGGACCGCTACAATGCGGACTGGACAATTGTTGAACGCGGCTGGAAAGCTCACGTTCTCGGCGATGCGAGAAAATTTAGATCTGCTTCCGAAGCGATTCAAACTTATTACAGCGAAGATCCTAAAATTACAGATCAATATTTGGAGTCATTTGTAGTTGTCGACGAAAACGAAATTCCTATAGGTACAATTGAAGACGGCGACGCAGTTGTGTTCTTTAATTTCCGAGGCGATAGAGCAATTGAAATGTCAATAGCTTTTGAAGCAGGAGATGAGTTTGATAAATTCGATAGACAAAGAGTACCAAAAGTTTTTTATACGGGAATGATGGAATACGACGGAGATCTTCATATTCCTAAAAATTATTTGGTTAACCCGCCTTCAATAGACAGGCCGATTAGCCAGTATTTATGCGCTGAAGGTGTTACTTCATTCGCGATTTCCGAAACGCAGAAATTCGGGCATGTAACTTATTTTTGGAACGGAAACAGAAGCGGATACATAAATGATAAATTGGAATTGTATGTTGAAATTCCTTCCGATAAAATTCAGTTCGATAAAGCTCCGAGAATGAAAGCAGATGAAATCACTGACAGAACTATCGAGCTTTTAAAATCCGGGAAATATAAATTCGGTAGAATAAACTACCCGAACGGTGATATGGTAGGTCACTGCGGAATTATGGAAGCGGCCATTGAATCAGTTGAAGCCGTTGATCAAAATCTCGCAAAAATATTGCCTGTAATAGAGGAATTGGGAGGTATTGCCGTTATAACTGCCGACCACGGAAACGCTGACGAAATGTTTAATGTTGTAAAAGGAAAAAGAGTTGTAAAGACTGCTCATACACTAAATCCGGTTCCTTTTATAATTTATGATCCTGCATGTAACGGCGAATATAAAATGGCCGGCATTAATACTCCGGGTTTAACAAACATCGCAGGAACATTGTTGAATTTGTTAGGCTATAAAAATGTTGAAGATTATGATCCGTCGTTGATTGTGTTTTAAAGTCGTTTGTCATTCCCGTATGTTTTTAGCGGGAATCTCAAAACAGATTCCGTCAAAATGATTGCCGGAATGACAAGTGCATTACAGATAATAAATTTGCACTTGATTTTCAAAGCCGATTTGTCAATTTTATTTGCGGCGGTTATAAATTGTTTAAATTCTAGGAAAATATAATGTTTAAAAGTTTTATAAAGATTTCTATGTTTTTTTTATTCATGTCAACCGTCTCGTTTTCGCAGACAGTGATAAGTAAATATGCAGGGGAATTTTTAACAATTGGTGTTGGCGGTCGGGCACTTGGTATGGGTGGCGCTCAAGTGGCTACAGTTAACGATGTAACTTCCGGATATTGGAATCCCGCCGGACTAGCTTTTATGGACTATCCTCAAATCGCATTAATGCATGAAGAACATTTTGGCGACCTTGTAAATTACAATTACGGCGCCGTTGCTATTCCTTATGGCACCGATATGAGTTTCGGGTTAAGTGTAATAAGGTTGAGTGTCGACGGAATACCTGATACGCGCGAAGCCTTGGTTGACCGCGTTACAGGCGATGTTATTTATGATATCACAAATCCACGCGCATTAATTGACCCGTCAAGAATTATTGAATTCAGCAACACCGATTGGGCGTTTTATTTAACTTTTGCAAAAAGACAGAACGAAGATTTTTACTGGGGAACAAATGTTAAAATTTTAAAAAGAGACATAGCCGAATTTAGCGCGGTTGGAATTGGTTTTGATATTGGCGCGGTTTATATGATGACAGACAGATTACAATTAGGCGCAAATATTCAGGATGTTACAACAACACTGGTTGCTTGGAATACCGGAAGAAATGAATTAATTTCTCCAACGGCAAAAATAGGCGCTGCCTATCAAATTGATTTTTTCGCCGGTACTATTACGCCCGCGCTCGATCTCGATATGCGTTTTGAAAATAGAAGATTCGCTTCAAATTTTAATGTAGGCCCTGTCAGTTTCGATATGCATTTTGGATTTGAATATAACTTTAAAAATTTATTAGCCGTACGCGCTGGTTACAATGACGTAAAACAGCTAACTGTTGGCGCCGGAATAAAACTTCCTAAACTAAACATAGATTATTCCTTTGCCAGATTTAACGATTCAGAATTTGACAGGCTTCCCGATACTCACAGGATATCTCTTATGCTAACGTTAGAAGAACCTCAATTTATGCGTTAATAAATTTGTGAATTATATTTTTAAAGATATATTGGGAGAATAAATTCTCCCAATATTATTTAAATAATTATGAAAAGTAAAATTTCCAAAATTCTTTTCTCTTTTATCTCCTTTTTAATAATCTCTTCATGCTCGTCTATTAAAGAATCAGTTTATGATTCAAACTTTCCGCTTTCATCAGAAAGAGTAAAGTCAGTATCGGAAAACTTTTCAATAAAGGTTCCTTTTGGCTGGTACTCCACCGTTGATAACGAAAATAATTCTTTTGAACTTTGGATTAATAACAATGACAACTCTGCCGCAATTACTTTTATAAACATAAATACCGATGAAGAGCTTATGCAGAGTAAAAATATTAATGAACTTAAAACACTGCTGAATTATTCTAAAATTGTAAAGAAGGCAGAGCTTGGTGCTAATTATAAAGAACTGGAATATGAAGAATATTTTGAATTAAACACAATACCTTGTGCTGCGCTTGTATTTATCAATAAAGAAAATAAAAAAGGAAGAATTATTGTATTTGAATTTAACGGGCATTACTACGAATCAACAGCGACAATTTTGAATGAAGATAAAATTAATGAGAAGGATTTGTTTGTTATCCAAAATTCTATTTTAAAAACTATTTATTAATTTGAATGATACACTTTGTATGATGTACACATATCAAATCATAAAAAATCATAATCATCATAAAAATCAGCGTCTGCCGGTATAGGCATTTTCTATTTTTTGCGAAGCTCTTCTTTTAATTTTTTTGTCAAAGATTCTACCACCAAGGTATATGAATCATCAATCCAACCGTAAATAAGTTTAGGATTAATTATCCCGTTAACTTCAATTGTGTTCCAGTGTTTTTTGTCCATATGGTATCCCGGATGCATACAATTATAATGTTCCCTTAATTCAACCGCTTTTTCCGGTTCACATTTTAAGTTTAAATTCAGCGGCGGAGTAAGATTTGTTAAACAGAACATTTTTCCCATTACTTTAAAAACAAGCGTTTCTTCGTCAAAAGGGAAACCTTCGGTTACGCCTTTTTTCTTTAAACAATAATCCCTGATATTATCTATATCCATATATTATCCCGTATAAATTTTTACCCTAACTTTTAAATCCTTTACCCGTCTGAAATTATTGAATTGACATCCTCATTAATTTATTTTAGAATCAAATTGTAAATAAGGAAAGATATGATATATTCTGAAACTTATTATTCCACTAATTGTATCACGAGACAATATAAAGAATTCGGGAAATTTATGAAAAAGTTATTATTACTTATTTTGTTCGTTTCAATGGCAGCCAGCTGCAATGCGCAGAGCGCTGAAGAAATTGCCGAACAAAACGGGATTATAGATACAAATTCAATTTTGCATCCTCAAAGCATTCAGCCTAAAGAAACACAAATTATTACACGTATTCTTTCAAATTATCATTATGAAAAACCTGGAATTAATGATTCCGTTTCAGCCGTTACTTTTAATAATTATATAGATAATCTTGATCATAATAAATTATATTTCTTAAAAGAGGATATAGATAGATTTGAAAAATATCGCTTCCTTTTTGATGATGATTTAATTAACGGTAATCTTGAACCTGCTTTTGATGTATTTAATACTTATAAAAAAAGACTAAATGAAAGAATGAAATTTATAATTGAACGTTTGAATCATAAATTTAATTATGACTTTGAAGAAACCTACGATACTGAAAGAAAAAATTCAGATTGGGCTGAAAATGAAAAAGATTTGAATGAAGTCTGGCGGAAAAAACTAAAACATGAAGCCCTTTCTTCCCTTCTTAATAATAAGGACTGGGAAAAAACAAGCGAACAATTATCGAACCGATATAAAAATTTTCATAAAATCATTCTGCAGTATAAAGCCGAAGATGTTTATCAACTATTTTTAAACTCTTTTGCCGATGCTCTCGATCCTCATACAAATTATTTTTCACCCAAAACGGCTGAAAATTTTAAAATTAATATGAGTCTTTCACTTGAAGGAATAGGCGCTACATTAATGAATGAAAACGACTACACTAAAATTGTACGCATAATTCCCGGAGGACCGGCAGACGGAAGCAAAAAGCTTTTTGAAAATGACAGAATTGTTGGAGTTGCTCAAGGAGAGGAAGAAGAAATGGTTGATGTTATAGGTTGGCGCGTTGATGATGTAGTTCAGCTTATAAGAGGGAAAAAAGGGACAAAGGTTAGACTTCAAATATTAAGAGCCGATGATACCCATGATATGCCGACAGACGAAATTATTATAGTGCGCGATAAAATTAAACTTGAAGAACAAGCGGCCAAGAAAAAAGTATTTTCCATTGATGAAGACGGCGCTAATTTTAAACTTGGCGTTATTGAACTTCCTACTTTCTACAACGACTTTGAAGCACGCAGTAAAGGTGATGAAGATTTTAAAAGTACAACACGCGATGTTAAAAGAATTATCGGCGAACTTAAAGAAGAAAAGGTTGACGGAATAATTATTGATTTAAGAGACAACGGAGGAGGATCACTGCAGGAGGCTATTGAGTTAACAGGATTGTTTATAAAAGACGGACCTGTTGTTCAAGTTAGAAATTCCAACGGACTTGTAGAAATTGGAGATGACCCAGATCCCGGAATTTTTTATGACGGACCGCTCGCGGTTATGGTAAACAGAAACAGCGCCTCAGCTTCCGAAATATTCTCTGGCGCAATTCAGGATTACGGAAGAGGCGTTGTAATTGGAGAAAGAACATACGGCAAAGGTACAGTCCAGAACTTAATTAACCTTAGTCAGTTTATTCCTGCCAACGATACTAAACTCGGGCAGTTAAAATTAACTATCGCAAAATATTACAGGATAACTGGAAGCAGTACTCAAAGACTTGGAATTATTCCGGATATTTTATACCCTACTCCTATTGACGCAAATGAGTATGGTGAAAGCTCAAGAGCAAGCGCGTTAAAATGGGATAGAATCAACAGCGCACAATTTAAGAGGTTTAATGATTTTTCAAATATTATTCCTGAAATGATGAAGAAACATGCACAAAGAATTAGAAGAAATCCCGAATTTCATTTTTTAATTGAAGAGATTGAAGAATTCAAGGAAAATAAGAATAAAACCATATACTCATTAAATTTTAATACCCGAAAAGCAGAAAAAGAAGAAGAAGAAGAAAAGAGAAAGAAACGCGAAGAACTGCGTCAGCAGAGAATTGATTTAAAAGTTGTTGATAAAAACGAAGTTAATACTCCTGAAATTAAACTCGATGACCCTTTGCTTGAAGAAGGCGGACGTATTCTTGCAGATTTGATTTTAATGTCAGTAGGTTAGTGAAAATTTTCGAAATACTAATTTGTTGCGTATTTGAAAATTAGTATTTCGAAATTATTTTTTTACTTCTATTACGTCAATATTTTTTAATTCAATATCAGATACTTTTTTTAATTTCCCGGCAGAGTAATACTGGTCATAATTTTCTATTTCATCACCTATTTCATCCGAAGTAAAATTTTCCCAATCATAAAAAACAAATCCGTTGACATTATGTTGTTTTTTTACCGATCTGAATCTTGAACTGCCTCCGTTGGTATGGTAATAATAGGCGAAGTAATCCATCGACTTAGTATCTTTCTCGAACCAGTAAATGAACCAATCCTGATAATCGTCACCGCCCCCTTTATCATCAAAAGTAACCTTAATCTTATAATAATCTTTTCCTTTGATTACCGATTCGCCCGCAAATACTTTATTTACGGAGGTGTCATTCAATTTATAAGGAAGCATATTAAAATAAACAACCTGATTAATTGAACTTCTTATTTTTTCTTTCTGCGCTTCTTCTAGTAAAATTTCAAGTCCGTTTAATTCTTTATATGTCGAATCGTTTGTCATGCCTTCTCTAATTATTCCTTGTGTTGTATCAAGAAATATCTTTTCATAAATAAATCGTCCGTTATTATGAAATACTTTAAAATGAACGCCGCGAAAATCAAATTCAATATCGTTGTTTTTAAAGGCGTTCCACCCTGAACTTTTTATTGCCTCATTTACTATTTCGTCCGGATTGGGGCTAGCACAATAAGTAATAAAAAGAGAAACTGTTATTAGCGCAAGTCTAGTGAATTTATTCAGCATTAATTTATTTCCCAAAATAACGTTTACGGTTTTTTCCGATTGTGAAACTAACTATTTTTATGATGAAAATAAAACAGATAAATTATGGCAAAAACAAATGCTGTCCGGATTCTGGAAGCAAATAAAATTCCGCATCAAATTTATGAATATGTAGTTAACGAAGATGAACTTGACGCAGTAACGGTTGCCGATAAAATAAACGCCGAGCATGAACAGGTATTTAAAACATTATTAGCTAGGAATGAATCAAATCAGTTTTTTGTTTTTTGTATTCCCGGTAATTTTGAATTGGACTTAAAAAAGGCTGCAAAGACTAGCGGCAGCAAAAAAATTGAAATGATTAAAGTAAAAGAAATTTTTCCGCTTACAGGTTATATACGCGGCGGATGTTCACCTATCGGTATGAAAAAATTATTCCCGACTTATATTGATGAAACAGCTCAGCTTTTCGAAAATATTTTTATTAGCGCGGGTGCAAGGGGTCAACAAATTAAAATTTCCCCTAACGACTTAGTTAAAATTATTGACGCCAGTTTTTTTGATTTAATTTAAAATTTTTTATAATTAGAAAACCATACAGTTTTAAGAGATGGGTATTAAATTAATTAAAGATTCCAGATTATTATTAAGTTATTAGTTTATAATGACTTCCGGGAATAAATCAAATGCTTTTTTCTTAGAGTGATTCGAAATTTTATGAAGGTAATTATTTTATTTTGATTTAAAAATTGTCTATATTTGTTGGCTAAAATTAAGGAGATTCTCAAAGATGGCTAAAAAACAAACGTTCGCCGAAAAAGCGAAAAAACAAGGCGGCAAAGGCGGTTTAGTTACCGTAAAGTTTATAAAATCGGTTAAATCAGACAAAGGTTCTTATAAATTTCAAGAAAACCTAGTAAAATTAGAAGACGTAAACAGCGTTACTAATTTAAAATAAAAATTTTACAAATCTGCCGTTTCCAAGCATTTTAAAATTGACATGCCAAAGTAATTTTTTATATTACTTTGGCAGGCAGTTTATCTAATAAGTTTTATCTAATATCTGCTTTTACAGCATTTCGATTACGCCGGGACATATTAAGTAAGATACGATAGTTATTATTTGTTAATTGCTGATCGCATCCCATAATTTTAACGGGATAGCATTTGCCTTTTATTTTACCTTTAAAAAGGAGGCGCCAATGTATACACAAAAAAAATTAAAATTTTACAGTTTGCGTAATATAGATCAAATCCCACAATTACAAAAACTAAGTGAAGAGGAACGATTTGCAATGAAGGTCGTTGCAAATGTTTTGCCTTTCAGAACAAATAATTATGTAATAGAAGAATTAATAAATTGGGATAATATTCCGGATGACCCAATGTATCAACTGACCTTCATGCAGAAAGATATGCTGCTACCGAGGCATTTTAATAAAATGGCAGATATTCTTAAAAATAATTCTTCGCCCGAAATAATTAAGAGAACGGCAAATAAAATACGGTACGAATTAAATCCGCATCCGGCCGGTCAATTAACCGCGAATGTACCCTTAATGGACGACGAACCTGTGAGAGGAGTTCAGCATAAATACAGGGAAACATGCCTTATTTTTCCTTCAGCAGGACAAACATGTCACGCATACTGCACATTCTGTTTTAGGTGGGCTCAATTTGTTGGAATGAACGATTTAAAGTTTGCCACCGATGAATCAAACCAGTTTCAGAAATATTTAAAAGAACATAAAGAAGTAACAGACATCTTAATTACGGGCGGCGACCCGATGGTAATGTCGCTGCAGAAACTAAAATTATATATAGAGCCATTACTTGAGCCTGAGTTTGATCATATTAAAAATATTAGAATCGGTACAAAATCACTTGCCTATTGGCCATATAAATACGTAACAGATAAAGATGCCGACGGGGTTTTAAAATTGTTTGAAAAAATAATTAGTTCCGGCAAACATTTGGCAATTATGGCTCATTATAATCATTGGATTGAACTTTCAACTGATATAGCCAAAGAAGCTGTAAAAAGAGTAAGAGATACCGGCGCGGAAATACGTTCGCAGTCGCCGCTTGTAAAAAATGTTAACGACAGCTCCGACGTTTGGGCGCAAATGTGGCGTACGCAGGTAAATATGGGTATAATACCATATTACTTTTTTGTTGAAAGAAACACCGGTTCAAAACATTATTTTGCCACCCCTCTTGCCGAAGCGCTCGAAATTTATAGAAATGCATATATACAAGTCTCCGGTTTAAATAGAACTGTGCGCGGCCCTTCAATGTCGGCGGCCCCCGGAAAGGTTGCTATTGAAGGTATCGCAGAAATAAACGGCGAAAAAGTTTTCGTTTTAAACTTTTTGCAGGGACGCAATGCGGACTGGGTAAAAAGACCTTTCTTCGCAAAGTATGATACAAAAGCTATTTGGTTAAATGAATTGGAGCCTGCATTCGGTGAAGAAAGATTTTTCTTTGAGGATGAACTTGAAGAATTATTTTATAATAATAGTCTGTTAAAAAATCCCATTAAAAAAGAAGAAGAAGAACTTCAGGAATACGGGGCAGCGTAAATGAAGAAATTGCAGCACAAATAAGTTATTTGTGCTGCAATTTTAATTTTAAGCAGAAACAACTTCAATTGAAGGATTAACTTCGCGTTTCAATAAATTCTCAATTGCAACAAGTGTTCCGCGAATTGAGCTGGGGCAGCTTCCGCATGCGCCTTGATACCTTATACTTAACGTGAACCCGTTCAACTCAACAAGTTCAAGTCCGCCGCCGTCACCGGCAAGCGCAGGGCGCACCCTCTGATCTAAAACTTGATTTATCTGTTTTAACAATTCCGTCTCTTCAATTGTCGCGCCTTCAATCTCTTGTTCGGGCGGAACTGTTTTTATATCAAATCCTTTAATAAATTCAACAAAACCTTTTTGAATAACTCCCCATCCTGTTTCTGGTTTCTTTTCAATAGTAATGAACCTATCCATATAAAAAACGGAAACAACACCTTCTATTTCAAAAACACCCTTTGCAAGAGGATCATCTTCGGCCGATTCTTTCGTCGGGAAATTCCTCGTCTCTTTTGTTAAGAGTTTTTCACTCATTACAAACTTTAACGCCTGCGGATTAGGGGTTAAATCAACATCCTGTACTATTAACATATTCTCCTCCGTTCAATTTTATATATAAAACCGAACTTTCTAATTTTAGTTCCAATTTAGCAATAATTGAGGAAAAAATAAATTTATTAATGGAACGCAGATTTATTATGATTTATTATGATTTATTAAGATCATAAAAATCATGATAATCAGCGTTCTATTCCGTAAGTGTAATAAAACTACTTGTTATTAATCAACAGTACAAACTCACCTTTCAAATTTTCTTTTTCAAAAATTTTCAGTGTTTCTGAAGCGGTCCCCCGGAAATATTTTTCTTCGGGCATTGTAAGTTTGTAAGCTAAAACAATCTGCTGTTTAGGTCCGAAAATTTTTGAGATATCGGCGAGCAGCGCTTTAGCCCGGTAGGGGGTTTCCATCACAACAATTATTTCTTTTATTTTTTTGAGATCGAAAAGTTCTTTTTTCCGTTCTTCTTTTTTGGGAGAAAGCCAACCGTAATGATAGAATTTCTCAAAATCCAAACCGCTTCCTATCAAGGCAGGCAATAATGAATTAGCTCCCGGTACAGGCACAATTGGGATTTGAAATGAAATACAATAGTCTACAAGTAAATGCCCCGGGTCCGAGAAAAGTGGTGTGCCGCAATCAGAAATAAGGGCAGCCGATTTACCCTCTAATATTTTACGGGCAACTTCCTGAGCTGTTTCTTTTTCGTTATGTTCATTAAGATCAACTAATTCTTTTTCAATTTCAAAATGCGAAAAAAGACGCCTAGCTTGTTTATACTCCTCGCATATAACAAAATCAACCGATTTAAGAATTTTTAATGCGCGTAAAGTTATATCGTCATAATTCCCAATCGGCGTTGAAACCAAGTATAATTTATTATTCATTTAGTCTACTTAACAGTTCTTTTACCTTTTCAGTCAAAATATCTAAACTAATCATTTCCCTTACGTCGGTTCTCCGCACTTTAATTTCCACAGCGTTTTCTTTTAAGTTTCTTTCGCCTACAACAACTTGGATAGGCATACCTAATAGATCGGCATCATTAAATTTAAATCCGGCCGAGGAATCAATTCTATCGTCGAATAGAACCTCAATACCTTGCCCGGTTAAATCTTTATAAATTTTTTCACATGTTTCCACAACAGCTTCTTTTTTCATATTCAGACCGATCAACTGTACATGAAACGGCGCTAGATTAGGATTCCAAATAATTCCTTTCTCATCATTATTCTGTTCAATATAACATGCAAACACTCTTTCAACGCCTATTCCGTAACTTCCCATAATTATAGGATTTTCTTTCCCGTTTTCATCAAGGAAGTTTACGCCTAGTGCTTCGCTGTATTTTGTACCCAATTTAAAAATATGCCCGAGTTCAATTGCTTTAAATACTTCAAGAGTTCCTTTTCCGTCAATCGTTTTCTCTCCGCTTTTGACAAAACGTAAATCGGCGTATTCAAGTTCAGGCACATCGCGTTTCAGATCTATGCCTCCGATATGAAAATCATTTTTATTTGCGCCGCTGTAAAGATTATTTGCGTCTTTTAAACGAAGATCGGCAATAATTTTATGTTTAAATCCAATTGGTCCTATTGATCCGGCATCGGCTCCGGATATTTCTTTTAATTCTTCTTCGTGCGCCGGACGAACCTGCCCGCCTAATATACCCTGAAGTTTTGCTTCGTTTACTTCTTCATTGCCAAGCATTAAAACAAGAACAGGTTTTTCGTCATGAAAATATACTCTTGATTTCGCGGTTTCAGTTTCATCAATATTTAAAAATTCGCAGAGCTGGTCAATTGATTTAACGTTAGGAGTACTGATTTCAAATATTTTCTTGCTATCGGCATGGCGTTTTGCAGCGTCAACAAGTGACTGCGCAACCTCAACATTAGCCGCATATCCTGTTTCACGGCAGTACGCAATATTATCTTCGCCGGCTTCTGATTTTACCATAAACTCTTCTGATTTGCTTCCGCCCATTGCCCCGCTTGAAGCGCCGACAACAAAATAATTTAATTTACAGCGGTCGAAAATTTTTCTGTATGCCATATCATGTTTAGCATAACCTTCGTCAAGTCCTTCCAATGTTGCATCTAAAGTATATGCGTCCTTCATTAAAAATTGCCGGCCTCTTATAACGCCGCTTCTGGGGCGCGCTTCATTTCTAAATTTAGTCTGTATCTGGTACCAAATCTGAGGCAAATCTTTGTAAGAAGTTACATTCCCTTTTGCATGGAAAGCAATAATTTCTTCATGAGTAGGCGCAAGCACATACTCTCTGTTTTTTACGTGGAATAATGTATCGCCGAATGCTTCAACGCGGTTGGTCGCTTCCCAAATTTCTTTAGGGTTAAGCGCCGGAAGATGAAACTCTTGTCCGCCGATCGCGTTCATTTCTTCACGGATAATTTCCGATATTTTTCTTACAACCTTATAACCCAGCGGAAGCATTGAATAAATTCCGGCAGATAACTGTCTAATTAATCCGGCCCTAATCATTAAAATATGACTTGGGATTACAGCATCGGCCGGGACTTCTTTTAATGTAGGGATAAAACTTTTACTTACTCGCATTATAGATTCACAGTTAATTATTAATAAAAAGAATTAATTTGAAAGGCTAAAAATAAGCAATGCGGGCGCCAAAAAAAAATCATTTATTATTGATTTTATTTATAAACCATATATAAAAGTGAATAAACCTGTTTTTTTAGCTTTTGTTAGTACAAAATAATTTGCTTAATAAGTCTGACTAACGGAATTAAATTTATTTATCTGTTTTGCTTGATGTTTATATTTTGCAATTATGGGTGTACTATTGTTCAACACTAAAATTTAAAGTTTTCTAGATATTAATTTTAGAGCCTAAAATTTCCTCTATGAAAATGGGTATGATTAATTTATTTTTATTAGGAATTTTGTAGCTGTTTATTTTTTAAAGAGTTTAAAAATGATTTAAGTAAATGAATTCTAACACGGTTAAATAATGAGCATAGGTAAAACCGAAGATTTAATTTATGAAAGAACTTGATTTTACTCCCTCCAAATCAACAGAAGATTTTAGAAGTAATTATAAGCTGCACGATGCGGCGGAATTTCACGGAAAAAATTTATTAACTCAATGGGGAATAAGTTTTAAAGAATTCGGAAGCGATAAACGTTTTGAAAAGGTATGGGAAAAAGGGGGGGACAAACCTGATTTAATAATTAATTATAAGAATAAAAAGGCATTACTGGATTGGAAAGGTAAAAGAAATTCAAAGTGGCTTGTAAATGAAAGGGCAGTTAGCGCTTATCTTGAATGGAGTGAAAAATTTCATATTCCAATTCTAATTGTATTTTTTGTTTTTGGTAACGGCGGTGAATTAAAAGACAGGCGTATTGCGTTTCTCGGTAAGCATAGTTACATTTTATCAAAAGAAAAACAATGGGATAAAAATAAAACTATAGAATTTCAAAATGACATCCCGTTTTTTAATAAACATAATTTTATTAATACTATATTATTTCCTTAATTTAATATGAGCAATAAATAGTTGAACGATTATACATCCAAATATGTCGAATCGGTATTCAGAAACTCAAATGATTCGGGAGAACTATTTGACGCATTTCAAACCGCAGTTGCGGAAAAAATAAAAGATTTAGAATTATATAAAATATTGCTCGGCAATCCCGTTTTGTCAAAAGATGAAGTATTAATGTATTCGGATAAATTGTGCAAGGAATTAAAAGATAAAGAATACGATATCTGTATGTGGACGGCAAAGGTATTAAGCACTAGAATGTTTGAATACGGATGCAGAGAAAGTTCAATAGCATATTTTGAAAGAGCCTTTTATAATAACCCCGAGAACTGCGAACCGCTTTTAAAAGTCCTGAATTTGTACGAAACTGATATGAACATTCCAATCAATAAAAAAATATTAAATATAATTGATCTTGGCTTATTATCTATTAAGAATAAAAGCAGGGTTTATTATTCGCTGTCCGATATTTATAAAAAGATAGGCAAAGTAGAACAGTCCGAATATTATTTCAAACTGGCCGAAAAATTTTCCAAACAGGAAAATTAATAATAATATCCAATCGTAAAATAAAAGAATGTTTGACCCCAGCTGATTGAATTATTTTTTAAAGGATTCTGAAATAAAAAACTTTTACCGATCGAAAAATCCGCCGGACCGATTGGTGTATCCAAAGAAATAGTTGCACCTAAGGCATGCCGTAAATTCTTAAATTTTATCTGTTCCGTTTGAGTCCATATTGATCCAAGATCGTATCTAATTTTAAAGTAAGAATCAAAAAATATTTTGTGCGGCAAATCATATCTATATTCTAACGCAGCTTTAAATATTTGTCTGCCTCTAAAATCATTTTCTCTGTAGCCGAAAAAATTATTCTGTCCGCCAAATGAAAACTGCTGACTTAAAGGTAATGTTTCGTCGGCAAATCCAATTGTTGCTTGAGTACTAATCGTATGCTTTGAATTCAAAGAAAAATAACTTTTATAATCAGCGAAAAATTTTGTGAAAGCTACATCGCTTCCGAATACTTTCTGCGCGGTTTCATAGTATCCGTTAACAACAACTCCGCTTGTAGGGTAGGGATACTTATTTTGAGAATCAATTGAAAGCCCTATTTTTATAGATGCGATGTTTGCTTTGTAAGGATTTAGAATGTTGTTAGTAATATTTTTAATTTCGTCGCGCTGAAATTTTCCTTCAACAATTAGGTTTCCTAATTTCTTTACCTGCGCTCCAAGCGCAAATGATCCGCCGTATTTTAACTGTCGGTATTCGCCTTCCTTCGATCTGCTGAATCTATTATGGTTATTTGTCGAATCATCTTTATACAGGTTAATGTCAATAAAATCGTAAAAACCTCTTAGTTTATAAGTGAGGTATGTATCAAATGTCCTGTTGGATTTATGTTCGAAAATAACTGATCTGTTCCTAGCTCCCCCGCTTATAATCGCACCTAATTCAGTCCCGGTTCCGTAAAAATTTTCATCTCTTATATCAAAAGAAATTTGAGTAAAGTATTCGTTGTCAAGTCTAATTCCCAAACGCATAAGTGAGGAAGCTTTTTCTTTAATTTTTACCAATAAAATATTTTCTGTTGTATCCTTAATTACATTTAACTCAATACTTTCGAAAAGATTTAATGCTCTTAGATTATTTAGTGCTTCTTCAATTTTGGAGTATTGGTATAATTCATCTTTAGCAAAATCAAATTCTCTTGTTATAACTGTGGGATTTGTTTTTGCATTTCCGCTTACAATTATATCTGAAATTTTGCCTTCGAGAATATTTATAAAAAGAGTCCCGTTTTTTTCATCAAAACTGTAGTCATTAATTTCAGCTAAAGAATAACCGTTTTTCTTATAAACACCTATCAGTTCAATAAACTTTTCAGATAATATTCTTCCGTTAAACGGCCGGCCGATTAAAGTTTTAAATAGATATTGCAGACTGTCTTCATTAAAAAGAGTAACGCCGTATAATTCGACTTTATTAATTAAGGGACTTAACTCTTCGAAAATATTTATGAAATGTTTATTATCAGCGCTAATAATTTCTGCTGACAAATTTTTATATATTCCCTTATCATACAGTTGATAAAGTTCAAATAGAATATCACGATTACTTATAGAATCAGCTGTTTTAAAACTTTGGGCAATATTATTTTCAATGTTACTATTTTTATTATACGGTTCAATAGAGTTAAAATATATTTCCTTATCCGTAATTTTATTTTTGAACAAATTGTTTAAGGAATTTTTAATATAGTCGATTTGATTTTGCGCTGCGTTATAACCTCGTTTAATGATTTCGTCTATTTTAGAAAAGTCAGCACCGTTTATATCTTTTATTTCCGGTTGAATAATAATATCTGCATTTTCAATTTGCCTTTCGTTTATAATTTTCATTGGTATGCTTACTAGCTGATCGGCAATTTCCCATGGGTAATTTAACTCGTTCTTATTCCTGAGTCCGCTTGTAGTATTGCCGGCAATAGTAAACTCGCTTCCTAATTCTATCGCGATATTAACAGGCATATTCGCCGTAAGTCCGCCGTCAACCAAAATAAGAGAATCCGATTCAACCGGGGGCAGCAGAAAAGAAACGCTTGAACTTGCCCGCATTGCCCTGCTTAAGGATCCGTCTCCAATAACAATAGTTGCGCCGGAAACTAAATCAGTGCTTACAGCTCTGTATTTATACAACAAATCGTTAAAATTATTTTTCGGGCGTATCGGAGCGTTAATTGTTATTAGATTTAAAAAGTTAGAAACCTTCTGTCCCGTATTTATAGAATTCGGAATAACTGGTGTGAATCCGTCGAGACGCAGCGCGAAAATTGCTTTGTCTTCCGTAATTTTTTGCTCAATAAATAGTTCTCTTCTGTCGGTAGTTTCTAATGAAAAAAAGTCATTCCAGTTTGCTGAATGAAAAATTGAATCTATTTGGTGAATTGAATATCCAGAGGAATAAAGTCCTCCGATAATGCTTCCCATGCTTGTTCCAACAAGATATTCAAATCGAATGTTATTTTCTTCCAGAGATTTAAGAATTCCCAGCTGGGCAATTCCTTTTGAGCCGCCTCCGCTTAGTACAACGGCAACATTAGGATAATCAAATGGAATTTTTTCGGATAACCCGAATGGAAGAGGTTTATCAATTAAATTTAATTTTAAATAGGTAGTATCCTGTCCGAAGAGATTTATAACAGTAAATAAAATAAATAGAAAAAATATTTTTTTTGATTTATGCATTTTATAGAAAACCATTCCCGCAATTGCGGGAATGAATAATCAAAAGTGAATTAAAATTTTCTTTTATTTTTTGAACCGCTCTGCTGAGTTTTTTTCTGTTGTTCAGCCGCATCCATCATACGCTGCATAAATCCGCCTTTTTTTCTCTGCGATTGCGGAATTGGGACAAGCTCCGTGCCGTCCTTCTTTTTGTTAATATATTGCTGCTGAATTATTGAAAGCAGGTTGAACATAAAATAATAAAGATTTAAGCCGGAAGGGAATCCCATAAACATAGCTGTAAACATAATAGGCATTATATATACAAGAGCTTTCTGACTAGGATCTTTTACAGTCATTTTCTGCTGTATAAACATAGTTATACCAAGCAATGGCGCCAATCCTGTAATAACATCAAGCCCTAAAATAGGAATTTTGAAAGGAAGCCTAAACAGAACATCGGGTGAAGACAAATTAGTAATCCACCACAAAAACGGTTCATGACGTATTTCAATTGTTACGTTAAACAAACTCCAGAGCGCAATAAGTATAGGCATCTGTAAAAGCATTGGAAGGCATCCTCCTGCGGGATTTACACCGTAGGTGGAATAAAGCTTCATTGTTTCTTTTTGAACCTTTTGGGCGTCGTCTTTAAATTGTTCTTTTAATTCTTTTATCTTGGGCTGAAGAAGCTGCATTTTCTTCATTGATTTCATGCTTTGTTTTGTAAGCGGATAAAGCGCGAACTTAATAATTATTGAAAACACAATTATTACCAAACCGTAATTCGGAATAAATGAGTGGAGGAAAATGAAAAGTGGAAGTAAAATGTATTCGGAAATTGGTCTTATTATAAATTTTAAACCGAAGAAACTTCCGAAATCAAATAACGCCTCATAGTTTCTTTCATATGATTTTAACAAATCATATTCAATTGGGCCAATATATAGGTTGAAGGAATTCTTCTGATAATTTTTATCTTCAAAAGGAATTTTCAAACTTGTGCTATAATATTCTCTTATTCCCAATTTGGCGCTGGGTTTTTTATAACCTTCAATATATGCGCCTCCGTCTTCGGAAGGGTTTTCTGGTGATATAATTACCGCGAAATATTTATTTCTTACACCTACCCAGTCAACCTTTCCGTTAAAATCTTTTTTCTCAATTTCACCGTCGTCTGCTGCGTCAATAATAACCTGTTCTTCGCCTGTATAGGCGCTTGCGTTCGAATATGTAGCTTCGTCGGTAGATATTTCTTCAACAAAATTTATTCCGTTTGACCAAACTAAATCATATCTGTAGCTGCTTATTATATTATTAAGATTAACCAACTCAACATCAACATCGCTGGCGTAATTATTTCCGTGAAACGTAAATGTCTTTTTTACTTTTTGATTTTCGGCAAGAGCAAATTCATAACTTAAAGAAACAGTTTCATCGCCCGAAATTTTATAATAAAAATTATCGGCCTCAGTTTTAAAATCAACATTTGCAGTATTAACAAGTTTGCCGTCTTTTGTTACAAACACAACGTTTAAATCGCCTTTACCGTTTACAAGCTGAACATGAGTATTATAAAAATCAGATTCGTCGAATTTCCTGTGGTACCATGTTTCAAATTCTTTCAGATAATATTTTCTTATTCTTCCGCCTTTAGAAGTAAGTTCAAGTTTAACAAGGTCGGTTTCAATTGTAATAACATTTTCTTCTTCCGAAGATGAGAACAATGAGTCCGAAGCATTTTCGGTTTCACTAAATCTGTTTTCACCGCTTTTATCAATAACTGTATCGGCGGGTTTATCGGATTCTTTATTTACCATGGTTGAATCATTAACGCTTTGAGGCAATTGAGGCTGAGGTTCGGGGGCATTTATATAAAGCCATACGACTAAAATTATTCCAATTAAAATAAAGGCTGCGGTTGTTTGTTTATCCATTCTTATTCATCCGAAAAAAAATTATCTAAATAATTAAAAAGAAACCGTTTCAACCCTAAAATTAACATAAAATTTTATATTAATTGATGGGATTAAAACGGTATGTAAAATTAGATTAATAACTCTGTCTTAACAAGGTTCATTTTAGAATTAAAGATTTGTGCAAATCTTGTTCATCAACTCAATTACATCGGCCTGCAAGTCAAAAAGGGAAACCGTTTTATTTTTTTTTTGGTTTATCCCGTATGGAGAAATTACAAGAAATAAAATTTTGTTTTGGGACACGCAAACATTTGAAAGGTTTTTTTTATTTAACCTAACCGCTGTCCTCAGCAAACGTTTAATTCTGTTTCTCCAGACTGCGTTTCCAGATTTTTTATGAACTCCAAAAGCAACCTTAAAGCCAGGATTATCAGCAGAAAAAATAGAGTAATAATTAGCTTTTAGTTTTTTGCCGCTTGAAAATAAAATCGAACCTTTTGTATAGACTAAGCTAAATTCTGTTTTGCTTTTGATTCTTTCTTTTTTTGAAAGACCAAATTGTTTCAATTTTAATATTCGTCGCTAACTGTTAATTTTTTTCTGCCTTTTGCTCTTCTTGAAGCTAAAACTCTTCTACCGTTTTTAGTAGCCATTCTAGCTCTAAAGCCGTGTTTGTTTTTTCTTTTTCTATTACTTGGTTGATAAGTTCTTTTCATTTTATTTTTCCTACGTTTCTAATTATTGCAAAGAATACAAAATTAAATAAATACATACTAATAAACAATATTTTTCTAAAACATTATATTAATATGCTTTAAGGAGCTTCTATAAAATAATAAATGAATTGTTTTGGGTAAGCCTGCTATTTAAAGCGAAGAAGGCGGCTCAAGATATCCGCAGCCCAGCCAGTCCACGTGATAAATTTTTGCCGCCTATTAGAAAACTTTATAAAATTACTTTATTGCATCCTTTCTCTTAGTTTCACTTTATATATATAGTTACAATCAGTGTGCCAAAAGAATTTCTTCGTTTTTTCAATCTTTTTAAGAACTTTCTGTACTTTAGTGTCTCGTAATGAAAATCAGTATTTAAAAGGTACAATATAATCTTGGAGGTTTTTCAAACCTCCAAGATTTGAATTATTACTTCATTAAGATCATTTTCTTTGAGATATTTACGTTATTTCCGCTTAATTGATAAATATACATTCCGGAAGATAAAACGCTTGCGTCAAAAGATACTTTATAATTACCAGGCGCGTACTCTTTGCTGGCAAGATTTGCGACTTGTTCACCCAACACGTTAAATATTTTAATTGAGTAATTGCCTGAATTTTTAATGCTGAATTCAATCATTGTTGAAGGATTAAACGGATTCGGATAGTTCTGGCTTAAGTTAAATTCAGTAGGTAATCCGTTTATTTCATTCGCAGATGTAATTTCACCGGGCTGCACTTTAAATATTGCGCCGTCGCTAGTTCCTGCATATAAAGTTGTAGATGCCGGGTTCACCATCAATGAGCTTACCCCGTAACCAGCCATACCGAAGGAATTCCAGCTCAAACCGTTATTTGATGTTGAATAAACCCCATTAGCCCATGAACTAATGTATACGTTGTCACCGGCATCTACGGTAATTGAATATACATACTGTACTGGAAGACCGTTTGCTGCTTTCTGCCATGTATCACCGAAATCAGATGAGGAATAAACTCCGTCGCCGTAGGTACCTGCATATATTACATCCTGTGATGTTATTCCCAAAGCCCAAATGTGCGCGTAACCGTTGTTTAACGGTGACCATGTAGAACCTGCATTATCCGACTTGAAAATACCGAATCCGAAAGTCGCGGCATAAACATCATTATTTGAGTCAACAACTATTGAATTAACCGCGTAGTTTTCTAATCCAGCTGCGCTCCATGTAGCTCCGTTGTCTGATGATTTGTAAATACCCAATCCCCATGTTCCGGCATAAATATGATCATTATTATCTATTGCTAAGGCTCTAACATCAATTCCGTTAATTCCGGATAAATTCCAGTTTCCACCGTTATCTGTCGATATAAAAACACCTTGTTCGGTAGCTACAAATATGTCGCCGGTTGAATTTCTTTGAATTGCCCAGATAAATCCGACGTTCATGCCTGTATTAATTTGAATCCAATTTGCGCCGTCATCTTCAGAACGGTAAAGTTTTCCGCCCCATGTACCGGCTAAAATGTTACCGTTTATATCGTTAGATAATGATGCAACAATTTCACCAGGCAAGAACGAACCAACCTGATTCCAGTTTTGAGTAGGATTGTTATTGCCTGTACCTGTATTTCCGTTAGTATTATTTAACTCGGCCTGAGTAATATGTAATGACGCTGTTCCGAAATCGTCTTCTTCTAAGCTGCCGTTGTTCGGTGTTGAGTCAGGATCAAGCAAATCAGAAGCAGTAATTTCCGCGAAGTTTACAATTGTAGTATCTACAGGAATATTACCTAAAAACTGAGTATTGTTAAACTGAGCTTTGCCTTCTAAGAATTTAGCTATCATTTGACCATTCTGCTGACCGTCAACAAAATTAACATTTGCTTTAGGCGCTAAGATTGAACCTTCAACAGCAATGTTAGAGATTTTAAGACTTGTAGCGTTGTAGAAATTAAACAATACATTCGCTCTGTCTGTACCGTTAACAACTAATCCACCGCTCCAATCATCTACGGTTGTACCTTTTATATTAACAATCACAACAGATCCGTTAGGAACGTTAATTACAAAGTTTGTAGCATCCGCTAAATCTGCTGCTTCAACTTTAAATACATTAAGGAAAGGATCGTTGCCGTCTAATTTTAATTCACTCCACTGGTATGTAGTGGTTCCGTTTGTAGTGTAGCTTTTTAATTGTGTAGAAAGATTTATCAAATAATTGCTTGCGGCTGCAAAGTCAATTGGATTATCTTTTCTTAAAGTTCCGTTATTAATACTAACCGCATCAATCGGTAAATTTGTAGAGTTGCCGTAAACAATGTTACCGCTGTAAACCGCACCGCTTGTAAATGTTAGGTTTTTGTTTACGATTAGAACATCTTCAGCGCCGTTTGAATTTGGCAATTTATCGCCGACACTATAGAAAGCAAGATTAGCATTTCTGCCGACAGCTAATTTACCTTCGGTATCTGAAGACGGAGCGCTCATATCTTTTAATACGAAAACATTATATCCCTTTGCAGGACCTAAATCCAAAGTGCTTACGCTTATTTCCGAAATATCAACTATAGCAGAGATATGTAATTCGGCAACTTCACCGTTATTTAAATCTCCTATTTCCCATAATCCGGAAGCTTGATTATAAGTACCGTGAGTAGTTGAGTATGAAGTATAATCCAAACCTTCAGGTAATAAATCCGATACTACAACACCTGTCGCGTCTTTTGGACCGTTGTTGGTGACTGCGATTGTAAAATTAACTGTTTCTCCGTCATCCGGATTTTCATTATCAACAGTTTTAACCAGGCTTAAATCCGCTTCATCGTCAACAGGAGGATTACATACCCAAGGGTACCAGTATAAATCTCTTCCAATTCCGTTGTGGATTGGATTACCGTCGCAATCAAGTATATTTGCGCCGAAATGTAATTCCACTACTGTATCTGTAGATTTAATTCCCGGCCACCATGCAGTAATTGTAAATGTTGTATCTCCTGTAATCCATACTGATGCATAATGTGTTGAATTATCCGTTTCATTATCATCAGGATGCACAATTCTCCAAGTCGTCTGTAATTTAGCTATACTTGGATTAGGTGTTAATTGTACTGAACCCGTAATTGTAATCCACTGCGGTTCATAAAAGCAGATTGCAGAATCAGGTCCGAATGAACCGGTCCAATCTGTTACACAGACTTCTTCATCACTTTTTTTGTTTTTAATTGTATGTAGGGCGTATTTTTCAAAACCGTTGTAAGGATTTACGGCATATCCGCCAGGCAATTCAGCAGTGAATGTACCAATACCGAATATTGGAGCAAAACCGGCAGGAAGATTATATTCTTCAACTGTATATTGTCCGTTTATAGGAACCCATAAGCCGTTATTATCGTTTGTATTGTTATTCTGATATGAAAATTCTAATGTACCGTTATTATATGTACCGGTTGCTGTTCCTAAATCGCTTGTTGCTAAAACATAATAGTTGCTTGGTAAATTATCCGGCAAAGAGTTCATTAAATTACCGTTTTCATCTAACCATTTCTTCTCAAAGAATATATGTTCAGAACAAGGAGCGGAATTTGTCGAAGCGGTTGATGTTTTTCCGTTTAATGTCCAAACAAGATTTGAACTTCCGTCCCATGTAACTGTAAACGCTGAATTTGGGAAATAAGGAGTTCTGCCCGGTTCGAATGTAGTTGGTTGACCTTCATTCTGATTTCCGGTTCCAGTAAATTTATTATCATTACCAATTGGTATTTCAACCGAAACACTGTTCGGATTATTATAACCAAAATGTGCTGTATAGGTACCATTACCGTTATTTATTACACATTCTAAAATCGGGGAAACTTTTTCCAATTGAACTTGGCAAGTTAGGTATCCTTCGTTTGTATTTCCGTTATCAAAGTTTTCGTTTACAGCTGTTGCTGCATCATTAATTTGGCTAAGACTAAAACCTGTGTTTCCGCCGCCAAGCGCTGTTTCGGCAATCTCTAATAATTCAAAAACAGATTTACCTGCAAAGGGACCTGATTCAATAACTAAATTTCCAAGATCTGTTGAGTTTGCGCCTGTTTTTCCAGCTTGATCAAAATATACGTTTAGCGCTAGCGCTACAACTTGTCCGGCAAAAACAGAAATATTTCCCGATCCCGGATCAACATAATTTTGAGTTAACGCCTGAGCAGTTGATCCCTGGGGCAAGAAACTTTTAACTGCGCTTGCTGATGTTAAAGTTAAGGTAAATCCGTTACCTACAATTAAACCTGAAGGAAAAACATCATCAAAATAAGTGTCTCTTATTGTACCCGGAGTTGAATTTGAAGGGCTTCCCCATCCGCCTTGAGTATATGTAAGATATCCGCTTAAATCGCATTCTCCGCCTTGCAGATACCAATTTACCATGCCCTGTCCTGTTCTTGTAACACTAGTAGGCGTAGCTAAAACTAATTTTTGATATTGATTCGGTTCGATTGTATGAACATATTTTGTTCCTTGAGGAATAGTCGCAGTAGTAGTAACTGTAATTTCTGCGTTGTTGCTGTTTCCTTGTGTGATAATAATTGAACCGGTAGATCCGTTTGCACCTGTTGACGCTGTAGATTGGCTCAAAGAACCTGAAGAAGCTGATAAATTTAGATTTATTCCGCTTAACGGATTATTATCCTGATCAACAACCATTACTGTAAATGCGCCGTTTTGGCCAATTTGAAGAAATTGAATAGCAGGATTTACGGTAATATTAGGCAGTGAAGCCATATTTCCTGATTGTCCGTTTGCAGCATTAATAATAGCCAACGCTCTGTTTTTAACGGTACTATTGTCAATAATAGTATTTACGTTTACACCGTCAGCAAAATGCCAAATAGCCATCTGAACAGCCGCGGCTTCTTTTGTATCATCACTAAGATTTCCCGGGCCGTTTGCAGCGGGGTAGTAATTATTTAAAATATATGTAATTTCATCTGAAGTGGAGCCGTCATCTGTATACTCGTGAGGATTTGTACTTGAATAATATGCTATAAAATGTGAAATATCGATGCAGTAGAATTTTGCACTGCTGCCGTCAAGAGTACCTTTAAATGTTCCTGCATATACATTTAACTGGTTATTGTTATAAGGATTGGTAAATTTTACTCCATTTACTCCTTTATCCTTTCCTGTTACTCTGGCAATATTAGTTCCTTGAGTGTTATTAGTACCGTTAACACTATAATTTTGGAAAAGAACTGATTGTCCGTTTTCACTTCCTATACTCGCACTATCCGGATCAGTAGAATATACATTATTAGAGAAAAGTAAAAGAAATGACAAAGTTGCTAAAACTTTAATCATAGCTGGTATTCTTCTTTTCAATTGATGCTCCTGTTTATTGTTATTAAAATTTAACTGATAAGATTAACGCAAAAAAAATGCCATAAACGAAAATTGAGTTTTTATTTTAATTTGAGCTATTATCGGATTTTTTCAAAAATAATGAAGTGTTTCAAAATGATAATCCGTTTTTTTTGAGGCATTCTTATTTTTACTTTGAGGTAGGCAAAAGACATAAAATACAACCTAAAATCGATAAGTTATATTACAATTAGTCAAGGACTTATATGTGAAAAATATTTGCGTATTCGATTTTAATTTTTTCCCTCAAAAGAAACTAAATAATTTCAAGCAAAGCTACATTTTCAATATGATATGTATGAGGAAACATATCCACGGCACGGGATTTAATTAGTTTATAACCGTTTTCAATTAATACTTTAATATCACGAGCCTGTGTAGAAGGATTGCAGCTAACATAAACTATTTTTTTAGGTTTTAAGGTTAGTATATCCGATACAGTTTTGGGATTCATCCCGCTTCGCGGCGGATCGGCAATTATTAAATCCGGTTTCGGCGTATTTTTTTCTTTTATTATTGAAAGGAATGATTTGTCTAAATTTGCCGTAAAAAAGCGTACATTTTTGATATTATTAATTTCAGCGTTTACTTTCGCGTCTGCTACTGCGGGATCTACAGATTCAAATCCGAAAACCATTTTTGCGTTTTTGGACACAAAAATTGAAATTGTGCCGGCTCCAGAATATAAATCATAAATTATTTCGTCTCCTTTTAGATCTGCGAACTCTTTAGCTGTTTCATAAAGATTTTCGGCCTGCAGAGTATTCGTCTGAAAAAACGAATTTGCGCTTATTCTAAATTTAAAGCCGCCAATTACATCAAAAATAAAACCTTCTCCAAAATATACTTTTTCAAAATCGCCGATTGCTGTTTGAGATTTTTTAAGGTTAACGTTATTAATTACGGTTGTGATTTCTGGAATTTGGGCAATTATCTGGTCCGAAAATTCTTTTAATAATTCTTCATTTTCGGATGAAGTTACCAAATTTACCATCAAATCATTTGTATGATGAGCGGTTTTTATTATTAAATTTCTTAAAAATCCTTCATGAGTTTTTGTTGAATAAATTGATACATCTCTTTTTCTGAAGAATTCCCGAGTAAAATTTAATATTTTATTGCTTGCCTCTGACTGCAGCCAGCATTCTTCAATATCCAAAACCTTATCAAATATTCTGGGAATATGGAGTCCGAGCGCAAAATTTCTGTTTTCTATTTTATCATTATTAAGTTCATCCGGAGTAAGCCATCTTTTATCGGCAAATGAAAATTCCATTTTATTCCGGTAAAAGAATATTTTTTCGGAAGCAAAAATTGGGAGTGATTCAAAATCGGAAAAGCCGCCCAGTTTTTCAAAGACTTCCCGCACCTGTTCTTCTTTATATTTAAGCTGGGTTTCATAATTTAAATCTTGAGCCTTGCAGCCGCCGCAATAATTAAAATAATTGCATTTTGCTTCAATTCTATGGGGAGAAGGGACAAGTATTTCATCTACTATCGCTTCGGCGTAACGCGATTTCTTTTTTTTGATAGACGCTTTTACCTTATCGCCTGGATAAGATCCGTTAACAAAAACAACAAATTTATTTAAATTATCCTTTTCCGAGTCCTCGGTTTCAAAATCAATTTTAGAGATTCCTTTTCCTTCGTATGCGTATCCGGTAATATCTAATTCTATTTTATCGCCCTTTTTCAATTATTTTCCTTCTTTAATGCCTGTTTTCATAATTAATGATTTAAAACCTATAAACTTATCGGCGCCTAATTTTAAAAACGCGTTGCTTTCGTGACTTATTCTGTTCAGCAATTTTTTATAGTAGCTTTTTTCTTCATCACTTAATTCTTTTTTTGAACTTGCCAGTTTTTTCAGGTTTATCGAATAAAAATCCTTAAACGTATCCGAAAAATCATCTTCAGCTAAAATTTCGAATTTTCTTCCCGAATAATATTTTGTCAGTTTTTCAGAAGAAATCGGGTCCAAGTTCGATGATTCAAAAATTTCTTCGACAAAAACAGGCGGATTTTCAGAAAGTTTAACCACCTCGCCAAGACAAAAATATGATTCGGATTTTAAAATTCTTTTAATCTCTTTAACAATTTTATTTCTTCTAAAATCCGATATTGAAGCTTGAGCGTAAACCAGGTCAAAAGCAGAATCCTCGAAATCGGTTATTTCAAAATCCATAATTCTAATATTTACATTATCGGATTTAGAGCACACTAATTTTGCATTAATAAGAGAATCATAATCTTCTACTATCATTTCCGTAATTTTTCCCGATTCAAGTGAAAGCTGCTTTGCTATTTCTTCACCGGCTGCGCCAATTACCAAAATATTTAGTCCGGCGAGATCTAAGTTTTTTTTCAGAAATAAAAGCTGTTTTTCAAGTCCAGGTAAAAGTATTTTCATTTTATTTTCTTTAAAATTGTTATTACAAATATACGTTATTTTTTAGTGGGTTTTTAATAAACTTCGCGTTTTTGATACATAAGAATAAAAATTAACTTAATAGAATTTATAAAGAGTTTTTGATTTTCTGAAGTTCTTTTCGAAAAGCAAACGTATCCCCGGCAAAAATTCCGCCGATTTTAATTACTTCTTCCCTGTAATTCCAAACTGTTCTTCCGGAAAGCAGTATTTTGATATTTTCCGGGATTGATGATTTTAGAGCTATAAGTTCATTTTTTATTATTTCGGGATTATTATATGGATAAATCATATTAATTGAAATAACATCGGGATTTATTATTTTTACCGCAGAAACAATTTCAGATGAATTTAAATTTTCACCCAGATTGCATACACGCCATTTTTCAAGTTTTGCAATTGCCGATGAAATTAAGGATCCAATTTGAAAAAATCCTCCCACCGGCGAGTATGTCAATATAAGCGGAAAATCATCAAATTCTGGTATTTTATTGATTATCTGCCCAATATAGAATGAAAGTTCATTAATAATAAATTGTTCTGTTATTTTTTCTATTTGGACTGATTTTCTTTTATTGTCTAATATGTTTAGAATTTGGAGAATAAATTCCTCAATTATTACGGATTGCGAAAATTCATCTTCAATTTCATAGATCAAAAACTGTAGCTTTTTTGAATTAAATTTTTCGGCAGAGGTAAAAAATTCTTCAATCCGGTTATTTATTTTTATCTGGAATTTTTCCGGCAGCAGTGTTTTATTTAGAAAAATTGATTTTTTTTCTTCACTTAATATAAGTTCTTGAAGTTTTTCAACGGAGAGATCCTTAATGCTTCCGATTGAAAATCCGGCATTCACAGCTTTTTTTAAAAGTATTAATTTTTCAATTTCATTATCAGTGTAAAATCTTCGATTTGTTTCCGTTCTTTCAGGAACAACAACTCCGTATCTTTTTTCCCATGCCCGAAGAACATGAGCCGAAAGCCCTGTTTTTTGAGAAACTGATTTTAATGTGTTCTTTCTATCCATTTTATAATACTGTCTAATATATGTCTAAATTTACTTGCAAGAAAATAACAAACGCTCTAATAAATTACAATATACTTTGACAAATATTAGACAAACTTGCATATATAAAATTTGTGTTTTAAGGGAATTTATAAGCATTTTTTGAATCCTTTTGAAATTAAACTCATCCTACCTTCAAACAAAATAAAAAATATAGGATACAAATATGACACAGCATTTAACTAAAGCAGACTTTTTAACTAAAGTATTTAATTATGAAGTTAATAAAGAATGGAAATTTGAAGGTGAATTACCGGCATTAATAGATTTTTACGCAGACTGGTGTGCGCCATGTAAAATGGTTGCGCCTGTATTGGAAGAATTATCCGATGAATACGCCGGTAAGGTTAATATTTACAAAATTGATACAGAAGCAGAACAGGAATTAGCAGCCGCTTTTGGAATTAGAAGTATTCCGTCGTTATTGTTTATTCCTAAAGACGGTCAGCCGCAAATGGCGCAGGGCGCTTTGCCGAAAGAAAACCTAAAAGAAGTAATTGATAATGTTCTTCTCGGAGCAAATGTTTCCGCTTAATTTTATTTAAGAATTCGAGAATATCTGAAGCCGGCAAATAATTTGCCGGCTTTTTATTTATGCTTCGCTTAAATTTTGTTAAGTTAGCAGATGACAAATTAAATTTATTCCTAAGATTATGAAAAAACTAAATATTGTCTTACTTGCGGTTATCTTAATAAGCTTGTCCGCATGCAACGGTTTACCGATTGAGGGAGATTTTGGTCCAACTCATTTCAATTTAATTGATCAGGATAATCAGTCTCAAATATTTCCCGATTTAATTAAGGGGAAAATCGGGGTTGTAGGTTATATTTTTACTAACTGTCCGGACATCTGCCCTTTAACCACCAATAATATGCGGCTTATTCAGGAAGAATTAAAAAAAGAAAATATTAATGATGATGTAGAATTTGTTTCAATTAGTTTTGATCCCGAAGTTGATTCGCCCGAAGTATTAAAAAATTTTGCTGAAATTAGAGATTTAGATTTAAATAACTGGGCATTTTTAACCGGCGAAAAATCAATAATTGATTCTTTAATTAAAGAAGCAGGAGTTATTGCCGTGGTTGGCGATTCCTCTGTTACAAAAGAGGGAGAAACAATTTATTATTTTATTCACACCGATAGAATTTCTCTTATTGACGAAGAAGGCAACATCAGGAAAAATTATCTCGGCAGCAGAATAAATATAAAAGATGTTGTTGCGGATATTAAAAAGCTTTTGTAAGAATAGATTTAAGATTTGAGACACAAGATATTAGACAAAAAAGGAGTATAAAGTGAAAACAAAATTTAAATTTCTTATACCATTATTTGCGGTTTTAATTTTATTAGGATGCGCAAAACAGAATGATGAAGTAAAACAGCCCGAAGAATCAACAGCGCATATGAGCGGAATGATGGTTCATAATGCTTGGATAAGACAAGCGGCAGAAGGAACTACAACGGCTTTATTCGGAATGATTATGAATCATACAGAAGTTAATGATACTTTAATCGGCGTAAGTTCCGATTTGGCGCAATTAACCGAATTTCACGAAACTTATCAAAAGGAAGATGATATGATGGGAATGCGCCATATTGAAGCGCAGCCCATTGACGCAAATTCTTCTTTAATTTTAAAACCCGGCTCTTATCATGTTATGTTAATTAGATTAAATCAGGATTTGAATGTGGGCAATACAAAAGAAATTACATTTCATTTCAAACATGCCGGCGATATTAAAGTTGAAGCAATTGTAAAAGAAATGAATGAAATGGGTTCAATGGATCATTCGCAGCATTAATAACAGATATTTGTAGTGATCGCTCCGCTGTTGCGGAGCAGCCACTACGGTAATTTATTTTTTTAAGGTCCTCTTTTTATCTTTAAAATTATTTCTATACCACTTCTGAATTTCTTTCCATTTTTTCTTTTCTTCCAAAAATACTTTGTGATTAACGCGGGTTTCCAAATAACGAAGCTCTTTACGCAACTTCAAATAATTATCATACCTGCTTTGCTCAATCAAATTATTCTTCACTGCCTCAATTACTGCGCATCCGGTTTCGTGAGTATGTGTACAGTCGGCAAATCGGCAATTTCCTTCAAACTCCTCAAACTCTGCGAAGTTAGTATTTATTCCTTCATTTGCCGACCACAATTCCAGTCCCCGCATTCCGGGTGTATCAATTAATATTCCTTTATCCTCAAGAATTATTAATTCTCTTTTTGTAGTTGTGTGCTTGCCTTTATTATCGCCTGTCCGCACTTCGGTTGTTTTCTGAATTTCTTCGCCCACAAGTTTATTAATTATTGTAGATTTACCTACGCCGGATGAACCGAGAAATGCATAAGTAGTCCCGCTATTAAGATTATTATTAATTTCCTCGATACCAATATTTTCAAATGAACTAACCGCGATTATTTTTACATCGCTATGGCTTTTTTGTATCTCAGCAATTTTTAGTTCCACGTCATTGCATAAATCAGCTTTACTTAGAATTACAATCGGAGTTGCCCCGCTTTGATATACAGTTGTTAAATATCTTTCAAGCCTGTTGATATTATAATTATTGTCCAAACTCTGCACAATAAAAATAAAATCAACATTAGTTATAAGCACTTGTTCGTCGTAAGCCTTACCCGTTTTTTTTCTTGATACTTTCGATTGACGTTTCAACACATTATGAATTATACCGTAATTATCATTCTCAAAAACTGAAAGAATCACCCAGTCGCCAGTTTTGGGTAAATCAGAATTCGATTCAGATGAAAACATTAATTTCCCTGAAATCTCTGCAGTTACTTCTCCGTTTTCAATTAAAACTGAATAGTTGTTTTTATTTTCAATCGCAATTCGTCCCGGTATAAATCCGGAATTTCTGAATTCTTCAAATTGATTTTCAAAAAAAGAATTCCAGCCTAATGTTTTTAAATTGTTCAATTTTTAATCTCCATAAAAATTTATACAAATCAATATTTTAAAATGAATTATAAGAGTGCGGCGGGCGCACTTATAGAATTGAACTTATCCGTAAATTAATTTTCTTGAAACGGATAAGCAGTTAGGCAATATCTGCGGTATATAGACTGATATTTTTGGAGATATTAATAAAATCCTCTGAATTATAGATATAAATATAAATTATTTTACAAATATAAAAAACTATTTTTCTTTTGCTGTAAAAGTCCCTTTTTCCTGAATTCCGGTAAAACCTACCCAGCTCCAATCGCCTTTAAATGAACCGTTTTCAAATTTTCCCGTTAAATAAGCGTTGTTGTCTCTCCATCCCGGATTTAGATCTATTACGACCAAATCGTTCTCATCAATTTCACCTAAAAGTTCTCCGGTTCCCGCTTGAGGCCGCGGGTTATCTAAATTCCCAACAGCTTTAAATTCCCAACTGCCCTTAAATGTTTTGGAATCATTATATAATACAGAGAATACGCCTTCAACAAGTTTATCTCCATTTTCATCAAAACTCGTAAAATCATATATACCGCCCGGCAGGGGGCTTACAATTGTATCGTCATTTTCACACTTAAAAAAAGTAACGGATAAAAATACTGCCAGCAAAATTATTATTCTATTTTTCATTTAAACCTCTTTATTGCTTTTTGAATTTAAATAAGAGAAACAATTGCGTCAATACCATAAATTTGCTACAAATTAAATTACATTGCCGTTGATCTGCCGACAAAATAATCCTAAATAAAGAGTTTAAAATTTAATTAAAGATTTTTTACTTATGAAATAGCTAGGATCACGATAACAATAATAATTTAGATGAATTTTCATTATTAGATTTTCATAATTATATTGAGAAAAAGAAGTTAGGATATATGTCACATTCTCACGGACATGAACATCACCATCACGGAATAAATTCCACCGGAAGCAGATTAATGATTACAATGGTAATGAATTTTGTAATTACCATTGTTCAGATAATCGGCGGAATAATTTCTGGTTCACTTTCATTAATATCCGACGCGCTGCATAATTTCAGCGACGGCGTTTCCGTAATTCTTAGTTATACGGCAATAAAACTAAAGGACAAAAAAAATTCTCCTAAGCATACATTCGGATTAAAAAGAGCGGAAATTTTAGCTGCAGTAATTAATTCTTCGGTGCTGGTAGTTGTAGCTCTTTATTTATTTTATGAATCGGCGCTTCGTTTTATTGAACCGGCGGAAATTGACAGCAGTGTTATGACGATAGTTGCTGTCATTGGACTTGTACCTAATATTATCGGCGCGGTATTATTAAAACGCGATTCCGTTTCGAGCATGAATATAAAATCTTCTTACCTTCATTTGGTGAGTGATTCCGTTTTTTCAGTCGCAGTAATATTAGGCGGACTAGCAATTACGTTCTGGCAGGTATATTGGATTGATCCTCTGCTAACAATATTTATTGGTATTTATATAATACGCGAAAGTTATTCTATAATTAAAGACGCTACACATATTTTAATGGAAGGAGCGCCCGATATTCCGGTTGAAGAGATTGAAGCCGAAGTTTTAAAAATAAAAGAAGTGCAGAACATACATCATATACACATATGGATGGTAGGTGAAAACGATATTCATATTGAAGCTCATGTTAATGTTAACGATATGATGATAAGCAAAAGCAATGAAATATTACATAAAGTAGAAAAGCTTATGAAAGAGAAGTTTAGAATTAATCACGTAACGCTTCAGTTTGAATGCGGTCAATGCAGCGAAGCCAAATTAATTGAACAGCATAAGTAAAAAAATGACTGAAAATAAATTCCATAATATATTCACCGCTCTTAAACAAATTCTAAAAATATATGAAAAGAATCTGGTTGTAAAAGCCGACACGCTGGAAAAATATATTTTATATACGCCGACTTTGCCGAACGGAAAACTTGTTTATAAAAACGACACATTATATTTCGGCGGAGTGGAAATAAAAAAGAATTATATAAGTTATCATTTGTTCGCGGTTTATATGTTTCCCGAACTGCTTGAAAATATTTCTCCGGAATTAAAGAAAAGGATGCAGGGGAAATCCTGTTTTAATTTTAAAAAAAATGATGAAAAACTTTTTTCGGAATTGGAAGCGCTGACTGAAAGTTGTTATAATAGATATAAATCGGAGAAATATCTGTAATGTGTTTTGTAAAGAAGAATCTTTGCTAAAGATATTACAAATATTAACATTGCTGTTCTTCAATTTGCTGTGGCTTCGTTCAGAATGACGGCAATAAAATATTTCTATTTTTTTGCCAGCATATTATAAGTAAACGCCATCCTTTGAATTTCTTTAATCATCGAACTAAGCCCGTTTTTCCTTGTTGGAGAAAGATGATGATCAATTCCAATCTCTGTTAAAAATTCAGGCGGATTTGCCAAAATATCTGCGGGACGCTGACCCGAATAAACTTTAATTAATAAGGCTATTAATCCTTTAACAATTGCAGAATCGCTATCGGCATTTATAATAATTTTTTCATCCTCAAGTTTGGCGTTTATCCAAACCTGACTTTGACATCCGTGCAGAAGATATTTTTCAGTTTTAAATTCTTCAGGAAAAACAGGCAGATCTTTCCCCATTTGAATTATGTGAGTATACCTGTCTTCCCAATCGGTGAAAATTTCAAAATCTTTTACAATTTCATTTTGTAATTCTTGAATTGTCATTTTAAGTAAAATTAATTTGTGAAAGGTAAAATTAACCATTGAAAAGTAGAAATGAAAATGATCTTACCATTAAAATATTTTT
Organism: Bacteroidota bacterium; assembly: GCA_018829205.1. Taxonomy (GTDB): domain Bacteria; phylum Bacteroidota; class Ignavibacteria; order Ignavibacteriales; family Melioribacteraceae; genus JAHJUE01. The sequence continues at coordinate 237,521 of JAHJUE010000007.1, forward strand.
TTAGATTAATACAGTAAAGTAATAAATGCCCGATACTTTAAGAAAACTAAATCTTACTTATAAAATAAGGCAGCATTTCTCGCCATGTCGGCCAATCATGTTTCATATCATGTCCCCATAAATCAAGCCAGTGCGGCACATTTTTAGAATGCAGAATTTCCGACAGCAGACGCGAAGAACTTGGATCTTCATAGTCGCCCTGTCCCGATGCAATAACAATTGAGCTCTTCCGCATTTGCTGAAGCTGAATCTGATCGTTTGTATTCGGCAGGTAATCTAACGGCGAATTAAAATATACGTTTTCATCGTAATAGCCTTTGGTGTAATACTTTAAATCATAAACTCCGCTCATTGCAATTACACCGCTGAACAAATCAGGTCTGCGGAAAAATGTATTTGCCGCATGATAAGCTCCTACAGACGCTCCGGTTGTTACGATAGGCACCAAACCTTTACAGTGATTCTGAATAAAGGGCACAACTTCCGAAACTACATAATTATTAAACTGTCCGTGCCTAATTGATTTATGCGGCGGATACATTGAGTTATTCAGCCAGCTTTCATTATTAACAGTGTTTATAGAAAACACTTTTATCTTTCCGCTGTTTATATGATGAGCGATGGAATCAATCAAATGAAATCTTTCATATTCTAAAAAATCGGCAGCCGCAGTCGGAAACATTAACAAAGCGTATCCGTAATTACCGTAAACCGCAATTTCCATCTCTTTGTTTAAAGCAGGACTGTACCATTTATGAATTTCTTTATGCATGTTTTTTCTCTTATAATTTCGAAACTAATATAAGCTAAAAATATTAATTATTTCCGGAAGAATGTGCGGAATACAATTTTGATTAAGAATATGATTAAGAAGACTATATTTTCGGTGAATTTAGGAAATCTATCTTAATCATATTCTTAACAATTTTAAAGGATTGTATAAACTATGCCGAGCTGCAAAGCTTGTTTCATCTGCGTAGTAGGGGATTGATCTTTTTGATAAATCAGCAAATAAGCAAAGTTAACATTAAGCCAAGAATTTACCTTTGCCGTGATTGTATTGTCCCAGCGTACATCCCATACATCCATACTCTCAAAACGGGAAAACAATCTCAGTTTTGATTTTAACAACAAATTTTCATCAAGTGTAAAATTCGCGTCTGTTACGCTTTCAATACCGGTTTCGAATTTAAATTTTTCAATTTCATTTAACGTTTCCGGATCATCAGAATATTTAGTATAATTGCTCGTAATCACTTCCTGAAACGCAATACCAAGCCTGGTCTGAATATTTTCCAATTTATCGTATGTAAAACCCAAACTTTGTGTTATATAACCCGGATCAAAAAAGTCCGCGATTTGAGTTTCCGGAGTTGTGCTGTAATCAAAACCTTTTGTCAGCTGAGTTCTTACCGTATTACTGAAATACGGATCTACCTGCCAGCCGAAAATATGATATGAAATAACTGATTCAAGGAATAATTCATTATCATTGGTAATAAAGTCATTGCCCCCTTGTTTTGTTCTTCCGTAAGCGGCTTTCAGCTGGTTTTTAAAATACCAAGTTTCTGTTTTATACTTAAGACCAAAATCTCCGGTGGCGGTCCATGTTATAGAATTTTCTCCGCCTTGTGTCCAATTACTGAAAGCAATTTGGCTTACATTTAATCCGGTCATTAAAGACGGATTCCATTTGTAAAGCGTTGTATCTTTTTCCTGCGCAAATGAAATACCGGAAATTAGTAAAAATAACACCACGTACTTTTTCATAATATACCTATTATTTATTAAGAAACTTTTCTTCATCTGTTTTTGTATTAAAGCCAAAAATATTCTTATATTTGAATTCTGCCGTTCAAGTTGAAAGAACAAAAAACTAATAAATATAATTCCTAATTAAATAGAATTTTATATAAATATGCAAAAACTAATTTTACCCGGACTAATTTTAGCAGTTGTTCTACTGCTATATTTTTCATACTTCGCTCCGACAGACGAACTTGGGTCATTCACTAAATTTGATCCAAACAGTAACGCAAGTATGCCAATAGTTGTAAAATATCTCTCCGATAAACCGGCAATGAGAACCGGAGACGGCGGAGTTGTTTTTTATGTAGTTGATAAAAGCGGGAAAGAAATGCAGGTTAGCACCGAAGCAACCTTACCGCCGGGAATACAGGACTCAAAATCAATAGTGATAACCGGACACTTATCAGGTAACGGATTTCACGCGCACGGCGTTGAACTAAGGAATTAAATTATTTATGGAAAAATTTGAACTTGTTTCAAATTATAAACCTTCCGGTGATCAGCCTAACGCCATAAAAGAATTAACAGAGGGAATTCTACGAGGTGAAAAGCATCAAGTTCTGCTCGGTGTTACGGGCAGCGGCAAAACTTTCACAATGTCTAATTTGATCGCAAACCTTAATCGTCCTACTTTAATAATCTCACACAATAAAACACTTGCCGCACAATTGTATTCCGAATTCAAAACATTTTTTCCGAATAACAAGGTCGAGTTCTTTATAAGCTATTATGATTACTACCAGCCCGAAGCCTATGTTGTAAAGAGAGACTTATACATTGAAAAAGATTTTTCTGTAAATGAAGAAATTGACAGACTCCGTTTAAAGGCAACAACCGCATTAATTGAAGGACGAAGAGATGTTATTATTATTGCAAGCGTAAGCTGCATTTACGGTATCGGGGCTCCGGATCAATACGCTAAGCAGATTCTCTTTTTAAAAAAGGGAATGGAAATAGAAAGAAAAAAATTATTAAGAAAACTGATAGATATATATTACGTAAGAAACGACGTTGATTTTACACGCGGAACTTTCCGGGCGCGCGGCGACGTAATTGAAATTATTCCGGCATACCAGTATGAAGAAGCCGTAAGAATTGAAATGTGGGGGGATGAAATTGAAAGATTGTCCGTAATTGATTCAATTACAGGGGACGTTATTAAAGAAGTAGAATCAATTCCAATTTATCCCGCTAAATATTTTGTTACTACAAAGGAGCAGGCAAACAGAGCAATAATTACTATTGAAGAAGAACTTAAAGAAAGATTAAAACAATTTTGGGCGGATGAAAAATATATAGAAGCCCAAAGACTTGAGCAGCGCACACGTTATGATCTTGAAATGATTCGCGAAATAGGTTATTGCTCCGGAGTTGAAAATTATTCCCGGCATATGGACGCAAGGCCAGCCGGATCGAGACCCGCTTGTTTATTCGATTATTTCCCTAAAGATTTTCTTCTTGTAATTGATGAATCTCATGTAACAGTTCCGCAAATCGGAGGCATGTACAAAGGCGACAGATCAAGAAAAGAAACTCTTGTTGAATATGGTTTCCGTCTCCCTTCGGCAATGGATAACCGTCCCCTTAAATTTGATGAATATGAAAAGCTTACAAATCAGATAGTCTACGTAAGCGCAACTCCGGGAGATTATGAACTGAAAAAATCAGGCGGTTCGTATGTTGAGCAGATTATCCGTCCGACCGGCCTGCTTGATCCGCAAATTGAAGTCCGCCCGATTAAAGGTCAAATAGATAATTTAATAGGTGAGATTAAAAAGAGAATAATAAAAAGCGAAAAAATTCTTGTCACCACTCTTACAAAAAAAATGGCCGAAGATTTAACGGACTATCTCGATAAGCTGGATATAAAGGTGCGCTACATACACAGCGATATAGACGCTCTTGAAAGAGTTGAGATTATTAGGGATTTGCGCATAGGCGATTTTGACGTTTTAGTCGGCGTTAACTTATTAAGAGAAGGTTTGGATCTGCCAGAAGTTTCACTTGTCGCTATTATTGATGCCGATAAAGAAGGATTTTTAAGAAGCGAAAGATCGTTAATGCAGACAGCGGGCAGAACAGCGCGTAATGTTGACGGACTTGTAATTATGTACGCCGATAAAATTACAGAATCGATGCGTAAAACTATTGATGAAACAACGCGCAGAAGAATTATACAAACAAAGTATAATGAAGAACACGGAATTACGCCGAAAACAATTTATAAAAGCAGGGAAGAAATACTAAGTTCAACATCAATTGCCGAACTCCGTAAAAAAGAATATGATAATGACGACGCCAGTTTCGCGAAAGTTGCCGAACCTATAATAAAATATATGACCGACGAACAGAAGAAAGATTTAATTGAACAAATGACCGAAGAAATGCTTACCGCTGCGAAAGATCTAGAGTTCGAACGCGCCGCGAATTTAAGAGATGAAATAGAAAGACTGCAAAAATTAGTAAAATAACAGATGTAACCGGAAGTATATAAAATATCCGCTACACTGAGCTAGTCACGATATAATCTGACACTTCTGTAAAAAATGTAATAAATTACAAATAACAGAAGGGAAAGTCAGATGAGTACAGAAGAAAAAATAATCAAGAACAAATTGGGGTTATTAGAACTCTCAAATCATTTAGGTA